>JAXMBY010000078.1:0-24949 GCA_046349655.1 Planctomycetota bacterium
TTATAGAGGCGTGCGTGCGAGCGGGCCAAGCGCCGCAGAGATCAGCGCTCCGGCCGCGCGGTCATGCGCCATGGGTGCAGGACTATCGCGGCGCGGGCAGGATCATGCAGCGCGATGGAATCGGCAGAGCTCAGCCTGACTTGGTCGCGGCGCCCAAGCCCACCACTTGACCATCCACGAGCGTTGGTATTACCTTCCACCTGCAGTTGCGGCCGTGGTCGACGCCCGCGCGGGGGGTCATGCGGCGCCCGACCTCGAGCACGGTCGCTGCAATCTCGACTGGACCCATGCACGCACGTTCCCGTCACCGCGAGCTCGAGTGGGAACGGGCTCGACGACGGGCCAGGCCACGACCGTGAGCGAGCGCACCACCAGCCTTTTCCTGCGCGCCAGCGCGCTCGAACCACACCTGCGCGCCGCGTTCCTCGACTCGGAGTGCGGCGACGATGCGGAGCTCCGGCACGAGATCGACGCGCTGCTGGCGCAAGACGCGTCGGCGCGCCGCTGGATGCCCGACAGCGAGCCCGGACGCGCGCTGCGGCCGCTGCTCGAACTGAAGGGCCCACTCGGCGAGGAGATCCTCCCGCGGCGCATCGGCAAGTATCCGATCCTCGGGTTGATCGGCCGCGGCGGCATGGGCCTCGTGTACCGCTCCGAGCAGGAGCATCCCCACCGCCTGGTCGCGCTCAAGCTGCTCCGTCCCGATTTTCTCAGCCCCGCCGGCCGGAGGCGCTTCCAGTACGAGGTCGAGATCCTTGGCCGCCTGCGACACCCCGGCATCGCGCAGATCTACGACGCCGGAACGTTCGAGAGCGAGCTGGGGCCGATGCCCTGGTTCGCGATGGAGCTGATCGAGGGGCTGCCGTTGCTGGAGCACGCCCGTGCGCTGCGCATGGAAGAAAAGCTCGCGCTGCTCGCGAGCGTCGCCGACGCCGTCCAGCACGCGCACGCGCAGGGCGTGGTGCACCGCGACCTCAAGCCGAGCAACATCCTGGTGGACGCGCGTGGCCAACCCAAGGTCCTCGATTTCGGCGTCGCGCGCGCGATCGACGCCGACCTGCAGGCGACCACGCTGCTCACCTCACCGGGGGAGCTGGTCGGCACGCTCGCCTTCATGAGCCCCGAGCAGCTCGGCGGCGACCCGCGTGAGATCGACGCGCGCAGCGACGTGTACGCGCTGGGCGTGAACTCCTATCTCCTGCTCGCCGGACGCCTGCCGATCGACCCGGGCGAGCGTTCGCTGGCCGCGAGCGCAACCTATCTGCGCGAAGCCGAGCCGGCGCCGCTCGGGCGCGACGATCCGCGCCTCGCCGGCGAGCTGGACACGATCGTGCGGCGCGCACTGGCCAAGGAGAAGGAGCGCCGCTACTCCACCGCAGCGGAGCTCGCGCTCGACCTGCGCCGCTACCTGCGCCACGAGCCGATCCTGGCGCGGCGCGCGAGTGCGCTCTACGTCGCGCGCAAGTTCGCGCGCCGCAACCGCGCGCTGACGGCCGCGCTGGCCGTGGCGCTGCTGGCGCTGTGCGTGGGGCTCGCATCCGCGCTCCTCCTGTACCAGCGCGAGAAGACGCAGGCCGCGCGCGCGCTCAGCCTCTCGACGCTGGAACGTCTGGCCGCGCTGCGCGCGCGCTCGACCGAGCTGTGGCCACATCGCCCGTTCGATCTCGCGGCCATGGATGCTTGGCTGCGGGACAGCGAGGCGCTGCCGCCCGAGCTGCCGAAGATCGGCGGCTACCTCGCCCAGCTGCGCAAGGAAGGGGCGCCGGCGGGCGAGGGCCGCTGGGCATTCGGCGACGAGGCGACGCGCTGGCTGCACGACAGCCTCGTGCGCGTCGAGGCGGAGCTCGCGGCGTTCGTCGACCCGGATCCACACCGCGGGCTCTTGAGCGAGGTGCGTGCCCGCAGGGATGCCGGCCTTGGGCTCGCGACCGCGGCGTCGGGCGCACATGGCGAGGAATGGAGGGCGTTCGCAGCGGCCTTCCCACGCACGCCGCGCTACGCGGGCAGCGTGCTCGAGCCGCAGCCGGGTCTCGTGCCGTTGCGCATCGATCCGCGCTCGGGCCTGTGGGAGTTCTGGCACGAGGCGAGCGGCGCGCGGCCGGAGCTCGACCCGGCCACGGACCGCTGGCGGATCGGTTCCGAGACCGGCATCGTGCTCGTCCTCGTGCCAGGCGGAACGTTCCTGATGGGCGCGCAGAGCGAGGACGCCGGGCGCCCTGACTACGACGCGAACAGCCGCGGCGACACCGAGCCAGTGCGCGAGGTGACGCTGCAGTGGTTCTTCCTCTCGAAGTACGAGCTGACGCGCGCGCAGTGGCGACGCCTGACCGGCGAGAATGCTGCGAGCGATGCCATGGACGGCAGGCTACCCGCCGCCATGCTGAGCTGGGACGACTGCTCGCGCATGGGCAAGCCGTGGTTCCTCGGCACGCCCACGGAGGCCGAATGGGAGTACGCCGCCCGCGCGGGGACACAGAGCGCGTGGCCCTTCGGCGACGAGAACGCAGAGCTCGCGCGCTTCGGCAACACGTGCGACCAGAGCCATCTCGCGCTCGATCCGAACCTCGCCTGCGAGGCGTGGAACGACGGATTCGCGAGCCTGGCGCCAGTGGGCTCGTTCGAGCCGAACCCGTTCGGGTTCCACGACTGCTTCGGCAACGTGTGGGAGTGGTGCGAGGACGGCTACACGTCGTACGAGATCGCTCCGCAGGCTCCGGACGGTTTCCGCATCGACCCCGACCCGAGCCGCCATCAGAGCCGCAAGGTGCTGCGCGGCGGCAGCTTCGGGTCGAACTCGGCCGACGCAACACCTTCGGCCCGCCGCAGCGAGGCACCGGACGCACGCCGCCAGTCGGTGGGCGTGCGGCCGTCGCGGATCGTCGGGATGCTGCGGTGACGATCCCTCAACGCCCTTGCGCTTCGCGCAGATCCGGTCGCGCCAGATTGACCTCCACTCGAGGCCGCACCACGCGGTAGTCCTCGAATCCCTTGCGGACGGCCTTCACCTCGTAGTCGAAATCGTAGGTTCCGGTGCCGCGCTGCAACTCCTGCACCTCGATTCCGTGGAGCGACTTGCGCGTGACCGCGAGACCGCTCGACTCGCCGGACAGCGGCGTGACCTGCACCGTCATGCCCTGCTCGTTCACGATGCTCGTGAAATGGTCTGGAAGCGCGATGACGCCGCGACCATGCACGAGATGTGCTGTGCCGCGAACGTAGGCAGCCGCCTCGGGTCCCTCGACGCACGCGTACCAGATCTCGGTGTTGGGATCGAGGGGATTGGGCACGCGAAAGTGCTTCACGGGGGCCTCGATAACATCCGCGAAGACATGCCCCTCGCCGTTGGGAACCACGCTCCCGTCGAGGTACATTCCAGCTCTGACATAGGTGCCATTGTTGTCCAACACGCCCATGTAACCGCAGCCATTGCATCCCGACACACTGCCAAGAAACGTATTGGGCTTGAAACTGTCGGACCCATCGTAGGTTCCAATGTAACCAGCGGGCGAAGTATTCGTCACAAGCGAAGCGAGGTCGGTACTTGAATTGTAGTCTGCGATGGAACCGTTCCTCACGGTGAACTTGAACGGCGGCGTTGTAATACCGATTCCAAAGAATCCCCCGGACGACACAGCGAATATGTCGCCAACACTGTTGTTTGCGAACTGGAACCGATCCGACGCGTCCAAGAGCCACTCATGGGTGCCTTCGGTGAGCTGCAACTTGCCAGGGTTGATCTCGAGATGGTAACTCGGACTCGTCGTACCGATGCCGACGAAGCCGGTGGTCGCGTCCACGTACAGGTCGCTGCTCAGCGGGTAGAGCATGCCGAGAGTCGGGATGGACGAGGCGGAGAGGCAGCCGGTCGTCGCCTGATCCTCGATTCCTGGCGGGCAGTAGGTGGCGGCGGTGCCCAGCCCACTCGTCGGCTGCACCTGGCCCCGGGCCGTGGCGGCAGCAGCGAGAATGAACGAGACGCACACCCAAGGCACCAGCACGGTGTGACGCATGGACTTCTCCTTTTCTCTCCAGACGTTTGGACGTTGGCAAAAGACGATGCGGATCGGGCAGGCGCAAGCCTCGCAGAGACGAGGACTGCCGATCCGATGCACTCAATGCGAGAAAGGCGTCGCACACGGGCAGACAAGTTCTGGCCCCGGAGCGAGGCGCTCCCGGCCGTCAGTAGCCGTCAGTCCCCGCCGGGCCTCACAAAGACGGCCGGTCCATGCTGCCGGGAGGGAGAGAGGAAGGTCTCGCCACGGAAGACCCGGTCTTGCTGGGCGGCTCTCGCAACGAGGTTGCCTGCGTGGGGCTCGTGGGAGCCGTTCCGGAAGGCCGGGCGCCACGGCACCGAAAGCTCGGAGCACGCAGGCACACGCGCGTGACGAGGTGCGCCGCTGGTCATCGCGGCGGCCCGTGGAGGTCGCGAAACAGGAAGGCACGCGCCACGGTCCAGTCGTCCTTCACGGTGCGCGCGGACACGCCGAGCGCCTTCGCGGTCTCCTCGATCGAGAAGCCGCCGAAGAACCGCAGCTCCACCACCTGCGCGCGGCGCGGATTGACGGCGTGCAGCCGGTTGAGCGCCTCTTCCAGCTCGAGGAGGTCGATCGATGGCGAGGCGCCCCGCGCGAGGTCGCCGAGCGTGACCCGGGTGCGGTCGCCGCCGCGCTTCCCGACCCGGGCCGCGCGGATGTGATCCACGAGCACGCGCCGCAACGTCCGCGCGGCGAGCGCGAGGAAGTGGCGGCGGCCCTCGGCGTTGATGCGCGTTTCATCGACCAGGCGCAGGTACACCTCGTGCACCAGGGCCGTGGGCTGCAGCAGGCCATCGGGGCGAGCGCCGCGCAGGTGGTGTCGCGCGATCGCCTTGAGCTCGTCGTAGATGAGCGGAAACAGCTGGTCCGTGTTGCCCGAGGCACCCGCGGTGTAATCGGCGAGGACCTTGGTGACATCGGGCGGATTCTCGGCCATGGCGGCCGCACAGGATGCAGTCGCCCCACCCGCTTGGCAAGACGAGAATGGCGTCGCGCCGCGGTGTCGAGGGCATCGGCCTGGCACGCGCGCCATGCGGCGCGCCGGGAGCGGAACGATGTGGTCGCGCATCCTCGATGCGGATGCTCGAGCGAGCAGGCGAGGCGCCGCCCGGCGAGCCTCACGGACCGCCCTTCTTGCGGGTCAGCTCGAAGCGCGCCTGCTCGACTGGCTTGCCACCGGCAAAGAACGTCCACTCGCTCTCCAGGCGATCGGCGGTCGCGAGCTTGAGCACCATTGCGTGCATGTGCCCATCGTCGCTCGAGCGCAGATTGGTCGCATCGCGGAACGCGAAGCGCAGCTCGCTGCGATCGCCCTCTTGCGTCCACGGCTCGGCGATCATGCGCGGCTGGTTCCCGGCCGTGCAGTAGTGCGTCAGCATCAAGCGATCGCCATCGAGATGATAGAGCGTGACCATCTCGTGGTCCGTGCCGGCGAACTCGATCTCCTCCACCGCGGTTCCGCCCGCGGTCACGCGATAGCGCACCTCGATCGGCAGCGCTTGCTCGCCATGCCCGCCGGTGCCGGTCCAGACGCCGGCGAGCGACTTGATCTTCTCGAGCTGCGCCGGCGCGTCGCTGGCATCGCTCTTGACCGGCGTCCGGCTGGTGGCGACCGCACCGCCAGCGAGCAATAGCAACAGGGACACGACGCGATGCATGGCGGGCATGATGGCTCCTCTGGCAAGGGAAGTTCGGGGGCTGTGTCCAGGTTCGCGGATCGGAGGCGCGCGTCTCAGCATTTTTTCCAGGGCTCCGTGTGACGCGCGGCCGGTGGTATTCTCGGCTGCGGTTTGACCTCGGCGAACGGAGCCTCCCATGAAGACCGGGTTGATCGCGGGCGCACTGGTGATCGCCATGGTGTGTGGACTGCTCGTGAGCTGGTACCTGCTCGTGCCGCACCAAGACGGCGCCGAGGTGCGGGCACCGGACGACCGCGCGGTGCGCGAGCTGCTCGAGGTGACGCGGCAGATCGCGAGCGAGCTGCATCAGCTGCGCGCCGCGATCGCCGCCTCGAGCGCGCCAGCGCGCGAGGTGTCAGAGCCCGGCAATGCCCCACCGGCACCGGACGGCGATCGACTGACCGCGGCGATCGAGCGCCTGGTGGTCGCGCTCGGCGCGCGACCTTTCCCCGGCGCCGCGGCACACACGCCGCCGAGCGCAGCGGCGTACCCGCCCCACCCCGACCGCCTCGCCGCCGCGCGCCAGCTCGCGATCGAGGATCGCGCGCACGCGCACTTCTTCTGGACCTACGAGAGAATGCTCGAGCAGTATGGCCCCCCCGAGCGCATGAACGCGTCCGACGGTCAGCTGGTGTGGATCTATCGCGATCCCGGCACACAGCGCGAGATGGGGTTCGTGTTCTTCGATGGGTTCGTCGTGGATGCGTGGGGCTAGGCGGCTGGACGCTCCGAACCACGGCGATCCAGCGAGCGCCTTCAGTCTGGTCGTTGACATCTCGCGCGCGTGGACTGGGCTCGGGCTACCACACGCCGAACGGCATGGGAGAGTTGCGGGTCCACACGAGGGATCCCGTTCTTGCTCGTTCCAACCAGAAAGGAGACGCTCCATGAAGCTCGCAATCGCCGGCAGCCTCATCGCCGGTAGTGTGGCTGTGTCTGGAGTGGCGGCGACCACGTCGCCATCACCACCGCAAGGACCGGACTGGCAGAAGGTGGTCCTGTTGCACGACACGCCAGGCTTCACTCTGCCAGGCAACTGGACATCCGTGGAAACCAGGGAGCTCGACAGCAAGTGGCAAGACGAGTTCGGCAACTGGCACTACAAGTACAAGACCCTGACGCAGAACGTGGTGACCGTCGACTCCTCCTGCGTGCGGGCGCTGGTCGACTCCGGGACGCCCACCGACATGCCGATCCCGGCGGACTGTCGGATCGCGCTCAAGTGGGCAGTCACGAACGCCTCGGCCTGGTGGTCGACCGAGACCTGCGACAGCCTCGCCGATGGCAAGGGGCATCCGTGCAAGTCGAGCTTCGTCCAGAAGGACGCCACCGACGAGGAGTCTCAACATGGCGAGACGCGGCCGCTCTTCTCGTCCTACCGGACGTGCTACTACGACGCCGAAGCGGTGAAGCAGCACCGGGTGAAAGAGTGTCGCCTGCCTGCTGCGCAGGGAGAGGTCACGATCCACCGCGATGGACGGGTTGCGATCGGTCCATTCACCGAGGAGCAGCACCCCGAGAATTTCGCCATCCTGTGCGGTGTGAAGACCAGCGGCGACGTGTTCTTCTGGGTCGTGCAGAAGCCATAGGACTCGGTTGCAGAATCATGGCAGCAGAGCCAGCACCGGCTTGCTGGGATCTGCGCAAGACCCCACCGATACGCTCCACAACGCCGGTAACCTGGACACCCGCCTCATTCCCTCACGACTCCGCCAGGCGATCCAGCGCCCACAGCGCCATGGCGGCGCCGTAGTGATCGCCGAGGATCGGGTTGTCGACGAAGCTGCCTTGCGCCGTGCGCGCGCGCAGCAGGAGCTCGAGCACGGGCTCGACGTACGCCGCGCGCGATTCCTCGGGCAGCGCGGCCACCGCCTCGGCGGCGAACAGGTAGTCGAACATGAGATAGTGCGAGCCCTGGCCTTCGAGGCCGCAGTGCATCAAGGTCTTGCCCTGCTCCTTCGCGTAGCTGGCACGGTGCACGAGGAACGCGTCGAGCGCGTGGCGCACGTCGTCCTGGCTGCCGCGTCCCCAATGGTAGCGCACCATCTCGCACAAGGGCCCGCGGCCGGCGGCGCCGGCGGGGAGCATCGTCCTCGGCGCCTTCTCGTTCGCGTGCGCGAGCGAGTACTCGAAGCTGCCGTCGCGATTGCGCATGCGATCGAGACAGCCGAGCGCGCGCTCGGTCATGGCGGTCGGCACGAGGACACCAGGCGCGGCGCGCGCGGCATCGAGCCCGGTGAGCACGAACGCGGTGACGAAGCTGAACGAGACGTCGAGCGCGGGGTCGAGGTGGTTGGGATCCGCGCCTCGATAGTAGCTCCAGCCGCCGCCTCGACTTCTGCTTCGCCTCGAGCTCGCGCACCAGCGCCGCGGCGAAACGGCTGCCACGCCTCGCGTTCCGCCACTCCGGCGGCGATCGCGTCGGCGACGAGCAAGAGCTGGCACGGCTTGCTCCATACCTCGTAGTCCATGAGCGCGAACGTCTCGCCCACCGCCTCGCGCATGCGCCGTGCGTCCTTCACGAACGCGAGCGCTCTGCTGGCGGCGGCGCGCGCGTCGACCTGGTCGCGCGCGAGCAACGCGCGCGCACACAGCGCGGTGGTGGCGACGACGAGCGGCTCGAGGCGCCGATCGCCAGATCCCATGACCTCGGCCGGGCTGATCCACGAACCATCCGCGCGCTGGTGCGCGAGCAGGAACCGCTCGGTGTCCGCACAGGCGCGCTCGAGCGCCGCGGCGGGCAGCGGTTCTGCCGGCGGGCGCCGCACCGCGGCCAGCACCTCGTCGCTCGGCCAGCCGCCATGGCCGCCGCCGCGCAGCGCTCCGGCCACGCTCAAGTACGCCGCCGAGAGCCACCCCCAGCGACTCTCCGGATGCGATGTGGCGAGCGCCGTCCAGATGGTCTTCGCACCGGCGAGGTCCGATTGCGCGAGCCGCACGCTCGCGTCGAGGAACTGCGCGGCGAGCGCGTCGCGATGGCTCGTGGGGATCACGCGCAAGGCGTCGCGCGCGTCGGCGAAGCGGTCGAGGCGCACGAGCAGGGCGGCACGCTCGAGCGCAAGCTCGGGATCATCGGCGGCGCCCGCCTGCGCCAGCTCCTGCAAGGCTGGCTCGGCCTGCCGCTGGTGGCGCAGCAACCGTGCGCGCAAGCGGTGCTCGCGCGGCGTGGCTGGCTTCGACAGCAGCACGCTCGCGCGCGAGATCGCCGCGGCAGAGGCACCATTGCGCGAGCTCGGCGCCCGCGAGCTCCGGCGGGTCGCTCGGTGCGAAGCTCGCGGCTTGCTCGGCGAGGAAGTCGTACAGCGACGAGCTCTCCATGGTGAAGGTGTCGCCGATCACCTTGCCGTCTGCGTCCGCCACCAGGATCGAGGTGCCGAACGTGTAGGGTCCCATGCCATAGGCGTCCGGCGCGACGAACGGCGCGGGCGAGCCTTTCGCGAACCGCAGCGGCACGAACCGCGCGCGCACCAGGTCGATGATGTCTTGATCCATGAACGGCCCCACCATCGACGCATCGGGCACGTCGAAGCCGCTCAGCGCATGGAACGCGATCAGGATCGGCCGGTGCTCGGCGCGCGCTCGCTCGGCGGCGGTCGACCAGCTCGAGAGCCACTCGATCTCGCTGCCGCAGCGCAGCGCGAGCTGCTTCAGGTCGTGCGGCTCGTCCGCCGCGCGGCAGGTGCCCGCAGCGAGCAAGACGGCCAGGACGGGCGTGATGACGGCTCGGCTCACGACGTGTTCCTCCGCTACCTGCCTTGCGCGCGGCGCTGCATCAGGACGACGGCGCCCACATCGATCAGGGCCGCGCCTTCGTGTTCTTCGGTCCGTGGCGTTCCGCGTCCGCGCCCCCTGTTCGGGCTCGAGCATCCTCGATGTGCGTTGGTGAGGACTAGTTTACCGAACGGTACTCCCCTGTCCGTCAACGCAAAAGGCATGCACCGACAATGAGGCTGCCGGAGGATTGCTCCTCTCCTCTTCGGGTACCATGCACGACGTGATCGCGACCGATCGAAAAACGACCCCTCATCGAGTTCTCACCGTTCCTGCCGCGACTCCCGGCCCCACGCCTCGCGTAGCCGGCCTGTGATGCCAGCCCCCTCCCTCGATCAACGCTCCCTCGAGCCGAGACCAGCCTGCACGAGCGTTTCGCGCAGCTCTTGCGCCGCGACCAGCTCGATTCGTTTTCGCAGCGGAAACGAGCGCTGGCCCGGGTAGACGACCCAGAGCCGGTCGAGACCGAGGTCACGCATGGCGATCTCCATGGACTTGGTCACTCGTGGGGCATCGCTGTACTTGATCTCGATGCCATGGCGCTTGGTCTTCCAGCTGATGAGGAGATCCAGCTCCGCTCCTGCCTGCGTCGCCCAGAAGTACAGATTGCGCTCGCCAACCAAGTTCGCTGCCTGCTCCACGACGAAGCCCTCGAACGACGCGCCGAGCTTGGGATGGCCTTCGAGGACGGCGAAGCTCGGAATCCCCAGCAGCGCGTGGAGCAGACCCGAGTCGCGCACATACACCTTGGGCGCCTTGACCTGCCGCTTGCCCAGGTTGGCGAACCAAGGCTGCAGCTGCCGGGTCATGAGAGCTTCGGTGAGGATGTCGAGGTGTCGCTTCACCGTGGTGTGGGCCTCGCCGAGCGAGCCCGCCACTTCCGAGCTGTTCCAGATCTGTCCGTGATAATGCGCCACCATCGTCCACAGCCGGCGCAGCACGGGAGGCGGCACCTGCACGCCGAATTGCCGGATGTCTCGCTCCAGAAAGGTGCGCATGAAGCTCTCGCGCCACGTGAAGCTCTCCGCCTCGCTGCGTGCCAGGAACGAGCGCGGAAAGCCGCCGCGAACCCAGAGTCTTCGCAGGGCGGGCGGGGTCGCCTCCTCCAGGTCGAATCCACCCAGCTCGAGGAAGGCGATGCGACCCGCCAAGCTCTCGGAGCTCCTCTGGATGAGGTCGGGCGAAGCACTGCCGAGCAAGAGGAAGCGCGCTCCGCTTGGCTTGCGATCTGCGAGCACGCGCAGCACCGGGAACAACTCCGGCTGGTGCTGCACTTCATCGAGAACGACCAGCCCGCGCAGCGGCTCGAGCGCCGTCATGGGCTCCGCAAGGCGTCGTGCATCCGCAGGATGTTCGAGATCGAAATACTCCGACTTGACGCCGGCCGCAAACATCCGAGCCAGCGTCGACTTGCCGCACTGGCGCGGCCCCAGCAGCGCCACGACGGGATTGGCCTTCAGCGCGCGCCGCAATCGCGCCATGGCTTCCGGCCGTTCGATGATGCCCCGAGTCATCCTTGCATTTTGAGCGACAACCGCTCAATTTACAAGCACTGTGGAAATGATGATCGGCCGTGGTGGGCGGTGTTTTCCCTGGCGCGCCAGGGAACGTCGCGGAGCGTCGAGGCAGCTCGAGAGAGAGCACGAGCGCCTCTCGAGCTCGGCGTCTACCTTGAGTTCACGCAACGGGATTTCGCTGCAAATCGATGTGGCCAGAGCGATCTGATTCGTTGGCAGCTGCCGATGCTCGTCCTGATCCTCGCTTCGCCGTTCGCCGGCTGCAAGCGAGAGCTGGGGAAGGCTTTGCCGCTGGCGGTCCGGGTCATCGAATTGAGGCCAAAGCGCGTGGCCGCCAGCACGCGCTTCAGCGCCAGCGTCGAACCGAGGAACGCACAAAGACCTCGTCCATCCTGGTCGCCGTGACGACGCGATCGGCCCACGCCAGCAGCGTTTCAGGTGAGGCTGCCTGGACGCGCTCGAGGGCGTCCTTCGGCAGCTTGCCGAAGCGTCGCTGAAGCAAACGCAACAGGAGCTCCCGTCGCTCCTCGGCGCGTCCCTCGACCTTGCCCTCGGCGCGCGCCTCGCGGCGTGCTTGCTTGGTCAGCATCTCGGCGGCTTTGCCCATGATCGCGCGCCCCCATTCACCTAGCTCGGCCTCGAGCAGCCGCTCCAGCACCGGCACCTCGACGTGGTCGCTCACCGACAGAATATACCGCATCACCTGCGCCAGCGCCTCGGTCCCATATCGAGTCCGTTTCACCTGATGGCACAGCCCGAGCCAGCCCACGATCCGCTCCATCAGGTCCGCGCTGTCACGGGCGTGCTTCAAGGCCAGCAGCGCGATCTTGACCAGCGCCGTCATCGACCGCGCGCGGATCGCCTCGTCCTGCTGCGCGCTCAGATTGTCGATCAGCAGATGAAACTCGGGAAAGTGCGCCTGGAGCAAGGTGAAGCCGGCGCTGCGCCGATCGAACAGCTCGCCGAACGACCGACCGCGGCGCGAGCGATGGTCATGCTGCAGCACCACCGTGACCAGCATCGGCAGGTGGCGCGCCTGCGGATGCTCTCGCAACCACCATTGCCAGATCTGGCCCTGATAGACATACACGCGCAGCGGCAGGTGCCGGTCGAACCGGCTCTGGTGCTCGAACAGGATGTAGAGCAGGGCCGGCTCCCCGGCCTTGGTCTCGGTGACGAACAGCAGGTCGGTGAAGCGCTGGCGCAAGGACTCGTCCACGAACGAGCCGGCCACCACCCTGAGCGTCTTCAGCTTGAGCTGCTTCAGCAGCGCCTTGGGCAGCATCGACCGGAACTCGCCGGCTGCATTCTCGACCCGCGTGAAGATCGCCTTCACCAGGCTGTCATGTGCAAGATGGCCCATGCCAGCCAGGACGGCATGCGCGCGAGGTGGTTACGGAGAAAACGACCGCTCACCGTCCGCGTCCATGCGGGCAAGTCCCCTTCGACGAGATCTCGGTCGAGCCGATCTCGAGCAGCCGTCCAGGCTCGAGCGCGTCGATGTGCCGGCTACGCGCGGTGATCCATCCGAGAGGATCTCGACCAGCTTCGCGCCGCCGACGATGGTGGCGCCCGCGACCGGCTTGGTTTCGTCGCGCTTGCGGCGCTTGAAGCAGGGCGAGCAGACGAAGATCTTGCCGTCGACCGACTGCTGCCGGCCGCATCATCGCTAGCCATCAGCGAGCTGGAGTCACGTGCCTTGCGCGCGGCGCTGCCACTCGTCTTTCAAGTGCTCGAACAGATGCACCGGATCGGCGAGCAAGCGACCGAGGCAGCGCTCGCGTGCCTCGATTGGTGGCGGTGGCGATCCACTTGTCGAGCAGCTTGACCAGGAATGGTCCGGGGCCTGGTGAGGCGCCAGCACCGGCGCCGCGACCGCCACCTGCTCGGCGAGCAGATCGGGGTAGTGGCGCGCGATCGGAACAGACGCTCCCACTCGGCGATGAAGCTCGGCGGATCGGGGTTGCGATCGGCTCCGGGCGGACCGGCCGATCGCCGGCAGATGGCGGCCGGCGCGACGCAGGCGATAGCCGGCCGCGACGATGCGCAGCGACAGATCGATCTCGGCGTGCGTGGTGGTGAAGTCCTCGTCCAGGCCGGGGCCGGTGCGCACGTGGTTGCGATCGAGCAGCGAGCCGTTCAGAGTGAGCGGTACACCTCGCGGTTGTCGTCGTACTGGCCGCGGTCCTCCTCGGAGGAGCCGCGATCGAACCCAGCGGTAGCCGCGCGCCAGGCCCGCACCCACCGATGCGATCCAGCGGTCGCGCGCGTACATCTTGCTCGCCACACCCACCACGCGCCACGAGCCGCGCGCCTCCTTCACCAGCGCCTCCACCCAGCCGGGATCCAGCTCGAGCGTGGCATCGGCGAACGCGAGGTAGTCGGTGTCGGCACGCGCGAGCGCCTGATTGACGTCGGCGGCATGGCGGCCGGTGCGCACCGCGGCATGCACGCGCGCGCGCTGCGGCAGGTCGATGCCCGCCGGCGCCATCAAGAGCGCGGCGAGGCTCGGTTCGGGATAGTTCAATGCTTGCCACTGCTCGAGCAGCGCGCGCGCCTCGGCGAGCGAGCTGGCGGACAGCACCACGGTCACGGACGGCGTCATAGAGAGTTCATCCACTGCGGCGGCGGCGGGCGCTCGCCGCGGCTGCCGGCACATTGCCCGGCGATCTGGAATGCGCGCACCACCGGACTGGCCGCGGCATAGGGTAGCGAGCCGAGCCCCTTCTCGCGAACCACATAACGCAAGTCCTTGCGCACCTCGCCCAGGAACGCCATCAGCGCCGATCGCACGCTGGGGCGGTTCTTGAAGCCGAACAGGCGCCGCATCAGCACGGCGTCGGCACGGTGGCGGCGGTAGTCCTCGAGCAGACGCGTCGCGTGCGAGTGCACGACCACGCTCGACGGTTGATAGGCGAGCGCATGCCCGGCCTCGAGCATGCGCACGCCCCACGCGAGATCCTCGCCGAAGTCGATGCGCGGGAACGGGATCTGCGCGAACACCGCGCGGCGCACGCAGGACGACACGTTGTTGAAGTGGCCATGCACGCGGCGCTCGAACGGCGTGAGCGCTTGCCACGCGTCACGGTCGAAGCGCTTGACGAATGGCGTGGGCGAGTACACGAGGTCGGCCTTGACGCTGCGCTCCACCAGCGGCGAGGCATCGGGCCGCGGCACCACGCGGCTGTAGCTGCCGGCGACGCGCGCGTCGGCAAACGGCTCGATCAGGTGCGCGAGCCAGTGCTCGTCCTGCGGCCGCGCGTCCTGCGTCAGGAACGCGATCAGCTCGCCGCCGGCGAGCTTCGCCGCCTGGTTGCGCGTGGCACCGTGATTGAACGTGCGCGGGTCGATGCTCACGAGCGTGACGCCGAAGCGCCGCGCGACGTCCGGCGTGCCATCGGTCGAGCTCGAGTCGATCACCACCAGCTCGGGCGGTGGCAGGAGCCGCTGCGTGACCACCGCCTCGAGCACGCGCGCGAACTCGGGCCCGGCATCCTTGGTGGGGATCACGACCGAGACGCGCGGCATGCGTCACTTCGGCTCGCGCAGCAAGCGCGCCGCCATCTGCGCGACGATGTCGTAGAGGTCGCGCAGCTCGCGCTCGCGCTGGGCGAGCGCCGCCTGCAGATCTGCCACGGTGGGCGCGTCGCTCGCGCGGGGATCGCTCTCTGGCTCGTTCATGGCTTGCGGTTGCAGCTCCTCGTACAGCGCGCGCAGCTCGCCGTAGTTGCGGGCCAGCGTCTTCACCTCGGGCAAGCCTGCGCGCCACTGCTCCAGCTCGCCCGGCGACTGCAGCAGCCGAGCGATGATCGCGGCGAGCGCGGCCGCATCGCCGGCGGGGAACGTGGCGCCGCCGCGGCCGCCCGCACAGAGCTCGGACAGGCCGCCCAGGTTGGACGCGATCACCGGCTTCTGCGCGGCGATCGCCTCCAGCATGACGAACGGCGTGTTCTCGAACCAGAGCGACGGCACCACCAGCACGTCGATGTCCGACAGCACCTGGCCGAGCTCGTCGGTCTTGAACGCGCCATGGAAGGAGATGCGCGGATCGCGCGACGCCTGGTAGCGGCGGTCGCGCGCGTAGTCCGGGTAGTCCTCCTCGCGGCCGTGGATGCGCAGCCTGAGCGGCCCGAGGACGCGGGTGAACGCATCGATCAGGACGTGCAGACCCTTGTGCTGCGCGATCGAGCCGAGATAGCCGAGCGTGAGCGGCTCGCCCGCGCGGCGCGCGCGCAGGCCGCGCAAGCGCTCGGGATCCACGCCGTAACCGAGCACCTCGCAGCGCTGGGCGCGGAAGCCATTGTCGCGGAACACGCGCTCGAGGAAAAAGGACGGTGCCACCGCGAGCGGCAGCTGCGCGAAGCACGCGCGCAAGTGCTCGGTGCGCGCGCGGCGAGCACGAGGTCGCCGAGGCCATCGGTGTGACGCAGCAGCGATCGATCGTAGCTCGGCAGCAGCGCCGAGCCGAGCACCGCGCTCGCCGCCACGGCGTGGCGGTGCAGGTCGGCGTAGGCGCACTGGAAGCAGTTCGCGCGCGGGTCCGCGGGACCGCCGCACAGGCTACCGTCCGACTTGAGCAGGGTCACCTGCGCGCACAGGAACCAGAAGTCCATCAGGTGCGCCAGGTGCGGAATGCGCGCGACGCGCACCACGTCGAGCAGGCCGGCGCCCAGGTAGCGCAGGTGGAAGAAGTGCACGAGATCGGGCTGCTCGCTCGCGAGCGCGCGGCGAAACGCCTGCTGCGCGAGCGGGCTGTCGTACTCGGCCAGCACCGGATTGGCGAACACCCGGCGGTCGAGCGACACGCGGTGCACGCGGAATCCGTCCCATGCGTCCTCGGCCGAGCGCAGGGCCGGGCGCGCCCATCTCGAAGTCGGGCTCGAGCGTGAAGAAAGCGGCCGTGTCGCCGGCGGCGCGCGCGGCGCGCGCCAGCGCCAGCGCATACTGCTCGGTGCCAGTATGGAAGCGCGGGAAGAACTGGTGCAGTACGTAGAGGAGCTTCATCTCACGACGGCGCCCCGCTCTTGCCCTGGCCGCGCGCGCGGCCGATCTCGAGCAGCGGACGTGCACGATCAAGTACAGGAGCCCGAGCAGCGGCCCGAGCGTGCAGGGAGTACAGCCTCTTGACCAGCCGCAAGAGCGGCTCCGCCCAGGGCAGCGAGCCGGCCGGCTCCGCTTCGCGCGCCGTCAACCGCCAGGCGAGGTGCTGGCGGATGGTGGGCAGGTTGGCGCTGCGATTCCACTCGAAGAAATCGCCGCTCTCGTTGCACACGAACAGCGAGCGCGCGCCGGTGAGGAACGCGACCAGCTTCATCTTCCAGTGATCGGAGCCGCCGGCGAAGATCACGAACGCCAGGTCGAAGCGCTCGCTGCGCAGCGCGCGGATCATCTTCAGCCAGCGCCCGCGAATGCGATCCGAGCGCACCTCGAACCCTTGCAGGTGCGGCTCGAGCTCGGCGCGGAAGCTGTCGCGCAGGTACACGATCACCTGCGCTGCGCCGAAATGCTTGCGCACCTGAGCCAGCGCCAGCTTGATGGTGGGCACCGATGCCGTGGCGAGGACCGCTGCCTTCATGCGCGCCTCTCGATCAGCTCGAAGTAGATCTTCTCGTACGCTCGCGCCATCGCCTCGTCCGAGTAGCGCTCGGTCACCAGGGCGCGGCCGGCGTCGCCGAGGCGCGCGCGCCGCTCCTTGTCCTTGAGCAGCTCGATGATGCGCTCGGCGAAGCCCTCGGCGCGGTCGGCCTGCAGGTAGTGCACGCCATCGCGTGCATCGAATCCCTCCGCCGCCACGGTGGTGGCGACCACCGGCTTCGCCATCGCCCACCCCTCCAGGAACTTGCCGCGCAAGCCGGCGCCCTTGCGGATCGGGATCGCCACCACGGCGGCGTCGCGCAGCACCGGGCGCAGATCCGGCACGAACCCGGTGACGATGACGTGGCTGTCCAGGCGCGCCAGCTCGAGCACCTCCTCGGTCGGCTCCTTGCCCACCAGGTAGCAGCGCGCCTCCGGCACGGTCTGCCTCACGATCGGGAAGATCTCGCGCGCCAGGAACGTCGCCGCGTCGACGTTGGGCGGATGCAGATAGTAGCCGACGAACACGATGTGCGGCTGCTCGTGCGCGCGCGCGGTGGGATCCGGTGTGAACCACTCGGTGTTCACGCCGCTCGGCACCGTGACGACGTCGAGCGTGCGGTCATAGGACTTCAGGTAGTCGCCATCCACCGAGGACAGAGTCACCACCTTGCGGAAGCGGCGGCACACCTTGCGCTCGTAGGCGAGGTACAGCATGCGATCGTACGCCGGGCCGAGCCATTCGCCCAAGGTGGCGGCGCCGCGCATCGCCCGGTCGCTCGCCAGGCTCAGCACCTCGTGATGCGTGAAGATCGAGGGGAACCGGCTCAAGTCCGGCAGCATGTGCGCCATCTCGAGGTACTCGCACTGGATCACGTCGAAGTTGCCGCCGTGCACGTACTCGTCGATCTTCGCGTACATGCGCGGATCGGTGTAGTCGATCGCCAGGCGCCGCGGCACCAGCCCGTGCGGATTGGGCGCGCCGTAGTTCTGTCGCCGCAGCAGCACGTCGACCTTCTCGCAGTACGGGCGCAGCGCCTCGGCGCTCGGCTCCTCGTCGCTGCGATCGATGAACGAGAGCAGCGTGATGCGGTGGCGCGCCGACAACCGCTTGATCAGGTTGAACAGGATCCACGAGCCATCGGTGTTGCACTTCGGCAAGCGCGCCAGCGGGAACAGGATGCGCAGCGATTGCCGCGACGCGAGCGCGACCGGCCACGACGGGCGGCCGTAGTGCGCATCGTAGTGGACGTACGAGCTCGACAGCGCCAGCACCTCGCGGTCGCGCAAGCGATACGCGGGTCGGTCCTTCTCGCGCAGGTAGAGCGCCTTGGGGAACCGCACCAGCGCCTTCAACAGCGCCTCGATCTCGAACCGCAGGTCGCGCCGGCGCGCGCCCTGGAGCAGCACGTTGGGCAGCAAGAGGAAGTGCGCCGCGATCATCCTGGGATCGGTCACGTTGCGCCACGTGAACAGGTGCTGGTTGCGGCGAATCACCTGGTCGATGTAGCGGTCGCCGAACAGCTTGCGGCTGGTGCCGCGGTGCCGTGCAGCACGAAGCTCGTGGGCGTGAACAGCACGCGGCATGCCGCGCTCATCGCTTGACGAGAGCCCGGTGTCCTCCATGTAGAACGGATCGTAGAGCGTGTCGAAGCCGCCGATCTCGAGGAACTTCTTGGCGATCGAACGCGGCGGAGCGTCGCCTGCCCAGAACACCGCGTGAACCGGCGCTCGCTGTCGTAGCCGCCACCAGACGCGCCAGGCTGAACCCGCCGCTCTTCCAGCGCGCGCGCGTCTTGCCCGTCTCCGCGGCGGCGCGTCTGATCGGTGAAGAACACCTGCCGAGACCGCGAACACGTCGGCGTCGGTGAAGCCGTCGAGCAGGTCGGCAGCAGGACCGTCTCGTTCACCTGCATGTCGCTGTTGAGCACACCTGGTGATGTCGTGCTCGCCTCCTGCACGCCCGCCATGTTGCCGCGCACGAAGAAGCGGTTCTCGGGCAGCGCCACGCAGCGCACGTCTGGGTGTACGCGCGCCAGCCAGTCGACGGTGCCATCGCTCGAGCCGTTGTCGACGATGATGATCTCGTGCCGACCGCCGCACTCGGCAACGGTCTTCTTGAGCGACGGAATCAGCTTCTCGAGGAAGTGCTTGCCGTCGAACGAGACGGTGATGATCGAGGCGTTCGGTGCGCGGGCGCTCGAACGGCCGTTGCCGTGCGGCGGCGCGAGCGGCACGAACGGCGTGGCGACGAGATCGGCCAGCAACGTGAACACCAGCAGCCAGGCGAGCGGCAGCAAGAGCAGCAGCACCAGGGCCTGCAGCAGCGCGCGCAGCAGCGGCCGCGAGCGCCGGTACGCGGTGCGGGCGAGGAACCTGATCCCTCGAGCACGCCGATCTTGAGCTGGTGCAGGCCCTTGATGCGAAACGGACGGCGCGCTGCCTGCGTCGCGGCCGTTCTGTCAGGTGCGTTCATGGTCCGGTCTTCTGCGTTGCTGGCGATGGTGGTGCACTGCCGTCCGATCCCTGCGCGCGCTCTGCCTCTGCCTCGTCGTTCTTTGCCATGGCATCCAGGAACACCTGCTCGGATGCATCGAGCTCGCGCACCCGCCGCATCTTGATCTCGGTCATCACCAGGCGCAGCCAGCGCTCGCGGTCCTCGCGGCGATGCACCTCGTTCCAGAACGCCTCGCGCGCGGCGTCGCGCGCGCGCTCGGCCTCGACCACCATGCTGCCGTACACCGCCCGCGCCTCGTCGCGCTCGCGCTGCGCGTCGGCGACGGCGCGCTCGTACACCGGCTGGATCTTGCGCAGCTGCCGCGCCTCGCTCCTGGCCCAGCGCCGGAAGCGCGACAGCTCGATCTTCGCGCCCTGCGCCGCGCGCGAGCGCGTCGGCTTCCTTCGGCGTGGCGCCCGCCTCCATCCACTTCTTGAACACCATCGGCATCATGCGCTTGAACTGCAGTGCGCTCGCCTCGAGCACCGCGCGGCTGCGCATCAGGTACTGCGGCAGATCGTGCGGCTGGTGGCGCGCCAGCAGGAACAGCCGGTTGCGCTCGCCGTAGAAGTCCTGCCGCGCTGCGGCGATTTCTTGATGCTGGCGTTGTAGAGGTGATGGACGATGCTGTCGGCGACGAACAGCAGCACCCAGCCGTGCCGGCGCATGCGGAAGCTCTGGTCCACGTCCTCGTAGTACATCTCGAAGTCTTCGTCGAGCAAGCCGGCGTCGCGCAGCGCCGCACGCCGCCACAGCACTGCGCAGCCGGACAGCCCGGCCACTTCGCCGGTGGGGAACTGGCCGGTGTCCTGCTCGCCGAACCCGCGATCACGAAAGTGAAAGCCGGGCAAGAACTCGAGCCCGGTCGAGTTGATGCGGCCGTCGGTGAACAGGATCTTGCTGCCCGCGCCGCCGGCGCGCGGGTTCGCCTCGAGCGCCGCCACCAGTGCCTGCAGCCAGCGGGGCTCGACCCGTGCATCGCTGTTCAGGAAGGCGACGTAGTCGGTGGTGGTGGTGCGCACGCCGAAGTTGTTGGCGCGCGCGTAGTTGTTCACCTCGTGCTCGTGCACCGGGACCTCCGGGAAGGTGCTGCGCACGAACTCCACGGAGCCATCGCTCGAGCCATTGTCGACGACCATCGCCTGCACGCGATCGCGCGGGTAGTCGAGCTCGCGCAGGGCGCCGAGGCAGTCGCCGATGAACTCGCGGCCGTTCCAGTTGACGATGACGATGGCGACGGACGGCAGGGTCATGGCGAGGTGGGATCACCGGGGACGAGAACCGGAACCTGGTGACCGGAACCTGCAGCGCAACGCTGGCTGCAATGGGTCCGGGACCGCAAACGATCCGGCGCTGCGTCGATCCGGCCGCAGCGATCCGGCAGCGCAGCAACGGGCTCGCACGCCCGCCGCGATGCCCGCGGCTTCGAGGCAGCGCAACGAGCCCGCATCATCCTCGACAACGTGCACGCAAATCCATGGCAAAAAACACGTTCGACCCGGCGTTTTGGACCGATGCGGAGCCCTGGTATGTTAGCGAGGCTGCAAATCCATGGCTTGGGAGGGCGAACGAGCCTGCCGGTCCAGGCGGTGCTCTGCTGACCCGAATGCGTCGCGGCCGAAGGCGCGCAACACTAGGATGACCTGGTACCTGCTACTCGCCTTTCTGCTGCTCTTGCTCAATGGCTTCTTCGTCGCCTCGGAGTTCGCCATCGTCAAGGTGCGCAGCACCCAGGTCGAATCGCTGGCGGCGCGCGGACTGTGGCGCGCTCGCCTCGCCCAGCACGTGCTGCGGCACCTGGACTCCTACCTCTCGGCGACCCAGCTCGGCATCACGCTCACCAGCCTCGGTCTGGGCTGGATCGGCGAGCCAGTGTTCGCGTTCCTGCTCGAGCAGCCGCTCCGGCTGGTCGGCCTGACCGACGCGACCATGATCCGCTCGATCGCCGTCGCCGCCGGCTTCGCCTGCCTCACCTTCCTGCACATCGTCATCGGCGAGCTTGCGCCCAAGTCGCTCGCGATCCGGCACGCGCGCGCGATCACGCTCAGCATCGCCCTGCCGCTGCGCATCTTCCATGCGCTCTTCTATCCGGCGATCTTCGCGCTCAACGGCGCCGCGAACGGCCTGATCAAGCTGGTCGGCATCGAGCCCGCGAGCGAGCACGAGATCACGCATTCGGAGGAGGAGCTGCGCCTGGTGCTCGCGGGCCGCAGCGGCAAGGACGGCGCCACCCCGGCCATGAACAAGCTGCTCATCAACGTGCTCGACCTGGTCGAAGTGCAGGTGCGCGACATCATGATCCCGCGCCCGCGCATCGTCCACCTGTCGACGCGGCGGACGCTCGAGCAGAACCTCGCGATCGTGCACGAGTCCGGATACAGCCGCTATCCGCTGTGCGACGACGACCTCGATCACGTCATCGGCCTGGTCCACTTCAAGGACATCTACCAGGCGCAGATCCGCGAGCGAGGCCCGTTCGATCTGCGCAAGCTCAAGCGGACGATCCTGTTCGTGCCCGAGACGATGCGGGTGCAGCGGCTGCTCACCACGTTGCTGTCGTCGCGCACGCAGATGGCGATCGCAGTCGACGAGTACGGCCATGCCTCCGGGCTGGTCGCGCTCGAGGACGTGATCGAGGAGATCGTGGGTGAGATCCGCGACGAGTTCGATGAGGAGAACCCGGCCGGCCAGGAAGTGCGGCCCGGCGAGTATGTCGTCGACGGCCTCACGCCGCTGCATGATCTTTACAAGCTGTGCGGCCTCAGCATCGACGGCCGCGGGGTGACCACCATCGGCGGCTACGTGGTGCAGCACTTCGGGACGATCCCGGGCGAGGGCGCGCACCTGCGCATCGGCGACTTCGACGTCGAGGTGAAGAAGGCCGGCAAGCGCCGCGTGCATCAGGTCCTGCTGCGGCGCCTGACGGCAGCGGTCAAGCCGCCGGCTGTCTCATGATCGTGCCATCACGAATTCCACGGAACATCGCGCTGCCGCGCTCCCGGGGTGCCGACGACGCGCGCTTCTCGCGACCCGCCTATTGACGTTTCCGCGTGCCCGCGCTTTCCTGGCAACACGTTTCCAGCCCTACCAGAAAGAGCCTTGCCTTGAGCACCCGCTTGACGATCACCTTGCTCGGTCTTTCCCTCTGGTTGCTGAGCGCGCGCGCGCCCGGCCAGATCACCACCCGGGTTTCCGTGCAGTCCGATGGCAGCCAGTGCGAGTGCGACACCGGCTTGCCGACGATCTCCGCCGACGGGCGCTACATCGCGCAGGTCACGTTCTGCGCGATCGCCCCCAACGACACCAACGGCAACTACCAGGACGTGTACGTGCACGACCGCCTGAGCGGCCTCACCGAGCTGGTCAGCGTGAGCTCGACCGGCCAGGTCGGCAACGTCGGCAGCGCGACGCTCTACTACCCGCCGACGATCTCCGGGAGCGGCCGCTACGTCGCGTTCTACAGCTACTCGAACAACCTCGTGCCCAACGACCTGAACGGCGCGCTCGATTGCTTCGTGCACGACCGCGAGAAGCATATCACCGAGCTGGTGAGCCAATCCGCCACCGGCATCCAGGGCAACGGCGACAGCGGCATGGCGTTCATCTCCGGCGACGGTCGGTTCGTGGCCTTCACCAGCGCCGCTAACAACCTCGTCAACGGCGACAGCAACGGCCGGTCGGACGTGTTCGTGTTCGATCGCCAGACCCGGCAGGTGACGCTCGAGAGCGTGAGCGACTTGAACCTGCAGGGCGACGGCGACAGCTACGCGCCGGTGCTCTCCTTCGGCGGTCACTACGTCGCCTTCGAGAGCACCGCGTCCAACCTGGTCGCGAACGACACCAACGGCACCACCGACATCTTCGTGCGCGATCGCATCACCCACAAGCTGACCCTGTTGAGCGTCGACTCGAACGGCATGCACGGCAACAACGCCAGCACCTACCCGAGCATCTCGGCGGACGGCCGCTACGTCGTGTTCCAGAGCATCGCCAGCAACCTCGTGGCGGGTGACACGAACGGCAAGCGCGACGTGTTCATCCGCGATGTGCAGGCGAAGCAGACTTCGCTCGTCAGCCTCGGCGATCAGGGCCAGCAAGGCAACGGCGACAGCGGACCCGCCACGGTTTCCGGATCCGGCAGCCTGATCACCTTCCACAGCTTCTCGAGCAACCTCGTGCCCAACGACACCAACAACGTCTCCGATGTGTTCGTGCGCAATCGGGGCGCGGGCACGACGCGGCGCATCAGCGTCGCCACCGACGGCACCGAAGGCAACCTGCCGAGCTACCTGCCGGTCATCTCGAGCGACGGTCGGTTCGTCGTGTTCGATTGCGATTCGACCAACATCGTGCCCGGCGACACCAATGGCTGGCGTGATGATTTCGTGCACGGCCCGGAGTTCACGCTCGAGATCGAGCCGCGCAGCGTGCTGCCGGGGCAGAGCATCGCCATGACCATCTACGAGGGCGTGGCCGGCAATCTCGCCTCGGTGTGGGTCACCGGGTTTGCCGGCAACCCGGCGCTGTTCATGATCGCCAAGGGAGCGTTCGATCCGCAGGGCAACTTCGGCCTCGCCGGCATCGTGCCGCCCGGCATCGGCCCATTGACGGTGACGTTCCAGGGCTTCGCGCTCGCCTACAACTGGTTCGTCGACCAGACCGAGCCGATCGCGGTCACGTTCCGCTGATCAGCGCCGCTGCCGCACGCTCGCCACCATCGCCGCGCCGGCGAGCATGAGCGCGGCGGCGCTGCCGAACGCCAGCCGCGGTCCCTGCCACTGCCACAAGAGCCCGATGCCGGCCGAGGCGACCAGGTCGCCGACGCCGTTCACCGTGTGCAGCAGGCCGAAGCCGCGACCGTGGCGCGAGCCGGCCAGGTCGGCAGCCCAGGCGCGCTCCACCGCCTCCTCGCCGCCGACCAGCACGCCGGAGAGGAACAGCGCCACGCCCGCGGCGACGAAGCTCGGCGGCAGCAGCACCGGCACGACGGCGCCCAGGCTGCCGAGCACGTAGCAGCCGGTGAGCACCGCCTTGCGGCCGACCCGATCCGACAGCCGACCCAGCGACCACGCGCCGAGCACGGTGACCAGGTTGAACGCCGCGTAGAGCAACACCCCGCGCGACAGCGTTCCCACGCTGGTGGCAGACGTGGTTCCCACTGCCCACAGGACCAGCATGGTCTTGGCGAAATCGCCGCACCCGAACACGGCGATCGCCACCAGGTAGCGCGTGAACACCGGCCCGAGCTCCGCCTCGGCACGAGCGGCATCGCCAACGGTCGCTCTTGCCGGGACGTGGCGCTCGCGCACCACGAGCAGCACCACCAGCACGGCGAGGCCGCCAGGCACGATGGTGAGCGCGACGATCGACGCTGCGGGCCAGGCGAGCGACACGAGCGCGAACACGCACAGCGGCGCGAGCACCGCGCCGAGCTGATCCATCGCCCGCTCCACGCCGAACGCGTGGCCGCGCTGCGTCGCCGGCACCGCGCGCACCAGGAGCGTATCGCGCAGCGGCGAGCGGAACCCGCGGCCGAGCCACGCGAGTGCGCGCAGCGCCACCACCGCCACCCAGCTCGAGACGAGCGCGACGGCCGGCATCGCCAGCGCCGTGATCGCGTAGCCTGCTACCGCGGCAGCCTTGAGCGAGCGCCAGCGATCGGCGATGCGTCCGCCGAGCAGCTTGGTGAGCGACGCCACCGCATCGGCCACGCCCTCGGTGATGCCGAGCGCCGACTGCGGCGCGCCCATGCCGGCGAACAGCATCGGCAGCAGCGCGGTCACCGACTCGTGGGCAAGGTCGGACAAGAGCGAGACGAGCCCCCACCCGCGCACGTCCCGCTCGTAGGAATCGTGGGCCAAGGCGCGCCCAGGTTGC
>JAXMBY010000079.1:0-23954 GCA_046349655.1 Planctomycetota bacterium
TCACCCGGGCGGCGGTGGACCGCGCTCGCACCGGCGGCGGCCCGAGCTTGATCGAGGCGCTCACCTTCCGTATGGGCGGCCACTCTTCCTCCGACGATCCGACCCGCTATCGAGACGAGGCGGAGGTGAAGTTGTGGCGCGAGCGCGATCCCTTGGTGCGCGCGCGCCAGCTGCTCGAGGGGCGCGGGCTGTGGGACGAGACGCAGGAGCAAGCGCATCACGACCTGGTGATGGCGCAGATCAGCGAGGCGATCGCGCAGGCCGAACGGGTGCCGCCGCCCGAGCCCGAGACGCTGGTGCAGGACGTGTTCGCTGAGCTGCCGCCAGGACTGGCGATGGAGCTCGATCAGGTGAAGAGCTTCACGCAGCGCCGCAAGCGCTGATCGCGCGTGCCAGCGCATCGCCGCGCACACCTCTCTGCCACACAGGACGATCGACTCATGGACAAGCGAGCGGATGTCGCAGTGGTTGGTGCTGGCCCCGGTGGTTACGTGGCCGCGATCCGTCTGGCGCAGCTCAAGAAACGCGTGGTCGTGATCGATCGCGCGGTGCTGGGCGGCGTGTGTCTGAACTGGGGCTGCATCCCGAGCAAGGCGCTGATCCACACCGCCTCGCTGGTGGAGGAGATCCGCACCGGCGCCGAGGTCGGCATCCACGTCGACAACCTGCGCGTCGACATGAAGCAGGTGCAAGCGTGGAAGCAGGCGATCGTGAATCGCCTCACCGGCGGCGTCCAGCAGCTCTTGAAGCACCACCGGGTCGACGTGGTGATGGGGCAAGCGATGCTCACCGGGCCGAACAGCATCGCCGTCACCACCAAGGAGGGTAAGGTGACGGTCAATGCCGACCACATCCTGCTCGCCACCGGCGCGCGCCCGATCAACATCCCGGGATTCGAGGTGGACGGCAAACGCGTGCTCAACTCGCGCGAGGCGCTCGAGCTCGACGAGCTGCCGAAGCATCTCGTGGTGATCGGCGGCGGCATCATCGGGCTCGAGATCGGCACCTTCTACCGCAAGCTCGGCAGCCAGGTCACGGTGGTCGAGCTGACGCCGAACCTCTTGCCGGGCACCGACCCGGACCTGGTCAAGGTGGTCCAGCGCAACCTGAAGAAGCGCGGCGTCGCGGTGCACCTCGAGGCCAAGGCCGAGAAGCTCGAGCTGCGCGCGCAGGACATCGAGCTCACCATCGCGCCGAAGAGCGGCGAGCGGGTGAGGCTCGCCTGCGACCGGGTGCTGGTGGCGATCGGCATGCGCCCCAACTCGGAGAATCTCGGCCTCGACCAGGCGGGCGTGCAGACCGACGCCAGGGGTTTCGTCAAGGTCGACCGGCAGCTGCGCACCAGCGCCCGCTCGGTGTTCGCGATCGGCGACCTGATCGGCGCACCGCTACTCGCGCACAAGGCGTCGAAGGAGGGCCTGGTTGCGGCCGCGGTGATTGCCGGTGCGAACGACTCGCTCGACGTGCGCGCGCTGCCGGCGGCGATCTTCACCGATCCCGAGATCGCGACCGTCGGCATGAGCGAGGCCGAGGCGAAGCAGAAGGGGCTCGCCGTGAAGATCGGCACGTTCCCGTTCAGCGCGTCGGGCCGGGCGCTCACCACCGGCCACAGCGATGGCATGGTGAAGCTCCTCGCCGACGCCGCGACCGATCAGATCCTCGGCGTGGGCATCGTCGGCCCGGGCGCGTCCGACCTGATTGCCGAAGCTTCGCTGGCGATCGAGATGGGCGCGACCAGCGAGGACCTCGCGCTCACCGTGCACGCGCACCCGACCTTGCCCGAGGCGGTGATGGAAGCCGCCGAGTCCGTGCACGGGCTGGCGATCCACGCGATCCAGAAGTGATGGCGCCGGCGATGCCAGCCCCGCCAGAGGTGATCGACTGGGGCCGCGTGGCGTACCGCGACGCGTGGCAGCGCCAGCTCGAGCTGGTCCTGAGTCGCGCGCGCGGCGCGATCGCCGACCAGCTGATCCTGTGCGAGCACGATGCCGTGATCACGTCCGGTCGCGGCACGCCGAGGGCCTCGCTGGCAGGGTTGCCGTTCCCGCTGGTCGAGGTCGAGCGGGGCGGCGAGCTCACCTACCACGGACCCGGTCAGCTGGTGGGCTATCCGATCGTCGACCTGCGCGCACGCGGCCACGACCTGCATCGCTACCTGCGCGACCTCGAGGAATTGCTGCTGCGCGCGCTCCTGGCTTTCGGGCTCGCTGGCCGGCGCGAGCCCGGTCGCACCGGCGTTTGGGTGGGCCAGAAGAAGATCGGGTCGATCGGCGTCGCGGTGAAGCGCTGGGTCGCTTACCATGGCTTCGCGCTCAACGTCAGCACCGACCTGGGAGCCTTCACGTCGTTCTCGCCGTGCGGCCTGCGACCCGAGGTCATGACGTCGATGCGCGCGCTCGGCTGCGAGGTGCTGCTCGACGACGTCAAGCCGCGGGTGAGCGAGAGCTTCGCCGCGGTGTTCGGCGTCACGAGGGCGTCCACCGCGCCATGACCGGCTGGTGCTCCGGGCTGGGACGCGACCGCCGGGCGAGGTCACCTCTTTCTCGCGCGCGCCGCCGATGGCGCTGGACGGCGATGCTCGCTGCTTGCCTCGCGGCGCGTGGCAATCCACACTACCCATGCACCGATACCTCGGCGAGGCCAGGCGCACGATGGAACCAGAGCTCGACAACCTGCATCTGCTCGATCATCCGCTCATCCAGCACAAGCTCGTGGCAGTGCGCGACCGCAGCACAAAGGCGAGCGAGTTCCGGCGGCTGCTCGGCGAGATCGCTGGCTTGATGACGTTCGAGGTGAGCCGCTCGTTCGCGACGCGTGAGGTGGATGTGTGCACACCGCTCGAGGCGACGCGCGGGTGGGTGCTGGCGCGGCCGATCACGCTCGTGCCGATCATCCGCGCCGGCATCGGCATGACCGAGGGCGTCCTCGCGCTCGTGCCGGAAGCGCGCGTCGGCTTTCTCGGCATCTACCGCGACGAGAGCTCGTTGCAGCCGGTCGCGTACTACACTCGCTTCCCGCAGGACATCGCCGCGGGTCCGGTGCTGCTGATCGACCCGATGATGGCCACCGGCGGCTCGGCGTGCCACGCCGTCTCGGAATTGAAGGCGAAGGGCTGCCGCGACATCCAGCTGCTGTGCTTGATCTGCGCGCCCGAAGGCGTGCGGCGCCTGCGCGAGCTGCATCCCGGCGTGATCGTGCACGCGGCCGCGCTCGATCGCGAGCTGGATGGGCGCGGCTTCATCCGGCCAGGCCTGGGCGACGCGGGCGATCGCTGCTTCGGGACGTGAGCGCGAGCGGCAGGTGGTGACGGCGGCTTCGACCTCACGCACGCGCTGGGCGAGCCTTGCCGGAAGCCGTTCGCTGCCGGTGCCGTGAGCCGCGGTCCGCCGAGGAGCGCGCGGGGCTCGCGCCAACCACCGCAGCGCGTGAACGACCTGCGCGGATCCACCGTGCTGGTGGCAGGCATGGCTCTTGCGACGCCCCGTTCCGCCACACACGGAGGTCACTCGATGTCGCTCGATCGCATGGTGTTCGCGTTTGCCGGATCGTTCGTCGTGATCAGCGCGATCCTGGCGTACGCCTGCAGTCCCAACTGGCTCCTGTTCATTGCGTTCGTCGGTGGCAACATGCTGCAAGCCGCCTTCACGGGCTTCTGTCCATTGGCCAAGATCCTGCAGGCGCTCGGCGTGAAGCCTGGCCCGGCCTTCCATTGAGCGGCGTGCCGCACGGTGCTGGCTCGCACCGCGGCGTCGTGCGTCTTGCCGCTTGCCATGGCGCAGCGGTTGGCGGATGCTAGGGCCGCGCTTCGCCGCGAGGCTGCTTCGAGCGTGCTCCGCACGCCAGTTCGTGGCCGCGTCCAGACGGTCCGGGTTCATGAGTGCCTACCTGATCGCCACGCTCGACACGAAGGGACGTGAGGCTGCGTTCGTCCGCGATCGGTTGCGCGCGCTGGACGTGAGCGTGCAGCTGGTCGATGCCGGTTGCCTGGGCACGCCGGCGGTGGCGGCGGACGTGACGCGCGAGCAGGTGTTCGCGTGCGCCGACAGCTCGCTCGCGGCAATGCGCGCTGGTGGTGATCGCGGCGCGGCCGTCGAGGCGGCGGCGCGCGGCGTGCGCGAGATCCTGCTGAGCGCGCATGCGCGTGGCGAGCTCGGTGGTGTGCTCGGCATCGGCGGCTCGGCCGGGACGACGATCGCCACGGCGGCGATGCGCGCCTTGCCGCTCGGCGTGCCGAAGGTCATGGTGTCGACGCTGGCATCCGGGCAGGTGCGGCAGTTCGTGGGCGACAAGGACATCCTGATGCTGAACCCGGTGGTGGACATCCTCGGGTTGAATCGCATCAGCCGCACGGTCCTCTCCCAGGCAGCACACGCGCTCGCGGGCCTGGTGCGCTTCCGCCTGCCGGCCGCGAGCGCCGGCGATCGGCCGCTGGTTGCCGCCACCATGTTCGGCGTGACCACGCCGTGCGTCGAGCGGGCGCGCGAGGTCCTCGAGGCCGCCGGCTACGAGGTGCTCGTGTTCCATGCGACCGGCAGCGGCGGCCAGGCGATGGAATCGCTGATTCGCGATGGCGTGATCGCGGGCGTGCTCGACATCACCACCACCGAGCTGGCGGACGAGCTCGTGGGTGGCTTGCTGTCGGCTGGGCCGACGCGGCTCAGCGCAGCGGCGGCGATGGCTGTGCCGCAGGTGGTGTCGGTGGGTGCGGTGGACATGGTGAACTTCTTGGCCCGGAGACCGTGCCGATCGAGTTTGCGCGCCGCACGCTGCATCGTCACAATGCCAGCGTGACGTTGATGCGCACCACACCAGAGGAGAATGCTGCCGTCGGTGCCGAGATTGGGCGCAAGGTCGCGGCGGCGCGCGGACCGGCCGTGATCCTGCTGCCGAAGCGGGGCGTGTCGGCGATCGATCGCGCAGGGCAGCCGTTCGACGACGTGCGAGCGCGCGGCGCGCTGTTCGCGGCGATCCGGCAGCACTGTGGTCGGGTGCCGTGCATCGAGCGCGACGAGCACATCAACGATGCGAGCTTCGCCGAGGCGGCCGCGAGCACGTTGATCGAGCTGATGGCGGGAAGGGCCAGGGCATGACGACGATGCCGATGGCGCGAGCGGCGATCGTCGAGCGCTTGCGCGCGCAGGTCGCGCGCGGCGAGCCGATCATCGGCGGCGGTGCGGGCACTGGCATCTCGGCGAAGAGCGAGGAAGCGGGTGGCATCGACCTGTTGATCGTCTACAACTCGGGCCGCTACCGCATGGCCGGGCGCGGATCGCTGGCCGGGCTGATGCCGTACGGCAACGCCAACCAGATCGTGAAGGAGATGGCGTACGAGGTGCTGCCGGTGGTGAAGCAAACTCCGGTGCTGGCCGGGGTGTGCGGCACCGATCCGTTCTTGATCGCCGACGTGTTCCTGCGTGAGCTGCGCGAGCTGGGATTCGCGGGCATCCAGAACTTCCCGACGGTCGGCCTGATCGAGGGCGACCTGCGCGCCGCGCTCGAGGAGACCGACATGGGGTTTCGCAAGGAAGTGGAGATGATCGCGCGCGCGCACGCGATGGACCTGCTCACCACGCCGTACGCATTCAACGTCGAGGAGGCGCGATGGATGACCGAGGCGGGTGCGGACATCGTGGTGGCGCACATGGGTTGCACGACCGGTGGCACGATCGGTCCCCGGACGGCGAAGACGCTGGCCGATTGCGAGCGGCGGATCGGTGCCATCGTCGACGTGTGCAAGGGGCTGCGACCGGAGGTGCTCGTGCTGTGTCATGGCGGGCCGATCGCGATGCCGGACGATGCGCAGCGCATCATCGAGCGCGTTGCGGGTGTGGACGGTTTCTATGGCGCGAGCTCGACCGAGCGGCTACCGACGGAGATCGCGATCAAGCAGCAGATCGAACGGTTCAAGCGCATTCGCATGCCTGCGCGCTGAACGGGCGCCGGGGCGATTCTTCGAGGGGGCGCACGCATGTGCCGGGAGCACTTCCTGAGATTCGTCACGGCGAAGGACGCGCAGGTCGAGGTCTTGCCGTGGGGGCCGCACGAGTGGTTGTGTCGAGCTGGCCTCGTCGCCGCCGAGCAGCTGCAGCTGGTGCGCGTCACCATGCCGCCCGGACAGGCGCACCGCTTCCATCGCCACCCCAGCATGGAAGAGATCCTGTACATCGTGGAAGGTCGCGCCGAGCAGTGGGTCGGGAGGGAGCATCGCATCCTCGGCCCCGGTGAGGTGGCGCACATCCCGCGCGACGAGGTCCACGGGACGTACAACGTGTTCGCCGACCGCCTGCTGTTCCTGGCGATCCTCTCACCCGCCACGTTCGACGGCCCCGCCCTCATCGACATGTCCCAGGATGAGCCCTGGCGTTCCATAAGGGGAGGGACAGCGTAGACTGTCCCTCCTTCATTCCTTCGTGAGGCGGCGGCCCAGGCGGGTCGAACGGCGGATCTCGTCGATCTTGGTGGGAGGGAGCGCGTGTGGCTCCTCGAGCCACTCCTGCCAGTTCGAGATGCTGCCGGGCTCCGGCCAGCTCCGGTCGAGCAGAGGATCGGTCAGGTTCTGGATGCGAGCTCGGGTAGACGAGTGTGGGTAGTCGACGGCGTGGGCGACCATTCCCGCTCGAACCGGGTTCAGCTCGATGTAGCGAACCGCGTCGAACGCGCGATCGCCATCGGCTGCGCACGAGTAGAAGCGCGCCTGGAAGAGATGACCGACGCGTCCTTCACGGCGATGAATGTACTGCGCGAATCGAGCGTGCAAGGGACCGAACAGATCGGCGAGTGAGTCCTCCCACATCGGGGTTGCGAGCACGTGGACGTGATTGGTCATCAGGCACCACGCATGGATGCGTACGCCTGCGGCCGCGGCGCGCAGCCGCAGCCACTCCAGGTAGAGCGCGTAATCGTCATCGATGAGGAAGATCGCCTGCCGATTGTTGCCACGCTGGGTGATATGGTGAAAGTGACCCGGGCATACGATGCGCTTGGTTCTGGACATGACAGCGGGGACGTGCGCTCATCAGGCCAGTTACAGAAGAAAAACCGCCAGTCCCATCCTGAGCCGCCCGTGTTTCACGAGAAAGGGACAGTCTACGCTGTCCCCATCACCGTGAAACGTTGGCACTGGCTGCAGCGGATGCGGATGGTGGAGCCTTCGGTGCGCCAGCGGGCCTCGAGGTGGAGGCAGTAGGGGCAGAGGCCGCGGCCGCTCGGCTCGTGCCACGGTCGATCGCCGAGGTTCTTCTTCAGCTGCTTCACCTCGCGCGAGGTGTAGGTGATGTTGTAGCCGTGCGCGAAGGTTCCCGGCTGCTCACCATGACGGCGGCCGAGCAACCGCTTCAGCCACGCGAACATCAGGCGAACATCGTGCCGCCGCCGATGTTGGCGTCGCTATGGCACAGTGCGGCCACCCTCGGAAACAGCCGCCTTCCCCACAGCCCATTCAGTGCCCAGTCGGGCAGCCGCTCGCCGATGAAGCGCGCCGGCTTGCTGGTGAGGAAGTTCACCATCCGATCCGACGTCAGACGCCGCGCGCGATGCTTGAGCAGGAACACGTACGTCATGTAGCTGTGCCCCTTGCGGCGCAGCGTGTTGAACGCTTGCTCGTACGGGTTGTCGCTCGGGTCGATGATCTTCTCCGCCAGCGCTCGGTCGTAGATCACGGTGCCGGGATAGAACGTGAGCGTGAAGATGTTGAAGCGCATCCACGCCGGCAGCTTGAGCGAGAAGTTGAGCGAGTCGAGCACGTCGTCCTCGGTCTCCCACGGACAGTCGATGATCCAGTCCGCGTCGACGCGGAAGTCGTACTTCTGGTGGTACTTGTCCAGCAGGTCCACCGCCTTCAGCAGCTTCTCCTTCGCCAGGTAGCGCTTGTACACCTCGCGGTTCACGCGATCCGACCCGCTCTGCACGCCGATGCCGATCACCTTGAGCCCGTGGTCGAGCAGCAGCTGCAGCTTCTCCTCGGTGATCGACGAGGCAATCGCCATCGCCCCGAACGGCTTGCCCACTTGCTTCGAGTATGCCGGCGCAAACTCGCGGATCTCGTCCAGGTGCCGCGCGAAGAAATCATCGTCCGAGAACCCCACGTGCGTGAGGAACGGGAACCGGGTGGTGATGTGGTTGATCTCCTCGATCGTGCGCTGCACCGACTTGTAGCGCAGCACGCGCGACTTGTACTCGCGCGTCGGATAGGTCTTCACCAGCTCCGACTGGTGGCAGTACGTGCACACGAATGGACAGCCGCGCGTGGTGATGATGAAGTACGTGGGCACATCGTGGAAGTACACGGTGTGGTACTTCTTCAACAGCTCGGGCGTGCACTTCACCACCTTGCCCGCATCCAGCACCCAGTGGTCCTCGATGTCGTAGTCGGGAAACGCATGCGTGTCCAGGTCGGCATCGAACGGCAGCGGGTTCAGCTTGTTCTCGACGTACTGGCCTGACGGGTCGAGGTACGCCACGTTCGGGCAGCTCGACCAGTCCTCGCCGGCATCGAAGCGCCGGCAGAACTCGAGCACCGCCGACTCCGCCTCGCCGCGGATCACGAGATCGGCGAACTTGAGGCAGCCCTGCGGCAACGCGGTGGCGTGCACACCGCCCCAGATCACGAGCTTCTTCGGGTACTGCTGCTTCAAGAACTTCGTGACCATTGCGGCCCGGCTCTCGTAGCAGGACATGACCGACATCATGAACACGTCGCGATCGTCCGCGACCGCCTGCAACGCCGGATCCCAGTAGGTGATGTCCTGCGCGCCGTAGAACGGCATGAAGATCATCTTCACGTCGTGGCCCGCTTGCTTGAGCACCGCAGAGATGATCCGCGAGCCCTCGCCCGAGAGCTCATCGTTGAACGAGAAGATCGCGATGCGCATGGTGTCGAACTCGAGCTGTACCGACGATCACGCCCAGGACGGGCGCCCAGGAATTTGGCACCGTTGTATAGCGCTTGGGACCGTGGCCGCAAGATTGGCCCGCCCGGCAGGTCGGACGGGCGGCGGAAGTGCGAACACGCGTGCCGGCCACCGCCCTTGGCCCACCCCAAGCATATCACACTGCCGAAGTCTCGCCGAACCTTCCTTTTTCTGCGCTCGCCAAGCACTTAGGACGCCCGTCATGCCCGTCGGCGCCGCCTCCTGCGAGCCTCCTTTTGGGACATCGTCGGCTTGCTGCGCCGAGGACGCAGGGATAGGTTAGCGAGCATGAGATCCATCAACCCGGCGACCGGAGAGCCGGTGGCCGAATACGGCGATCACGACCGCGACGAGATCGCGCGCCGCCTCGCGCTCGCCGAGCGCTGCTTCCGCGCGTGGCGGCACGCGCCGTTCGCCGAGCGCGCTGCGCCCATGCGGCGCGCGGCACAGCTGCTGCGCCGCGATGTCGCTCGCCATGCGCGGTTGATGACGCTCGAGATGGGCAAGCCCATCGCCGCGGCCGAGGCGGAAGTCGAGAAGTGCGCCGCCGCCTGCGAGCACTTCGCCGAGCACGCGCAGCACTACCTCGCGCCCGAGCGAATCGCGTCCGATGCGCGAGAGAGCCTGGTGCGCTACGATCCGATCGGCCCGGTGCTGGCGTTGATGCCGTGGAACTTCCCGTTCTGGCAGCTGTTCCGGTTCGCCGCACCCGCGCTCATGGCGGGCAACGTCGGTCTGCTCAAGCACGCCTCGAACGTGCCCGGCTGTGCGCTCGCGATCGAAGCGGTGTTCCAGGAGGCCGGGTTCCCGGCGGGCGCACTGTCGACCTTGCTGGTGGGCGCGCCGGCGGTGGCGGACCTGATTGCTCACCCGGTGGTGCGCGCGGTCACGCTCACCGGCAGCGAGCAGGCCGGCGCCAAGGTCGCAGCTCAAGCCGGCGCCGCGCTCAAGAAGACCGTGCTCGAGCTGGGCGGATCGGACCCGTTCGTGGTGCTCGGCGACGTCGACGTCGACCTGATTGCCCAGACCGCGGCCAGAGCGCGCACGATCAACAGCGGTCAGAGCTGCATCGCCGCCAAGCGCTTCATCGTCGTCGAGCCGATCGTCGCCCGGTTCGAGCGCTCGCTCGCGCGGCACATGGCGAGCTTCACGGTGGGCGATCCCATGGATCGGGCCACGGACATCGGTCCGCTCGCCCGCGCCGATCTGGTCGGCAGCCTGCACGATCAGGTGCAACGCTCGATCCGCGCCGGCGCAACGCTGCTCGTCGGCGGACAGCGCCTCGATCGGCCGGGTTTCTTCTATGCACCCACGGTGCTCGCCGGCGTCGAGCCCGGCATGCCGGCGTTCGACGAGGAGACGTTCGGCCCGGTGGCGGCGGTGGTGCGCGCGCGCGACGTCGATCATGCGATCGAGCTGGCCAATCGATCGTGCTTCGGCCTCGGTGCCAGCATCTGGACCGGCGATTCCGAGCGCGGCGAGCGGCTCGCGCGCGACCTCGAGGCCGGCTGCGTGTTCGTGAACGGCATCGTCAAGTCCGATCCGCGCCTGCCGTTCGGCGGCGTGAAGCGTTCCGGGTACGGGCGCGAGCTGGCTCAGGTCGGCACGCGTGAGTTCGTCAACATCAAGACCGTGTGGGTGAATTGAGCATGATCACGCTGCTGTGGTTGCTGATGGCGCTTGCTGGCGATGACGAGCCGCCGGGCGAGGTGGCGCTCGATCACGGGCTGCAGTCGCTGCGCGCAGCCGAGACCGGCGAGGCCGTCGACAGCCTCGAGCGCGCGCTGTGGTGGGATCCCGACCTGACCGAGGCGTACGAGCCGCTGTCGATCGCATACGAGAAAGCGCTCAAGCGCGACCCGGCGCTGTGGTACGCGCAGAAGCACCTCGAGGTCCTGCGCTCGGCCGAGAAGCCGGACATGAAGGCGATCGGCGCCTGCCTGGCGCGCATCAAGGCGCTGATGGGGGAGGCTGGCGCCGCCGACGTGCCGGCGACCGCGGTCGCCGGCATGCTCGATCTCGCCAAGAAGTACCTGGCGAAGAAGAGGTGGCAGCCGGCTGCATTCTGGCTGGCGCAGGTCGCGAGCATCGATCCCATCTGCAAGGACGTCCAGCCGCTGCAGGAGCAGGTGGTGAAGAACACCACCGGCGGTGCCGCGCTCAAGCTGCAGCGGCAGCTGGCGTCGCGGTCGCCGGCGTGGATCGCGCGCCAGGACAAGGCGCACCGCACCTGGGAGAACTGCTGGAGCGGCAAGACCCGCTACTATCGCTTGAAGACCAACATCGGCTACGAGGTCTTCCAGACGCTCGCGTTCTCGCTCGATCAGGCCAACGTCTTCTATCGCGAGGTGTTCGGCTACAAGGGTCCCGACCCGCCGGTGCTGACGGTCCAGGCATTCGCTGCGCGCGAGGACTTCAACAAGCAGGACAGCGTCACCAATCCGGGAGTCAAGGGCTACTACAACACCAGCAACATCAACACCTACGACCTGCGCATCGACGGGTTCGATCTGGAAGACATCTACCGCACGATCTTCCACGAGGCGAGCCACCAGTTCATCGATCTGATCACGGGTACACCGCCGCCGATCTACCTGAACGAGGGGATCTCGTCCTACTTCGAGGGGGCGCGCATCCTGCCGGACGGCACCGTGCAGACCAACGAGATCCCGCCGCATCGCATCCGCCCGCTCGCGGCAACCCTGGACAGCAAGGAGGAGATCACGCTCGAGCAGCTGCTGCGCACGGCGAAGCCCGACTACGACGGCCTGCACTACTGCTACGGCTGGGGGCTCATGTACTTCCTCCTGAACTGGGAGGACAGCCGTCTCGGCACGCCGTACAAGCTGCCGCTGATGAAGCTGCTCGAGGCGTACAAGAAGGGCGGCAAGCACGACATCGTCAAGCGCTTCGAGGACATGGTGCTGAAGCCGGTCGATGGACCCAAGACCGTCGCCTCGCTGCAGCCAGTGTGGAAGAGCTGGATGAAGGACCTGATCGAGGAGTACCGGCTCGGTCCCGCGGCATCGAGCAAGTGGCTCGAGCGCGCGCGCAAGTACTTCGACGCCGGTCGCTTCGACAAGGCCGAGGCCGCGCTCAGGAAGGTGATCGCGTGGCTGCCAGACAATGCTCCGGCGCACGAGCTCCTGGCGCGCACCTACCAGCAGGAGAAGGATGAGGACCGCGCGCTCTACCACGTATTCATGGCGCGCGATCACGTGAAGGGTGATGCCAAGCTCACCGAGTCGATCGAGCACCTGGTGCAGGCGCTCGATCCGATCGCCGCCGATCGCGTCCTGTTCGAGACCCGGCTCTGCGACGCCGCGGTGGCCGAGTCCAGGGCGCTCGCCGCCGCCGAGATGCCGCGCACCGGGCTGCTCACGCTCGCCATGGTGGAGAACAGCCTCGGCGAGCACCCCACGCTCGCCGCCGCGCAGGCCGACATCCTCGCCCATGGCGCGTCGCTCGCCCGCCGCTGGTCCCTGTTCCGCGGCGACTCGCTGCCCAACTGGGAGGCGGGTCCGGCGCTCGTCGCCGAGGGAACGGCGATGACGTTCTCGAGCGAGACGAGCTGCAAGATCGTGCGCGAGAAGACGAGCTACGCACCGCCGTTCAAGATCTACCTCGAGGCCGACCCGGCCCAGGGCGACGAGGTGCTGTTCGGCCTCGTGTATGGCTGGCGCGCCGGCGAGCACGCCGGGTTCATCGCCTGGAACCAGAAGCGGGAGATGGTCGTCGACGGTCACGTCGACTTCCAGGTCGACCGCAAGACCGGCCGCCCCGAGATGGTGCCCGCCGTCGATGATTCGGTGAAGGCGAAGCAGCCCGCCGGCGAGCTCGTGTTCGAGGTGAACGAGCAGGAGCTGGTGATGAGCAACGGCGGCAAGGTGATCTACCGCAAGCCGCTCTTGCCCGGCGCGGCGCTGGGCAAGGTCGGCCTCGTCCTGCAGGAAGGCAAGGTGCGCATCACGCGCATCGAGATGGAGCAGTGACTCGCTGCGCGCTGGTCGCAGCGAGTCGCTCGATCACTGGCCGAACGCGCGCTGCAGCGCGCCGAAATCCACCAGATCGAAATCGCCGTCCTGGTCGATGTCGGCGATGCTGGCGAAGTCATCGGCCGTGTAGAACGCGCCCGGCCCGGTGAACAGCGGCTGCAGGAAGAACCAGTCGAACGCGTCGACGTCGTTGTCGCCCTCGTAGTCGAACTCGGCGCGGCCGAGCGAGTCCAGGAACTGGATCAGCAGCAGCTTCTGCGGATTGGGCAGCGCGAGGTAGTTGTCGCGCGCGGCAGCCGCCTCGCCGTCGTGCGCGGTGATCGCCGCGTCGACGTTCTCCTCGAACGTGCCGCTGCTGGCGCGCCCATCGTGCAGCAGCGCGATCTGTCCGCGCGTGTGCAGGCCCCACAGCGGCGGCGTGCGGAACTCGGTCTCGGTGGCGTCTCCCTGCACGATGCCGTCGCCGAGCGTGCCCATGTCGTGCAGCAGGAAGTCCGAGTACGGCGTGATCTCGACTCCCGACAGCGCCACTTCGGCGGCAGCGCCGGTCAGGTACGGCGTGCTCACGTGGCACGAGGCGCAGCCGGCGGCGTTGAAGATCGCCTCGCCGGTCATGCCCGAGCGCGGCGTGCGCGGCGGCGGCGCCAGGAACCGCTGGAAATCGGTGAAGCGATCGATCTTGTCGAAGCCCTCGCTGTCCGGACCGTCCTCGGGATCCGGCACCGAGTCGCATGTGGCCAGGCGCGACTGATCGCCGTTGGGCGCGTTCTCGCTCATGAAGAAGCGATTGGTGAGCCCCATCTCGTTCAGCGATGCGCCGGCCGAGAAGCTCATCACCGTGGCTTCCTGATCCTTCCAGCCGAAGCGTCCCGCGCGCAGCGGGCCGGTTGGATCCTCCACCGGCTGGATCCAGTGCACGCGCCCGCTCACGCCCGGCGGCGGATGGTCCTGATAGTCGACGATGTCGGCGTCGAGGATCGCCTCCACCAGCCCGGCGCCGAACAAGGGCGGCGTGCCGCGCTGCGCGGTCACGTCGGCCTCCGGCGGCACGACCTCCTCGCAGCCGCCGGCGATGGCCTGGGATTGTAGCAGCGAGCCGCCGAGATCCTCGAGCGGATCGAACGGATTGCCGCCGCTCGCCGCCTTGCCGAAGCGGGTCACTGCGACATCGCTCGAGCCGCCGGCAGTCGGCTGCGCATGGCACGATGCGCACGCGGAGTCGTTGAAGATCGGCCCCAGCCCGTCGACCACGGGCAGCGGATCGTTGGCGGCCGCTCGACCCTTGTTGAATCGATCGAGCTGCGCTGCGGTCAGGCCCGGCACCGGCGCGCCCATGCGTGGCTGGATCGACTGCGCGAGCAGCGGCGACGCGAGCAGCACGGCCGCGAGTGATGCGGAGAGTCGCACGACGAGTCCTCCTTACGGCAGCCAGTCGCCGCGAATCGCATTCGAGAACTGATAGCCCTTGGGTTGCGTGGCGTCGGGGATGACCGCCTGCAGGTAGAACGAGAACGGCCCGCCGCCGCCCGGGATTCCCGGCACCGTGATCTTGCCCGCCGGATTGCTGGTCAAGCTCACGATCGTGAACGGCGGCGCTGGCACCAGCGTGCCGCCATAGATGCTGGTCGGGTTCGAGTTCACCGAGCCGATCATGAAGCACGGTGCACTGGGCGGCGCATGCTCGAGCAGCAGGTGTGCGGAGTTGCCGCTCGAGAGCGCCTTGCCGCACAGGCTGAGCTGCGAGTCGCCCGGTCCACCGTAGCCGAGGTCGGCCTGGCAGACGAGCTGGTTCAACCACAGGAACGTGCCGGTGCAACGGCCGAGCAAGATGTCGAGGTCGCCATCGTCGTCGAGATCGAAGATCGCCACGTCGTAGGTGCCCTTGAGGTCGCCGACCAGGAAACCCTTGGCGCCCTTCCACCCGCCGGAGCCGGTCTTCTCCACCTCTTCCACCAGCAGGATCTCGGCGCCGGGCGTGCCGCCCGGGTTGTGGTAGATGTGCGTGCGGCGCGAACAACCCGGCAGATCGACGTCGAAGTCGGTGACCAACACGTCGTTCCAGCCATCGTGGTCGAGGTCGGCCACGTACGCGTTGCCGGGGAAGCCATCGTCCTTGCCGTCCAGGAACGTGAACTTCTTCGCCGTTCCCCAGATCACGCGATTGAGCGCGTCGTTGCCGAGGTTGTAGCGGTAGCGATCGGCGTTGTCGTCACCCACCACGAGGTCGAGGCGCGCGTCGTTGTTGAGGTCGCCGATGTCGATGTGGTAGGGCGCGAAGCTGTGGAAGTTGTTCTGGAAGATGTTGAAGTAACCGATGTTGCCGGGATCGTTGTATGCGACCGCCACGTACTGCGGCGCTTGCAGGGCGGTGTCCTTCACCACGTCGGCGGCGCCATCGCCGTTCATGTCCGCGATCTTCGCCTGCACGCCGAAGGCCGACAGCAGCATGTCGCTGGTCATGCGCGTGAAGCTCTCGTCGTTGAAGAAGCCGCGGCCATCGTTGACGAGCAGGCGATCATTGAGGTCGTTGGCGGGCGGTTCGCCGATGCCGGTCTCGGTGGAATCGTAGTCGGCGAAGTACAGATCGGGATAGCCGTCGCCGGTCACGTCCTTGGCCGCGACCGAGCAGAACCGCGGCGCGACCGGCACCCCGCCCACCGTGAACAGCTGCGGGAATCGCGCATCCTCGTAGCGCAGTCCCTGCCACACGCCGCTGATCGCGCCCTTGTTCACGTAGACGCGGGGGTGCGAGATGTACTTCGGGGCGCCGTCGCTCAGCGTCACCGAGGTGATCAGGTCGGGCCAGCCATCGAGGTCGAGATCGACCATCTGCACGTCGCGATCGTTGGTGGGGGTGAGGAAGCCGAGATCGCCCGGCACGTCGGAGTCGACCGCGTACAGCGCGGTGCGGTCGACCAGCGTCGCATTCTCGTTCATGAGCAGCGCATTGATGCGCTTGCCGAGCGTCGCGGCTGGCTCCTTGCGCACCACGACCACGTCCAGGTCGCCGTCCAGGTCGATGTCGCCGACGGCATAGTCCTTCTCGTCGGCATCGGCCTTGATCCAGTCGTCGGCCAGGCGCGTCTGGTCCTTCACGAACTCGACCCACTGGTTGTCGAACTGGGCACGAGCGGTGGCGGCGACGATCAACACGAGGCAGCTGCTCAGCGCGATGCGGCCGAACATGGTGGCTCCTAGTAGCTATCGACTGTTGAAGAGGAACTGGTCTGGCCGGTGCCGACCGCGACCAGGCGCGGCAAGGGAGAGGCGAACTGCTCGGCCTTCACCCCCTCGAGCTTCGGCTGTGCGGCACGCGCGCCCTTCACCGTGATCGTCAGGTTGGTGATCGTGCCGGCGCCCGTGGACTCCACCACCCAGAACGGGTTGCCGTTCGCACCCTTCTTGATCACGTTCGCGACCAGCGCCGACGCGTCCAGGTGATAGACGCCGTTCACGAGCGGCGCGGTGAGCTTGCCGGTGATCAGCGTGACCGGCTGTCCCGGCTTCGCGACGCCGGTGATCACGGTGCCGCTCGGGTACGGCGCAAACGTGTTCTTGATCGTGTTCTGCGCGCCGCCGATCTGCAGCAGCTTGCCATCCTTCGGCGTGCCGCCGAAGCCGTGCGGGTTGTTGATGCCGAGCGGGATCGCGAAGTTGAGCATCGGCTGCGTCGCCGGCGGGTCGGCACGCTTGATCGCGTGTGCGTCGAGCTTGAGATCGAACGCGAACATCGCCAGCCCTTCGTTCTCGGCGTCGTCCAGTACACCCACCACCGCGTAGCTCACCGCGGCTCCGGGTTTGACCGTGATTGCATTGACGCCGCCGCTCTGCACGCTGAGATTCAGGTTGCTGGCGAGCGCCGGCAGAGTGATCGAGAGAGCGAGCGCGCCGGCGAGAGACGGGATGTTCATGGTGCGTTGATCCGAGGGAGATGAGGAGCGAGCGTTCTATCGCCGCCGACCGGAATCGTAACCGGCGAGATCGGGGCGGCCACCGCAGATCTCGAGTTCGTGTGCATGCTGCAGGCTCGACCAGCCCGGCGCCGGCGCCGGGCACGCCTCCTTGCGCCGCCCGCGAGCGCTCATAAGTAACACGCAACCAGCCGTTGCTGTAAAGCTGCCGGGCAAAAAACGCGGCCGAGCGAGCTCGCGATCTTGCGCCGCGCTCAGCTACGAGCGCGCCACGGCGCGTGCTGAATCTTTTTTCGGGACGCCGCGGGTCAGCTGCCGCGCAGGTAGCGCAGGCCGGCGCGGGCTTGTTCGAGGTCGAGCTCGAGCACGCACGGGGCGTTGGCGAAGGCCGGATGGTGGGCGATCGACAGCAGCCCCTCCTGGATGGTGCCGGCCCCGGGCGCGGCGTGGCGATCGCGATGGCAACCGACCGGGCCCGCGCAGTCGTTCAGGTGAAACGCCACCAGACGATCGAGCAAGTCGTGCGTGGCAAGCTCGTGCGCGAGGCGCTCGCCGGCGTCGATGCTCGCCAGGTCGAAGCCAGCCGCGTGCAGGTGACAGGTGTCGATCAGCACCGCGAGCTGCGCGGGTGGTGCGCCGACGCCGCGCACGATCGCCGCCACCTCGGCGATCGTCTGGCCGAGCTCGCCGCCCTCGCACGCGTTCTCGATCACCGCCAGCGCACCGACGGGCATCTTCTCGATCACCTGGGCGAGCTTGCGCGCCGCCTCCGCGAGCGCCTGCTCGATCGTGTCGTGACCCTTGGCGTAACCCGCGTGAAAGCAGACGCCGCCCGGGAAGCCGAGCTGCAGCGCGAGCGCGAGATCGCCGATCAAGCTCGAGACGGACGAGTTGCGGATGCGGCCATCGCGGCTCGCGAGGTTGGTGAGCAGCGAGCCGTGCACGATCGCCCACGGCGGTGCCCCCGCGCGCACCTGCGTCAGGTAGGCGGCGCAGTCCTGCTCGTCGGGGATGCCGTACTTGCCGTAGCGCTGCGGATCGCGCAGCGTGGTCTGGAACGCGTCCACGCCATCGTCGCGCAGCCGCTGCGGAATGGTCGCCAGCGGTGGATCGAGATGCAGCGCCGGTCGCATCGCTGCCTCACGAGCGCTTCTTCAGGACCTCGCGGATCACGTTCATGCGCTGCGCGATCACGGGATTCTCGGCGATCGCGCGCTCGGTCTGGGTGAGGAAGGTCGGCGAGTACGTGTCGCGGATCTCCTTCAGGAACGGCTCGAGCTTGGCGAACACGAACAAGCCCTCGCCGCAGTTGTCGGCATAGAGGTCTGCGTGCAGCACCTTGCGGTTGACGAAGCTCGCGGCCATCTCCCAGTACGACGTGACCTGACGGAAGAACGCGTTCTTGGGATGCGCGAAGTCCATCACCGTTCTCAGGTCCTCGTATCGGCGCGGCGCGAGCTCCATGAAGAACGCGCGCGCCTGTCGCATCACGGGCTCGCGACGCAGCTCGTAGAGGCGCAAGACGATGTCGGCATCGTTGTGGTCGGCAGGACGCATCATGGCAACTCCTCGGTCTCTGGTTGATTCACGGGCGGGAGTGTACGCCAGGCGGTGAGCGAGTTACAGCCCGAAGTCGGTTGCCTCGTTCGCCGCCGCTCGGCAGCAGCGCCGGTCATTTCTTGAACGGCGTGAGCGCGCACGTGATGCCGCTCGCTGGCGCGCCGCTCGGGTCGGTCATGCGCGCGAAGAAGTAGCAGAAGTAGCCGACGTCCTCGACCTTGAGCAGGAGCTTGTTCCAGCCCGCCTTGAGCAAGAGCGTCGTAGCCAGCGAATCCGCCGGCACGCCGTCGTGATGATGGTGCGCGAACACGAGGTCGCCGTTCAAGAACACGCACACGCCGTCGTCGCTGCCGAGCCACAGCGTCACCTCGCAGTCGGCCGCCGACTGCACCCACACGAATGCATAGGTGGCGGAATGGTCGCCGCCGCGCGTGACCTTCTCGAGATCGACCTTGTCTTCCGGCGAGCGATAGGCCACCCACTTCCTGGTGGCCCGCGTGCCCACCTTCTGGTCCACGATCGCGCTCGCCTTCTTCTCCTGGATGAAGTCGGTGTCGAGCGCATCGTCCGCGTCCGGCTTGCCAAGGAACGTCCCGGCGATCAGCCACTCGCGCAGGAACGGCACGCTCGCTTGCGGCCGCGGCGGTGCAGGCCGGGTGGGCGGCGCCGGCGCGTTCGCGGTGGCCGCCTCGACCGCCTCGGTGCGCGCGATCCGGCGCCCGGTGACCTCGGTGAACGCCGCGCGTCGCAGGAACAGCACCGCGAAGCACGTGTCGGACAGGTCCGGGCCGATCGCGCCATCTGCCGCTTGCTCTGCCACGAGCAGAGCTGCGCCATCGTCGTACCAGTCCCGACCGGCGATGGTCTTCACGTCGTAGTACGCGGCGTAGCGCTCCAGCCCATAGAGGTAGTAGAAGTAGTGGAACCGGGTCTTGGCCCGGCCGTCGATGTTGAATTGAATGTCGAACGATTGCTCGAGCCACGCCCGAGCCTGCGCCACCGCTGCTGGACACTTCGCGAGGTCGGTGGCCGCGGCCTGCGCGCCGCGCAGCTCGTCCTGCAGGAACTGCAGCGTGGCGAGCCCGGCGACCGTCATCGAGCTGCTCGGGAACTTGCCCGGCGCATAGCAGAATCCACCTGCCTCGCTCTGCAAGCGCAGCACGCCGCGCAGCGCGAGCGCGAGCGTCTCGTTCAGCCCCGGCGGGCGCACGTTCGCGCGCACGGCGGCGCGCAGCCCCTGCAGCGCGTACTGCGTGTTGGAGAGATCGTGCGTGCCTTCCGGATATCCCCACAGCCCGGTGCTGCGGTCGAACGAGGCCACCAGCGATCCGGCCAGCGACGGTAGCTGCGCGCGGCACTCGGGAGTGTCGAGCGCGCTCAGCAACAGCAGCATGATACCTGTCTCGTAGGTGCTGTGTCGCGGCGGCGCCGCGGGTGGCACGCGGCCGCCCGGCGGCGGTGGATTCGCCGCGCGCAGCCGCTCGAGCAGGTAGCGCATGCCGCGGTCGAAGGCCGCCTGCGTGGCGCTCGACTCCGCGTGATGCAGCGTGAGCAGCGCGAGCGCCGTGCGGCCGAGCGGGTGCACCGCGTCGACCGCGCCGAAGGAGCCGTCCGCGGCCTGCTGATCGACGATCCACTGGCAGCCCCGATCGATCGCGCGATTCACGCGCTTGGCGAGCGACTCGGGCGCAGCGTCGTTGGCTTGCGAGGCGGCGAGGACGAGCGGCAGGAACGACGCGGCGCGCATGCGATCAGTCCCTCCAGTCCGCCTCCGGCGTCGACGGCGGCGGCGACGGCAGCCTGCCCTCGCTGGCCGCGGCGGCCTGCTCGGCGAGCGCGTGCGCGTACTCCTTGCCCAGGTAGCGCTCGACGATGCCATGCACGATGTAGATCGCCGGCGTCATCAGCACGGCGATCGCCAGCTTCACCGTGTAGTTGGGCAGTGCCACGCTGAGGAACTTGCGCAGGTCCCAGTGCTGCGGAATCGCGAGCCCGATGTACAGCACGACCACGCTGTCGACCACCTGCGAGATCACCGTCGATCCCGTGGACCTGAGCCACAGGAGCGCGCCGCCGGTCTGGCGCCGAACCAGGTGGAACACCAGCACGTCCACCACCTGCGAGACGAGGAATGCCGTCATCGAGCCGATGATGATCCAGCGGCTCTGACCGAAGACACGGTTGTAGGACGCGTCATCGACCGGCGAGAACGAGGTCGAGCGCACGCTCATCGTCCCCCACAGCACCAGGTATGCGTACGCGATCATGCCCACGGTGAGCAGCGTCAACCGGCGCACGCCGCGCCGGCCGAAGTACTCGTTGATCAGGTCGGTCGCGACGAACACCACCGGCCACGGGATGATGCCCACCGACATCGCGAACGGGCCGAGCGGTCCGAGCCGCCAGCCCTCGGTGCCAACGTAGATGAGCTTGCCGCCGATCATCTCGGCGATCAGCGCATTGGTGAGGAAGAACGCGCCGAGCACGGCGAACACGACGTCTTTGCGGGTCATGCGATCACGAGCAAACCGCCCCCGGTGCCGGGGGCGGTGTCAGCGATGACGGTCGCTCGAGAAAGGGTGCTCGATCACTCGAAGGTGAGCGAGTCGAGATTGGACTTGCGCCACACCAGCGTGAACGTGAAGAAGTCGAAGCCGAGGCTGACGCCCTGGAGGTTGATCGTGATGCCGGACAGCTCCGGCGGAAGATTGCTCGGCAGCTGCGCATCGAACGCGATCGTTCCGTCCGACGGGAAGAAGCCGAGGAACAGGAACAGTTCCGGCACCAGATCGAGCGTCAGCTCGCCGAACGGTGTGCTGCCGAGGGTCTGTCCACCCAGCAGCAGCGCGAGATCGAAGAACGTGCCGTCCGACAGGTTGAGCGACACCGTGTCGCCGGCGCCGACCGGCGTGTCCGGCGTGACCGCGAGCTGCAGGTCAGGCCCGACGCTGGCACGCGCTGCCGGCGCCAAGTTGAGCGTGATGCACGCGACCGCAACCAGGGTGCAAGGCAAACCGAGCCGCATGGATGTTCCTCCTGAGGTGGGGGATGACTCTGGACCGGGAGCCGCTGCCTTCTAACCGCTTGCTGCGGGCCGGTAAATAGGCAGGTGCGGAAATCTCGCCGCGGATGGCCGCCGGCGATCGCCGCGAGCAATGTCTCGTCACGACGCGCCGCGTCGCGATCCCGCGACGCCCGCGCGCTCATGCAGGGGGACGGCAAATGCCGATCTCTTGAGACCAATGGAGAGTCGCATGGCGTGGGATCGAGAGCCCGGGTGAGCTGGCCATGTCAGGTGTGCGCCACACCCTCAAGCACACGATCCAGCTGCCGCTCGGCGCGGTCATGGCCGCCACCATGTGCGTCGCCGGCGGCGCGTGCTTCCTCGCGCTCGCGTCCACCACCCAGGTTCTGCCGCGCACCATCGTCGCGGTGGGGATGTTCCTGGCGGCCACGCTTCTGACCGTGACGTCGGCGCTCTACCTGACCGATCGCCTCGGCCGCGAGCAGCGCGAGCGCGAGCGCGTCGAGCGTTGCTTGCGTGAAGCCCTCGATGCGCTGCGTTGCCAGAAGCTCGCGCTCGATGCGCACGCGATCGTCTCGGAGACGGATGCCGACGGCTGGATCACCTACGTCAACGACCGCTTCTGTGCGATCAGCGGCTTCACGCGCGCGGAGGTGATCGGCCAGAATCACCGCTGCCTCAACTCCGCCCATCATCCGCGCCAGTTCTGGGCCGACATGTATGCCAAGGTGGCGAAGGACGGCATCTGGCACAGCGAGATTTGCAACCGGGCGAAGGACGGTTCGCTCTACTGGGAGGAGACGACGGTCGTGGCGTTCCGCGACCAGCGGGGCAAGCTGGCGCGCTACGTGAGCGTGCGCACCGACATCACCGAGCGCAAGCGCGCTCAGGCCGAGGCGGCAAAGCAACGCGCCCACCTCGAGCTGTTCGTGGAGCACGTGCCAGCGCCGGTGGCGATGTTCGATCGCGAGATGCGCTACATCGGCCACAGCCGGAGGTGGCTCACGGACTATCGCCTCCAGGACGGCATCATCGGCAAGTCGCACTACGAGGTGTTCCCCGAGATTCCGGAGCGATGGAAGGTGATTCACCGGCGCTGCCTCGCCGGTGCCGTGGAGCGCAACGACGAGGATTGCTTCGTGCGTGCCGATGGTTCGCGCCAGTGGCTGCGCTGGGAAGTGCGTCCCTGGTTCATGCCCGACGGACAGATCGGCGGCATCGTGATGTTCACCGAGGACATCTCCGAGAGCCGCGCCGCGGCGGAGAAGATCGCCCAGTCGGAGCGCCTGCTGCGCACCATCCTCGACGTGCTGCCGCAGCGCGTCTTCTGGAAGGACCGCCAGGGGCGCTACGGCGGCGCGAACCAGCGGTTCCTCGCCGACTGCGGCATGAGCGAGGTCGTCGGCAAGGATGACTACGACATGCCGTGGACCCGCGAGCAGTCCGACTTCTTCCGCACCTGCGACCAGCGCGTGATGGAGACCGGCGTGCCGGAGATCGAGATCATCGAGCCGCTGTCCGATGCCGCCGGTGCGGCGAAGTGGTTGTCGACCAGCAAGGTGCCGCTCTGCAACGATGCCGGCGAGGTGGTGGGTGTGCTGGGCACGTCTCTCGACATCACCCGCTTGAAGCAGCTCGAGCGCGATGCCGAGGAGCGCCTGGCGCGCCTCGAGAGCGCGGAGGCGATCGCGCGCATCGGCCACTGGACCTGGGATCCCAGCACACCGCAAGGACACGGATCGCGCCAGCTGTACCGGCTGTTCGGGCGCGATGCCGACCGCGACACCTTGAGCTACGCCGAGGTGCTCGCGCTGCTGGTGCCGCAGGACAGCGAGCGCCTCGATGCGGCGGTGCATCGCGCCGTCGAGCGCGGCGAGGGCTTTGGCCTGCAGCTGCAGCTCCGCCAGGAGGCGAACGGCTGCGAGTTCCTGTGGGTGCAGGCGCAGGTCGAGCGCGATGCCCAGGGCAAGGTGCAAGGCCTGTGCGGCACGACGATGGACATCACCGAGCGCGTCCGCCGCGAGCGCGACCTGGAGCGAGCGCGCACCGCGGCCGAGGAAGGCAGCCGCGCGAAGAGCGAGTTCCTGGCGGCGATGAGCCACGAGATCCGCACGCCCATGAACGGCGTGCTCGGCTTCACGCACCTGCTGCTGGAGTCGAGCCTCGATGCCGAGCAGCGCGATTTCGCCACCACCATCAAGAAGTCGGCCGAGGCCTTGCTCACCATCATCAACGACATCCTCGACTACTCGAAGATCGAGGCCGGCAAGCTGACCCTGGAGATGGTCCCGTGCGACATCCTCGGCGCCGCCTGCGATGTCGTCGACCTGCTCGAGTACCGCGCCGTGGAGAAGGGGCTCGAGCTGGCGCTGCAAGCCGACACCGACGCGATGCCGCAGCTGATCGTCGACCCGGGTCGCGTGCGCCAGGTCTTGCTCAACCTGGTCGGCAACGCGATCAAGTTCACCGCCGACGGCCATGTGCTGGTGGAGCTGCGTACGTTCCGCGGCAGCGAGACCGAGCCGGGCTGCGTGCGCGTGAGCGTGACCGACAC
>JAXMBY010000080.1:0-23883 GCA_046349655.1 Planctomycetota bacterium
GCTCCAGACGGCGACTCACGCGATCCGCAAGCCAGGGCCCTGGGAAGGTATCGCTGCGTCACTGCGTGCCGATCGTCAGCACGAGTTGACATGGCACGCTGGCAGCGAGATCGCGTGGGATGTCAGCTTTGACCTCGGCGATGCCGGCGAGAGGCCTCCGCGTTTCAGCAGTCTCCATGCCGCCTCACTTGCCGCGATTGGCGATCATCTTCTTCAGCGCCTCATAGGTCTCGGTCTGGCCGTGCACGCGCACCATCTCGATGGCGGCGCCGCGGCCGTCCATGAGCAGCGCCGAGATGGCGTCGAAGCGCAGCAGCGGGCAATCCGATGCGAGGAACTCGCGCGCGGTCGGGAACGCGTCGGCGCCGTGGCGCGCGAGCGCCACGTACAGCGCCATGCCGCGCACGCGCAGGTCCTGATGCTGCAACAGCTGCTCGAGCGTCGGCTCGAACGACGCATCGGTCTTCTCGCACAGGAGCTGCATCGCCGTCCTGCGGATGTCGCTCGAATCGTGTGCGAGCAGGCGCACCGCATCCGCCACGTACTCCGGCTGCCATTCGCGCCGCATGGTCTGCAGCACGCGCTCGGTACCCCAGTACGCATCGAACGAGATCGCGGCGCGGAAGTCGCCGGCGTCGCGTGCCTTCGTCACCACCGCCAGGCTGTGCTTGGGGCCGAGCTCCTCCACGATGCGCTGGTTGATGGGGCCGGTGTCGTCGAAGTGCGGGTCGAGGAAGTAGGTCTTCAAGTACGCCGTGAACGCCGCTTCCGGATCCTTCTTCCTGGTGAGCAGGCGCAGTGCGATCCCGCCCTGGACCGTGGGCGAGCTGGGCGCGAGCTCGAGCGCCTTCTTGAACTCGCCGTCGGCGGGCTGCCCGAGCAGGTCCTTGGTGGTGCCGAGGATGTAGCAGAGCTCGTGGCTCTTCGGCCACTTCTTCAGCGCGGTGGTGGCCTCCTGCCGCGCACCGATCAGATCCTTCCGGTCGATCTTCTGCTGGATCTCGTCGAGCACGTCCTTCAGATCGCCGGTCGGCTTCTGCGTCTTCTGGAAGCCGAACAGCTGGCGGTACACGGGATCGAAGCCCTCGTCCGCAAAGAAGCGGCGCGCCTCCTCGCAGATGTGCTGCGCGAGGTCGAGGCGCCCGGCGTCGTGATGCAGCTTCGCGAGCGCAAGCGTTGCGCGCGCGCCTTCGAGGAACTCGTAGGCCCACCTGCGGCGCGCTTCGGTGAACGCATCGGGCGGAGCCTGAGCCAGCGCCAGCACGAGGGACGATGCAGCGAGCAGCATGAGGATCTCTCTCCCTGGTCGGCTAGCGAGCTTCGCGCCAGCTGTTCAGCACCTTGCCATAGAGATCGAGCGGCGGCTCGCCATGACGCCCTACGTAGTCGCGGTCGATGAACACGGCGAAGCTGGTCAGGTGGCGGATGCCGCGCGCTGCATAGGTAGCGACGTCGGCGGCGAAGGCAACCTGGTCGAACGGCACCTTCACCGCGGGCTTCTGGTAATGTGAGAAGCGCGAGCAGTCGAGCCAGTACTCGAGCGCTTGCGCGTGCTCGGCGCCAAACACACGCAGGTTGGCGTCGAGCAGATCGAGCACCCGGCGCTGCGCGGGATCGTCGGCACCGAGGGCGATGTCGTACCGGCGCTCGATCGGCGCGAACTCGAGGAACACGCCGGGCACGGGCTTGATCTGCGTCGGCGCCGGCATGGTGCGCTGGTATGCGAGGTGTGCCAGCCGCGCCCGTGCATCGACCTTGCGCAGGGCGGCGATGATGTGGTTCTCGACGATCAGCGCTTGATCGCTGTCGGACAGCGCACTGCAGTCAGGACAGCGGCAGCCGGGCTCGGCATCGTCGGTCCAGTAGAAGTAGCGGCCGGTGGTGGGCGGCAGGTCGCGCGCGAGCTGCACCGCATTCTCGGCGACGATCTCGAGCGCGCGCGCCGAGTGCACGCACAGGTTGGCATCGGCGGTGCGCACGTGCTGCTCGTTCATGCGGAACAGCGCCGGCTCCTGTGCGAACCGCTCGCGCGGCAGCAACTCGCGCAGCGCGTGCAGCTCGTATTCGACCTGGAGGCCGAGCCCGGCACAGGTTGCGAGGAACTGCTGTCCGGCGGCCGAGCGCACGAACGGCACCACCACCTTTCGCGGCGCGGCGCTCGCGTGCAGGGCGATGGTGGTGAGGCCGGCGGCGGCGGCCCGCCGGGACCAGTCCGTGAGCGTGAGGTCGTCCGGCACGAGCACGACGCCGCGGGTGCACAGCTGCGGCGCGCCGTTTCCGGGAGGGGAGCGCGCAAACCCGAGCTGCGTCGCGGGAAGCTGCGCGCACACGGCCGTGGCCGCGGTCTGCAAGAACTGGCGGCGTGTGATCGCGTGCATGCTCGCTTCCGTCGCGGAACGGAACACCCGGTCCATGGCCAGCCATGCTACCGCCGGCGCACCGCGAACGACAGGCTCGAGCGCATGCGCGGGCGGCCATTGCGCCGTGGCGCGGGCGGCGATCTAATGCGCAACGACATCGGCAACCAGCGACCCGGCATCCACGCTCGTGGTCGCACACCCCCCACTTCCTCGAGGATCTCCACCGATGACACACCGCCCGTTGCTTGTGCTGCTGCTCCTGGCACTGCCGGCCGCCGCGTTCGGCAACGCCGTCGATCCAGCCGCGGCGTTCCAGGCACGCCATGGCGTGCGCATGATCGCCACGACCGACGCGAGCCGCGGCGTGCTCGCATCGTTCTACGGCAAGGCCATCCCGCTCGGGGCGCGCTCGAGCGAGGTCGGCGACGTGGTGCGCGCCGCCAGCGCGTTCATCACCCTCGATGCCGATCTGCTCGGCGTGAGCGGCAGCGAGCTCGACGTGGCGCAGGTCATGGACCTGCGGCTCGAGCAGGCCGGCATCGCGCGCAAGCGTTCCATCGTCTACCGCCAGAGCGCGTTCGGGCTCGAGGTGTACGACGCGACGCTCTGCCTGGTGCTCGATCAGCACGACAACCTGGTCGCCCTGCAGAACCAGCTCGTGCCGTTCACGGCAGCGACCAGCACCACGCCGCGCCTCGGCGCTGCCGACGCGGTTGCGGCGGCGGCGCGCGCGCTCGGGTTCGACGACCACTACGAGGTGCGCGAGCTCGCGCTGTGGTTCGCGCGCGACGACCGCGAGCTGCCGGCGCACGCGACGCTCGCCTACGTCGTGAACCTGGTGCGCTCGATCGGCAGCGTGCCGGAGGGCTACCGCGTGCTGGTCGATGCGCAGGACGGCAGCGTGATCTCGAAGCAGAGTTCCGTGCTCACCACCGATCTCGTGGGCCACGTGGGCGCTTACGCCACGCCAGGGCTCAAGCCGGACAAGGGCAGCAACCCGCCGGTGCTGACCAGCATGCAAGACCTGAGCCTGGCGTCGGCAGTGGGCGATGGGCTCGCGGACGCCGCCGGCAACTGGACCATCGCCTACGGCGGCAACGACACGCAGAACGTGACCGCGGATCTCGCCAGCCCGCTCATCAGCGTCACCAACACCGCCGGCGCGAACGAGTCACAGACAGCGAGCGTCACGCCGGGGGTGTTCGCCGACATCACGCTCAACCCGAGCCCGTCCGAGTTCGTCACGTCGCAGCCCAACTGCCACCGCTGCGCGATCGATTTCCACAACTTCGTGAAGGGCCTGGATCCGGGCGACACGCACATGGACTTCACGGTCAAGTGCAACGTCAACATCGCCTCGACCTGCAATGCCTACTACGACTACTCGAGCATCAACTTCTTCCGCGCCGGCGGCGGCTGCCCCAACACCGCGTACACCACCGTGGTCACGCACGAGGAGGGGCACTGGGCCAACACCAAGTTCAACGGCGGCGTGAGCGGCGCGTTCCACGAGGGCGGTGCCGACGTGTGGTCGATGTACATCTACGACACCGGCATCGTCGGCCAGGACTTCTTCGGCGACGGCAGCTACGTGCGCAGCGGCGACAACGGCACGCTGTACTGCGGCAACTGCAACGAGAGCTGCCACGGCGGCGAGCCGCACTACGAGGGCGAGGTGCTGATGGGCGCCTTCTGGAAGATGCGCAAGCGCCTGAACGCGAGCCTGGGCGACGCCGCCGGCGATCTGGTCGCCGACGTGCTGATGCTGACGTGGTACCAGGCGTTCGACCAGAAGACGATCTGCGCGACCATCGTCGAGCAGCTGCTCACGCTCGACGATGACGACGGCGACATCTTCAACGGCACGCCGCATCACGTCGACATCAACGGCGGATTCGTCGACCAGGGCTTCCCGAGCTTCCGCGACCAGAAGGTGGTGATCGAGCACGTCGCGGTGGGCGAGTCGCAGGGCACGGGCCCGATCCCGATCAAGGCGATCGTGAAGTGCGCCTATGGCGAGCCGGTGAGCGGCGCCTCGCTGTTCTACTCGACCGACGTCGGCACGAGCTACACCGAGCTCACGATGTCGCCGACCGGCAACCCGGACGAGTGGCAGGCGAGCGTGCCGGGGCAGCCGGCAGCGACGACGGTGACCTACTACCTCACGGGCAAGAGCGTGACCGGGCTGAGCGGCATCTTGCCGATCGCTGCGCCCGACAACGATCGGTTCGTCTATCACGTCGGCAGCGTGAACGCGATCGCGTCATGGGACTTCGAGAACCCGGGCGACGATGGCTTCACCCACGGCGCGACCAGCGGCACCGACAGCTTCGAGCACGGCGCACCGCTCGGTCTGTCGACGGACCCCGCGACCGCGGCGTCGGGCGCGAGCGTATGGGGCACCGACCTGAGCAAGGATGGCCAGTACGACAACTCGAGCTCGATGTGGCTGGAGACGCCGCCGCTCGACCTGACCGGCGTGCTGCACACGCGCCTCGACTTCCACCGCTGGCTCGGCGTCGAGGATGGCCTGTGGGATCAAGCCATCGTCGAGGTGAACGGGGTGCGGGTGTACACGAATCCGGGCGGCACGCCGGGCGCGAACGCCGACCTGTTCGACCACAGCTGGACGCATCAGATCTACGACATCTCGGCGCTCGCCGACAATCAGCCGTCGGTGGTGATCCGCTTCGAGCTGAACACCGACTTCGCCACCGGCTACGGTGGCTGGAACCTCGACGATCTGCGCGTGCTCGAGCTGATCGATCCGGCGCACGATTGCAAGCCGTCGTTCGGCTACGGCGTGGGCTCGCCCGGCACCGGCGGCTTCACGCCGCGCATCTTTGCGGTGAACGGACCGGCCAACCTCGGCAACGCCGCCTTCGCCATCGCCGGCGATCGCATGCTGGGCGGGACCGTGGCGGCGCTGCTCATCGGCGCGGCGAAGACCGACGTGCTGATCGGGCCGCTGCACCTGCTGGTGGACGTGTCGCTGCCGCACCTGTTCGTACCGACCGCGGTGTCTGGCAGCGGCGCCGGCGACGGCTCGGCGAGCATCGGCTTGCCGATTCCAGGCGACCCGATCTACGATGGTCTCGTGTTCTATGCCCAGTGGCTGGTCACCGATCCCGCGGGCTACTCGAACCTGGCCCTGTCGGCCGGACTGCAGACCGAGATCTGCGCCAACCCGTAGCGGTCGAGCGCGCTCACGACGCGACCGGCCTCGCCCTTCGCCTTGCCAGGCTCGGGTGAGGCCGGTCAACTCGTTGGTGGCGTGACGGAGCAGATCCGGTCGAGCGGGATCGTGGCAGCGATGCTTCGCGCGACAGCTCAACCCCGAGACACTGCCAAGCCTTCGCCTTCCTTGCGCTGCGAGAACTGCTCGCCAATCACCGGCGATGACCACGCGTGGGCGGCGATCGGCGATCTGACTTGGCAAAAGCCCCTTGCGCGACGCCGATCACTTGATGTGGCCGGCAACGAGCTTGGTCATGTCGAACATCGACACCTGCTTCTTGCCGCCAAACACTGCGGACAGCTTGTCGTCCGCATTGATCATGCGCCGGTTCTTCGCGTCCTGCAGACCATTCTTGCGAATGTAGTCCCAGAGCTTCTTGGTGATCTCCGTGCGCGGCATCGCCTTCTTGCCAACCACGGCGCTCAGCACGTCGTCGGGATTGAGCGGACGCATGAATGCCGGGTTCGGCTTACGCGCCGACTTCTTCTTGGGCGCTGCGGCCTTCTTCTTCGGTGCTGCCGCCGCCTTCTTTGCCGGCTTCTTTGCGACTTTGGGCATTTTGCCTTCTCCTCAGCTAGGTTCTCGCTTCAACGTCCCACCAGCTTGGCTCGTCGAGCTCATGCCTGGAGAGCTCGAACGCTCCGCGCCACTGCGAGCGAAAGCGAACTGGTCCATTTTCTGGTCCAATCCCTTGGCTGGGGACTTGGACCCCGCAACTGCCGCTCGCGCGAAACACGCGAGAGAGGTCGTACGCGCAAGGTAAAGGCCACACCACTCTGCGAGCTCGCCTCGAGAGGATCCCGGAGGAGCATCGCTCCTTCGAGGATCCTCGCCGAGCAGGTCGATGGCGATCGTCGCCAAGAGCTCCCGCGGCGTTGCAGCCTTCCGAATGACCCGCCACTACGGTGACTTGCCGGACCTGCGTCTGACTCGCCGTACGTACGCCGCGGCCGGGCCGCGGCGAGCGGGGCATCCAATCCTCCCTACAGGAGATATTCGCGCCGGGGCCTATTCGAATCCCCTCGCTCAGAAAATCAAGCCCCCGCTCAGAGAGAAAACACGGCGTTCTCCCTGGGAGAACGAGGTGTGTTCGTGCGAGCGCAGCAGGTGGCGGCGCGTGGGCTGGCGCCGCCGGCTTAGCAGCGCAGCACCCCGAGTGACCTCAGGCACGTCGCTCATGCGAGAAACCCTGCCGCGCGTGGCGCTTGCCGAGGGAAGCCGGGCGCCGCGGCGCAGAGGCAGGGCGCGCGCGACGACCGTGCGTGCGGCGAAAAAAAACTTCGCGCGTGCGCCGGTTCAACCCTTCTTCCATGCCGGACCGCGCAGCGCTCGCCCGCCACGCTCGCCGGTGAGCTTGCCGTCGCGCACCGCGAGCACACCGTTCACGAGCACGTGCACCACCCCGTCGGGAAACACGCCCGGCTGCTCGAACGTGGCCGCGTCCAGGATCTTCGCCGCATCGAACACCACGACGTCGGCGGCGAACCCCTGGCGCAGCAGGCCGCGATCGTGCAGGCCGACCCGTTGGGCGGCGGCGAACGTGCTCTTGCGCACCGCCTCCTCGAGCGTGAGCAGCTTCGCCTCGCGCACGTACTGCCCGAGGATGCGCGGGTAGGTGCCGAACGCGCGCGGATGCGCGAGCTGCCCTTCGTACAGCGGGCCATCCAGCGCCTCGGCGTTGTAGTCGGTGCAGAACTGGACCCACGGCTGGGCGAGCGCCAGGCGCATGTCGTCCTCGCGCATCAGGAACACCGTCATGCCGGTCTGCGCGCGATCCTGCAGCAGCAGCTCGATGACGACGTCGGCGGGATCGCGCGAGAGCTCGGCGGCGATCGCCGACAGCTTGCGTCCCTGGTACTTCTTGAGCGCGCTGTTCTGCACGCTCGCGATCAGCACGCGATCGGCGGCGCCGGCGCCGAAGAACGCGCCCTTGCCTTCGCCCGACAGGATGCCGTCCTTGATGCGCGCGCGCAGCGCGCCGTCGCGCAGGTGCTCGAGCAGCTTCTCCAGGCCGCCCTCGTGCGCCCACTTCGGCACGCACGCCGACAGCGAGGTGGCGCCGGCGAGATACGGATACACGTTCGCGGTCACGTCGAGCCCGCTGGCGCGCGCCGCGTCGATGCGCTTCACCAGCTCCGGCATCTTGCCGAAGGTCTGTTCGCCAGCCGCCTTCAAGTGATGGATCTCGACCGGGAGATGCGCCTCGCGGCCGATGCGCAGCGCCTCGTCGAGCGCATCGAAGATCGAGACGCCGGCGGCACCCGCCGCATACAGCGCCTCGCTGCGCATGTGGGTCGTGTACACACCGCCGTACTGCGCCGCCACCTTGGCGAGCTCGATCAGCTCGTCGGTCGCCGAGTAGCTGCCCGGCGCATACTCGATCGCCGAGCCCAGACCGAGCGCGCCGTCGACCATGGCCTCGGCCACGAGCTTCTTCATCGCGTCGAGCTCGGCGCTGGTCGGCGGGCGCGACGCCCCGCCGAGCACCGTGGTACGCACCGTGGTGTGCCCCACGGTCGTGGCGATGTTGAAGCCTGGCTTGAGCTGATCGATGCGCTTGAAGTACTGGTCGAGGTTGTTCCAGTCGGCGGTGAGCTTGAAGTGCTCGAGGAAGTCCTTGTTGTCAGCGCGCCAGTAGTCCGACATCGGCGCCGGCGAGAACCCCTCGCCCTGCACCTCGGTGGTGACTCCCTGGCGCAGCTTGCTCTCGCCGCGCGGGTCGACCAGGATGGTCAACGCCGACTGCCCCATCATGTCGATGAAGCCCGGGGCGATGGTGAGCCCGGTGACATCGAGGATGGTGGTCGCCTTCGCCGCGGCCAGGTTGCCGACGGCGACGATCTCGCCGTGGGAGATCGCCACGTCGGCGTGGAACCACGGGTTGCCGGAGCCGTCGACGACGCGCCCGCCGCGCAACAGCACATCGAAACCGGACTCGGTGCCATCGGCAATCGGCGCCGCCAGCAGCCACGCGCACCAGAGCAGACCGGACATGGCTCGTTTCTCCCACTGCGGCTCGCGCTGCATCACGCGCGCGGGACGCTCCAGCGCTCGCGCTCGATCAGCGCCACCACCAGCCCTCGCACCTCGTCGCGGATGGCGCGCACCTGCGCCAGCGATCGTCCCGCAGGGTCGCAGAGCGGCCAGTCCTCGCGCCGCAATCCGGGCACGACTGGACAGGCCGCACCGCAGCCCATCGTCACCAAGAGATCGGCGGCGCGCACCAGCTCCGGCGTCAAGCGCTGCGGCACGGCCGCCGTCAGGTCGATCCCCGCCTCGGCCATCACCCTCACCACCTCGGGATGCACGCGCGCCGCGGGCTCGGTCCCCGCGGCGAGCGCGCGCACCATGCTCGGGTCGGCGAGCGCGTTCACGAATGCCGCCGCCATCTGCGAGCGCCCCGCGCCGTGCACGCAGGCGAAGATCACGGTGTTCATCGGCCAGGACGGGGTTCGGCAGCCTGCCGCTTCCTGGCGGCGACGCTCAAGCTGGTCACGTAGTGTGCCGGCGTCTCGCCCGCAGGCAAGTGCGCGGCGATCGAACGGTACAGCGGGTCCTCGAAGCTCTGCATCGCCGCCACGTACTGCGGCTTGCTCTCGAGCACGATGTCGGTGAGCCCGGCCGCCTCGACCATGCGCTGCGTCTCGCTCACCAGCACCGCGCCCGCGACGCAGCCCACCAGCGCCTCCACCATCGCCACGATCCCGGGCGGCAGCGGCTTCAAGAGCGCGAGGTCGGAGACCGCCACCCGGCCGCCCGGCCTGAGCACGCGTGCGATCTCGCGCCACACCTGGTCCTTGCTCGGCGACAGGTTGATGACGCAGTTCGAGATCACCACGTCGACGCTCTGATCGGCCACCGGCAGGTGCTCGATCTCGCCGAGCCGGAACTCGACGTTGGAGAGGCCGGTGCGGCGTGCATAACCGTCGATGTTCTTGCGCGCCCTCGCCACCATCTCGGCGGTCATGTCGACGCCGATCACGCGGCCGCTCGGCCCGACCTTCTGGCCGGCGATGAACACGTCGAGGCCGCCGCCAGCGCCGAGATCGAGCACCACCTCGCCCGGCGCGAGCGCGGCGAGCGCGGTGGGGTTGCCGCACGACAGCCCCAGGTTCGCACCTTCCGGCACCGCGGCCAGCTCGGCGTCGGAGTAGCCGATCGAGCGGGAGAGCTCGAGCGGCGCCGCCGGGCTGGCACCGCAGCAGCCGCCGCGCGCCGCGGGTGAGCACTCTTGCTCGCCGCGAGCGATGGTCGCGTAGCCTTCGCGCACCTGCTCGCGCACCGCGTCATTGGCCATGTCGTTCACTGGCGCCTCTTGGTCTGGAGACAGCATAGTTCCTCCGGGTCGATGCACGTGATCCTGGCGCGACGCGCGCCGTCCTTGGCGATCAGCGGATTGCCAGACAGCCCCACCGCGACGAACCGCAGCGCATGCCGCGCGACCTCACGGTCGTGCTGCCGCGGCAGCCGGTAGTACATCCAGCGCCCGTGCTTGCGCGCCGCGACCAGGCCCGCGTGCTTCAGGATCGTGAGATGCTTCGACACCGTCGATGGAGCGAGCGCGAGCAGCTCCACGATCTGACACACGCACAGCTCGCCGGGCTCGAGCGCACGCAGGATGCGCACGCGGTGCTCGTCGGCCAGTGCCTTGGTGATGGCCAGGAACTCACGCATGGTCATTTCCCCATTTCGCCACATGACGAAATGTTCTCGGGATCATAGTGGCGGGCGGCGCGGCGCACAACCGGCAATTCCGCGGTTCACTCCTCGCCCTGCGCGCGCGGCGCATCGCCGTCGGGCGCCAGCGGCTGCTTGAGCAGCGTGGCCTCGATCACCTCGTCGATGGTCTCGACCGGGAACACCTCGATCTGTGCCAGCAGCTGATCGGGGAGCGTCTCGAGATCCCGCGCGTTGTCGCGCGGGATGACCACCACCTTGCGGCCGTAGCTGTGCGCCGCGCGCACTTTCTCGGCCACGCCGTCGACGGCGGTCACCTTGCCGTGCAGGCTCACCTCGCCGGTCATCGCCACCGCCGGCTTCAGCGGCCGGCGTGTGACCGCCGACACGATGCCCATCACGAATGCCACGCCGGCGCTCGGCCCCTCGCGCTCCTCGGCAATGTGCACGAGGTGCACCAGCACGCGGTGCTTCGCGAGCCGATCGCTCGGGATCTGCAGCTCGCTCGCGCGCGAGCACACCAGGTTGTAGGCCGAGCGCACCGATTCCTTCAGCACCTTGCCGCGCCCGCCGGTGATCTCGATGCCGGGGGCGCCGGGCACCAGCGAAACCTCGATCACGATCAGGTCGCCGCCCTGGACCGACCCGCCCTTGCCGCGCTGCAGCACGGCGAGGCCGGTGACCTCGCCCACCAGCGCGTGATCGTTCATGCGGTCGTAGCGCTGCACCTGGTCCGGCTCGCGGTTCATGTCCGCGGCGAGCGACGGCACCATGCCCTGGAAGGCGATCTGCTTGTGCGCGAACTCGCCCGCGGACAGCACGGCGAGCTGATCGTGCACGCGCTGGCGCATCTCGACCGCGAGCGAGCTGATCGCCGCCAGCTCCGATTCGGTCATCTCGCCATCCGGATAGAGCAGCTTCGCCAGGCCTGCGGTCAAGCGCTCGACCGCGACCAGGTCGCGCTGCGTCAGGTGCTGGTTGAACTTGAGCCGATGCACGGTGCCGCGCATCTCGACGCGACGCAGCTGCAGCAGGTATTCGCCGAAGAAATCGATCACGAATGCAGGCCCGCGCGCGAGCGAGGCGCGCGTGATCTTCGGGATCTCCCAGCCGGGCAGGTAGCCGTGCAAGCGGTCGAGGAATGCGGCATCGACCAGCTCGTCCGGGAGCATCTCGAACAGGTGGCGGTAGCGGTCGTCGGGCTGATCGCCTTCGACGTCGAGGTTGCCGCACAGCACGACGCTCGCGTCCGAGCTGTAGGTCTTCGCGCCGCGGCTGAACTGGCCGCTCTCCATGTAGTCCTTCATCATCGAGACGGTGGCTTCCGAGTCCTCGAACGAAGTGGATGCGATCTCGTCGAACACCACCACCTTGCGCGAACCGATGATGCCGACGTTGCGCGTCGCCAGGTTGACGAACAGGTTGGCCGGCGTCGCCTTGCCGCCGCTGATCACGAACGCCTGCGGCGACGTGTTGCGCAGCAGGAACGTCTTGCCGGTCTGGCGCGGGCCGAGCTCGATCAGGTTGACGTTGCTCTCCACCAGCGGGATCAACCGCGCGAGCAACAGCAGGCGCACGCGGTCGGAGGCGAACGCGGCGGCATCGAGGCCGACGCTCGCCAGCATCAAGCGCACCCACTCGTCGGTGGTGAATTCCTTGCGCGCGGCGATCACGTCGTCGACCGACGAGACGTCGGCCTGGAACGGCGTGAAGCTCGTGATCTCGACCGGCCGCGCCTTGTCCACCTCGGGGCGGTACCAGAGCCTTGGCGGTGCCCCACATGCCGCCGGTGAGCAGGCCCGGGTTGCGCTGCAGCAGCGCCTCGTCGATGCGCGCCGCGCGCTCGTCGATCGCCGGGATGGTGGCGAAGCGCTGCCCCGACTTCAGGTCGACGCGCACCTCGATCGTGTCGATCAGCACGAACTGGCCCTCGCGGATCAGCCGATCCTTGATCAGCTCCCGGCGGTCGACGTCGGGGATGCGCTCGCGGATCTGCTCCTTGATGCGCTCGAGGTCCTGGGCCGCCGTCTCCGGCTTGACGTACTTCGCGATCAAGTACTCGCTCACGTAGCGCGGCAGGCGCGCGAACGCTTCTTGCTGCGCGAGCCCCTTGTCGACGATGCGATCGGTGAACAGCCGGCCGATCTTGTGCTCGAAGGTCTCGGGAACCTGCGCCGGGTCGCTCGCCGCGTCCATCATTGGTCCTCTGCTCAACCGAAGATGCTGTCGAGGTCGGGGTTGTCGCGGCGCACCTGACCGGGAGCGCTCGACTCGGTCGGCGCGCTCGGCGCCGCGGGGAAGTCTCGCAGCAGCTCGCGCGCGGCGCACGCGATCGCCTCGCGCTTCTGCTGGGCGGTCGCTTGCAGATCCGGCGCGAGCCGCTCGAAGCGCTCCGCCGCGTACAGGTCGGCGAGGCGCGCGCGCGCGCGCTCGATCGTGGCGCGGTCGAGCGCCGCGCCCGCCGGGATCTCGAGCGCCGCCAACCACTCGCCGCGCGCGTCGCCGGCCGCCGCAGCCTGAGCGCTGGCGCTGCGCGCCGGCGATGCCGGCGCCGGCTCGCGCTCGAGAGCCTCGGCCGCGTACGCCTCGACCGGCTTCAACACGAACGTCGCCGAGCACTGAAAGCGACTCGGGAACGAGCGCAGCGCGGCGATCGGATCGACGCGATCGAGCTTGAGCTCCGCGAACGCGGCGCGATCCAGCGTCGCGGCGGCATAGCACAGGTCGGCCTCCTTGCCGGTGCTGGGATCGATGCCGCTGCGATATGCGGACACGCGCAGCTCGACCAGAGTCGGCAGCACATCGAACGCCACCGCACCGTAGAGCAAGCACAGCGCCGCGATCGCGCGCGCGTCGTCCTCGCGCACGTCCTTCTTCGGCCGGTTGCGATACGAGATGCGACCGGTCTTGAGCAACGTGCTGCGCTGCACCGGGATCTCGGACTCGGCATGCAGGTTGATCGGCAGTTCGGCCACGGCATGGCTGGTCATGGCGACCGCGGCCGACGCACCGAGCGGCAGCTCGAGCGCCTCGGCCGCGGTCGCGAACGCCGCAGCGCATGGCTCGGCCGCGCCCGCGAGCAGTTGCTCGAGCCTCGCCAGCCGCTCGTTCTCCGTGGCATCGTGGCCCTGGCGATCGCGCTCGAGATCGGCGGCGATCTGCGCGCCGATCGTGGCGCGCGCGGCAGCTTCCTCGGCGCCCCGCAGCGCCTGCTCGCGACTGGCAATCTGGCTGCGCGCGAGCCAGCCGGAGAAGATGGCAAGCAAGATGCCGCCCGCGAGGCTCGCGGCCGCCGCTGGCAGCGACCACCGCAGCGCGGTCACGCCGAGCGTGATGAGGGCGAGGCCCGCGAGCAGCCACGGGATCAGCGCGCGGAAGCGGGCGATCGCCGGCAGCCGCACGCGGGCGATGCGCTCGGCGAGCTCGCGCTCGAGGCGCGCACGGTCCAGTGCCTCGCGCCCGGGCGGCGGGAACGGCTGGCGGGCGCGGTGCTGCTCGTGCTCGCGCGGCGAGCGGATGCGCGCCGGCGCGAGCTTGAGCAGGTCGCGCAGGTCCGCGAGCAGGCTCTCGTTCTCCTGGTGCTCGTCAGCGGCCGAGGCGAGCGCCTCCTCGCGCTCCTGTTCCTTGGCCAGCCGCGCCTGCGCGCGCGCTTGCCGCTGCGCCGCGGTGCGGCCGTGGCGCAAGGACCGCTCCCGCTCGCGCGCCGCGCGGCGCGCCACGTCGAACTGCGCGTTCGCGAGCCGGTGCTGCATGGTGCGGTTGCTGCGTCGTCGGTCGGTCATGGACGGCACGAACCTCGGCGATTCCAGATTGCCGCCGGCCAGCCCGGCCGGCACGGCCGCAACAGTCTAGCGATGGCGAGCGCCGCGCGCACGCGCGGATCCGATCGCCCCGCCTCGCCACGCTCAGAAGCTGATCTTGCGCATCACCCGTCGCGGCAGGCTGCGGATCACGATCATGATCAACGCCCACATCGGCGGCGCGTACACCACCGGCGTGCCGCGGTCGATGGCACGCAGCACGCGCTGCGCGATCGCGCCGGGCTCGCCCGCAAACGGCGGCGGCTTCAATCCTGCGGTCATGCCAGTCTTGACGAACCCGGGCTTCACGCAGATCGTCTTCAGCCCCTGCGCGCGGAACTTGTGGTCGAGGCCCTCGAGGTACTGCGACAGGCCCGCCTTGGTGGCACCGTAGATCACCACCGGCTTGCGCCCGCGCTCGCCCGCGACCGAGCTGAACACGCACAGCGTGCCGCCGCCGCGCGCGAGCAGGCGTTCGCGCGCCGCCTCGCAGAACAGGATGGTGCCGGTGAAGTTGACCTGCAGCACGCGGCGGGCGAGCTCGCGGTCGGACTCGAGCGCTGCCTGGGTGGCAAACAGGCCGGCGGTGACGACCACCAGATCGAGGCCGCCGAGCACTTGCTCGGCCGACTCCAGCGCCGGTGCGAACGACTCGGGCCGCTCGAGGTCGCACGGCGCGGTGCGGACCGGCGCGGTGCCGCGCGCGGCCAGATCGCTCGCCGAGCGCTCGAGTTCGCGCGCATCACGGCCCAGCAAGCAGAGCGTGTCGCCGCGCTCGGCGAGCAGCCGCGCCAGCGCCCGCCCCATCCCCTTGGTCGCACCGAGGAACGCCACCTTCATGGTTGATCTCCAAGCAAGCGCACCGACATCGCGCTGCGCACGCGATGGCCCGGATCCCACTGCCGGCGGATGCGCTCGAACTCGGCGAGCCGCGGCTCCATCTGCCGGTAATCCGCCGCGCGCGTGAAGCCGTCCTTGGCGAGGTACACGCGGCCACCCTCGGCGATCACGAGCGCATTCAAGGCATCGACCAGGCCCTGCGTGTCGTCGCGCACGGCGATGTCCATGGCGATCGACGTGCCGCGCTTCGGGAACGACAGCACGCCGGTGCCCTCGCCCGCGAAGTCCTTGATCACGCACAGGAACGACGCGCCGCCCTGGCGCGTGAGCAGATCGAAGAACCGGCGCACCGCCGGCTTGCCGCCCGCCTCGGGAATCACCGCCTGGTACTGCGTGAAGCCGCGGGGTCCGTACATCCGGTTCCACTCGAGCACCACGTCGAGCGGATAGAAGAACGTCTCCGGATGCACGATGCCGCGCTTCACGCGCGCGGCGTGCCGCCAGTAGTACAGCGCGTTGAACAGCCGCACGCCGGTGCGGCTCAGCGCCCATTCGGGCAGCACGACCGGCAGGGTGAGGCGCCGTTTCCAGCACGGCGGCGCCGCCGGCGCCTCGTCGCGCGTGGCGAAGCGACCGCACATCAGGATGCCGCGGCCCATGTGGCTGCCGCGCGACAGGCAGTCGATCCAGCCCACGCTGTACGGCCAACTGGGCGCGCTCGCCTTGAGCGCATCGAGGAACTGATCGAGCGCGTCGATGCGCTGGCTCTCGCCCCAGATCCAGGGCGACGGGACCCGGACCAGCTCGAACTCGACCTCGAGGATGTGGCCGGTCAGGCCCATGCCGCCGAGCGTCGCGCGGAACAGATCTCTTTCGCGCTCGCGCGAGCACTCGAGGATGCGGCCGTCGGCAACGCGCATGCGCAGCGCACGCACGTGCTCGCCGAAGCAGCCGTCCTGATGGTGGTTCTTGCCGTGCACGTCGGCGGCGACCATGCCCCCCATGGTGACGTACTGAGTCCCCGGCGACACCGGGATGAACCAGCCGCGTGCCAGCAACAACCGGTTCAGCTCGCGCAGCGACAGGCCGGCCTCGGCTCGCATGACGCCGGTGCCGCGGTCGAACGACAGGATGCGATCGGCGAGCGGCGATGCCACCACCACCGGTCGGCCCGGCGGCGGCAGCGACGCGTCGCCGTAGGAGCGCGCCAGCCCGCGGCACAGCACCGCGTCCTCGGTGAGACGCTCCAGATCCTCCGAGCGCAGCTCGCGACCGGCGACGGGGACGCGCCCCCATCCCGAGATGGTTGGTGGTGATGTGGGTTTCACGATGGGTTCTTGGGATTGGCCAGCGCCGCATTCTAATCAGCGACACCGCAGCGCGGCGCGGCAAACTCGACCGGTCTCAAAACCAGGCGACCTTGCCCGCGTAGCCGACCAGCTCGACGTAGGCGTCGCCGCCCGTCGCTTCGCCGTGATGCTCGCCGCGCACCGCACAGCAACCCTCCCAGTAGGTGACGCCGGTGCTCTGCGCGGTGCGCAGCTCCTGGTCGGCGAGCCGGGGTCGTACCTCGAGCGTGAGCGACGCCGACGGCACCTCGATCTGCCACGCGGCCGGATAGACGCCGCCGCTGTGCGGGCTGGTCCAGCGCGCGAGCGTGCGGATGGCGAAGTCCTCGCGCGCGAGCGTGCGGGTGCTGCCGTCCTTCCCCACCAGCGTGCCCGACGAGAACGCACCGATGCTGCCATCTCGGTTGCGCAGGTGGCAGAGCATCAGCTCCTGGCCGCCGTCGAGCTGCACCGAGAACCAGTCCCATCCCACCTGGTCGGCGGACAGCACGCTCGATCCGAACTCGTGGTCGACCCAGGCGACCCCGGTGACGCGCATCGCGCCGCGCTCGGTCGCGAGCTGGCCGGTGACCGCGCAGCGGGTGAGCGACACGTACATCGTCGCGCTGCCATCGGCCGCGCCTTCTTGCTGTAGCCGCGGTCGCCGTGGCGCACTGGCGCCTGGAGCGGCGCGAGCACGACGTCGAGCTGGTGCGACCCGCTGCGCGCCGCGAGCGTGATCTGATCGGCGCTCGAGTCGGCGCGCCAGTCGCGCAGCCAGACCTGCATGCGATCGGCCGCCGCGCCGGCGGTGCCGAAGCTGCCGCGGTCGGTGCGGTCGTCGACGAAGAACTCGCCGGCGGCGACGTCGGCGATCGCGAAGTGCGCGAACCACAGGTCGCGCACCGCGAAGCGTGACTGGCGATCGGCCACCGAAGCCGCCACGCCGCTGCGGAAGAACGTGAGCTGGAAGCCGTAGCGTCGCCGTGATTGATCCTCGACGTTGCCGGTGAAGTACCACCACTCCGTGCGGTAGTCCGGATGCGCGCCATGATCGCGCGGGAACACGAGCGGCACCGGCGCGGTCACGCGGGCGAAATCGCCCGGCAATTGTTGCAGCAGGCCGAGCCAGAGGACGTGCGCCGCAGTGTTCACGATCGATCACCTCCGCTCATGGGTCACTCGCCGCGCAGGGCGCGCGCGATCGACTGCCGCGCCATCACCGCCGCCGGCCACAGCGCCGCCAGCATCGACGCGACGATGGCGAGCGCGACGAACGCGACCACACGCCGGCCGGGAACGTGAACGCGATGGTCCAGTGGAACGACCGCAGGTTGACGAACCGGATCAGCAGCCACGCGAGCAGCGCGCCGCCGCCCACCGAGAACAGAGCGCACAGTCCGCCGACGATGCCGCCCTCGCTCAGGTGCAGCTCGAGCAGCCGTCCTGCGGACAGCCCGAGCGCGCGCATCGTGGCGATCTCGCGCGCCCGCTCGGTCGCGAGCGAGAGCAGCGTGGTCGCCACGCCCAGCACCGCGAGCGCCATGGCGATGGTCTGTAGCACGTAGGTGATCGCGAAGGTGCGATCGAACACGCGCAGCACCTCCGCGCGCAGGCTGCGATTCGAGCGGATGGTGAGCGCGTAGTCGGCGCGAACCGCAGCCGGAGCGCCGCCACCTTCTCTTCCACGTCGACGCCCGCACGCAGGTACAGCGACGCGCCGCTCGCACCGTGATGCGCGAAGATGCGCTCGAACAGCGCATGGTCGGTGAGCACGTAGCCCTGGTTCACGCTGTAGTCGTAGAACACCGCCGCCACGCCCACGCGCTCTGTGCCGAGCTCGATCGTGTCGCCGACCCGCACACCGTGCAGGTTCGCGAACACTCCCGACACGAACGCCTCGCCCGCGGCGAGGCGCACCCACGCGCGCGCCGCATCGCCGGACTGGAACCGGAACCGGGCGCGCTCGCCGAGCAGCTTCGCGTCGATGCCGCCCACCTGCACCTCGCAGCCGTGCATCATCAGCGGCGCGCGCTGCAGCGTGTCGCACGCCGCTACGTCCGGATCGGCGCGCAGGCGGGCGACCACCTCGGCCGGCAGCGAGGCGAGCTCGCGCGCCACGCCGCCGCGATCCGGCTCGAGGTAGATGTCGGCGCGCACATGACCGTCCACCCACACCATCACCGTGGCGCGGAACGACGCGATCATCACCATCACGCCGACCGCCATGCTGAGCGCCACGGTGAGCGCGGCCATCGCCACGCCGGAGCGGCTGAGAGACCGCTGCAGCGTGCGCGCGCCGAGCGCGGGCAGCACCCGCCCCCCGGCGCGGAACACTCGGTCGAGCAGCGGCAACAGCGTACGCGCGGCGAACGGCACCGCGCACGCCAGCGCCACGCACGCGCACAGCGCCGCCACCAGCGGCGGCCAGAGCGGCGCGCGCCACGCCGTGAGCAGGACGATGGCGGCGAGCACCGAGCTCGCGCCGAACCACAGCAGGCGCGGCACCTGCGCCCCAAACTCGAGCTCGACGAACGAGCGCAGCGACGCCGCGCGCGGCGTCGTACCGGCTGCCTCGCGCGCCGGAAACAGCGCGGCGAGCACCGCCGCACCCAGGCCGGTGAGCGTCGCCTTGACCAGGGTCGCGGGCACCGCCCTGACCGGTCCCGGCCGCACATCGAAGTACAGGCTCGAGATGGTCGCTGCCACCCCGCTCACGAGCGTGCGAGCGAGCAGGTGGCCGAGCAGCAGGCCGATCGCCGTACCGAATGCACCGAGCACGAGCGCCTCGGCGAGGAACCCCGCGAACACGTGGCCGCGGGTCGCGCCGAGCGAGCGCGCGATGCCGATGAGCGCACGGCGCCGGACGATCGCCGACTGCATCGCGTTGAACGCCAGGAACGCGCCCACGAACACCGCGAGCAGCGACAGCGCGAACAGGTTCAGACGGAACGCCTCGAGCAGGTTCTCGGCATTGTCGCCGCGCGCAGCCGCGCGCTCGATCCGCACTCCGTTCCCCAGCAGCGCCGCGATCTCTGGCTCGCCGCCGGCGGGCAGCACCAGGTCGATGTGGCTCAAGAAGCCGACGCGCCGCAACAGCTCCTGCGCGGCGGCAACGTCCATGATCGCCAAGTCGTCGCTGCCGGTGCCGAGCGCGGCATCGTCGAACCAGCTCAGCACGGTGAGCAGCTCGCGCCGGCCATCGACCGCGACGGCGAGGCGGTCGCCGGGCGCAAGGCCGCAGCGCGCCGCCATGGATCGCGCGATCACCACCGCCTGCCGGTCGCGCAAGAGCGGCTCGAGCGAGCCCGCGATCGGCATGCTGCCGCCGCCGAGCAGGCGCGCGGTCGCGAACACGTCGATGCCGCGCAACCGCAGCGACGCCTGCGCGCGCCCCATCAGCACCAGGCGGCCCTCGATCACCGGCGCTGCCTCGATCACCGCAGGATGCAGCCGCAGCGTCGGCCACAGCTGCTCCGGCACACCCGGGTACGGCGCCGTGACGACGTGCGTCGCCTTGCCGGTGATCACGTCGAGTGCGCGCCGGAAGGATTACACCGCGGCTGCGCTCGCCTGATCGATCGCCGCCACCGCCGCCACGCCGATCGCCACGCCGATCACCGAGAGCGCGGTGAACAGCGGGTGGCGGCGCACGTAGCGCAGATGGAATAGGCGGAAGTACCTCAACGGGGCGGCGCCTGCTCATCGCCGACGCGGCCGTCGCGAATGAAAACCGTGCGGCGCATGCGCGCGCGCGCACTCTCCGAGTGCGTGGCCATGATCAGCGTCATGCGGCGCCGTTCCACCAGCGACAGGAGCAGATCCAGCACGCGCTGGCCGGCGGCCGAGTCGAGGTTGCCGGTGGGCTCATCGGCGAGCAGCAGCGGCGGATCGTTGATCAGCGCGCGCGCCAGCGCGACGCGTTGCTGCTCGCCGCCGGAGAGCAGGTCGGGCGGCGAGCCGCAGCGGTCGGCGAGGCCGACGAGATCGAGCAGCTCGCGCGCGCGCCGATCTGGCGCGGCACCGCGCTGGCCGTCGAGCACCGCCGGGAACAGCACGTTCTCGAGCACCGTCATGGTCGGGATCAGGTTGAACAGCTGGAACACGAAGCCGACCGCGCGCCGGCGGAAGCGCGACTGCTCGGCGTCGCTGCACTCGGCAGCGAGCTCGTGACCGGCGACCACGACCTGGCCGGAATCGAATGCCTCGATGCCGCCCAGCACGTGCAGCAACGTGCTCTTGCCGGAGCCGCTCGGTCCCACGCGCGCGACGCAGTCGCCGTGCGCGACGTCGAGATCGACGTCGCGCAGCGCGTGCACCGCCGCGCTGCCGCTGCCGAACCGGCGGCTCAACGCGCGCACCCGAACGATCGGATCCATGACGCCCCGTGCTACCCGGATATGACCACCGACGCCTCGCCCGTCGCGGCGATGGCTCGGTCGACGGCACCGCGGCGCCAGGAGAGCACGTCAGGCGGCATCGATCAAGGGCACCTTCCCGGTCGCGATCTGTGGTATGCTCGGCCGCCGTGGCCGATCGCTCGCCCCAGGCAGGAACAGCGTGCAGCAGAACCATTCGCCGTCGAACCAGGTGGCCTTCGAGGCACGCGCCATCGCGCGCCTCCTCGCCACCGACCGCGTGTTCATGGAGATGTACAAGACGGCCGCGCGCGAGGACCGCTTCAAGGCCGTCTCGAGCGGCGGGCGCAACTACGTCGTGGTGCTGGACGCGGCGATCGAGCAGCAGATCCAGGAGCTGGTCGCGAACATCGCCACGTACCGCCACGACGCCGCGACCGGCAGCGTGCAGCGGGCGTAGTGGAGACGAGCTGCCCACGGACTGGCCGCACGGTCGATGACCGGCGTCGGCACGTGCTTGCACCACGCCATCCTCATCATGCCTGCCGACCGTTCATGATGCCGCGAGCGCCTGGCGTCCAGAGGAACGACGGAGCGCGAGAATCGCAATGATGATTGCTGCTGCGATTGCGAGGCTCGCGCCCCACCGTGCCGAAGCGGGCCGGTAACGGAACTCGACCAAATGATCGCCGGGCTCGACGCGCACCGCTCGGAAGGCCAGGTTTGCTCGCGTGATCGGCCGCTCCGCTCCATCGACGTACGCATGCCATCCTGGGAAGTCCGTGTCGGACAGCACGAGCACCGCGGGCGAGTCGCTGCGCACCGAAACGCCGACGCAGTCAGGGCGATCCCAGGTGATCTCGGCGCTCCCCTCCTCGCCGTCCGCAGCCAGCGGCTCGCCGCTGGCGAGGATCGCCACGCGCTCGAGCGACGTGCCCGGTGCCGAGAGCAGCGCCAGCGCCCGTTCGTCGTCGCTCTCGACGATCGCGGTCTTGAGCAGTCGCGCGCGCGGCAGGAAGCCCGGGTTCTGCCACACGCGAAAGCGATCGTCGCCGACGTTGGTCAGTTCTGGAAAGGTGATCGACGCCCGGGGCTGGTCGCACAGGTCGGCGATGTAGCGCACCGACATCAGCCCGAGCAGGCGCAGGTCTGGCGGGCGCGTGATGGCGAGGTGCGAAGCTTGCTCGGCCGGATCACGACCGCCGAGCGCAGCGCGCAAGAGCCGAGCAATGCGGCGCGGCTGGAGCGCGTCATAGCCGCCGGCCTCGGCGATGTGATGGTACGTCGGCGCCTCGGCGCGGAAGCCGAAGGCGTTGACGAGCAAGACCCGGCCATCGGGGCGCGCGGACGTGAGCTGCTCGATGCGGGGCGAGCTTGGATAGAAGAAGCGTCGCGGCAAGGACGGATTGACGCCACACGCGAACCCCACCATCGCCACCACGACCTGGACCAGCGCCAGCGATCGCCAGATGGCGCCTGTCCTGCGCGACGCCGCCATTGCCAACACCATCGACGCGATCGCGGCCGCGAGTGCCCAGAGCTGGTGCTTGCCGCCTGTCTCGGGCGTGACCGGAAACCCGAGCAGGTCAAGGGCTCGCGGCGGCATGATCGCCCGCGACACGGCAACCTTGCCGCTGGCAAGCGCCACCACCGCGTGCATCGGCCCCGGCGAGGCGGCCAGTTCGGTGCGCCTGATCTGAGCGACCAGCTCGTACTCGTTGGCGCCCGTGCGCTCGCCCGGCGTGATCAGCGCCGCGGTGAAGCCGCTGGCACCAAAGAGGACGTACGCTTGCGTCGGCACCGCGTCGAGCGAGACTCGCCAGCGGAAGGTCGTGAGGTCGGCGGCGCCAGGAACGGCAGTGGTCGGCGCATCGGCGAGAACGAGTGGAATCGTGTTCTTCTGCAGCATGGGCTTGAGCGGCAAGAGCTGGCGCGTGCACGAGCCGGTGAGGAGCACGGCGAGCGTGGCGAGCGTCATGCCGGCCGTCCCCAGCAGGAACCGGCTGCGCGCCAGGCTGGAGACGCCGCTGGCCAGCGTGTCGAAGCCGGACCCGGCCAGGATTGCGAGAGCGAGATTCGAGAACAGGACGAAGCGACCCAGCGCCGAGAGCTTGAGCACGGGCAGGCGCGTTGCGATGTCGGCCACGACCGGGAACTGCCAGCCGATGAGCGCGCCGATGATCCCGAGTGCAAACCAGATCCGGATCGGCCTGCGCTCCGACCCGAACCAGAGCGCAATCAGGGCCAGTGGCCAGGCCAACCCGCCGAACCCGCTGGCCGCCTCGGCGTAGTTGCCGAGGCCGCGGTAGTGCCGCACGTCGCCGAACCAATCGGCGGCAAACGCCGCGGGGAAGTAGCCCTTGAGTCCGGCCTGCAAACCCAGGCAGAGCGCAGCGTACGTCGCCGCGAGCATCACGGTCGCGGTCGCCCACGGGCGCCGTGCGCGCGCCAGGCGCGAGAGCGCGACGGTGCCGATCACGGCGCAGATCGCGGCGGCAACCGAGGCGAATGGATGCAGCCGGATCGCGAGCTGCCGCTCTTGCCGGCGCAGGAGGTAGGCATCGCTCTGCAGGATGTACTCGACCTGCGGCAAGATCTGGATCGCACCGAGCATCGCACCGAGCACGTACGCTCCGGCCAGGCGCACCATCGCGTGCGCCCGATCGCCCGTGCTCGAACGGTGGTCGCACAGCAGGACGCGGGCGCCACCGAAGCCAAACGCAACGAGCTGGCAGTGGAACGCGGTCTCCGCATGGCCGCCGAGGTGCTGCAGGCCAGCGACGATCGCCGCGAATGCCACGTGCCGGGGTCGACCTTCGCGCACGACCAGTTCCGTTGCCAGCATGAGCAGCGGCAGAAGGAACGCCACCGTCGTCTGCGGGTAGAGCAGGTTCGTCACCGCAAAGCCGCCGAAGCCGAAGGTGAATCCAGCGACGAGTGCGGCCGCGAACGACTGGCGGTAATGGCGCGCAAGCAGGAAGGCAAACCACGCACCGCCGGCGAGCTTGACCAGCGCGATCACCGCATGGATCCATGGCGGCGCACCGATCGCCACGCTCAGCAGAGTGAACGGGAAGAACAGAGCGGACTGGCCGTTGCCGAGCAGCGGCGCGCCACACAGCGAGGTGCTCTTCCAGAACGGCAAGTGATGATCCGCGGCAAAGGCATCGGCCGCGTAACGCAGCCACGGCACGAACTGCACCGCGCTGTCGGCAAACAGGTTGGTGCTTGGCGGCGCCGCGTCACGGAAGCCGGCGTCGTAGGGTCCGTACTTGACCAGGT
>JAXMBY010000081.1:0-23124 GCA_046349655.1 Planctomycetota bacterium
CTTCCGGTTCAACGGCCGCGTCGACGGCGACTACTTCGGCTGGTCACTGGCGCGCGCGCTCGACGTGAACCGCGACGGCTTCGAGGATCTTCTGATCGGCGCCTTCTTCGCCTTCGGCGATGGGCTCTTCGCCGGCACCGTCGAGCTCCATTCGGGTCGCACCGGCGCCCTCCTCTATCACTGGAACGGCGACCAGTCCCAGGTTCAGATGGGCATCGTGGGCACGGCCGGCGACGTGAACGGCGACGGGTTCGCCGACGTGCTGATCGGGGCGCCGGCTCATCCGATCGGAGGCCGCGCCTATGTCTTCGCCGGGCGCCCCATCTTCCTGGACGCGAACTACCGTCTGATCTGGACGCCGCTCACGCTCACGCTGACCACCGGCGAGGGGACGCCCAACGCCCCGGCCGCGCTGTTTGCCGTCGACGTGAACGGCACGCCCACGAGCCTGCTGATCGCGACCGGCCGCCTCGACGCGAACGGGTCGTGGCAGGTCGCCACCCACGTGTCGACGGGACTCTCGGGCCTCGAGGTCACGCTGCGTTCGTACGTCCTCGACCCCGCGACGCGCGTCGCGATGCCGAGCAACGACGAGAAGATCCGCTTCCTGTGAGCCCTCGCCGGAGGCTGGACTGGACCCCACCCGGACGGATCGATCCCGTGCTCGAAAGATGGAAGCGCTCCGGCGTTCCCTTCGCGATGACCTGAACTTGACCGCCTCTCGGAGGCCTCGGTGAACGCCGGCACGCAAGTCGATCTCGACTTCTACGATGGCGCCCCCGGCACTCCGACCATCAACGCGACCGATTCCTTCGTCGTGATCTCGGGCGAGGACCTCCGTGTGATCTTCCATGGTGGCCATCTGGACGCGCTCGGTCACCAGACGCTGCCTCGTGCTGCCGGACGATCCAGGGCTTCGCGGCACGCCGGTGAATGCGCAATGCGCCGTGCTGCGCGACGCCATTCTTCGAGATGCTTCGCCAACTGTGCCCAACTGTCATAGCCCAGCAAGCGGGCCACCAAGAATCGCGCATCGGCCGGCGCTCTCGTGGGCTGGTCCCAAGTCATCATTCGCTGCAGTTGGAAATGGGCGATGACACGTTGCATCGCAACGTCATCGCCCGATCCGTAGGCTGCGACGAGAGCATCTGGTATTCCTGCAAGCTGGGGCTGGGGAGCGCGGCGGTCCTCTCGTAATCCGTCAGCAGGCGCACGATCTCGCCATGCCCACGCCGGGTTGCCCACTGGAGCGGTGTGGCCCGGGGTGGATCGTCGGCGAGGTTCCGCTTTGCGCCGCGTCGCAGTAGGAACTCGACCATGCGCGTCTTGCCGCATCGGGCTAGCACACAAACTCTTCCTCTCGCGCGTTCAGGTCGGCGCCGTGCACGATGAAGGCTGCCGCATTCTCCGCATCCCCCATCACCCGACTCGGCGAAGTAGTGGAGCGGCGCCGTACGCAGCCAGTTCGGGTCCATGTCGTGGCGTCATCACTGGGGTGCCGACTGCAGGAGTCCGGCGCGTCGATGTCAGGCCTCCGCACCTGCCATGCGCTCATCGGCCCACACCCGGCCCGCCGGCTTCCTGCCATGCGCCGACATGGTAGGAGCTGGTCTGCACGACGTCGCTCATCGTGAGGCTACTGGTCTGCACGCAGGCGAGCGCCAGGACCTGCATGGTGGGCAGCAGGTCGACGCCATGGCAGCCATGCAGCGAACGCGCCGCCTCGCTTCATCCGCTGAAGCGCACCGACGCGGCAGCCGCGCGCTCGCAGCTCAGGTCGGACGCGACCGGGGTCGAGTTCACCACCCGGATGTCCTCGGCGATCGCCCACCCAACCTCCCTGCTCGATCGGTGCATCCGCCGGCAACGCGCGCAAGCGGGCCGCGTCGGCAAGCGCGAGCTCTGCCTCGCTTCGGCGCCGCGGGCGGCGGCAGTGCGTCGTCGAGCGCCTGCTGCGCGCTGACGTAGTCCTCTTTGTGGGGCCGGCGATCAGCAACGCGACGAACGCGATCGAGCCGCTGCTGTCGACGCGGCACACCTCAGGAATCGGCAGGCGATTGCCATGCGGGCACTTCACCGCAGGCGCGCGCCTGCCGATCTGCGCTACTTCTTGAGTTCGCTGCAGTACGTGATGTCGGCCGGTCCGTTCGAGTAGCGAACGAACACAGCGTCGGTCTTGGCCTTCGCCCAGTGCGGCGCCTTGGCCGGAATATTGACGTAGCCACCCGCCTCGACGAGCGTCCCCTTGCTTTCATCGACGGTCTCGCCTTGTCCCACCCAGATCGCACCCGAGATGACGGTCGGCACCTCGTCGCTGCCGTGGAAGTGCGGCGGAATCAGGGTACCAGCCGGCACCTTGACGATGGTCAGCACCGGCCCCTTCGTCGGATCACCGTGCAGCTGGCACGACATCACACCGCCCGGCAGATTCTTGGCCGGAGTCCATTTGATGTCCTTGGCCGCGACGGCGTTCACGTCTTTGCTCTGGAGTGCAATCGGCGCTGCGAGCGCCGCAGCCACGACACCGATCAGAAGCAGCTTCATGGATTCCTCCCAAAAAGTTGACCGATTGACCAGCGGGTCATCCGCCTAGATCGATCGTCCTTCTACAACGAGGGTTGCCAGCCGTCAATCGACACGGCGCTCGCCGGTGGGACGCCGGCATCTGCGGTGGCCGGCATCGAGCAGCCGGATCGGGACACGACGGTATCAGCAACCCCGCGCCAGTTCACCAGGGCGTGGGGCGGTGGCGGTCGGGCGGCGTAGACGATTGGCGGTGCGGTCGGTAGTCCGAGCGAGTTCAGGATGGCGGTCACGACGGGCGGATCGGTGGTCAAGGCGATCAGTTTGCGTCGTCGGCGGCATTCGCACCGAGGACGCCTTCGAGGAACACTCGGCGCAAGAGCTCTGCCCATGGATACCTTCGCTGGTAATCAGGCATGCTCCGCGACCCGCTTCACACCTTCGCGCGCAGCCAAGGCTGGCCTTCCCTTGCCGCACGCGGATCGTGACCCGCGGGTTCCCTGCTGACGGCAAGACCTTCGCCGGCACGCGACCGATCCGGGGCAGATGCTACAATGCGGCCATGAACGACGCTGATCCTGCCAAGGCCGCGGAGCGATTGCGCCTCGCGCTCGACCTGTACGAGCTGGGTGAAGTCATGATGCGCCAGCAGTTGCGCCGCCGGCATCCCGCGGCGAGCGCGGCCGAGATCGAGCAGCTCCTGGTCGATTGGCTCCACACTCGTCCGGGCGCGGAATACGGCGATGCCGCTGGGACACTCGTGCCACCATCGAGCGGCGTGAAGTCGTGAACCGCATCGATCAGGCACTTCGCCGAGTTGCGCGTGACCTGAACGACGCAGGCGTACCGTTCGCATTGGTTGGCGGTCTTGCGGTCTCTTCGTGGGTGGAACCACGATTCACTCGTGATGTCGATCTCGCCGTCGCCGTGGCCAGCGACGACGAGGCGCAACAGCTGATCCTGAGGTTGACGCGCCTCGGCTACCAGATCGTCGCATTGGTAGAGCAGGAGGCCGTTCATCGGTTGGCCACCGTGCGGCTCATGCCGCCTGGACCGACCACCGAGGGCCTGCTCGTCGATCTCCTGTTCGCTTCCTCCGGCGTGGAGCCCGAGCTCGTTCAAGGGGCGACGAGCCTCGAGCTCCTACCTGGTCTCGCGATCCGAGTGGCACGCGCGGAGCATCTGCTGGCACTCAAGATTCTCTCGCTGGACGATCGCCGGCGACCACAGGACCGTGTCGATGTCCTGGCGCTTCTGCCGATCCTCAACGAGCCACAGCTCGACGACGCGCGCCAGCTGCTCGCTCTGATCGAGCGGCGAGGCTACCACCGCGGCAAGAATCTCGTCGCTGAGCTTGACGCCTTGAGGTAGCGGTCGCCGCGGTGCCCGGACCGGACGAGTCGCGGCACGACCGACCTTGGGTGAGGATGCACGTGGCTGGCGATGTTCTCTGCTCGTCACGGTGTCGACCCGTCCTTGAGCTCGGCGATCACGAGCACGCGCCGGTCGGGCCGCTCGACGCCGCGCACGGTCTGCCACTGTCCGGTCGCGACCACGCTGCGCCCGTCGAGCGCGCTCGCCGTCGCCGCCACCGCGCGCACGTCCACCTCGATCGGGCCGCGCGGCGTATCGATCGTCCAGCCGGTGGTCTCGCCGCCGATCGCCATCGATCCCGAATGCAGCGTGCCGCGCGCCGATGGCGCCGGCGGCGTGACGCGGCGGAGAATCCAGACGAGGCCGATCAGGAGCAGCAGGATCGCGGCAGAGGCGAGCTGCATCACGCGCCGTGGTCGTTCGAGCATCGCTGCCTCAGCTCAGCACCTCGTGCACCACGTGCCCGGCGACATCGGTCAAGCGGAAGTCGCGCCCGGCGTAGCGGTACGTGAGCCGCTCGTGGTCGAGGCCGAGCAGGTGGAGCAGGGTCGCGTGCAAGTCGTTGATGTGCACCTTGTCCTGCGTCGCGTAGTAGCCGTAGTCGTCGGTGGCGCCGTGCGAGTGGCCGCCGCGCACGCCGCCGCCGGCCAGCCACACGGTGAAGCCGTGCGGGTTGTGATCGCGGCCGTCCTTGCCTTGCGCCGTCGGCGTGCGGCCGAACTCGCCGGCCCACATCACCAGCGTGTCCTGCAGCAGCCCGCGCGACTTCAAGTCGGTGAGCAGGCCGGCGATCGGCAGATCCACCTCGCGCGCGTTCTTCTCGTGCAGCGCCTTCAGGTTCTCGTGCTGGTCCCACTTGTAGCTGTGCGTGCACTGGATGAAGCGCACGCCCGCCTCCGCGAACCGGCGCGCCATCAGGCACTGCCGGCCGAAGTTCTCGGTCACCGGGTCGTCGATGCCGTACAGTGCGCGAGTCGCGTCGGTCTCGCCGCTCGCATCCATCACCGCCGGCGCCTCGGTCTGCATGCGGAACGCGAGCTCGAACGACTCGATGCGCGATTCGAGCACGTCGTCCGGGCCGCGCGCGGCGAGATGCTCGCGGTTCATCGCCTGCAGCAGATCGAGCTGCGCGCGCTGCGCATCGGCGGCGCTCGCGCTCTTGAGATAGCGGATCGTGGCTTGCTTCGCCGGCGTGCTCGCGTCGCCGATCGGCGTGCCTTGGTAGATGCCGGGCAGGAATGCCGACGACCAGTTGTTCACGCCGCCGTGCCCGAGCGTGGGGCAGATCGTGAGGAAGCCCGGCAGGTTCTGGTTCTCGGTGCCGAGCCCGTACAGCACCCACGAGCCCATGCTCGGCCGCACGAACGTGTCCGACCCGGTGTGCAGCTTGAGCAGCGCGCCACCGTGCGCTTCGTTGGTGCCGTACACCGACTTCAGGAAGCAGAGATCGTCGACGCGCCCGGCCACGTGCGGGAACAGGTCGCTCACCCATGCGCCGCACTCGCCGTACTGCCGGAACTGCCACGGCGAGCGCAGCAAGTTGCCGGTCTGCGCGAACTGGATGCGCGGCTTCGCGAACGGCAGCGGCTTGCCGTCGTCGCGCTCGAGCAGCGGCTTGTAGTCGAAGGTGTCGACCTGCGACGGCCCGCCGTGCATGAACAGGAAGATCACACGCCGGGCGCGCGGCGCGAAGTGCGGCGCCCTGGCCGCGAGCGGGCTGCGCGCTTCGGCGCGCGCCTGGCGCGCGAACAGATCCGCCAGCGCGAGCAGACCGAAGCCCACTCCGCACTGCGCCAGCATCTCACGCCGGTTCGGCTTCATGGCTCAATCCAGGTACAGGAACTCGTCGGCTGCGAGCAACACCTGACAATAACTATGCCACGCGGCGATCTCGTCCAGGCCGCGCGCGCGGCACGCATCGAGGTACGCGAGCGCGCGCTCGGTCTCGTCCTGGCGCGCCGGCCGCGCGTACGCCTGGCGATGCGCCCGGTCCACGGTGGCCTCGCGCGTGGCGCCGCTGGTCGTGGCCCACTGCCGCAGGCACTCCGCCAGCGCGCGGCTCTGCTCGATCACGAGCGGACTGTTCATGAAGAACAGCGCTTGATGCGCGACCGTCGACGCCGGCCGCCGCTCGACCGCGACGCTGGGATCGCCATGATCGAAGATCGAGAACACGTCGTACATGGCGTTGCGGATGACCGGCAGGTAGAGCGAGCGCCGCGGCACGTCGTAGCGCGCGCCGCTCTGCGACTGATCGTTGGTCACGTACTGGCCATCGCCGGTCGCGAGCAAGCTGCCGCCGATGGTGCAATCGAGCGCGCCGCTCACGAACAGGATCGCGTCGCGCAGCGGCTCGGCCTCGAGCCGGCGGCGATTCATGCGCCACAGCAGCCGGTTCTCGGGGTCGATGCGCGCGCCGTCCAGGTCGTAGGCGCTGCTCATGCGATAGGCGCTGGAGCACACGATCGCGCGATGCATGGCTTTCATCGACCAGCCGCCGCGGACGAACTCGCGCGCGAGCCAGTCGAGCAGCTCGGGATGCGTCGGCAGCTCGCCGCGCAGGCCGAAGTTGGAAGGCGTGCGCACCAGGCCGCTGCCGAAATGCCCCTGCCAGATGCGATTCACCATCACCCGCGCGGTGAGCGGATGCAAGGGGTCAGTGAGCCAGCGCGCCAGCTGCAGCCGGCCGCTCTCGCTCGCAGCGATCGGCTGCTCGGCGACGATGCCGCGGAACAGCTCGAGGAAGCCGCGCGGTGTGGGCGCGGGCGCGAGGTTCAGATGGCTGCCGCGAATGTGCACCGGCACGTCGACCGGCGTACCGTCGGCAACACACAGCGCGCGCTCGAACGGCGGCAGCGCGCGTGCGCGCAGCGCCGCGAGCGCTTGCCGGCGCGCGCCGAGCTCGGCGCGTTCCGGCGGCGGATAGAACGACTCCAGCTCGGCGCGCGCGAGCTGATACGGCCCGGCACCGTACAGGACCTGGCGCACCTTCTCCTGCTCGGGGTCGTCGAGCTGCCTGGGCGGCGCGGTCGTCCTTAGCGGCTCGCCCTGCGCGGCAGCCGCGGGCGGCGGCGGCTCGAGCCGCATCTGCCAGGCGCGCTCGACCAGCGAAACCATGGTCTGGTAGCGGCCCGCCAGCTCGCGCAGGGAGCGGGGCGCCAGACCGTCGAGCAAGCTGAGCGCGAGCGGCGAAACCAGAGAGCGCGCGCGCAGCTCGGCAATCACCCGCGGCGCTTCCTCGGCGATGCGCTGGTCGCCGAGCGCCGCGAACGCGTGCCACACGGCGAAGATCGGGTCGGCGCTGCGCGCCGTGCGCACGAGGTGGTCGGCGAAGCTGCGCACGATCTCGAGGTCGAGCCCGTCCACGGCGGGCCCGATCAGCGGCCAGGCGCTGCCGGCCGGCACCAGCACGAGCTTGTCGAGATGCGGCACCGGGCCGTCACGCTCGAGGCGCAGGACATTGCGCCCGGGCTGCACGGTCAACCGCACCACCTCGAACCATTGCTGATCGGCGGCAAAGAACCCGCCGGTGGTGGCGCCGAGGGCCGCGGCAGCGACCAGCTCGCCGTTCAAGCTCACGCGCATCGGCCGCGCTTCCTTCGAGGCGTAGCGCATCGACAGCCGCTGCTCGCTGGCGTGCGCGAACGTCAGGTCGTACTCGACGAACTGCAGCCCGCTCGAGCCGCTGCGAGCGATCGTGACCTCGGGCGTGCCCCATTGCTCGCGATCGACGATCAGATTGCCGCGGCTCTGCTCCTCCGCCTCGACGAACACGGCCTGCGCAGCGGCGTCGGTGGCAGCGAGCAAGTAGCGCGAGAAGTCGGCGATCCAGCGGCGGCGCAGGTCGCGCTCGACGCGCTCTTGCAGTTCGTTCAGCGCGGTCTGCGCGTCGTCCACCGCGCGGCGCTGCGCCGCGGCCGCGGCAACGTCGGCGCGCGTGGCGAGATCGCGCTCGCGCCAGCGCGAGACGAAGTCGAGGTTCTGCATCGTGCTGGTGCTCTTGAACACGCCCGCCAGCGCATAGTAGTCGCGCTGCGTGATCGGATCGTACTTGTGATCGTGGCAGCGCGCGCAGCCAGCGGTCAGCCCGAGGAACGCGCGCGCGGTCACGTCCATCTGCTCGTCGACCACGTCGATCACGAGCTTCTGCTTGTCCTGCTCGGCCAGCATCTTCGGCCCGAGCACGAGGAAGCCGGTCGCGGCCCACTGGTCGAACAGCGCGCGCGCGTCCTCGGGCTCGGGCAGCAGGTCGCCGGCGAGCTGCATGGTGACGAAGCGATCGTACGGCAAGTCGTCGTTGAGCGCGCGCACCACCCAGTCGCGGTAGCGGAATGCCTCGCTCATCGCCAGGTTCTCGTCGAGGCCGTTCGAGTCGGCGTAGCGCGCGAGATCGAGCCAGTAGCGTCCCCAGCGCTCGCCGTAGTGCGGCGACGCGAGCAAGCGATCGACGACGCGGGCATACGCGTCGGCGCTCGAGTCGGCCGCGAACGCCTCGACCTCGTCAGGCGTCGGCGGCAAGCCGATCAGGTCGAACGTCACGCGCCTGAGCAGCGTGCGCCGGTCCGCCGCCGGCGCCGGTCGCAAGCCATGCGCCTCGAGCGACGCCAGGATGAAGCGGTCGATCGGGCTCGTGCACCACGCCGCGCCGTGCACCGAGGGCGGCTCGCTCGCCCGCAGCGGCGCGAACGACCAGAACTGGCGCGCTTGCTGCCAGTCGATCACCCTGGCCGCCAGCTTCGCCTCGGCCGCGGTACTCTGGTCGCGCGGATCCGGCGCGCCCATCGTCACCCAGGCCTCGAGGCTCTGCACCTCGGCCTCGCCGAGGCGTCCCGTGGGCGGCATCTTGAGATCGGGGTCGGTGTAGCGCACCGCCTTGATCAGGCGGCTCGCCTCGACATCGCCGGGCACGAGCGCCGGTCCGGACTCGCCGCCCGTCGCCCAGCCATTCTTGCTGTCGAGCAGCAACCCGCCCTTGTGCTTGCCGCTCTCGACACTGTGGCAGGGATAGCAGCGCTGGCTCAGCAGCGGGCGAATGCGCTGCTCGAAGAACTGCTCGCCGTCATCGGCGCGCGCGCGCGGTGAAACGACGAGCCAGGCGATCGCTGACAGTCTCGTGATGGTCGCGCATCGGGGCATGCCGGTCCTCGCGGAGCGCCCGAGCGTACCAGCTCGTGCGCGATCGCAGAACCCAAGAATTCCGGGCGGCGGCCAGCGCGAACCCGCTGGCGGGCAGGGCCTGGCGGCGAGCACGGAAGCGGAACGAGTACTCGCCGCCGACGGCGGTGAATACGTTGAATTCGGGCGGCCGGTGGCGGTGCGGCGCCGACCTTCGAGCGGCACGACAACGCCGCGAGCGCAACGCCCGTGCTCAGTGCGAACCGCGCTCCGATCGCTTGCTTGGCGGACGCCATCGCTGCGCTCCACCGTGAGAAGCCAACGTCCTCGCGCCCGAGCATAGCACGGGCACGAGGACGATCGAGGCCCTCGCTCTCAGTGGGTGCGGTGCATGAGGTCCACGGGCCATTGCTTGCCGGGCTCGTGGCACACCGCACACCCTTCGAAACCGGAAGGCGCCGTGTTGGAATCGATGTGCGCGGCGGTGGCATCCGAATCGTGGCACGAGCCACACACCGCCCGCCAGCCGCGCAGCGGCTGCGTCTGCTGCGTCGGGTGGTTGCGCGCGCCCGGCTGTTGCCATGCTGCGCTCGCCTCACCGTGGCAGGCGATGCACTGAGCAGTGCCACCTGGCTGGACCGGGTCGGCGCTCTCGTTGCCATCGAATTGATAGGGGACGCCCAGGAACACGCCGTTCACCTGGTAGGTCTTGGTGAGCTGCTTGCCCATGTGCATCTTGTGCAGCATGGTGCGGAAGTCGACGGTGACGCCGGGTGTCGCGCCGACGTACCAGTCGCTGTAGTTGTACTTGGCCGCATCTTCCGCGCCCGAGATCGAGTGGCACAGGAGGCAGGTGTCGAGACCGCGCCGACCGTTGCCGTGGAAGACCAGGTCGTCATGGCAGTTGTTGCAGGCGGCGGCATCGGCGATGGCGCGGGTCTCGATCTGCGTGGCCGCTCCGAACAGGAAATTGCCGATGGCCGGCGGCGAGATCGACCGGTACGTCGTCGTTTCGCTGCCGACGGTCACCGAGAAATCCTTGTGCGCCCACATGCCGACGGAATAGGTGCCGTCGACCAGGTCGAGTGCGCGCCAGTCGCCGTTGGCAATGTCGAGGTCCTCGGAATCGAAGAACGCGGCCGGGTAGATTGCCTGCAGCGCATCGCCGGGCGCGCGGAAGAAACCGAAGCGGCCGTCGCTGCGGTAGGACGCGACCACGGTGTTGCCAGCGCCGAACTGCCCGGCGATCAGCGTCAGCGTGCCCGCTGCCGTGTCGGCGATGTCGTAGGCGATGCCCTCGCGCTTCGCGGTGAGCGTGACCTCGGCAACCTGCGCGCCGGCCGAGTGCACGTAGCGGAGCGCCGTCGTGAACCACAGGCGATCGTCGGTGCCGAGGTCGGCGCCGGTGCCGTCGTCGGTGGTCTGGATGCGGCCCACGGTCAGGTACTCTTCGGCCGCCGTGCCATCATCGACGACGACGCGATCGCCCACGGCAATGCCCGGCACTGCGGCAGAATCGACGACGACGAAGCGGCCCTGCGCCTGGGTCTCCGCTTCGATCGGCGCGCCGGCCTGCACGCCGGTGCGCTCGTACACCGTTTGCCGTCCCCAGTACAGCGGCGCGTTGCCCACCACGAATTGCTCGCCCGCACCGGATGCCACGCCCAGACGCTCGAGCGGGATGTCGGTGGCCACGGTCACGGTGTAGCTGTCTGCGGTCGGGATGACTCGAAATAGAAGCGATCGCCGGCGGCGAAGTTGGTGGAGCCGTCGGTGATGGTGAAGCTCACGCCGGCCGCAGTCACGGCAATGCTGCCGCGCCGTGGCGATGCCCGCCCTTCGCAAGACCGCGCGCGGAATCCAGCCGATTCCTTGCCGTCCAGGCGCCCCTCTCACGCTTCACCGGTCGACGGTCCCGCAACGGTTCCCGAGCCTCGAGGCTCATGCCGTTCGTTCCCAAGGTCGACCGGGCAGCGTTGAAAGCGTCGATGGGCCGATCGTCAATCTCGGTTGTCCGAACATTCTGCCGACACTCGACCCAACACACCGATAGGAGGCGATCATGCACTTGCGTCGATTCACTTCTCGATCACTTCTGGTGGCAATCCCCGCCCTCATCCTGGGCCTCGTCTCCTGCGGAGGAGGGGGCGGAGGCGGCAAGACCAATACCGGTCAAGACCCCGCGACCTCCGCCCATCCACGCTTGCTGGTCGATGCTGCCAGCAAGAAACGGCTGTCACTCAAGAAGGCCGCTGGCGATCCGTCGTGGTTGGCGCTCAAGGCTCGAGCGGACGTTCTGGCCACCTACTCGATCCTTCCCTATGAGTTCGCCACCAGCTCCGAGGCAAGGCCGAACACCATCTACTACACCTACCAAGGCGAAGGATGGCTCGCGGCCGCCTTGCCGCTCGGGCTCACGTACCTCATGACGGGTGACACCAAGTACTCCGACAAGTTGATCGAGCTTGGTCGGGAGATGGTCCGGGCGCAAAGCGACCCGGAAAACAACCCGCCGATCGGCCTGCCGCCCATCGAACTCGATAGCTACTACGCATCGCGCACGGTAGCGTCTACACTGGCCTTCATTTTCGACTACTGCTACGATCAACTTGATGACTCCCTGGCAAAGCAGATGATCGATCTGATGAACGAGTATTTCGATGATGTCCGCGTCAACGGATATCAGGCTCAGAACTACAGTAATGCTGCCGACGGCAACTATTTCGGTGGTCACCTCTACGGCGTGGCGGCGATGGGATATGCGTCCGCCGGCCACAATCCGCGTGCGCCGGAGATGATCGAGTGGGCTCGAGTCCGATTCGACGGAGCACGGGGCCCTTCCCTCTCGGACTCGGAGATTCCCGACGCCTGGCGCTCGCAAGTATTCGCAGGTGGGTTGCGCCCGGCAGTTGCGCTGGACTTCAACGGTCCTCCCATCACCGGCAATCCATTCATGGGCGGCTTCGATTTCCAGGGATGGTCGTATGGCTCTGAAGAATTCAGCCGCATGATCGACTACATGCTGATCGTGCAGAGCGCGACGGGCGAAGATCTACTGAATCCACATTCCGACTGGTTCTCCCAGATTCTGCGCGCAGAGAAACATGCTCTGTTCCCCACTCGATTCATGATCGACCCGACGGGGGACTGGGGAGGCTTCCAGGGGGCGCTGATCTCCCGCGGACTCCCCACGCGCCTCGCCTTCGTGCTCGCGGGGACGCCGGACGGGCCCGCGGCGCAGCACTTTGTCCAGACCGAGATCGGCGAGTCGACCATCGCCGGTGCCCAGGTCTATCCAGCCGAGGAATGGGTCGAGTTCTTCTTCGGCGACTCCTCGCGTCCATCGACCGAGCTTGCACTTCCGCCCTTCTACACTGGATTCGCGCCCAACTACCCGCAAGCAGAGCCCGGCCCAGCTGGTACGAATGGTGCCATGCCGTACTTCATCATGCGAAGTGACTGGAGTACGGACGCGACGTGGGCATCGATTTACATGGGATCCCAGTGGTGGGACGATCATCAGCACTATGCAGCTGGTCATCTGGTCGTCGCTCGAAACAACGACTACCTGCTGGTGAGCGCAGCCGATTGGAAGACCCAGACGGATGAGTCGGGGCAGCCGGTTCACGGCGGGTCAGGACTCTTGGGCGATTCTCTGGAGGCCAACCAGTCGGCGCTCGCCAACACTTTGTTCTTCGACGATTTCGGCGACTTCCAGGGCACCGAGGAACTCACGAACGGAGGACAGTACGCGGTGGGCATCGACGAGGTGGTCGCCGACGAGCTCGACGATCAATACAGTTATGTCCGCAGCGATCTCTCCACGGCATACAACCGCGCTGGGGATCCGGACGATACGCCGAACCGAAGGCTCGACTTCTTCTATCGGAACTTCGTCTATCTGCGGTCTGCAGACGTGTTCGTCGTCTACGACCAGGTGCAGGCGAAGCCTTCCAGCAATCCCAATGGCGAATACAGAAAGCACATCCGCTGGCATGTGCCCGAGCTGCCGGTGATTACCGGAAGGATGGCGCAGATGGATCACGGACAATCGCGCCTGTTCATCGATGCCGTGCTTCCAGCCAACGCCAGCCTGACGGTTGTAGACGATCTTACGAATCCTGGCGAGTCGGTCGCCGGGACGTACCGAATCGAGGTGAGTGATCCCGCGAATCCGCTGTTCGTCCCGTTCATGGCGGTGTTGCAGCCTGGCTCGAGCACCGCCACGGCTCCTACCGACACTCTGGTCACGTCGGTGGAGGGCAACATGATCGGCGTCGATATCTCGCAACTCGGCGGAGTCCGCAACATCGTGCTGTTCAACAACCAGCCAGGTCAGGTACCACCGCCCATCACGTCGACCGCGTACAACGTTGCCGGCGCCGGATCCGTCTCGCACACGCTGGTCGGCGTCGTCCCGAATGCACGCTACTCGGTCGTGCTGGACGGTGAAGTCATGCACGTGGATCTCGATTCCGCCGGCAGCCGGATCTCGTCAGCCGCTGGCGTGCTGCATTTCTGATCCGCCGCGAGCATCTCTGTCGCCGGCCGCGACGCACACGTTGGCGGGAGCGATGATCCCTCGAGGCCGGCACAGCGACGCTTCTTTGATCGACGCAGATGGCGGAAGTTGAACGACGGTCGGCGCCCACCCCACGTGGGGCTGGACCAGGCTCTCGAGCGAGGCCTGGGCGACGTCCCACCGCGGTTCCGTGAGATCCTCGGCAGTGGCGCCGCGTCGCCGGTCCGGGTCTGGCTGCCGAGGCCGGGCAGGGTGGACGCGGCAGCCGGCCCTGGCACGACGCCCTCGGCCGGCAGCGGTGACAGCGCCCGGGTCGAGCGATACACTCCCGCATGCCCGTGGACGCGGTGACACCCGCGACCGGCGTGGCGCTGACGCAGGGAGGAAGCCATGGCGAATCCGGGAGCTCGCCGCTTCGCGCGGAGACCATCGGTGCTGGTTCTGAGCGCCGCGATCGTGTGCACGGCCGTGCCGCAGCTCAAGTCGCACGACCCACCCAAGGTGCTCGAGCTGTCGCCCGCGAACCGCGCCCGCGACGTGGACCCGAAGGCGGTCACGCAGCTCAAGGTGATCTTCGATCGGGCCATGAACACGAACGGCTGGTCGCTCTGCGGCGGCGGGCCCAACTATCCCAAGCTCAAGGGCCGGCCAGCATGGAAGGATGCAAAGACGCTCGTCTGCGATGTCGAGCTCGAGCCGAACCATCGCTATGAGCTGTTGCTCAACTGTCCCGCGGCACAGAACTTCAAGAGCGCTGCCGGCGTGGCGCTGCCGAGCACACCGTGGTCGTTCAAGACCGGCTCGGGCGCGCCGCCAGCGCCGCTCACCGAGCGGCAGAAGGCCCGCAACAAGGCGGCGCTCGACAAGCTCACCAAGACGCTGGCCGAGCACTATTCGTACTACGACCTGCGTGTGAAGGACTGGGCGAAGCTGGTGAAGGAGCACACGCCCGAGCTCCTGAACGCGAACAGCGACCTCGATTGGGCGAACGCCGCCGCCGCCATGCTCACCGCCACCGAGGACATCCATATGCACCTCGAGTGCCAGGGCGAGCAGTTCTCGACGGGCTCGCGGGCGGTCGACTCGCTCTATCGCCATGATCTCCTGCAGAAGTACCTGACGCTCGAGACCGATCGCGATCAGCTCGTGTCGGGCGTCACGCGCGACCACATCGGCTACCTCATGATCGGCAGCTGGACAAAGGACGTCGACCTGGACGCCGCGGAGCACGCGCTCGCCGAGCTGCTCCACACCAAGGCGATGATCGTCGACGCGCGGCCGAACTGCGGCGGCGGCGAGGACCTGGCGCTGCGCGTGGCCGCGTGGTTCGTCGAGGGCACGAGAACCTACGCCAAGGACCGCTTCCGCCTGCGCGCCGGCAAGGACGGGTTCGGTCAGGTGCTCGATCGCACCATCACCGGCAACGCGGACGCGAGCCGCCGCTACACCGCACCGATCGCCGTGCTCACGAGCAAGTACGTGATGAGCAGCAACGAGTCGTTCGTGATGATGCTGAGACAGGCGAAGGACTGCACGGTCGTCGGCCAGGCCACCTACGGGAGCAGCGGCAACCCCAGGCCATACGACCTCGACAACGGCGTGAAGATCATCATACCGTCGTGGCAGGATCTGCGTCTGGACGGCACCTGCCTCGAGGGCGAAGGGCTCGCGCCGGACGTGGAGGTCAAGTTCGATGTCGCCGAGCTCGAGCGCCGCGACCCGATCCTGGAGCGCGCGCTCGAGGTGCTGCGCGGCAAGCGGCTGCAGTAGACTCGCTGGCCGCGGCCGGCACCAGCGTCCGGCTCAGCGCTCGACGAGCGTGCTCGGCCGGCTGCCGCTCTGGCCGGCGAGCGTCGCGATCACCGCGATCAGCTCGGCTGCGTCGACCGGCTTGGTGATGTGCGCTTGGTAGCCAGCGCGCATCGCCCGCTCCCTGTCCTCGGCTCGCGCGAACGCGGTCAGCGAGGCCGCCGGGGTGTTGCCGCCGCGGCTCGCCGGTCGCGCGCGCACCCGCTTGATCAGCTCGTAGCCATCCATGTGCGGCATCGCCAGATCGCTGACCAGCACGTCCGGCGGATCCCGCTCGAGCGCCGCGAGCGCGTCCGGTCCGGAGCCGGCGACGGCCACCCGGGCACCGTGCTGCTCGAGCAGGTGCTGGATCAGCGCGCGGCTGTCCGGTTCATCGTCGACCAGCAAGATCTTGAGGCGCTCGAGCGAGCTGGCGGCGCGCCGCATTGGGCCATTCACGAGCACCTCGCGTGCCGTGCTCGGCGCACTCGGCAGCATCAGCGTGAACGTCGCGCCCTGTCCCTCGCCAGCGCTGCTCGCCTCGACCGTGCCGCCGTGCAGCTCCACCAGGTGGCGCACGATCGACAGGCCCAGGCCCAGCCCGCCGTGCCTGCGGGTGAGCGAGGCATCGGCCTGCCGGAAGCGATCGAACACGTACGGCAGGAAGTCGCGCCGGATGCCTTCGCCAGTGTCGCTCACGATCATGCGGAGCTGCGTCCCGGCACGTTCCAGCACGACTGTCACCCGCCCCTTCGCGGGCGTGAACTTGATCGCGTTCGAGAGCAGGTTCCACAGCACCTGCTGCAGGCGGTTGGGATCGCCAAGCACCGCGCCAGCAGCGGGATCGAGCACTCGCTCGAGGCGGATCTGCTTCGCGTCGGCCGCCGGGCGCGCGGTGACGAGCGCCGCCTCGATGATCGGCACCAGATCGACGCGCTGCACGTCGAGCTGCAGCTTGCCGGAGATGATGCCGCTCATGTCGAGCAAGTCCTCGATCAGCTGCTTCTGCGCGCGGGCATTGCGCTCGATCGTCGCCAGCGCGTGCGCGGCAGTCGGGGCGTCGGCCGCGCCCTGGCGCAGGATGTGCACCCAGCCAAGCATCGACTGCAGCGGCGTGCGCAGCTCGTGCGAGAGATTGGCGAGGAACTCGTCCTTCATGCGGTTGGCGCGTTCGGAGTCCTCGCGCGCGAGGCGCTCCCGCTCGAGCAGCTGCTCGCGCTGCTGCTCGGCGCGCTTGCGCTCGGTGAGATCGCGCAGGAAGCCGGTGAACATCGGCGGCTCGGAGCCAGGCACCTGGATGATCGATACCTCGATCGGGAACTCGCTGCCATCGGCGCGCACGGCAGGCACTTCCATGCGCTTGCCGATGAGCGGACCATCGCCGGTCGCGAGGAACTGCTCGAGACCCTGGCGGTGGGCACCGCGCAGCGAGGGCGGGATGATCGTCTCGGCGAGCAGCGCGCCGACCGCCGCCTGCTTCGTGATGCCGAACATCTGTTCGGCCGCGGCATTGATCACGACGATGCGCCTTCAGGATCTGCACGATCACGCCGTCGAGGGCGGATCACCGCCGACTGCGCGCTTCCGACTGGCCGACCGTAGCTGCTCGGAGCGAATGCGCTCGATGAACAGTCCGATCTGGCCGCCGAATCCCGCGACCAGATCGAGCAGCTCCGGGTCGGGGTCGCGCACGTGGCGACTGAAGAACTCGAGCACACCGAGCGTGGCGCCGCCGAGCTGGATCGGGAAGCCGAACGCAGCGTGCAGACCAGCGCGATCGGCGCTGCTCGCGCGCGGGAAGTTGGGATCGACGACGACGTCCTTGATCCAGTGCGGCCGGCCGCTCGACCAGACGCGGCCGGGCAGGCCAAGGCCCGGCGGGAAGGTGCGCTCGCGCGTCACGTCGGCGAACTCGCCGATCGAGAGCGCCGGCCGATGCCACGCCTCGACGCAGCGCAGCACGCGCGCTTCGCGATCCAGGCTCCACAGTGCGCCGAGATCCCACTCGAGCGTCTCGCCGATCGCCGGCAACACCCGGCGGCTCACCTCGCGCAGGTCCTTCGACTCGCCGAGGATCTGCGTGATCGCGTGGCTGGTGGCGCGATGCCGCTCCGCCCGGCGCCCTTCGCTCGCGCTGGCGGCCAGCACCAGGCCGGTCACGGCGAGCACCGCCAGGAACGACTGCAGCAGCATGAGGCGCTCGTGCACCGACGGCTGCGAGAATGGACCGAAGCCGTGGTAGGTCCCCCAGATCGCACAGCTCGCGGCGACGAACATGACCAGCGTCTGCCCGCGCTGGCCGAGCCGCAGCGCCGCCCAGATCATCGGCGGGAACATCGCGTACACCAGCGGCTCGTTGCTGATCTCATCAGGTCGCGCCGGGTGAACATGACCACGCTCAACAGCACCACGGCGCTCAGCACCGCCAGCCCCTCGGCCAGCCGTTGCCGCGGCCACAGCGTGCGCCACGTCGCCCAGCTCAGCACGAGCGGCGCGATCAGCAACGCGCCGGTGGCATCGCCCAGCCACCACACCGACCACAGTGATCGCCACGCGGACCACGGCTGCACGCCGCCAGCGCACAGGGCGAGCACGCCGATCGTGGCGCTGAGCATGGTGCTCAGCCCCGCCCCCAGCGCCACCAGCGCCAGCACGTCGCGAACGCGGGTCAGCGGTCGGCGAAACCCCGCGAGCTGCAGGAACCACGCGCCGGCGATCGCCTCCAATGTGTTGCCCGCGGCAATGGCGCACGCAACCAGCACCGTCTCGCTGGCGGTGACGTTGGCGAGGAACGCGCCGAGCGCGATGCCCGGCCACGCCCGGTGGCCGAGCAGCAACACGACGGCGAGCGAGATGCCCGTCGGCGGCCAGACCGCAGTCACCTGCTCGGCCACCAGCGCCATGCTCAAGCCGAGCTTGGCAGTGCCGCAGTAGACGCTGGCAATGGCTGCAATCCAGGCCCACGACGAATTGGTCGCTTCCAGGTGGTGATCGCAATCGGTCGCATGGTCAGTTCGAGCATACCACCGACCGGCGGCGAGCGGGACTGCCGTTTCCTGGCGCGCCGCCGGCACGGGGTTGACGAGCGCCTGGCCGCGCCGCGGCCGATGGGATCGAGAGCACCATCCTCGGGTTGCATCGCAGTGCAGAACGGGAGCTCGACGTTCTGGTCGGCCGAGGCTCTCGGCCGCTTGAGCCCGACGAGCCTTGGTGACGATGGGTTGAAGACCCTTGCCGCAAGGCTCCCAGCGGTCGAGGATGTGGATGGCCCAAGCCGATTGCTCCGCGATCACCTCACTTCTCCGTAACAGCTACTCTCAACCACCGCACCCGCGGCATGAGGAATCGCCGCCGTCGGCGATGATTCAAGAAGGCAATAGGTCAGCGCCACCAATCGTGCCGGACGTCGCCGTCGACACGACTGCCGGCATGGCACGTCACCAGTTGCTTTCGCTGCCGGCATACCTGGTCGCGCAATCCTCGCACGCTCAGTGCTTGTGGCTGAGCTCGCGATCTCCACGTTCAGGTATTGACCAATGCGACGATGCGCGCCGCCTAACACCGTCGACAGTCGCGACGCGCGACCATCCGAGAGGCAAAGCGGCGCTTGGAAGCACACAAAGCGGAGGAGGCGGAGGCCAAGCACAAGGACGGTTCACCCGATCCAGAGAAGGCGAAGCGCGCCCAAAGACCAAGAGAACTTCACGGATCCTAACCGGCTAGGAACCTGCGTCACGGCAGGATTTGAGTGGCGGTGCCCACGGTGGGTAATTGCCGGACCCTAGCAGCACGTGTCCATCGCCATGCGCATCCTCCACACGCAATGGGCACGTCGCTCTTGACCAGTTCTAGGTCGACCATGCGCTCAAGACATGAGCATGACGGAACTTCTCGGAAGCTCGACAGGCGCCACGCGACCCCATCGACACGGTCGCGGCCCACGGGATCGGCGGCCTGATCGCGGGCGGGTTGCACCCCGAAGGTGGGCAGGTCCAAGGCTGATCGTCGCGCTGCTCGCAGCCAAGAAAGCCATCGCCATCGGCGTGATCGCCGTCGGCGGGTCCGTCGCGAAGCTGTTCAAGGGTCGCGGCAAGAACCAGCAACCAGCCTAGACCGAGGCGGTGATCGGTTCTCGTCGATCCGGGCAAGGCATGCACGGAAGGCGATGTGACGCGCGGCAAGAGTTACCAGATCGACAGCGCGGGATGACGCTCGCCGCCCCGCGCGCGCAACGCCGCGAACTGGCCGCGGCAGCGCAGTTTGCACGCGCCGTGGATGCAGGTTAGAGCAGCCATGGAGTGCAAGCGCATGAACGCAGTTCATGGGATCGTGCTGCGTGTGGCTGGGACACGCAGCCGTCGTCGGGCCAGGCGCCCGCAGCCGCGCCGAGCGCGCAAGCGTCGCCGAGCCAGGACGCACAGCCGCCGCCGAGCAAGGCGGATCTCGAGACGCAGAGTAGCCTCGCGGCGGCGTATGCGCAGGTGGACGAGCTGCGACAGATCCAGGTCAAGGTGCGATCCGGCGTCGTGCAGCTGAGCGGCCAGGCCGCCTCCACCAAGGCCCTCGAGGATGCCGAGAAGATCGCCCAGCGCGTCCCCACCGTGCTGTTCATCGACAACCTCGTCAGCGTGCAAGGCAATCCCGCGGCACCGAGTGCGGCGGAGTCGGCGCGCAACGTCGCCTCGGCGCAGGACGAGCGCACCGCCGAGCGACTGCGCGCGATCTTCTCGCGCGTGAGCGAGCTCGGCCAGGTCAAGATCGAGGTGCACGCCGGCGTGGTGCGCCTCTCCGGCACGGTGGTTTCCTCGCAGGCGCGGGCCAAGGCCGAGCAAGTGGCCAAGGCTGGCGAAGGCGTGGTGTTCGTCGAGAATGCGATCGAGGAGACGCAAGGCATTCGCGATCGCCTCATGCCGAGCCTGAACAAGATGCTCGACAACGTGCGCAATTTCGTCGGCGGCTTGCCATTGTTCGTGATCGCGCTCGCGATCACGATCGGGTTCTGGTACGTGTCACGGCTCACGGCGCGCATCCGGTTCGACCGCGTCGTGCACCACCGCCTGCTGCAGGATCTGCTCGAGCGCATCGCGCGCAGCGTGATCGTGATCGTCGGCATCTTCATCGGCCTGCAAGTGCTGGATGCGACGGCGCTGGTGGGCGCCGTGCTCGGCGCCGCCGGGGTCGTCGGCTTGGCGCTGGGATTCGCGTTCCGCGACATCATCGAGAACTACCTCGCCAGCGTGATCCTGAGCATCCGGCGGCCGTTCCTGCCGCACGACCTGGTGCGCATCAACGATTTGGAGGGGACGGTCGTGCGGCTCGCCTCGAACGACACGGTGCTGATGACCGCCGATGGCAATCTGCTGCGCATCCCGAACGCCGTCGTGTTCAAGGGCGTGATCACCAACTTCTCGCAGAATGCCCTGCGGCGCTTCGACTTCGTCGTGGCCGTTGCCGAGCGCGATGTCGCCCGGGCGCAGGAGCGTGGCAGGCAGCAGATCGAGCGCATCGACGGCGTGGTGAGCGAGCCGGCGCCGTTCACGCGCATCGACGAGATTGCCGACGCGAAGGTCAAGCTGCACTTCTTCGCCTGGGTCGAGCGCGAGCGCGTGGACTTCGACAAGGTGAAGAGCGAGGCGATCCGCCTGGTCAACCTGGCCCTCAAGGATGGCGCGACGGCGGCGCAGGCAACGCCGAAGGATGTGTCGCGCGACGGCGGTGTGGAAGCGCAGGTTGAGAAGGATCGCCGCGAATCGAAGGAGAAAGACTTGCTCCAGCGCAGCTGACCCCGCTGCTGGACGAACATGGCAGCGAACGGCAGCAACCGCGTCCCGCGTTGCACATCGCCGGAGCTGGATCCCCAGCAGCTTCCCGGCCGCGACGAGCGGTGATAGAGTCTGCTCTGCCCCACCTTGCGCCGCGCGCCCTCGCTGCTCGAGGAACCCCTGGCGCAGGCGATGCTCACCACGGGTGACCACGCGTTGGTTCCGTTCTGCATGATTGGCCCCATGATCTACCGTTTCTCTTTCCCGGATCGCTGCGAACGCACCGCGCGACCGTGCGGCTGCGGGCGCTCTCCGCTTGCGCACGGAGGCACGCCACGGCATCGCCCGCGATCCCATCAACCGAGGTAGACATGCAAACTGTCAAGCGCAATGGTCGCAGCCTCGTGGTCGTCGCCGGTCTTTGCTGCCTCGCATCGGCGGGCGGTCGGAGCGCGCACGCGCAGGGCAACGGGCCAGTCGTTCAGAACGAGCCGCGGGCAATGGCGCGCGTGGTGTTCTTCGGCAACGCGGGCTTCGCCGGCGAATATGCGATCGAGTACGGCAAGCCGGCATGGAAGGCCGAGTACGACAAGGACTTCGCCAAGTTCACGCGCGGCAAGCGCCACCGCCTCGGCAAGGACTGGTGGACCACCCTCAACACGTACTGCGCACTCACCTTCGACCGAGTGGAGCTCAAGGCAGGCGAGTACTTCCTCGCGCTCGAGTGTACCGACAAGGGCGAGTGGGCCCTGATCGCGCTCGATCCCGAACCGATCCGCAAGTCGAAGATCGATGCGTTCAGCACGTCGACGACCAAGAGCGGAACAAGAATCCTGCTCACGTACGAGGCGACCAAGGACGAGGCGAAGGAACTCTCGATCCAGTTCCTCGCGGACGATAAGAAGCCGCGCGAGCAGACGCTCGAGATCCGATTCGGCAAGCATCGCCTCACGGCTGCGTTCCAGCCCAAGGTGTGACGAGGGCACGGGCTCGATCGGATCCGCGGTCGGCGTGGCGTGCGCGGCGATCGGCGCGAGAAGGATGGGATCCGCCCCGCCTTGCCTTCAGCGAGGGTCGCCGTCGCTCGTATTCGCCTCGCGCCAGCACGCGCAGCGCCCCGCGTGGGCAACGAGGTCATCGGCAGGGCGCGGCGCTGGATCGCTCATCGGTTGTTCATGGTCGCCGAGCCGGCGAGTGTTGGTGACCAATAGGCGGTGCAGGCGAGGTCGCAGCTTGCGCTCGGCGGGGCGCGTTCGGTTCCGCCACCGATCAGCCAGGCCCGGCGCGCTCGCGCTCCTGGCTGCGCACCAGGCGCGTCTCTCTCCAGGCGAGGATCGCCACGAGCAGGATCCCGACGACGAGACCCCAGATCAGGCCGTTGGTCAGGCCGAGGCCAATGCCCATCTCGAGCGGATCGAACGCGGCCGGATCGCGCATGGGCAGCATCTCGCGCAAGAAGCTCGGCGTCACCTTGCCGAGGAATGCGCCGATGCCGATCCCGACGACGCCGAAGCCCACGGCCGTCCCCACCACCGTCGCCAGTGCTTTGACGACATTCATCGAGCTTTCTCCGCGGGAAGCAGTCCCGACGTTGCGATGACTTGCTCGGAATGCGGATGAGACTCGAAGGCGCGGCTGCTGTCCAGGGGCTGTGATGCCACGGCGACGCCGGTCGATGATCCGTGTGGGCAGCGGTGCCGGCGACGCGGCGCCCGGGCTCGGCCAGCGCCACATGTTGCGCTCCAGATCCCCGCCGTTCACCCGACACGATCCCGACCATCGCGCACAGCGCGGCCTTGTGGAAGGACAGCCAGCAGCGTTCTGCAAGCCGAGCTCGAGCTTCGGGCTGTCCTCGAACACGCTGTTTGTTCGCAAAACTCTGATCGGCAATGAGATTCCTCGGATATCGACAATTTCGATGATTACATTTATCCAGTTATTGATGTGGATCATGCGGCATTGACAGTGCAGATGACAAACATGATACTCTGGAGCAATGTCATGACACGGACCGCCGAGCTTCTCGATCCCACGAGCCTG
>JAXMBY010000082.1:0-20168 GCA_046349655.1 Planctomycetota bacterium
CAGCTTCACCAGCCGGCTGCGGGCGGCGATGAATTGCTGCGCGGCGGCGATCGGGCCGCGCGGCGGTGCCAGGATCGCGTCGCGATCCACCGTGTTCCAGCGGTTGTTGAGCCCGGCCAGGAGCAGCACGGCGCGCGGCCGGTACTGCTCGAGCAGCTGCGGCAGCAGGCGCAGGATCGTCGCCGTGTTGCGTCCCGGATAGCCGGCGTTGATCACGGCAAAGCGCGACGCTTGCGCGTCGTGATTCAGCATCCGCTCGAGCTGGCAGGGATAGGACTGCTCGCGCGGCAAGTAGACCCCGAACGTGTGCGAGTCACCGATGCACAGGATCCGCACCTGACCGCGGTCCACGAGCGAGCCGAGGCGATCGCCGCCGAAGACGGCGGCCGCGATCTGCAGCGCGCCCTCGAGCGCGAGCAGCGTGAGCAGCGTGCCGACGATGAGGAGCAGCAGGCGGCGCAGAATCGCGGTTTCTCCGGGCGCGAGCTCGGCGGCACGGCCGCGGCGCGGCCGCCGACACGGTGACCTGGGCTCGCGCGGCCAGGAAACCAGGAACCCGGCGCAGAAACAACTGGCAGCGGCCTGGTCACGGCAAGACCACGTCGAGGAGCTTGATCTCGTTCGGTGCGAGCTGGACCGGCAGGCGCGCGCGCCTGCCGTCGGCGCTGGTCGCGGTCAGCACGAGCGGCACCGAGGCGGGCAGGTCGCTCGCCCGGGTGACGCTTGCGTCGCCGGTCGACCACGAGCTGAGCGCGCGACCCTCGGGACCAACCCGCGCCGCGACCGGCTCGCCGTGCTCGTCCTCGATCGCCACGGTGACATCGCTCACGTCCTTGCCGTTGGCGTCGGCGAAGTGCAAGCGCAGATGCGAGGGGTCGGGAATGACGAACGCCAGCAGGCCGCCATCGGCGACCTCGACCGGACCACGCCGCACCGGCGCGAGCCGCGGTGCCTGGATGGTGAAGTCGTAGGATCCCGGCACGATCCGGAACCGGGCGTTTCCGGAGGCATCGGCAAGCAGCGACTGGTGCCCCAGCATCTCCTTGCCACGCGGCTGGCTCGCGCTCAGCGAGAACGCGCGCACACTCGCTCCCGACGTCGTGGTGACCCGCACCGCCACGGTGGCCAGGTGCGGCGGCTGCTCGGCGCGCAGCACCACGTGCGACGGCGAGCGTTCCAGCGACTCCCGCTGCACGATCTCGCGCATGCCGGCGCCGCGGATCCTGAACTCGTACGGACCGCGCATCAGCTGCGTTGCGGTGAAGCGTCCTGCCTGATCGACCGCGATCTCGCCAGGGCCGAGCAGCGCCGCGAACGTCGGCGACAACCACGCGTGCGCCTCCGGCCGCAGCGGCTCGAACGACACCGTCACGTCCGCCACCGGCTCCGACTGGCCGCCGAGCACCTGTCCTTCGAGCACCACCTCCGGCTCGAGCGCGAGCGTGACGGTCTCGTCGTGCGGCTCGCCGGCGAGGCGCACCTCGAGCAGCGCCGGCGACCAGCCGTCGGCCTTGACCACGAGCAGGGTCTCGCCGGCGCCGAGCCCATCGACGCGGAACGCGCCGTCCAAGAGCGTGAGCGTGGGCAAGCTCGCGCGCCGCACCTGGCCATCCTCGCGCCCGAGCACCTGCACCAGCGCCCGCTCGACCGCTCGCCCGGCCCACGTGACCACGCGTCCGGTGATGGCAAACGCGCGCGGTGCGACGAACTCGAGCGAGCGGGTCTCGCCCGCCTCGAGGCGCAGGGCGATGAAGCCGGAACGCAAGTGCTGGCGTGCGCTCGCCCACGAGCTCAGCTCGACCAGCGCCGGCACCTGCTCCAGCGTGAAGCGCCCGGTGGCATCGGTGTAGCACGCGGGCATGTCGGGCACGATCTCCTCGAGGTCCATCGGATAACGCGGCGGTCCCGGCTCGCGGGTCACCCGCACCAGCGCCTGCGCGACCGGCGCGCCGATCTCGTCCGTCACCAGGCCGTGGACCTGCGCCGCTGGCAGCAGGCGCAGCACGAGGTGGCCGCGCGTCTCGCGATTGCGCAAGATGCCGCGCAGCGCACGCAGCGGTGCATGACCCGCCATCGACGCGGTGATCGTGAACACCGGACCGACGTGCTCGAGCACGAAGTTGCCAGCGGCGTCGCTCATGGTGCTGCGCTGGCCACCATCGAAGAACGGCACGCCATCGAGCCCGTCGTCGGAGTGCACCGTGAGCGTCGCTCCCAGGATCGGTCTGCCGTCGACATCCTCGACCCGGCCGGACAGCGTGCCACCCGCGTTGAGCAAGAGCTCGCCGCCGCTCGCGAGCTGCTTGAGCGGCACGCGCCGCGCGATGGTGGTGGCAGTGGCCGCCACGTCCAGGCGGGCGTCCTGGCCCGAGAACCGCGGCAGTCGAACCTGGCCCTGGCCGTCGCCGGTCACGATCGCCTGCTGGAAGCCCAGCCCACCGGGCCGCCGCCAGCGCACGGTCGCGGTCGCGTTGCCGAGCGGTACGCCGCGGTCATCGCGCAAGGTGACTACCCGCTCGTCCGCGGCGGCGGTCGCCGGCAGTTCCTCGCGCCCCGGGGTCGGCGGCTGCGAGCGGTCGGCAAAGCGGGCGGTGGGCTCGGTCTCGATCCCAGCCACCAGGGAGAAGGCGTCGTCGGCGCCGACGAAGCGCGCTTGACCGTGCAGCAGCAGGATGCGGGTCGCGTCGCGCCGGTCATCCGGCAGCGGCACCCGCAGGCGCGCGCTGCCGAAGTCGACCACGAGCACGCCGTCGGGCAGGCGGATGGAGAGCGGCTGCGCGTCGGCGAGGTGCTCGACCTCGAGCGAGCCGGCGAGCAGTGCGATCTCGGTGCTGGCGCCGGGCTCGCCGTCCGGCACCTCGCGGATCGCCACCGCGCCCGGGCCGAAGCACGCGAGCCGCGACGCACCGGCGAGCTCCGCCGTGATCATCTCGCCGGCGCGCAGCACCCGCAATCCGCGCGCCTCGCCGATCGGTGGCGGCATGCCGCGCAGCAGGAGCGAGATCGTGGTGAGCAGCAGCGACGCCGCCAGCAGCACGAGCGCGACGCGCTGCCAGCGCAGGCCGCGCGGAGCGACCCTGATCGGTTGAATCCGGCGGTGCAGCGACGTGCGATCGGCGTTGCCGAGATCGGCGCGCCGGAAGTGGTCGGCCAGCTTGCGATCGAGACACAGCATGCGCTCGTGCTCGGCGCGACAAGCGGCGCAGTCGCGCAGATGCTCGGCGGCGAGCGCGCGCTCCGCGTCGCTCACCTCGTCGTCGCGGTACGCGGACAGCAGCTCGAGCAGGTCGTGGCATGGCGTCATTGGCTACCCCCGTGCAGGTAGCGATCGAGCTTGTTCTTCAACACCAGGCGGGCCTCGTACAGCCGGCTGCGGACCGTGGTCACCTTGATGCCCAGGCGCTTCGCCATCGAGGTGTAATCGAGCCCATCGCAGTAGCGCAGGAGCAGCACCTGCTGGTGCTCGGCCGACAGCTCTGCGATGGCGTCGCGCACCCGCGCTTGCTCCTCGTCGCGCTCCATCGATCGCAACGCCGAAGGCTCGTGCGCCGCATGCTCGGCCTCGGTCAACGTCTGATGCTGGCGGTGCGCGCGCGCCGCCACCCAGTCGAGCGCGGCATTGCGCACGATGCGCAGCAGCCACGAGCCGAAGCGCTCGCGGTCGGTCAGCGTCGGCAAGGCGCCGAACGCCTTGGTGAACGAGGTCTGCACGATGTCCAATGCGTCCTCCCGATGGCCGACGATCTGCAGCGCGAGCTGGAAGGCGACGCGATCGTAGCGCGCCAACAGCTGCCCCAGCGCGGCGGCATTGCCTTGCAAGCCGCGGTGGATCAACTCGTGGTCAGTGGGGCCGTTCAGGTCCGTCATCGACGATCGGTGCGCTCACAGGACGACTCACCCGACCATCCATCCGGAGCGTCTTGGTTTTGCTCGCTGTCGCGCGCCGGGACAGCGCTGCCCGGGATTCCGTCACGATGAACCGGCCCCGGTATAATAGGTTGCGTGCTGATGGGTCCGATCAAAGGCGCCACGGGGTGCGAGACCGATAACTCGATGGCAAGGAGGCCTCTCGCGAGCGGAGTTGGGTCATGGCGAATCCGGTTCATCGTGTCATGCTGTTCGTCTACCAGCGCGAAGCGCCGGAACGCCTGAGATACCTGATCGTTCGCCCTGCGCCGCGCCAAGAAAACTTTTGGCAGCCGGTGCACGTGCCGATCGAGCCGGGCGAGACCGTGGCGGCGGCCGCCCTGCGGCGTCTTGGCAGCGGCCTGCACCTGCCGGATCCCGACGAGGTGGTCGACATCCACCACTTCGAGCGCTTCCACCTCGGCGACTTCGATTGTGTAGACTGGACGTTTGCCTGCGGGTTTCGCAAGTGCGTGGAGCGCCTCGACTTGCCCGCGGACCTGCAGGACTACCAGTGGGTGCCGATCGACTGGGCGTTTCAGTTGATCGACGAGGATGCCTCGCGGCGCGCGGTGATGAAGCTGCACCTGGCGCTCGCCGGGTAGCGGCGGGATTTGGGCGGAATAGCGCGCGGCGATCTTGCCTCGAAGCAGCACCGGTTCCTTGCTCGGCGGACGGCCGCACCCGCTCGCGGCTGATCCTTGCCCGGGAGACGACCTTGATCGCTCGATGCCATCGTCCCGACGCACGGCGTGAGGGCGGCGCGGCCCTGATCCTCACCTTGCTCGTGATCACCATCCTCATGGTGGTGGTGCTCGAGCTCAAGTACTCGACCACGATCGAGAAGCGCGTGGCGCAGAACCTCGAGGACGACATCGTCATGACCGAGGTGGCCAAGGGGGCGCTGCAGCGTGCCGGCGTCCAGCTCATCATGGACCTCGAGCAAGGACTCGAGGCTGGGCAGGGTGGCGATGCCGGCAGCGGCGCCTCGGGCAGCGGCGGCACTGGCGGCGGCGGTTCGGGTTGAGCGGCGGTGGCGGCAGCCTGCTCCGGGCGGGGGCGGCGCCGCCCGGGGCGGCCGAACCCCCCCGCTCGACTCCCTGGACGAGGACTGGTCGACCGGCCAGATCAGCTCCACGCTCGGCGCCGACGCCGAGGTGCGCGTCGACGTGCGCATCGTCGACGAGGACCGCAAGGTGAACCTGCTGTCGCTGTTCACTCCGGAAGCAGTGGATGCGCAAGGCCGCTCCTACCGCGAGGCGGCCAAGGATCGCATCGTGCGTCTGATCGACGAGTTCCGCGATGGCATGCCGGGCGACGTGAGCACCGGCGATGCGCGCAAGATCGTCGACAACATCATTGCCTGGTGCGACCCGATCAGCCGCGACGAGAAGAAGTTCCCCAAGCCGCCGCTCAAGTCCAACGAGGAGGACTCCTCGCAGGACAAGTTCAACCTGATCGAGAGCCAGAAGGTGCCGGTGCTGCCGATGAGCATGGAAGAGCTGATGATGGTCGATGGCATCGACGACAAGCTGTTCTATGGCTTCGAGAAGGACGGCCAGTGGGTGCCAGGACTCGAGGACGTGCTCACCATCTACACGCACCTCGAGATGGGCGAGGCGCCGGTGAAGAAGGACGACACGTTCAAGCTGCCGGACAGCGATGCGGATGCGAGCAAGGATGGCGGCGGCAGCTCCGCCAAGGGCGGATCGAGCGGCTCGGGATCGAGCGGCTCGGGCGATGCCCAGGACGGCGGCTCGGATGCCAGCGGTGCGGCCGCGCTCGCGGCCACCAATCAGGGTCGCATCAACATCAACACGGCGTCGATGGCGGTGATCCGATCGATGGCGCCGCAGAACTTCCCGGAGACCTTGCTCGACGATTTCGACAAGTGGCGGGAGAAGGAGCTGAAGCGCTTGAAGGAAGAGCGCGAGAAGGCCAAGGATCAGAAGAGCAAGTTCGCCAGCGTCGACACGGATCTCGGCGGCGACAAGTCGGAGCGGCCCTATCCGCTCGAGAGCGTCGATCAGCTCGATGAGATCCCGGAGTGGAAGGAGACCGGCGCGCCGTCGGGCAACGCCAAGGAAGAGGATCCGCGCGACGTCTTCAAGCACTTCTTCACCACGCACAGCAACGTGTTCCGCGTGGACGTGCGGGTGTGGAAGCCGAATCGGACTCGCATCAAGGTGCTGCGCGCGATCCTGTGGCGGCGCATGGACGGCGACAAGGCCACCGTGGTGCCGGTGATTCCGTTGCAGGAACGCTCGCTGCTCGGCATCGACCTGATCGACCTGAAGAAGGCCCGCGAGGAGCAGCAGCAGTCCTCATCGTAACTCTTTTTTCGAGCTGCTCTTGAATTCTGCGGTCCGGCGCGTTGACCGCCGGCCGGCGGCTCCCTAAGATGTGAAGCCTTTTTCGGCGCCGCACGCGCAAGCGGTGCCGAACGGCCGACCGCGCGACCCGTCCTCGACTGCATCCCGAGACGCGGCTCGATTCGACTGCTGCCGAACCATCGCGGCGGCTCGTGCGCCGGAGCTCGAACCATGCGGCGACCCTACGTGGCTGGCAACTGGAAGATGAACCTGCGCCGCCAAGAGGGGCTGGAGCTCGCGCGTGCGATCAAGCAGGCGGCCGCGTCGCTGGGCGGCGTCGAGGTTGCCGTGTTCCCGCCTTTCACGCTGCTCGCCGACGTCGCCGCGGAGCTGCGCGGCAGCCCGGTCGCGGTGGGCGCGCAGGACCTGCACGCCGAGGACTTTGGCGCCTTCACCGGCTCGGTGTCGGCGCCGATGCTGAAGGACGTGGGTTGCGTGAGCGTGATCGTGGGCCACTCGGAGCGCCGGCAGCTCGCGGGCGACGATCTGCCACTGGTGCGCCGCAAGCTGGCCGCGGCGCTGCGTCACGGCCTGCGGCCGATCCTGTGCGTTGGCGAGCAGCTCGCGCAGCGCGACCGCGGCGAGACCGAGCGTGTGGTTGCCGAGCAGGTGCGCAGTGCGCTCGCGGGCTCTAGCCAGGGCCAGCTCGCGGCGCTGACGATCGCGTACGAGCCGGTGTGGGCGATCGGCACCGGTCGCAACGCGACCGCCGGGCAAGCCGCCGATGTGCATCGCTTCATCCGCGGTTTGCTCGCCGAGCTGTACTCGCGCGAGTTTGCAGAACAGCTCCGCATCCAGTACGGTGGCTCGGTCAAGCCAGCCAACGCGGCCGAGCTCCTGACGGCACCGGACGTGGACGGAGCCTTGGTGGGCGGCGCCTCGCTCGAGGCGCCATCGTTTCTTTCGATCGTGAGATCGGGACTGGCACGCTCACGTTGAGGGTGTGATGGGCTTCATCATCGGTTTGGTCTGGGTGCTATTCGTCGTCTCGGGCATCTTGCTGTGCGTGGTCATCTTGCTCCAGGAGGGCAAGGGCGGCGGGCTGGCGGAAGCTTTCGGTGGCGCTGGCGCCGAGGTGTTCGGCGTCAAGGCAGGCGGCATCAACAAGGTGACCTCGGTGCTCGCTGCCGTATTCCTCGGTTCGATCGTGCTGATCGACGCCTGCCAGCGGCGCGAGACACTGTTCCCTGGTGGCAATGCGCCTCCGAGCGCGCCGGCGCCGGGCACGCCGCCGGGTTCGGGCGGCGGCTCGCAGACGCCGGCGCCGCCCGCCGGCGACACGCAACCACCCGCGGGCAAGTGACCGGACGTGACCAGCGCGAGCGAGCGACCCATGCAGAACCACGAGATCGAAGCCCTGCTGCGCGAGAGCGGTGCGTTCCTCGACGGCCACTTCCAGCTGTCGTCGGGGAACCACAGCGACCGCTACGTGCAATGCGCGCAGCTGCTCCAGCACCCGGTGCGCGCAGGGTTGATCGGCGCCGCGCTGGGCCGGCTGTTCGAGCAGGAGCAAGTCGACGTGGTGATCGGCCCGGCGCTGGGGGGGGTGCTGGTCGCGCACGAGGTCGCGCGCTACCTCGGCACGCGCGCCCTGTTCGCCGAGCGCCAGGGCGCCGAGCTCGTGCTGCGCCGCGGCTTCGCGCTGCATCCAGGCGAACGGGTGCTGGTGGTCGAAGACGTCGTCACCTCGGGTGGATCCGCGCTCGAGGTGGTGCGGATCGTGAAGCAGAGCGGGGCCGAGGTGGCTGGCGTGGGAGCGATCATCGATCGCGGTGGCGGCGCGAGCCTGCCGCAGCCATTCCGCGCGTTGCTGCAGGTGCCGTTCGCGCACTTCGCGCCGGACCAGTGCCCTCTGTGTCAGAAGGGAATTCCCGTGGTCAAGCCAGGCAGTCGTCCGGGCGCCGCGGGAGCCGCCGATGTCCGTTAGCATGACTGGATTCGGCCGGGCGACGCTCGAGGACCTGGTCGACACGTTCGAGGTCGAGATCCGCTCGGTCAACAACCGTTACCTGAGCGTGAAGACGCGCTTGCCGCCGTTGCTCACGCGCTTCGAGAAAGACCTGGAGGACCGGCTGCGCAAGAGCGTGTCGCGCGGCTCGTTCGACGTGTACGTGAAGTGGCGCTCGCGCGGCCGCCGGTACGCACCGAGCTTCGACGTCGCGCTCGCCGACCAGTACATGAAGTGCATCCGCGACTTTGCCAGCCGCCACCAGCTCACCGATGGCATCTCGGCGGCAACGGTGATGGGACTGCCCGGCGTACTGCAGGCGGAGGAGGAGCTCTCGATCGGCGACGAGCAGTCGAGCAAGCTCGGCCAGTGCTTCACCGCCGCGCTCGAGAAGCTCGTCGCGATGCGCACTGCCGAAGGCGAGCGCCTCGACAAGGAGCTGCGCAAGCGATTGCAGATCGTCAGCCGCCTGGTGGCGAAGGTGAAGAAGCGCCAGCCGCGCGTGGTGGTCGAGTACGAGCAGAAGCTGCGCGAGCGGCTGAACGCGCTGCTCGCCGAGACCAACCTCCTGGCCGCCGACGAATCGCTGCGCCGGGAAGTGGCGTTGCTCGCCGATCGTGTGGATGTCGCCGAGGAGATCGCGCGGCTGGTCAGCCACCTCGAGCAGTTCGAGTCGTTCCTGCAGAAGGGCGAGGCGATCGGGCGCAGCCTCGACTTCCTGGTGCAGGAGATGGGCCGCGAGATCAACACCATCGGCTCGAAGGCGCAGGATGCCGAGATCGCGCGTCTGGTGGTCGATCTGAAGAGCGAGCTCGAGCGGGTTCGCGAGCAGGTGCAGAACATCGAATGAGCAGCTCTGTGGCACGCGCGTTCCGCGGTGGATTGGTCGTCATCTCGGGGCCGTCCGGCTCTGGCAAGACGACGATCTGCAAGCGCTTGCTCGAGGATCCGCGCGTCCACATGAGCGTGTCGGCGACGACGCGCCCGCGTCGCCCCAACGAAGTGGAAGGCAGGGACTACTACTTCTTCACCCACGAGCAGTTCGATCGCGCCATCGACCGCGGCGAGTTCATCGAGTGGGCGGAGGTGTATGGCAACCGTTATGGATCGCTGCGCAAGCCGTTGCTCGAAGCCCTGCAGCGCCGGGTCGAGATCTACTTGATGGAGATCGACGTCCAGGGAGCGATCCGCCTGCAAGAGCAGGGCTTCGCCGGGACGTACATCTTCATCCAGCCGCCCTCGCTGGAGGAGCTACAGCGGCGCCTCGAGCAGCGCAATGCCAACTCGGCCGACGACGTCCGGCGCCGGCTCGAGGTGGCGCAGCGCGAGATATCGTGTCGCGACCGTTACGAGTTCGTGGTGGTGAATCGCAAGCTGGATGAAACCGTGGACGAAGTGCGCGGGATTCTCGGGCTCGGATCGGGCACGCCGGCTGGCCCGAAGTCCGGGGCCGTTCCGCGCTGAGCGTGCCGATCGCACGCTCGCGTCGCCGGCCTCGGCGCTTGCCCGCACTGGTCATTGAATCGGAGAGCCTAATGGACCGCAGAAAGGTCTGGGAGCTGAGCCGCCGTTGCGGCGGCGTGTTCAAGTTCACCGTGCTGCTGCAGAAGCGCATTCGCGAGCTGGTGAAGGGCGCGCCCAAGCTGGTGGAGACGAGCGAGGTCGACCTGATCAAGATCGCCTTGCTCGAGATCGAAGAGGGCAAGATCGAGATGGTGCCGCTCTCCGACGACGAGATCCAGGCGATCGAGAAGGCGGCGCAGGCCGAACAGGCCCTGGCCCCGGCCGAAGCCCAGGAGCGCAAGCCGCTCGATCCCACGGCGGTGGTGAAAGAGCTGCTCTCGAAGTAGCGCCGCGCGCATCACACTCGCTCGCCCGCTCGTCCCCGCACACCGGGGCCGGCGGGCGCACGCGTTCCCGAGCGGCACCAGGCGCCGGCTGGCCGCGGACCGGCCCAGCGCTCTTGCGTTGCGCACTCCTAGAGCTGCGGCGGTCGTGCGCCGCGCGCAGCGCGACTTGCATCGAGCGCGGCACGCGGTTTCCACCCTCGACGCTGTCCTTCGACCACGCGTATCATCGCGCGGCCGTCGTGCGTGTCCCTTGAAGAGCGCCAGGCCTGCCTTACGCATGAACTCCGAGAAGACCAAAGAGATCGCCGCCCTCTTGCTGCTCGGCGCGGCGCTGTTCGTCGGCCTGTCGGTGGCATCGTTTGCCGAGGTCGATCTGATCGGGCGCTCGCAGCCCAAGAACCTCTGCGGCGTGCTGGGCTATCACCTCGCGCGCGTGCTGCTGTTCAGCTTCGGCTACGCCGCCTACGTGCTGGTGTTCTGCCTCGCATTCTGGGGTGCCGCGCTGTTCCGCCGCGCGCCGGTGCATCTCGGCGCGCTCAAGATCGCCGGCCTGTACCTGCTCGTGCTATCGCTCTCGGGCTTGCTCTCGCATCTGTTCCAGGGGATGAGCACGAGCCTGCCCGATCCCGGCGGCTACCTCGGCATCTTCGTCAACTTGCTGCTGGTCGAGCGGGTGAAGGCTGGCGTCATGGGCACGCGCATCATCCTCGCGTGCCTGGTGCTGGTGACCTTCATCCTCGCCACGGATTGGCTGTTCTACGCTGCGCTGTCGAGCGTGATCGATGCCTGGCGCGAGCGGGTGGCGAGCGTGAAGCGGGCGCGGCGCGCGGCGAGCCGCGCCAGCGTGCTCAAGGCGAGCGCCGCGGCGAGCGAACCGGAAGATGCGCCGGAGGCTTCGCCCGCAGACATCGCCGCCGCGATCGACGCCGGCGAGGCCCTCGACGAGCGGCCTGCCGCGCCCGAGGCGGAAATGGCCGACGTGATGCGCCCGGCGCGCGGCGAGGCACCGCGGCCGGCACGTCAGGACCCGCCCGGGAATCGTGCCCGCGGCAAGCGCCTGCTCGAGAGCGTGGGGGACTTCTTCGGCGGCAAGCAGCGCCGCAACGCGGCGTCGCCGGACGCCGCGGCGGGGCCCGCGGACCCGGGCGAGGCCGAGCTCGAGATCGAGGCGGCCGCGCAAATCACCGCCGCCAGGCCGCGCCGACCGCCACGCATCAGCAAGGGCGGGCCGCTGCTGCAGCCCGATGCGTCCTTCGACATGGAGACGGTCCGGGTGGCGCCCCCCGAATCGAGGACCGACACGCCGTATCAGTTTCCGAGCCTCGAGTTCCTCGCCGAGCACGAGCCGGTTCCCGAGCGCGAGCTGGAGAAGACCATCCGCGAGAACTCGCGCCGGCTGGAGCACACGCTGCGCTCGTTCAAGATCGACGGCACGGTCGTCGAGATCAGGCGCGGCCCGGTGATCACGATGTACGAGGTGGAGCTCGCCCCGGGCATCAAGGTCGATCGCATCCGCTCGCTCGAGGACGATCTCGCCATGGCGCTGCGCGCCCACAACGTGCGCATCGTCGCGCCCTTGCCCGGGAAGTCGACGGTGGGCATCGAGGTGCCCAACGTGATGCGCGAGACCGTGCGCATGAAGGAGCTGCTCAACTCGGACGAGTACCGCTCGCGCCGTTACGCGATCCCGCTGTTCCTCGGCAAGGACGCATCGGGGCATCCGTTGATCGAGGACCTGGCGCAGATGCCGCACCTGCTCGTGGCCGGCTCCACCGGATCCGGCAAGTCGGTGTGCTTGAACTCGATCATCATGTCGATCCTGTACGCGCGCACGCCCGACCAGGTCAAGCTCATCATGATCGACCCGAAGATGGTCGAGCTGTCCGCGTTCCAGAGCATCCCGCATCTCATGTGTCCGGTGGTGACCGAGATGAAGCGCGCGGCGGCGATCCTCGAGTGGGCAACCCAGAAGATGGAGGATCGCTACGAGCTGCTGCACGAGGCCGGCGTGCGCAACATCTACGCGTACAACGAGCTTGGCCACGAGGAGCTGCGCCGCCGGGTCGGCAACCGGCCCGAGGAGGAGTCGCCGGACACGATGCCGTTCATCGTCATCATCGTCGACGAGTTCGCCGACCTGATGATGACGGCCGCCAAGGAGGTGGAGGGGCACATCACGCGGCTCGCCCAGAAATCTCGTGCCGTGGGCATCCACATCGTGCTTGCGACGCAGCGCCCCTCGACCAACGTCATCACCGGCTTGATCAAGGCGAACCTGCCGACCCGCATCAGCTTCATGGTGGCGACCAAGATCGACTCGCGGGTCGTGCTGGATGCCAACGGTGCCGAGCGCTTGCTCGGGCAAGGCGACATGCTCTACATGCCGCCGCGGTCCTCGAGCCTGGTGCGTGCCCAGGGATCCTTCATCGACGATCGCGAGATCCGCCGCACGGTGGACTTCCTGAAGGAGACGTCGCAGCCCAGGTACTCGACCGAGCTGGTGCAGGCGCGCTCGGCCTCGAGTGAGGACCCGGCGGCGCTCGACGAGCTGTACGAGGATGCCGTGCGATTCGTCCTCGAGACGCAGCGCGGCTCCGCATCGCTCTTGCAGCGTCGCTTCAAGATCGGCTACACGCGTGCCTCCCGCCTCATCGATCTCATGGCTGGCGAGGGGTTGCTCGGCGACTACAAGGGCAGCCAGGCGCGCGAGGTGACTGTGTCCGTGGAAGAATGGGAGCAAGGCCGCAAAGCGAAGGCCGCAGCCGCGGGCGCGACCGAAGGCTGACGGCGCCTCCCCTGGACCGCGCTCGGTGATTGCGGTGCCAGTGTTCTGCAGATCGTGCGTGGCTTTTTGCGTGGCTCTCAAATCGCCCTTGTCGAGTCACCGCCACGGGCGCACAATCCTCGCCAGCGCGAACGCTCATTGGCGGTGGAGCAGCGACCGCGTGTTCGCGTGCGGCCGCGAGTGGAAAATCCTCGTTGGCGGGCGACTTGCCCGCTTGCTTCCGCGGCAGCTCTCGTTAGAAGAAAGGCCCGTCCTTCGCGGGCCACGCGCGCGGGATCATCGGTCTGGCGGCGACCCCAGCTGGTTGAGCTCGGCATCGGTCAAAGGGAGTCGGTATGGATACGCTGTTCGGGTTGGTTCCCACTGGCGTCGGAATCTTGCTCGCTGCGCTCTGGGGTGCCCTCGCATTCTTCGGTCATGGCGTGTCGCGCAGTCGTTTTCGCCTGCTGTGCTGCGCGATGTTCGTGATCTGCAGCTCGGCCTATCTCGGCGCCGAGGGCAGCTCGTTCGGCGGACTGCTCGGCAGCAAGGTGCACGCGGTTCGTCGTGCACTCCGGCTCGGTGCTGGGCTCGGCGCTCGGCTTCGTGCTGCTCCTGGCCACGATCGGCTCGATGCTGCTCGCCACCGACTGGCTCGGCCTGCACCTGTTCTGGCGACCGGCGCGCGCCACGCTGGTCTCGAGCAGTGGTGCCCTCGTTGCCGTGCTGCCGCCCGCCGTGGAGCGCTTGCGTCCGCGCTCGTCCCGCTCGTCCGCCGCCGCCGCGGTGCTCGATGTCGAGGACGATGTGCCCGCGCCGCACTCGGCCGTTGCCGAGACCAGAGCGCCGTCGCTCGCCCAGGACGAATCTCGTGCGGGCGACGCGGATGGGGACGCCGCGCTCGCCGCAACCACTGACGAGTGGGGCGTGCGCAGCGCGATCGATCAGGCGCTGAGCGGCGCCGACGACAAGGTCGGCAGCGACGAGGATCGCTTCGACTGGAACCGCTTGCGCAAGCCGGCGAGCGATGCCAGCGACGCCGCGCAGCCCGAGCCCGTGGCGCCGATCGAGAGCGCGGAAGTCGAGGGCGAGGTTGCCGACACGGTCGAGCAGAATGCCGCGACGATTGCCGGAGACGCAGCCGCGCCGCCTGCGGCCGCCGCGGTGGCCGCGCCAGCGCCCGATCTCGACGATGCGGCGCCCGCGAGCCTGGCGGTCATGAGCGAGGGCGAAGTTCTGCTCAAGCGCCGCAAGGAGGAGGAAGAAGAGGAGGAGGAAGAGGAAGAGGGCGAGGAGAGCGACGAGGAAGAGGACGACGAGTTCGAGGAGGAGGACGACGAGGAAGAAGACGACGAAGAGGAGGAAGAGGACGACGAGGAGGAGTTCGACGAGGACTACGAGGAAGAGGACTTCGACGACGACTTCGAGGAAGACGAAGAACCCGACGATGCCGATGACGAGGAAGGCGACGAGGACGAGAAGGAAGAGGACGAGGAAGAGGACGAGGAGGACGAGGAGGACGAGGAAGAGCTCGACGACGATTACGCCGAGGAGGAAGACGACGACGAGGAAGAGGACGAGGAGGACGGCGAGGACGACTACCTGACGGCATCGTCGCCTGCCGGCACCGCGCCGGCCGATGCGCCGGTTGCCGAGCCGGCGGCGGCCGACGACGGTCGAGCCGGTCGTGGGCGCACCGCCGGCGCCGGCCGACCCGGCCAGCGACGCCGTGGCGGCGGCTCCCCCGAGCTCACACCGCCTGCCGATCCCGCCAGCCCCGAGGACCAGGCCTTCCGCCGCGCTGTCGAGCTGGTCCTCGAGCGTGGCAAGGCGACGATCTCGGTGCTGCAGGAATCGCTCGGCGTGCGCTACTTCGAAGCCGCCAAGCTGCTCGATCGCCTCGAGCACGAGGGCATCATCGGCCAGTACAGCGGCGCGCTGGCGCGGCCCGTGCTGATCACGCGCGAAGCCTGGAACGAACGCCTGCGCGCGAGCTCCTGACGTCACATGTCGCTGTGGGCGCCGGTCGTGCTGATCACGGCCACGGCGGGTACGGCCGTGGTGATGGGCGCGCTGGTAGCCTCGCAGCTGCCGCGCCTCGCGTTGCCCTTGGCGCTCGGCATCACGATCCTGCTCGACCTCTGCTTCTGCGCGGCGCGCTGGAATCAGCCCGGCGTTGCCAATGGCCTGGTGGTGCTGGCGGCGATTCCCTTGAGCGCCTGGCTGGCGACGCTGGTCGAGACGCGCGCCGCTCTCGCGGCGGCGCTTCTGGTGGCATCGACCATGGAGGTGGCGGCCGCATTTGGCGGAACGCTATCCGCGCGCGCCGAGGGGTCACCCCCGTACGATCCGGCGCGCGTGCTGGTGCTGATGCTGCCGGCACGATCGCCGCCGATGGCGCTGCTGAGCGTCGTCGATCTCGCCCTCACGGCGATGTGCGTGCTGGTCGCACGCCGGCTCGATGCCGCGCGCCGCGTGTTCTACGTCGCCGGCCTGGCAGCGCTGTTGCTCGTGGTCTTCTGCGAGCGCGTGCTCGGCCTGCACCTCGCCCACATGCCGATCGTGACCGGCGTGCTGCTGCTCGTGCTCGCCTGGTTTCGCTGACGCCGGGATCAGTCGCCGCTGCAGCCGCAGGGGAACGAGGGCCAGGTCCTGGCATTGTAGTTCTCGTCGACCACGAGCGACTGGGTTCCGGGTGGCAGCACCTGCAGCGTTTTCAAGAACTCGATGATCGCGTCCTTCTCGTTCGCGGGCAGCGCCGCCCACGCCGCGTGCGCTGCGTCCGCCTCGCCCGCGTGCGCCTCGATCGCCTGCCGCAGGGTCGTGTACTGGCCGTGATGGAAGTACGGCGGCTCGTTGGCACAGCCCCACAGCTTGCGCGTGAGGAAGCGGGCGTTGCCCTGGAAGAAGCGCGCGTCCGACGGCGGCCACTGCATGTTGAGCTTCTCGCGATTGGGATCGTCCGGCGCCGGTCGTGATGTCGTGTAGCTTGAGATCGAACGCGTGCACGCACGACGCTGCTCTGGCTTGATGCGCGCTTGCGGGCAGCTCGTCGCTGGTCAGGTCGCAGCGGTAGCCAGGCCGTGCTCGACGATGGCGGGGGATCTGCGGACGAAGGTTGGCCATTGAACGGGTTGGGCTCGCGCAGCACCCACGACCGGTCGTCCAGCTCCAGGCGCATACGGCACGAGGTGCAGCCGATGTCGCAGAAGCGCTGCTCGCCGAGCGTGACCGCCTGCTCGATGACCTGGTCGTTCGGGATCACGCGACCGGGTACGCCAAGCCCTTGCCACACCGACACGGCGGTGACGTCGGGAATGGTCAGCTCATTCGTGAACCCATCGCCGTCCGGATCGGTGTCGCGCCCGAAGCGCTCCACCGACTGGATGCCATGATGGTGATTGTAGGCGTTGTTGCTGAACTCGCGCAGCGACACGACCGCTCCGGCTTGATGGAACGGGCGGATGATCAAGCTCGGCGGATTGTCCGGACCGGTCGTCACCAGGCTCTTCTCGGGCAAACCCTCGACCTGCGACGTGTCCCAGTTGCCCGCGCCGTCGCGGCTCAAGGTGCCGAACGAGATGCCGCGCGACGTGAGCGCCGCCGTGCCGCCGGGGGCGATGGTCGCGCGAATGTCCTGCAGATCGCGCGTGATGCGGCGCGCCAGCATCTCGATGAATCCCGAGCCGAACATGCCGAGCGTGTTGCGCGAGTTCGCGGCTGTCTGCTGCTTCGCCGGCTGGCCGCTCTCGTCCATGCAACCCCTCGTCGGCAAGGCATCGTTGTTGTCGAACGTGAGGAAGTCGAAGCGCTGGCCGAGCACGAACACGTTGGCGACGATGTCGCCGCCGCCGCCGGCGAACGGCACGTTGTGGCAGCCCGCGCACGAGTCGGCGTCCGGTGCCGAGATGCGGTTGAAGTTGCGTGGGAAGTCGAGCGGATCGTTGGGATCGGCGAGCGCCGCGCCGGTGCCCTTGGTCTTCGGCCGACCGCCGCCCTCCTGCACCGTCCAGTTCGCCTTGAAGATGCGCTCGCCCTTGCGGAACAACCGCCTGAGCGACATCGAGAACTCGGCGCCATCGCCGAGATGCACCGGGATGGCGACCTCGCGCCCGAGGTCTTGCGCGCGCCCGGCGCGCACGCTGGCGAGCTGGCCGACGACGCACAGCGCGATCATGAGAGTCTTGCGGTAGCGGATCATCACGAGTTCCCCTTTGCCAGACGGACGCTGCGGCTCGGCCAGGACGGCGAGCCACCCGGCCCATGGCCTTCGGCGCTTCGAGCGGTGCAGATTGAGGCGTGCTGGAAGATTTTCCGTGTCCGCCAACTGCACAGCTCCTGCAGCGACGGCCTGGAGCGACCGGCACCGCGCACCTATGATTGCTGGCCGCATGGACGATTCACCGCTCGAGCAAGACCCACCCGACCCGCGCCTCGCGTGCGGTCCGCTGCCGGCACGCGTTGCGAACATCCGCGTGGGCACGGCCTCGTGGACCGAGAAGACCTTGCTCGCGAGCGGCGCCTTCTATCCGGCGCGCGTGACGAGCGCTGCCGATCGCCTGCGCTACTACGCACGCCACTTCGCCGTGGTGGAGGTGGACAGCACGTTCTACAGCCTGCCGACCGCGGCCACCGCTGCGGCCTGGGTCGAGCGCACGCCCGCGGACTTCGCGTTCGGCGTGAAGGCGTTCGCGGCGATGACGCTGCATCCGTTCGCGCCCGCGCGCCTGCCGCTCGACCTGCGCGCAGGCCTGCCGGAGGGCGTGCGCGACCGGGCGAGCATCTATCCCCGCCACGTCGGCGATGCATCTTCATCTTCGACGAGGTCTGGGCAGCGCTTCCGCGCCGCGACCCAGCCCTTGCTCTCCGGCAAGCTCGGCTACGTGCCGTTCCAGATGCCGAGGTGGTTCATCCCATCGCCTGCCAGCGGCGTTCCTGGAACGCGCCTGCCGCAGCGCCTGCCCGGGTTCCCGCTCGCCGTCGAGTTCCGCGCCCAGGGATGCAGGCTCGGCGAGCGCCTGCGCTGATCGCACCCTCGCCTTGCTGCGGCGCGCCACGACCTGATCTACACCTGCGTCGACGGAGCCCCAGGGCACGGCCGCGAGCGTGCCGCCGATCGCCGCGGTCACGTCGCCCAGGCTGTCGGTGGTGCGCTTCCACGGCCGGCGCGGCGACACGGGTGAAGCCGGGCGCCACGACCAGCGAGCGCTTCGGCTACCGCTACTCGATCGAGGAGCTGAGGGAGTGGCTGCCCGGCATCCGTGACCTGGCCGAGCACGCGCACGAGGTGCACGTGCTGATGAACAACTGCGATCGCGATTCCGCGGTGCACAATGCGAAGGATCTGGCCGAGCTGCTCGCCGAGATTGGCTCGCGCCGCTGACACCGGGCCGATCTTTTCGTAACCTGACGCTTTTCCCTTGGATGCACCGATCATGAAGGCGAGTCGTGCTGTTCAGGTCATGACCGCCGCCGAGCTCGAGCAGCTCGCACGGCATGGCACCCTGCTGCTGTTCAAGCACCAGCGCACGTGTCCGATCTCCGCTGCCGCGTTCGACCAGTGCCGCATCTTCCTGGCGGCGCACGCGGAGGTGCGGACGGCATGGCTCGACGTGCGTGCCAGCCGCGATCTGGCGCAGCAGATCGCGCGCGACCATGACGTGCGACACGAGTCGCCGCAAGCGTTGCTGCTCCGGGACGGAAAGGTCGTGTGGCATGCGTCGCATGATGCGATCAGCGCGCAGAGCCTGGCGCGGGCGGTGCGCGATCATGCTGGTTGATCGGCGCGAGCGAGCACGCGGATGAGCTCCAGGACGCCAGTGCACGCATCGCTTGCGAAGTCAGGGCAGGCCTGGCTCGGGTTGATGGGCCGGCGCGCGCGCTTCATCCTGGTGGTGGTGCTCGTGGGCGTGGTGGCCTCGCTCACGCGCTACGGCTTCGACGTCGTCACCGGCTGGGTCACCAGCGTCGTGTATCTCGGGCGCTCGGCGCGCATCATCGAAGCAGTGTCGGCGTCGCCCTGGCCGATGCGCGTCATCCTGCCGGCCGCGGGCATCGTCATCGCGGTCCTGATCGCGCGCCTGCTGCGCACCAGCGGACCGACCGGCGTGCCCGACATCATGGAGGTGGTCGCGCTCGGCGGCCGGCCGATGTCGCTGCGCAACTCGCTGTCGCGCACTCTGTCCGCGCTCGCCACGATCGCCTTCGGCGGCTCGGTCGGCCGCGAGGGGCCGATCATCCACTTCGCCTCGTCGGTGTCGGGACAGATCGGCATCGCCGCCGGCCTCTCCGACGAGCGGCGGCGCATCCTGATCGGCTGCGGCACGGCTGCCGGGCTGGCTTCCGCGTACGGCACGCCGCTGTCGGCGACGCTGTTCGTGATGGAGGTGATCGCCGGCGGGTTCGCAGCCGAGCTGCTGCTGCCGTGCCTGCTCGCATCGGTGTCCGCCTCGCTGGTGCTGTGGGCGACCGGCGCCTCCCAGCTCGGCCTGTACCAGACCCGGATCTTCGCCATCCAGAACCCGGCCGAGATCGGCATCCAGGCGCTGCTCGGCGCGGCGCTGGGCGTGGTCGCCGCGCTGTTCAGCGAGATGCACCACTGGTTGCCGCGCTGGCTCCGGGTGCTGCGGCTGCCGCCGCTGCCGCTCGCGCTGGTGGGCGGCCTCGGCGTCGGCGCGCTCGTCGCCTTCCTGCCGCACGTCGCTGGCAACGGTTACTTCGGCATCGTCGACATGCTGAGCGGGGCGCTGCCGTGGACCATGCTGTTCACGCTCGCGGCGGCGAAGCTCGTCGCCTCGCATCTCACCATCGGCGCCGGCGGCGCCGGCGGGCTGTTCACGCCCACGCTGTTCATCGGCGCCGCGCTCGGCGCGTTCTTCGGCCACTTCGCGGAGACGCTGGTACCGGGCGCGTCACCGAAGGAAGCGTACGCGATCCTGGGCATGGCGGCGATGCTCGCCGGCACCATGCGCGCGCCGCTGCTCGCGGTGGTGATGCTGGTCGAGATGACCCGCGACGTGATGATCATCCCTTCGCTCATGGTCGCGGTCACGTTCGCGGTGGTGGCGGCGCGCCTGCTCAAGCGCGAATCGCTGTACGCCGAGGAGCTGCGCCGGCGCGGCATTCCCTGGGAAGGCGCAATCGAGCAGCGCGTGCTGCGCGCGCTGCACGTGCGCGACATCATGCGCACCGACGTGCCGCGGGTGGCGAGCAACCTGCCGCTCGCGAGCGTGCTCGACACGTTCAGCCAGACCGGCTCGATCTACGTGTATGTGTGCGACGTACTGGGCAAGTTCACGGGCGTGATCGACGTGCGCGAGATGGCGGGC
>JAXMBY010000083.1:0-20041 GCA_046349655.1 Planctomycetota bacterium
GACATTGCGGAACGATCCCATGAGCGAGAACGACCCTCAACCCACGGACCCGCAGCCCGCACCGACGGCCGGCCAGGTCACGATCAGCGAGGACGACCTGAAGAAGCTGCGCGAGGAGCGCGACAAGTATCTCGATCTGCTGCAGCGCACCCGGGCCGATTTTCTGAACTTCCAGCGCAAGGCCCAGCGCGACAGCGAGGAGGCGCAGACGTACGCGATCGCCAAGTTTGCGCGCTCGCTGCTCGAGGTGGTCGACAACTTGTCGCGGGCGGCATTGCTCGGCGACTCGCCAGGCGACCAGAAGGCGCTGCGCTCGGGCGTCGATCTCGTGCTGCAGCTGCTGCTCAAGACGCTCGCCGACAACAAGGTGGTGGCGATCGAGACCGTGGGCAAGCCGTTCGACCCACAACAGCACGAAGCGATCATGCAGGAGCCGCGCGACGATGTGCCGCCGCTCACCGTGATCGACGAGCTGGTGCGCGGCTACGCCATCGCCGATCGGCTGCTGCGCCCGGCGGTGGTTAGGGTCTCCAAGGCAAAAGAACCGGCTGCCGCGCCGCCAGCTGCCGACAAGAGGGAGAAGACCGACTCTGCCGAAGAGTGAGACGCCATGCCCACGTACGACTACCAGTGTGACGCCTGCGAGCATCGCTTTGACCTGTTCCAGTCGATGCTCGACAAGCCCGTCAGGAAGTGCCCGAATTGTGGCCGCCTCAAGGTCAGGCGCCTGCTCGGCACCGGCGGTGGGATTATCTTCAAAGGCTCGGGCTTCTATCAGACCGACTATCGCAGCGAGTCCTACAAGGCCGCCGCCAAGGCCGATGGCGATGGCACGACCAAGGCCGACTCGACCGCCAAGCCCGAGGCCAAGCCCGAGCCGAAAGCCGACGCCAAGTCCGAATCCAAGACCGACACCAGCAAGGTGAAAGCCAAGAGAAAGACTTGAGCGCGGCCCCCGAGACGCTTGCAGCCAAGGGCGATTGGGTCTATGAGGTGGTGCTCATGAGACGACACCGATGAGCGCCACCAATCCACAGAAGATCGACCGCGAGTTCGAGAACATCATGCGGCTGGCGGGCGACCTCGCCACCAAGCGCGAAGCCTGGGAGAGCCGGCCAACGGCCATCGAGTTCTCGTTCAACAACCTGTGCAATCTGAAGTGCCAGATGTGCGCGAAGGCGGACGATGAGCCCAACGTGCTCATGAACAAGTCCGCCGGGAATCGCGCGCTGGAACAGTTGCTGCCGCACACGCTGCACTGGATGCCGTCTGCCAACAGCGAGCCGCTGTTGAACGACATGACCGCGCTCATCGAGCTGTGCCGCAAGCACATCACCTGGCTGTTGCTGTTCACCAACGCCACGCTGCTGACGCGCGAGCGCTTCCTGCAGATCCGCGAGCGCACGCACCGCATCTTCATCTCGTTCGACTCGCACGTGAAGGCGACCTTCGAGCTGATCCGCACCGGCGCCAGGTACGACGAGGTGGTGCGCAACATCAAGGACATCCTGCCGATCGCCAAGGAGGATGGCACCGAGATCACCTTCAACGTCGTGCTGATGAAACCCAACCTGCCGCAGCTGCCCGACTACGTGAACTGGGTGGCCGACGTCGGCGGCGAGATCATCCACGTGCAGGAGCTGTTGCCCAACTCCACGCATTTCCACCACCTCCTGATCGACGCGCCCGACCAGGAGATCGCCGAGATCCTGGCGCGCACGCGCGCGAACGCACGTGCGCGCCAGGTGGACCTGTATCTCGACCTGCGGCCGCCGTTCCAGTCGGAGGACGTGCACCACCACCGGGAATGGAGCAAGGCGCCGCTCGCAACCATGCGCGAGCGCTTCAACTACGCGATCCGCGCCCTGTATCCTGGCTTCTGCCACATGGCCGCGTACTACTTCAAGGTCAACCCCAACGGCGACGTGTTCCCGTGCTGCCGCGCCCCCGACGAGCTCAACATGGGAAACATCAATCGCAACACGGTGGAGGAGATCTGGAACGGCCCGCAGTACCGCGAGTTTCGACGCAACATGTTCACCGGCAACTACGCGAAGAGCTGCAGCAACTGTTACGTTTTGGTCGGCAACCCGCACTACCAGCAGATGATCAAGGCGAGCGGGAGCCAACCGACGACGGTCTGAACCCGATCGTTCCGATCGGGCATCGCATCCGCGCCGCGTCCCGCATACAATCGAGCCCTGTCTCAGCAAGGGCCTGGCGATGTCGCAACTCCTGATCGAGCGATTGAAGCGCCTGCCGCGGCGACCGGACGACGCTTGGCAGGGAGCGCTGGTGCGCATGCCCTCCTGGATCGCGGAGCGAGGGCAGCCGCCCTATCGCCCGTGGCTCGCGGTCTGGGTGAGCCTCGCGAGCGGCAAGATCCACATGAGCCGCCTGGTGCGACCCGAGCGCCGGAGCTTCGATCTCGTGCTCGACGCGCTGCAGAAGTTCGCGTCGAACGCCGAGCTTGCCGGCTACTGCCCGGCCGAGCTGCAGGTGGTCGACCCGGCGCTGCACGCGTACCTGAGCAGCAAGCTGGCTGCGGTCGGCCTGCCGGTGCGGCTGCGCGAGCAGCTGCTCACGCTCGAGCAAGTGCTCGCCGACTTCGCCAGCTCCGTCGCCAAGCGCGACGGCGGGCCACATCTCGACGTGCCCGATCCGCTGGCCGCGCGCTGCGTCACGGTCGACCGGCTGCGTGCATTCGCCGACGCGGCGAAGCAGTTCTACCTCGCGGCACCGTGGCAGCTCTTGTGCGGCGAGGACACGCTCAAGGTCGAGGCGCCGGGCACGTTCCCCGACATGCAGTGGCTGGCGGTGCTCGGCGCCGACCGGCAGGTGTTCGGTCTCGGCATCTATGAATCCGAGGCGCAGTACCAGGCAGCCAGCGAAGGCGCGGCCCCCGAGACGCTGTTCCGCGACCAGCGCTTCATCTCGATGACGTACGGGCCGATGAACGAGCTGCCGCTCGCCGACGCCGATCGCTGGGAAGACTACGGCTTGCCGGTCGCAGGCGAGGGCGCGTTCCCGTTGCTCGCTCGCTACGGCCCGGGGCGTGTGGTGCAGCGCCTGGACGCGAGCGAGCTCGCCTACGTCGAGGGCCTGCTGCGCGCGCTCGCGACCACCAGCGAAGCGCAGGTCGATGCCGGCCGCTGGTGCACCACCGTGCCGACCGCCGATGGCCAGCGCGAGTACCAGCTGTGCTTGCCGAGCATGCTCGAGCCGATCGACGAGGCAGCACCCTTGCTGCCCGAGGATGGCGACTTCGACGCGCGCGATCTCGAACGGCTCATGATCAACATGCACCGGCTCATCTCGCGCCGGCAGTTCGCCAGCGAGCGCGAGATCAACGACTTCCTGCGGTCGCTGCACGGCAAGCCGATCCCGCCGCAGCCGCCGCTCACGCCGTTCGAGCGAGCGCAGGACCTGAGCTACCAGGCGCATCGCTCCCAGGGCCGGCGCCGGCTCAAGCTGCTCAAGCACGCCATCGCCGTGTGCCCCGACTGCGCGGAAGCCTACACCATCATGGGCGAGAGCACGGCCGACGTGGCGAAGGCAAGCGAGTGGTTCAAGCAGGGCATGCATGCGGGCGAGCGTCACCTGGGCGAGGCGTTCTTCGCCGAGTGCGGCATCGGTGCGTGGCGCAAGGTGGAGGCGCGGGCGTATCTCCGCTCCCGGCTCGGTCTGGCAAACTGCCTTTGCGAGCTCGGCAAGATCGACGAGGCCGCGGGGCATTACCAGGCCTTGCTCGAGCTCGATCCGCTCGATCACCTCGGCGTGCGCTGCCAGTGGGTCGCCACCCTGCTGCGCTCGGGCCACCACGACGACCCGGCGCTCGCCATGCTGTTCCGGCGCCACCTCCGCGACAACTCGGGGCGCTGGCTCTATTGCCGCGCCCTGTGGACGTTCAGCAAGCAGGGCGACAGCGTCAGCGCGCGGCGACACTTGACCGCAGGCCTGCGCGCGAACCCACACGTGCCGCGGTTCCTGCTCGCGCAACACCGGGAGCCCGTGTCATGGCAACGCCCGTCCACGCCGGGCGGCTTGCACGAGGCGCAGCTGTGCGCGCTGCTGCTGGCCGATGCATGGCGCGCCGTGCCAGGGGCAGAGGCATGGCTGGTAGCGCGACTCAGCGCGTCACGAACACCGGCTCGCCGCAGCGCGGCTCGGCAACGACGCGCCCGTCGCGGCTGATCCGGCAGCGCCCGCGCTCCATCTCGACGTCGATCAGGTGCCCGGCCCAGGAGTAGCCACGCAGCGCATAGCTGCCGGAAGCGTGCGGTGAAGGCCGCACCACCAGCCGTCCATCGAGCTCACAGTCGAGCCCGCACAGGCCGGCGACGATCGCCTGCACCCCTGCCACGGCGGCAATGCAGTTGGGCCGATCGAAGTCGCAGTAGGCCGGCCGGTCGGCGCGGATGCTCTGCGGAAAGTACGGGAACACGTCCGCCCACCACAGGATGCGCCGCAGCAGGTCCTCGGCGCGCTGCCATTCGCCCAGGCGGTAGAGATCGTGCACCAGCAGCGGGGCCTGGCCGACGTAGCAGCCGCCGCCGCCCCAGTCCACGTCGCCGCTCTCGTAGTGCAGCCGGTCCGCGAGCGACACGCTGTGCAGGCCGTGGCTGCCGAGGAACTCGCCCTCGCACACGTGTGCGGCGATGCGCGCGGTCACGTCCCGCGGCAGGAACTCCATCCCGAGCACGGTCAGCACCTGCACCGAGTACACCGCCTCGGACCGCGCGCCGTCGGCGCTGCGACACAAGAACCAGCCCCGCTCCGCATCCCACAGGTGGGCATGGATCGCACGCTCGATGGCGTCCGCCTCGGCGCGCAGTGCCGGAGCGCCGGGCAGCTGCATGCGGTCACGCACGTGCGCGACGAATCGCAGCACCCAGACGCGCTCCGCGTTCGGGCTCGGCACGATGTGCTCGTAGCCCGCGGTGCGCATCTCCAGCAGGTGCGTGGTGTCGCCGTAGTCGATCAGCGGCGCGAGCGGCGAGCACCGGCCGCTGCGCGACAGCTGTTCGAGCTGCTCGATCAGCGGCCGCCCCGCCACGCTCTCGACCAGCACGTCCCAGTCCTGATGGTAGGCCACGTAGTCGCGGAACAAGCGCGCGAGCGAGTAAGCGTTGAGCGCGTAGCACGGCCCCAGGCCGCGGCCCTCGAGCGGGTCGAAGGCGAAGTGCGCGTGCGGCTGCATCCGCAGGAACTGCACCAGCAGGCGCCGGATCGCATCGCGCTCCGCCAGCAGCGGCAGGACGCGGCTCACGTACATCGTGTCCCACAGGTAGGCGCAGACGCCGCCGCCGTCCAGCCCGGCTTCCGAGAACAGCGGGCTGGCGATGAAAGCCGGGTGCTCCCAGCGCACCGTGAGCGCGCAGCTCGCGGCGCGCTCGTACCATGCGGACACGCGCTCGTCGGCGCAGTGGAACGACGGGAACGCGCTCGCGACCCAGCGCGGCGGCGCTCATTGATTCTGGTCCGCATGCCGGCACCCGTTCCGCCTCGACCTCGTTCCAATCGCCGGTGTGCGGTTCGTTCGCATCGAGCAGCTCGAGCAGGAACGAGAGACGGCCCGACCCGCCCCGTCTGACTTGCAGCGTGAAGCCGCCGTCCTCCAGCGGCGCCGTCGCTCGCAAGCGCAGCAGCGCGCCCTCGCCCTCATGGGTGAACGGGCCGGTGGCGCGCACCGTGTTCGTGAAGCGCGGCGGAAACCAGGTCCAGTCGGCGGCGGGAACCCGTGCCAGCCCGGGCACGGTCAGCTCGGGTGTGACGAGCAGCGTGCCGCCGTCGCTGCCCACGTCGCGCCAGCTCAGATCGATCAGCACGCCCGGGCGATCGCCGAGCGCGATCAGATCCTGGCGCAGGGCGAGCGCATAGTGCCGGGCGCCGATCGGCCGGTGATGGATGCTCTCGCGCACGATCCGGTCGTGATGCCAGGTGCCGCGCTGCAGCAGGATCATGCCTCGATAACCCGGCGTGCGCGGCTCGACGTCGCGCGCCATCTCACCGCTCGCCGCATCGCGCAGGTGGAAGCGCAGGCGCATGCCGAGGCGCTGCCGCTGCGGCGGCGCGCACAGGTCGGCAACGCCGAACGGCGTCTCCTCGATCGGCCCGACCGTGACGCGGCCGCTGAAGATGTTGAGGTGACCGGGGAACAGGGCGATGCGATTGAAGTCGATGGGCTGCATCGGATGGCCGTCGTGAAGGAAGGAACTGGAGCGGTCGGCTCAGCGCGACGGCCTGAGCTCGATGCTGCCGACACCGACGTTCGCGCGCAGCGCTCGGCCCACGGTCCGCGAGCCAGCCGGTTGCCGATTGACCGACGAGGTGCCCGTGCGTCTCGAGCGCAAACGGTGCGCGGACGTCGATGTCGCCGGTGGCCACTTCGAGCTCGACATTGGCCGCGGCGCTTGCCGGCACCAGGATGCGCGCGTCGCCGGTTCCCACCTCCAGGTTGATCCCATCGTTCGGGAAACCCTGCCGCACGTGCAGCGTCGCGTCGCCCACTCCCAGGGTCAAGCTGACGCGCCCGTGCACCTGCTCGCAGGAGAGCGTCGCGTCGCCCGTGTCGAGGTTGGCCAGCAGATCACCGGTGAGCGAGCCGAGCGTCGCGTGCAGCTGGCCCACCGACACGTCGAGGGTGACGCCCGCCGGCTCGCCCTGCACGGTCACGTCGCCGACGCTGTTCTCCACGGTGACGTCGAGGCCGCCGGGCAGGTGGATCTCGAGGTCCAGTCCCCAGTCGTCGTGATCGTCCTCGCCGAGGTGCGCGTTGCGAATCGTCAGCACGCCGGCGTTTTCCAGCACCAGCAGATCTCGCACGACGTCGGCACTCGTGAACTCGTTTCGCCGGCCATGCTTGATCCGCACCACGCCATCGACCATCACGTCGTTGCTCGACTGATCGCAGTAGATGGTGATGGCGCCGATGTTGTTGCGCACGTGGACCGAGTGCACGTCGGTCGCGATCGACGTGCGCTGGTTGATGCGCCCCAGCTCGACCAGATTGGTCGACTCCAGGAACGCAATCGAGCACCCCGGCAACAGCGCGAGCACGGCGAGTGCGACGAGAGGCGGACGGCCCATGAGCACCTCGAGGACGGCGAGCGCAACAGTGTGCGAGGATTCGCCGTCAGGCGGCAAAAGGTTTCCGAAAAATTACCGCGCCGAGGCGGTCCGACGCGCCCGGCGCCGACGCCGCCGGTTCGGAGCGCGTGACCGTTGCGAGCGAGGATCTCGGTCGGGCATCGTGGCACAATGGTCGCATGCGCGGCTTCCCGCTTGCCTTCTGGTTCGCATCCTGCAGCCTGATCTCGGCCGCCGGCTCGAGCGCTCAGGAGCTCGGCAAGCTGTACCAGGACCAGCGCCGCGGCTTCGCGATCCGGCCGCCGGCGCGCTGGACCGCGATCCCGGTCAGCCCCACCGAGGCGACCGTGGTCGCCCAGTGGCACGGCAAGCGATCGGACGACTCGCGGCACCCTGGCGTCAAGTTCATGCCCGAGCTGAACGTGCTCGTGTTCGGCCCGGCCGCTGCCGCCGGCAGCCAGTACGAGGACTATCTCAAGCGCGCGCTGCACGCCACCATCGTCAAGCAGGAAGACCTGCCGTTCGGCGGGCTGAGAGCGCGCGCCTATCAGGCGAACGTCGCGCTCGGCAGCGACGCCGCGGCGCGCCTGCACGCCACCGCGTTCGCCGTCGGCGGCCAGGAAATCGTCGTGCAGTTCGCCTGCCTCGAGGAGCGCTACGACACCTACCGGATCGATTTCGTCGCGAGCACGCGCAGCTTCCAGACCATCGACGTCGCGGCCGGGGCGAGCACCGATCCCGAGCCGGAGCACGCGCGGTTCCTGGACGAGCAGAAGACCCGCGCCAGGGCGGCTGGATGGGAGGTGCTGGAGTCGCCGTCCGGGCGCTACCTGTTCATCTTCAATGCCGAGAAGGAGTTCGTGCGCGAGCTGCTGTGGCGCATCGAGGCGATCCGCGATCACTACGAGCGGCTCTACCCGCCGGAGCAACCCATCACCGCGGTATCGATCGTGCGCGTTTGCAAGAACCTCACCGACTATCAGGCGTACGGTGGGCCGCCCGGCACCGGCGGTTACTGGCTCGCCCCGGCGCAGGAGCTCGTGTTCTTCGACAACAAGGACCGTGATCGCGACACGGGCTACGCCGTGCTGATGCACGAGGGCTTCCACCAGTACATCTACTACTACTATGGCGAGCTGGCGCCGCACTCCTGGTACAACGAGGGTCACGGCGATTACTTCGGCGGTGCCGAGCTCGTGCGCAAGGGCAACACGGGCAGGGTGGTGCGCGTGCGGCCGCTCACCGCCGCCGGCATCGATCGGCTGGCGACCGTGAAGACCGCCCTGCAGCAAGGCACGACCATCCCGCTCAAGGACTTCTTCCACCTCTCGCAGCAGCAGTACTACGCCACCGACAGGCGTCAGCTGTGCTACGCCCAGGGCTGGTCGATCGTCTACTTCCTGCGCGAGGGCAGCAAGAGCACGGTGATGGAGCAGGAGTGGCTCGACATCCTGCCGAGCTACCTCGGCAACCTGGTCGCTGCGTTTCGCGCGGCGAAGGCGGCAGCGCCCGATGCCACGGGCATCGATCAGGACGCGGTGCGCGAGCAGGCCTACCAGGCGACCTTCGGCGCCTACACGCGCGACGATTGGCAACGGCTCGAGCGAGCGTGGAAAACGTTTCAGGGTTGAGCCGGCCGCGGCGCGACGGCAAAGTGGCCAACCAAACGCGGCACGCGCCGTCCTTTTCCTCGGACCACGCCGGCGCGACGGGCCGATACTCTCAAGTGCCGCGAGCCTGCCGCGGCTGCGATCAGCGATTGAACTGCCGGAGCTTGACGAGTCGTGAGCGAACGCGTGCCTGTCGCCATCAACCGCCGGACGATCGGGGTCCTCGCGATCCTGTGCCTCGGCCTGGCACCAACCGCGTGCATCTACCTCGGCCGCGACACCAAGCTGTGGCTCGGCATCCGCGAGGAGCCCGAGCATATCCTCGAGCTGCAGTTCGGCAACGACACGCGCTTCGCCGTCTCCACCGAGGATGGCATTCTGTGCCTGGCGGAAGATGCGCTGCGCAGCGCCTCGATCCCATTCCGCTTCCGCTACAAGCGCGGCATCTTCGAGGATCGCGCGACCGTGGATCGCATCAACGAGAACCTGGCGATCCTGCTGCCGCAGACCAGCAATCTCTACCACGTGCGCTTCGGCGCCTACCCGGCGCGCGAGGACGACGAGCTGTACCTGGGCGTGTACGACAGTGACGAGCGGCCGTACCTGCTGCGGGTCGCTCTCTATCAGCGCGGTCAGTTCGGCGACCTGCTCGAGGTGCCGATCGGCAACGACGAGGCGGCCGCATTCGCCGATCGATTTCGCGGCGTCGGACTGTACGCGTGGCGCGACGACTACTATCAGCTGGTCGGCATCCTGAACGGCGTGTACACCGTCGATCGGCCGATCGTCGCGTTCATCGGTCTCGAGGAGATCGCTCGCATCCTGCCGACCGGCTCGCACTACTTCGAACGCAAGATCAAGGTGCCGCGGCCCGACTTCGAATACGGCATCATCGAGAAGGCGACCAACCCGGTCGAGCCGAAGCAGTGACCGCCGGGCGGCGCTGCAGCCCTGGGCGCGCGGCCCTCGATGTGGACCGCGCCGGCGCCGCGGGTTAACCTCATCCCCGGCCCCGTCTTGCCCCGCGATCGAGCTCTCCATGCCCGAGCCTCAAGGCAACCGACCCGACCAGAGCCTGGCCGAGCGCCTGCGTGCGCTGTTCGGCGCGAGCATCGATCCGCGCATCGAGCTCAAGGGCGAGCCGACCACGAGCGACGCACCGCCGCCCAAGTCCGCCGCGGCGCCAGCCCTGCCCAAGAACCGCTACACCGCGCGCGGCGAGATCGCGCGCGGCGGCATGGGCGTGATCTTGAAGGTTTGGGATCAGGACCTGAAGCGCGCGCTGGCGATGAAGCTGATGCTCGGGCAGCAAACCGGCGCCGCCGCGCCCGCCGAGGAATCGCTGCGGCTGCGACGGTTCCTCGAGGAAGCGCAGATCACCGGCCAGCTCGAACACCCGGGCATCGTCCCGGTGCACGAGATCGGGCTCGATCAGAACGGCCAGCTCTACTTCACCATGCGCCTGGTCAAGGGCCGCGACTTGCGTGCGATCTTCGCGCTCGTCGCGCAAGGCAAGGAGGACTGGACGCAGACGCGCGCGCTGCAGGTGATCCTGAAGGTGTGCGAAGCGATGGCGTTCGCACACGACAAGGGCGTGGTCCACCGCGACCTCAAGCCTGCCAACATCATGGTCGGGCGCTTCGGCGAGACGTACGTGATGGACTGGGGGCTCGCCAAGCTCATCGAGGAGCGCGCGGGCAGCGATGCCCCCTCGAGCGCGCAGCTGACCCAGAGCATCATCCACACGGACCGCAACCAGATCTCGCCGGGTCTGCATCTCGAGACGCTCGACGGCGACGTCGTCGGCACGCCATCGTACATGGCACCGGAACAGGCCGCCGGCCGCACCAGCGCGATTGGACCCCGGGCCGACATCTACGCGGTCGGCGCCATGCTCTACCACCTGCTCACGGGGCAGGTGCCGTTCGTCGCCGAGGGCGAGAGCGTCTCGGCGAGCGCGCTGCTGCAGCGCGTGCTCGCGGGTCCACCGCCGCCGGTGCACGCGCTCAATCCGCAGGTGCCGGCGGAGCTGAGCGCAATCTGCGAGAAGGCCATGGCGCGCGAGCCCAGCTCGCGCTACGCAACGATGCTCGCCATGGCGCAAGACATCCAGGCGTACCTCGAGGGCCGGGTGGTGCGCGCCTACCAGGTGGGCGCGGTCGCCGAGTTCAAGAAGTGGATGCGGCGCAACCGCGGCATGGCCGCCGGCTTGCTGGCCGCCATCACCATGGCGGGCGGCGGATTGCTCGGCATCCTGTACGTTCAGGCGAGCGCGAAGAACCAGCTCGCGGCGAAGAACACCGAGCTCGAGACGAAGAACGTCGAGCTGCGCGACACCAACACGGCGCTGGCGGCGGCCGAGCAGGAAGCGCGCGCCAACGCTGACAAGGCAGAGCGCAGCGAGCGTGACGTTCGTGCGCAGAGCTACGTCGCCAACGTCACCGCCGCCGACGCCGCGCTCGGTTCCCTGGAAGCGCTGCGTGCCCGCTGGTGCCTCGATGAATGCGACGCCAGCTTGCGCGGCTGGGAGTGGCATCACCTGCGCATGCGTGCCGATACGTCGGCGCGGGTGATCGATCGCGGCTCGAGCGCACCGTCGTGACCAGCAGCGCCGATGGCGCGCGCCTGGCAGTGGCTGTACAGCGGCAAGGTGCGCGTCTACGACACCGCATCCGGCACGTTGCTGCAGGAGGTGACGTCGGACTGGGTCGCGAACCGAGCCGTGCTCAGTCCGGATGGGCACACGCTCGCCATCGGCTACGTCGACAACACGGTCCATCTGTTCGACGTCGACACGCAGCAGCGCTTGCAGGTCCTCGGCGAAGCGAAGCAGCCCGCCCTGCCCGACGCGGGCACCAAGGAGTCGTGGTTCTCGCGTTCGATGCGACTGGCGCGCGCCTGGCCGCCGGCGGCGAGGATCACGTGCTGCGCATCTGGAACGTGGCGACGCGTCAGGTCGAGCGCCTGCTCTTGCACGATGCCACGGTGCAGGCGGTGGCGTTCCGCCGCGACGGCGCGGCGATCGCGACCGGCACGCTCGACAACCAGATCTGCGTCTGGAACCTGCGTACCGGCGCCCGCGAGCTCACGCTCGTCGGCAACGACTCGACCGGCGCCGGGCAGGAGATCATCGCTCGGTCACGGCGGCGTGCTGGCGCTCGACTACCACGCCGACGGCGAGTTGTTGATCGCCGGTGCCGCGCCGACAACTCGATCCGCGTGGGACTTCGACGACCCACGCCGAGCGGCTCGGGATCCGCGGCCATCCGGCCCCGGTGAACGACGTCAAGCTCACGCCGGACGGCGAGCACATCGCCCTGGCCGGCGCCGACGCGACGGTGTGCGTGTGGGCGCGCCGACACCGGCGCGATCGAGCAGATGCACCTCGGCCACTCGGGGTTCGTGACGTCCCTGGCGCTCATCGATGGCGGCCGCACGATCGTCACCGGCTCGGTGGACGGATCGATCCGCGCGTACCTGCTCGACGGCGAGCCGGTGACGCGCATCGACAGCACCGGCCCTTCGAACAGCGTGGCGTGGAGCCTGGACGGCAAGCTGCTGCTGAGCGGCCACTTCGACGGCATCTTGCGCGTGCACGATTCGGTGACCGGCGCGCTGCAGCACGCCATCGACGTGAAGCGCACCGGCACGCCCACGCCGTTCGGCGGCGTGCCGGGCGCGGGCATCACCGCCGATGGATCGCGCCTGGTGGCAGCGGCGCCGGACTCGGTGGTGATCTCGGATGCGCGCACGCTGCAAGTGCTCAAGCGGCTGCCGGTGCCAAACGGCATGATCAACAGGCTCGCGCTCACCAGCACGTCGCGGTTCGTCACCGGCGCGTGGAACGGCAGCGTGATGATCTGGGACGCGCAGGCCGGCGCCAGGGTGCGCGACTGGAAGATCCCGGGCGGCGTCTACTGCGTGGCGATCTCGCGCGACGGCGCGCTGGTCGCTACCGCCTCGCCGGCGCACGCGATCGTCGTGTGGAATGCCGATACCGGCGAGCCGGTGGTGGAGCTACCGCGCTGCCCGGGCGAGATCTTCTGCCTCGGCTTCAGCCCGGACGGCGTCGAGGTCGTGGTCGCCACGACCGCGGGCTACGTGCGGGTGTTCGATGCCGACTCCGGCGACCTCCTGCTCGATCTCACCAGCCAGCATGTGCCGCTGCTGTCGATCGGCTACAGTCCGGACGGCAAGCGGCTCGCCACCGGCGGCTTCGACGGCAGCGTGCGCATCTGCAACTCGCACACCGGCAAGCAGCTGCTCACGCTGCGCGACACGTTGAGTGCGCCGGTCGCGTCGCTCGCCTTCAGCTTGGATGGCAAGCGTCTGGCCGCGGGCGATTGGGCAGGTCACATCGAGGTGTGGGAGACCGAGCCGGCCGCCACCCGTGCCGCCGCGATCGACGGCGCCGAGGCGTCGACCGCGGCCGCCGCCTCGGTGCTGTATCCGCTGCTCGACCAGGGCGAGTCGAGCGCCGCGCTCGCGACGCGCTTTGTCGACGACCAGCTGCTGCGCGTCGAGGTGAAGGCAGCGATCGTGCGCCTCGCGACGCTCGAGCCGTACGCGGCGGAGCTCGATCGCCATGCATGGCAAGACCTGCTGCTCCCGGGCGTCGACCCGAATCGCCATCGGGCCGCGCTGCGCAAGGCAGAGGAAGCGTGCCGGCTGCTGCCAGGACGCTTGCCGTTCGAGCGCACGCGCGCGCTCGCCCACGTCCGGCTCGGCGAGCACCACGCCGCCGTGAGCGGGCGGTTCGCACGGTCACGCGACATGTCGCCGGCTGGCCTGGCGATCCTGGCCATCGCCTATCACCACCTCGGTCGCAGCGAGCGTGCGCGCGAGCTGCTTTACCGGATCGACCTGGCCGCGGCCGCTGACGCCGACGGCGACGCCCTGGTGAGCGAGGCCCGCGCACTGGCTCGCGGCCGCTGAGCCGCGTGCGAATCGACGGGTGAGCCACGCTGCGGCATCCCCGTCAATCCACTCTGGCAACCAGCGAGCTTCCGCAGCCGTCGCGTCGATCCCGCACGGTCATGGGCGCGGCCGCCGCGGGCGCTGCTTCGCCGCGACCGACCTGATCACCAGGCGCCTGCGGCCGCAGGATGGCATCGGCACCGCGCCTTGCCGGCATGCGGCAGCAGCTGCCCCTGCACCGCCGGCTGGTCGAGGTCGCGCGGCGATTCAGCACGATCGAGCGCACCTGGCGGCCGCTGCCGCGCAGCAGCCCGTCGCGATCCTCGAGCTCCGCCCCGCGCAGGAAGAACAGCGTGACCCACCGCGGATACAGCGCGAGCGACACGATCGCCTGGGATGCACGGTCGCTCGGGCCGAAGCCGATCACCAGCGCGTTGTAGTTGTCATAGACGAGCTCGACGGCGGTGGGCCATCGCTTGCGCAGCTTCGCCCGTGCCGCGCGCGCGAGCGTGCCGATCGCGGCATCGTACTTCGCGATGCACCGGGCGAGCTGCTGCGCGGGTGAGTCGCTGGTGCGCATCGATCGCGGTTTCATGCGGCATCACCGGAACGAGATGTTCGGCCAGTCCTCCACCAGCATGACCGCCTCCTGTGCGAAGCGCTCCTTGTAGGCGACGATGATCGCCTCGATGTTCGCGGTGCTGACCGGATCAGGCCGGTGCACGATCTCGACCACGGCGCCGGGCTCCTTCACGAGCTGCGCGTCCTTGCCGCGCCACTGGCCACGGGTGTTGTAGTAGGTCAATCCGTCCGGAAAGCGCGGCGTGATCACGTCGTCCACGAACTTCTCCACGTCGGCGTCGGAGATCCGGCCGGTGGGACTGGAGAGGCCGAAGTACAGGCGCGACACGACGTAGTCGCGCCGGCCTTGCGTGGCGCAGCTCGCGGCAAGCAGCAGCGCCACCAGGAGACAGCCAGCGAAGCGGACGTTCATGGGTCGGGACATCCTGCGATCGAGGTGCGGGCGCCGGCGGGCGACGGATCGGCATAGAGAACTCGCGGCTGTCGCCGATGTAAAGAGGCGACCGCGACGAGAGCCCGGAGCGCGCGATCGTCCCGGCGCTCACACCGCGATGCATCGGCGCGGTGCCACTGATGGCTCGTCGTCGGGTCGCGCGCGCACGGACAGCCCGTTCCGGTACCTCGCCGCGGCCGGCCCTGGTGGCGAGCGAGCGCCGACCCGGGACCGCGCACTGCCCTGGCTCGCGCGGCCTTACTTCTTTGAATCCCCTCTCCCGGCTCAGTAGAATCCCCGGTTCTTCCTCGGCTGGGATTCCACGCTAACTGGTAGAGACCATGGTGCTCCTGTCCACGGTGTTTGCGAGCTATCTCCCGCTGTTCCTGTTCCTCGCCCTCGCCGCCCTTCTGGTGGCGGGGCTGATCCTGATCTCCCGGCTCATCGGCCAGCGCACGCACAACCCGACCAAGGACAGCCCCTACGAGTGCGGCAACATCCCGACCGGCTCGTCGCGGCAGCGGTTCACGGTCAAGTTCTACCTGGTGGCGGTGCTGTTCATCCTGTTCGACGTGGAGTCGGTGTTCCTCTATCCGTGGGCCATCAACCTGCGGCCGCTCGGCTGGTTCGGGCTGTCGGCGATGGCGGTGTTCCTGCTGGTGCTCGGGCTGGGGCTCGCGTACGTGTGGCGCAAGGGCGCGCTGGACTGGAACTGAGCTCGCTGATGAAGACCTTCGCCAAAGACCTGAGCGACCGCCTCGACGCGATCGTGAAGAGCTACCCGGTCAAGCGCGCCGCGCTCATGAACGTGCTGCACGAGGTGCAGGCGGTCGAGGGCTGGCTCTCCGACGAGACCTTGCTGTGCGTGGCGGACTACATGGGGCTCGCGCCAGCGGACGTGCTGGGTGTGGTGAGCTTCTACAGCATGTACTACCGGCGGCCGGTCGGGCGGCACGTGATCAACGTGTGCCGCACGCTGTCGTGCGCGCTGCGCGGCGCCGAGCAGCTGCTCGAGCACTTGCGATCGCAGCTGCAGATCGACGTGGGCGAGACCACCGAGGATGGGCGCTGCACGCTCGGCGTGATGGAGTGCCTGGGCTCGTGCGGGACCGCGCCGGTGATCGAGGTGCACGGCGAGTACCGCGAGAACTGCACCACGCGTGACATCGACGAGCTGCTAACCAAGCTGAAGTGAGGCGCGTTCCCGGCGATGAGTCGCGAGATCTATCTCACCAGTCGCATGCAGAACCAGGACTCGCACACGCTGCGGGAGTACGAATCGCACGATGGCTACCAGGGTCTGCGCAAGGCGCTCGGCATGGCGCCCGAGGCCGTCACCGAGGAAGTGAAGAGCTCCGGCCTGCGCGGGCGCGGCGGCGCGGGGTTCCCGACCGGTGTGAAGTGGACCTTCATGCCCAAGGACGCGAGCCGGCCGAAGTATCTCGTGGTCAATGCCGACGAGAGCGAGCCCGGCACTTTCAAGGATCGCCTGATCCTGGAGAAGGATCCGCACGGCGTGGTCGAAGGCATGGTGATCGCCGCCTATGCGATGGGCGCGAGCCACATCTGGATCTACATCCGCGGCGAGTACTGGCGGCCGTACCAGATCCTGACCGCGGCGATCGCCGAGGCCAGGGCCGCGAACTACCTCGGCCAGAACGTGCTCGGCAGCAGCTTCTCGGTGGCTGTGACCGTGACGCGCGGCGCCGGCGCCTACATCTGCGGCGAGGAGACCGCGCAGATGGAATCGCTCGAGGGCAAGCGCGGCCATCCGCGTCCCAAGCCGCCGTTCCCGGCGAACTTCGGCGTGTTCGGCAACCCGACCACCGTGAACAACGTCGAGACGCTCGCCAACGTGCCGTGGATCGTGCGCAAGGGCGCGGCCTGGTTCAAGAGCATGGGCACCGAGAAGAGCGCGGGCAACGCCATCTTCGGCGTCTCCGGACACGTGCAGCGGCCAGGCCTGTTCGAGCTGCCGCTCGGCGTGAGCGTGAAGGAGCTGATCCACGAGCACGCCGGTGGCATGCAGGACGCGAAGCCGCTCAAGGCGTTCATTCCGGGCGGCTCGTCGACCGGGTTCCTGCCGGCATCGCTGATCGACGTGAAGATGGACCACGATTCGCTCGCGAAGGTGGGCTCGATGCTCGGCACCGGCGGCCTGATCGTGATGAACGAGGAAACCTGCATCGTCGCGGCGACCCACAACCTGGCGCGCTTCTACCACCACGAGACCTGCGGTCAGTGCGTGAACTGTCGCGAGGCCTGCGACTGGACCGATCGCATCCTGCATCGCATCGAGGACGGCCACGGCCGGCCGGAAGACCTCGAGACGTTCGACCGCATCGCGCTCGAGAGCCGCGGCAAGACCATCTGCGTGTTCCCGGATGCGCTCGCCATCCCGACGCTCTCGGCGCTCAAGCACTTTCGCCAGGAGTTCGAGGACCACATCCGCCTGCAAGCGTGCCCCTTCCGTCAAGCCACCGTGATGAGCAGCTGACATGCAGAACGTCCAGGTGAAGATCAACGATCAGACGCTCGAGGTGCCGCAAGGCACGCCCGTGATCGAGGCCTGCAAGAAGCTCGGCATCGAGGTGCCGCACTACTGCTATCACCCGGCGCTCACGCCGGTGGGCAGCTGCCGCATGTGCCAGGTGGAGATCAAGGACGCGCCGGATCGGCCGGGGCGCGTGACGATCGCATGCCGCACGTCCTGCACGAACAACATGGTGGTCGACACACGCACCGACGGCGTGAAGCTGGCGCGTGCCGGCGCGCTCGAGTTCTACCTCTCGAACCACCCGCTCGATTGCCCGATCTGCGACAAGGCTGGCGAGTGCTTCCTGCAGGATTACTCGTACAAGTTCGGCTTCGGTCAAGGACGGTTCGGCGAGTCGCGCCGCAAGGGTGTCAAGCGCACACCGCTCGGCGGCCACATCATCTTCGACTCCGAGCGCTGCGTGCTGTGCACGCGCTGCACGCGGTTCATGGACGAGTACGCAAAGGCGCCGCAGCTCGCGGTGATCGGCCGCGGCGCCGAGGCCACGATCGGCATCTTCCCGGGCCGCCCGCTCGACTCGAACTACACCGGCAACCTGGCCGACATCTGTCCGGTCGGCGCGCTGACGCTGGAGGAGTTCCGCTTCAAGAGCCGCGTGTGGGATCTGAAAACGCAGAGCTCGCTCTGCCCGCTGTGCTCGCGCGGCTGCAACGTGCTGCTCGACAGCAAGCAGAACCAGCTGCTGCGCGTGCGGCCGCGCACCAACGCCGACGTCAACGGCCACTTCATCTGCAACGTGGGTCGCTTCGACTACCTGCCGCTCGCCAGTCCAAGGGGCCGCGTCACGAGCGCGAGCGAGCGTGGCGCGGTGCAGGATCCGACCCGCACCAGGGAGGTGCTGGCGCGCGTGGCCGCCAGCCTGGCCACCGCGACCTCGGTGCTGGTGGTGCTGAGCGCTCGCCTCACCAACGAGGAGTTGGTGCTGCTCAAGCAAGTGCTGCCGGCGGCGCAGTTCGTACTGCTCAAGGTCGATGCGAAGGGCGGCGACCACATCCTGCTCACCGGCGATCCGTGGCCCAACCGCGAGGGCGTGCGGGCGCTCGGCCCGGCGCTCGGCATCGAGGAGATCACGCCGCGCGCGCTGGCGGCAGCGGCGAACCAGACCAGCCACGCGGTCGTGTTCGACGGCGCCCTCGAGCTGCCGCCGGGAGCACGCCAGGACGCAGTGACGATCGTGCAAGACGTGCTGGTCCACCCATCTTGGCTGCAAGCGACCTGGGTGTTGCCCGGCACCACGCCGGCGGAGAAGTCCGGCACGTTCGTGAACGTGACACGGCGGCTGCAGAAGTTGAATGCCGCGCTGCGGCCGCCGGCCGGGATCCGCTCCGAATTCGACACGTGGGTCGAGATCGGCCGGGCGATGGGCATCGTCGATCTCGCACCGACCGCGGCGAAGGCTTTCGCGCAGGTGCGCAGCGAGCTCGGCGTTGCCGAAGCAACGACCTTCGACGGCATGCCCGCGCTCGGCGTGGCGCTGACGTCGAACGTCCAGCCGGCAACCGCCGGCGCGCCCGCGGAGAGACACGCATGAGCGACTGGCTGTTCTACACTCTGGCCGCGGTCATCAAGTCGGTGTTCATGCTGGCGATCACGCTCGGGATGGTACCGATCCTGCTGTTGCTCGAACGGCGCATCTCGGCGTTCATGCAGCACCGCTACGGCCCGAACCGCGTCGGTCCGTTCGGCGTGCTGCAGCCGCTCGCGGATGCGATCAAGTTCATCTTCAAGGAGGACGTGGTGCCGCGCGATGCGAACCCGTTCATCTTCACGCTCGCGCCGGCGCTGGCGGCGATCCCGCCGATCGCGATGATGGCGGTGGTGCCGTTCGGCGATGCGCTCACGCTCGGCGGCCGCACCATCCCGCTGGTGGTGGCGAACGTGGACATCGGCATCCTGTTCGTGCTCGCGGCCTCGTCGATGGCGGTGTACGGCATCACGCTCGGCGGCTGGGCATCGGCGAGCAAGTACTCGCTGCTCGGCGGCCTGCGCGCATCCGCGCAGATGATCAGCTACGAGCTGGCGATGGGCTTGTCGGTGGTCGGCGTGCTGATGGTGACCACCGTGCACGGCCACACCGGCTCGCTGTCGCTGCACGACATCGCCCGCGATCAGATCGAGCACGGCTGGAACGTGCTGCGCCAGCCGCTCGCGTTCTGCATCTTCCTGGTGGCGGCGTTCGCGGAGACCAATCGCTTGCCATTCGACCTGCCGGAAGCCGAGCCGGAGCTGGTGGGCGGCTACCACACCGAGTATTCGGCGATGAGCTTCGCGCTGTTCTTCATGGGCGAGTACGCGGCGATGGTGGCGTCGAGCGCAGTGATGGTGACGCTGTTCTTCGGCGGCTGGCATCTGCCGGGACTGGCGCTGTTCGCGGCGGCGGGCGGCGTGCCCCTCGCCATCCTGCAGTTCCTGGTGTTCATGGCGAAGGTGATGATCTGCCTCTTGTTCTTCATCCAGGTGCGATGGACGCTGCCGCGCTTCCGCTACGACCAGCTGATGAACATCGGCTGGAAGGTGATGCTGCCGGCCGCGCTCGCCAACATCCTCATCACCGGCTTCTTGGTCGTCTCGGTCACGTGAGAAGGGACGCTGCCGCCGCTTCCCATGCGGGATGCGGGCCGCGATCTCTCCCAGGCACATCATGGAAAAGCTGGCGTTCGCGATCCTCGGCAGCCTGGCGGTGTTCGGCGCGGTGAACGTCGTGTTCCGCCGCAACCCGGTGACCGCGGTGCTGTTCCTGGTGACCACGTTCCTGGCGCTGGCGGGGCTGTTCGTCTTGATGGGCTCGGGCTTCCTCGCTGCGATCCAGGTGATCGTCTACGCCGGCGCGATCATGGTGCTGTTCCTGTTCGT
>JAXMBY010000084.1:0-19992 GCA_046349655.1 Planctomycetota bacterium
CGCTCCTCGAGCTGGGTCACGCGCTCGCCACGTCCATGACAAAGGGCGCGGCCGCCGCGTAAGAAGAATGCAACATCAGATCCAATTTGAGACGCAAGTTCCAGCAACTTCTTGGGTTCCAGCGGGTGGCCATGCAAGGCGTTCAGACCGGTCAGGACCTGAGCGGCATCGCTCGAGCCACCGCCGAGACCGGATCCCGGCGGAATCCGTTTCATCAGGGCCATTGATACGCGCGGGGCTGTCCCGGCGGCCGAGTAGAAACTGCGCGCAGCGCGGCTGCACAGGTCGTGCTCCACCGGCACGTCGACAGGCAGGCCCGCGCGCTCGAGCGTGAGCTGCTCCTGGTCGGTCAAACGCAGGGTGATGTCGTCGTGCAGCGAGATGGCCTGCATCACCGTCTCGAGATCGTGATAACCATCAGGCCGGCGCGCCACGACCTCGAGGAACAGGTTGAGCTTGGCGTGGGCGCGCAGTTCGAGGTGTGGGTGGCTCACGACTGGGCTAGGGAATCAGCACCAGGCGCGGATTGAGCGTGCGCGCTTCTTCCTCGGTCATGTGCGCGTACGTGATCACCAGCAGCCGATCGCCGATCTTGCCCTTCAGCGCGGCGCCGCCGTTCAGGCCGATGACCTTGCTGCCGCGCGGCGCGACGATCGCATAGGTCTCGAACCGCTCGCCGTTGTTGAGGTTGACCACCTGCACCTTCTCGTTGGGCAGGATGTCCGCCTCGTCCATCAGGTTGCGATCGATCGACAGGCTTCCCAGGTAGGCCACGTCGCATTGCGTCACGACGGCGCCGTGGATCTTCGACTTCATCATCTCGCGCAGCATCACCAGAGCTCCGAAGCTCGCGCCGTCAGGCCAGGCAGGCATTGTCGATCAGGCGCGTCTGGCCGACGCGGGCCGCGATCACGGCGACGCTCTCGCCGCTGACGGGGTTTGCCGCTTCGAGCGTGTCCGCATCGACCACCTCAGTATAGTCGACCTCGACGCCACCGGGCGCGGCGAGCGCCGCGCGCATGCCGCGCACGATCGCGTCGCGGTCGCGTTCGCCGCGGGCAAACGCGTCCCGGGCGCCCACCAGCGCGCGGTGGATCGCGAGCGCGCGCTGACGCTCGTCGGGCGCGAGGTAGGCATTGCGGCTGGAGAGCGCGAGGCCATCGGCATCGCGCACCGTCGGCAGGACGCGCACGTCGATGCCGAAACCCAGGTCGCGGACCATGCGCCTGATCACCACCGTCTGCTGGAAGTCCTTCTGGCCGAAGTAGGCTCGGTCCGGCTTGACGATGTTGAACAGCTTGGCGCACACCGTCATCACGCCGCGGAAGTGACCTGGACGCGACTTGCCGCATAGCAGATCCGGCAGGCGGTCCTGCACCACGTAGGTGCCGAACCCGCCCGGGTACATCTCCTCGACCGACGCCTTGAAGATGGTGTCGGCGCCGTTGCGCTCGAGCAGCTCCTTGTCCTGGTCGAACGCGCGCGGGTAGCGCTCGTAGTCCTCGCCCGGTCCGAACTGGATCGGGTTCACGAACACCGACACGACGCACACGTCGTTCTCCTTCTTCGCCGCGCGCACCAGGCTCATGTGGCCCTCGTGCAGCGCTCCCATCGTCGGGACGAATCCCACGCTTGCCAGCTCGGCCCGTGCCGAGAGCACGATCTCGCGCATGCCGGCGATGTCCTTGACGACCACTGCCATGTCGTTCTGCGATCCTGCGGAAGGAGTTCTCGGGCTGGACCTTGGGGCCGCGCAAGGTAGCAAATCCGAGGGCCTGCCTGGGAGTGGAGAAATGCAGAAAGGCCGCCTCAGCCCGGCGCCTGCTCGCCGGCGCGCAGGCGCTCGAGTAGCTGCGCGATCGTGCAGCCGAGGATCGGGTGGCGCATGCCGGGCGCGATCTCGGCCGCCGGCTCGAGCACGAACAGCCGCTCGTGCGCACGTGGATGCGGCACGCTGAGCTCGGCGGTGGCGATGATCGTCTCGCCGAACAGGATCAGGTCGAGGTCGAGCGTGCGCGCGCCCCAGCGTTCGCGCCGCACACGGCCGGCGTCGCGCTCGATTGCCAGGAGCTGCTGCAACAGCTCGTGCGCCGTGAGCCCGGTGCGCAGCAGCACCGCGGCGTTCAGGTAGTCGGGCTGGGGCGGACCGACCGGGTGGGTCGCGTAGAAGCGCGAGGCGCGCAGCAGCTCGGTCGCGGGCAGCTTGGCGAGCCGCGCGATCGCGCGCCGCAAGAGCTGCGCGCGATCGCCGAGATTGCTGCCGAGGGCGATCAGGGCGTCAGGTGCCAGCGGCCGCACCTCCCTCCGAGCCCGCATCGTGGTGATGGTACTCGCTGCGGCGGAACAAGCGCCGCAGGAGATAGCGGGACGGACCGAGCAAGGCATAGCCCGCGAACAGCGCGAACAGCACCCACTCGTGGTTCAGCACCATGGCGAAGGTCATGAACACCATCAGCACGACGTACGTGAACGGCTTGCGGCTTCGCAGGTAGCGGTTGATGACGTGCACGTAGCGCACCTTGCTCACCATCAGCAGGCCGAGCAGCGGCATCGCGAACGCCACGACGCGCACGAACCACGCAGCGGTCCGATCGACGCTGGCGCCATGAATGTGGTCGGGACCGATCACGTCGAAGTAGAACTGCACGCAGCCCGCGAGCACGCCGGCCGCCGCCGGCGACGGCAGGCCGGAGAAGTAGATGTGCGACTCCTCGTCGGGGCTCGTGTCGAGCGTGAACCGGGCGAGGCGCAGTGCGGCCGACGCGACGTACAGCACGGCCAGCAGCAGGATGAACTTCGGGTTGATCACCACGCCTGCCAGCGCGAGATGCCGCTCGTACAGCGCCTTGATCAGGAACGCCGGCGCCACGCCGAAGGTCACGAGGTCGGTGAGCGAGTCGAGCTGCGCGCCGAAGTCGGTGGACGCCTTGGTGAGCCTCGCCACACGCCCGTCCAGTGCGTCGAAGATCATCGCCAGGAAGATCATCCAAGCGGCGAACGCGAGCTTGGCGGCGAAGTCGGCCTCGCTCGGCGATGCCAGCGCGTCGCCCACCTTGGCAATGGCGAGGAAGCCACAGAACGTGTTGCCCAGCGTCAACAACGTGGGCAATGCAGCGACGGTCTTCATGCTCGACTCGCGGTGGTCAGGTTGGCGCCAGCGCCGTGATCGGCGCGCAGCGCGGCCACCCGCGCAATCGCCGTGGCGCCGCCCGCGACGCGCTGGCCGACCGCCACCAGCACATCGACGCCGGCGCTGGTCGGGATGTGGATCTCGGTGCGCGATCCGAACTTGATCATGCCGTAGCGCTCGCCTTTCTGCAGGGTCGTTCCGAGCGGCACCGGGCAGACGATGCGCCGCGCGATCAGGCCGGCCACCTGGCGCACCAGGATCTTCACCGATCCCACCTCGAGGCCGATGCTGTGCGCCTCGTTCTGCGTCGCGGCACGCGGGTCACGCGCGTCCAGGAACGCGCTCGGTCGATAGTGCGCGTAACGCACCACGCCGCGACGGGGCTGCGGTTCACGTGCACGTTGAACACCGACAGGAAGATGCCGACCCGCGTCGCCGGCTCGCCGAGGAACTCCGGCGACTCGACCGCCTCGATGTCGGTCACGGTGCCGTCCGCGGGCGCCGCCAGCACGTCCGCCTCGATCGGTGCGGCGCGCTCCGGGTCGCGAAAAAAGCTCAGCACGAACGCGGCGAGCGCGGCCGGGACCAGCAACAGCGGCCATGGTAGAAAGAGCGGCACCAGGGCGCTCAGCAAGATCAGCCCGCCGCCGAACAGCACGAGCTCGCGATAGCCATAGGGGGTGAAGGGTGAGCGCATGGGCGCCATTGTAACCCGTTGAACGACCCATGCCATTGGCCTGTAGAAGCGGCCGCTCAAGCGAACCCTCGGAAGCCTGAGGCGCAATGACCTCGAACGAAGACGTGCAGCTGATCGAGCGCATGGTCCGAGGGGACGAGCAAGCGCTCGGCGTGATCCATGCGAAGTACGAGCGCGCGATCTTGAACTTCATCTACCGGATGGTCGGGAATCGCGAGATGGCCGAGGAACTCTCGAGCGACGTGTTCTTTCGCGTCTGGCGCAAGGCGAGCCTGTTCGATGCCAGGAAGGGCGCGTTCACCACCTGGCTCTACCAGGTGGCGGGCAACGTGACGCGCAACCGCCTGGAAAGCGCCTGGCGCCGCTCGCCGCTCGCGCCGCTCCACGAGGACGATCGGTTGCCGGCGTCCGCCCCTGGCCCCGATGCCGACGCGATCGCCGGCGAGCAGCAGGAGCAGGTGCGCGCGGCGCTGCTCACCCTGCGGCCAGCCGATCGCATGATCCTGGTCCTGCGTCACTTCGAGGAGCGCAGCACGAGCGAGATCGCGGCCATCGTGCGCGTGCCCGAGGGCACCGTGAAGTCGCGCGTCCACTACGCCTTGCAGCGCCTGAAGCGCGTGCTGCTGCCCGAGCTGGAATCACCAGCGCGAGGTGAATCATGACCCAGTCGCGTGAGCCAGACTGCCTGCGGTTCGCATGCGAGCTGCCGGAGCTCTTGTATGGCTCGCTCGAGGCAACGCTCGCGGCCGAGGTGCGCGCGCACGTGAGCCGATGCGGGCGTTGCGAGCGCGAGCTGCGAGCATTCTCGAGCGTGCTGCGCACGCTCGATCGGCTGGCGGCGATCGAGCCCGATGCCGCCTCGCGCCCAGCGTTGCTGCACCGCCTGCGCGCGGCGCGACGTCGCCGGCGCAGCTCACTTCACCATGCTCAGGCGCTGCTGCTGTCGGTGGCGGCGGGCGCGGCGATCGCGGTGCTCGCGCGCATGAGCTCGCCGCTGCGCAGCTGGCTGACGCTGCCATGGCTCGATTCGGTGGTGGCGAAGCAGCCATGGCTCGCTGGCTGCCTCGCGCCGATCGCGTTCTGGCTGGCGGCGAGCTTGCTCGTGGTGATGACCTCGCCGCTCCTGTTCGCGGCGCGCAAGCGAGCGATGCAGTCCCTGGCCTCGCCGCTACTCGAATCGTCGCGAGCGTGAGGAGGATCACGATGGACACAGGTGACGCGCGGCTTCCGGTCTACGGTCTGAAGAAGCTGCTGGCCTACACGGTGATCGTCGCCGGCGGCGTCCTGGCGTTCGCGGTGCTTGCGCCGCTGGTGATCCCGCCGGTGTTCGCCGTGGCGGCGATCGCGATCGTGATCGGCTGCCCGGTCTGGGTGTTCCTGGACGCGCGCCGGCTGGCTCTGCGCGGCGCGATCTTCTGGGCATTGCTCGCGTTCTTCGCGCCCATCGTCGGCACCGTGATCTACCTCATCGCGCGGCCCGATGTGCCGGCCGAGTCGCCGTGCCCGAGCTGCGGCGGATCCGTGCTGTCGACGTTCGCGCTGTGCCCGCATTGCGGCGCGGATCTGCCGGCGGCGCGCAAGTTCTGCTTCAGCTGCCGGCACGAGATCGATCCGCTGTGGCGCTACTGTGCCTACTGCCGTGTCGATCTCGCCCAGGCGCCGGTTGCCGGCGTGTGTCCCAAGTGCTCGCTCAAGGTCGAGCCGGCGTGGCGCTATTGCCCGATGTGCGAGACCTCGCTCAAGTCCCCCACGACCGCATGACGGCGCCGGTGCCGTCCTCGGCCAAGACCTCGAAGGAGTCATCATGCGCTGGCGCGATCGAATCACGCGGCTGCCCAAGGACATTGCCAACGAGCTGGATCACGCGGCCGAGCTCCTGGTTCCGTACGTCGACCGCGTCATCCACGGCGTCAGGTCGATCGTGCGACACGCCCGCCGCGAGGCGAAGCCGCGCACCAGCCGTATCGCGACCTGGGCCGCCGCGTCTACGAGCTGTCGATGCAGGGCGACGATCGCCTGCGGACCGATGCGCGCGTGCTCGAGCTGCTCGCGACGCTGGCTCGGCGCGAGGCGTTCGCCCGCGACCTCGCCGCGCAGCAGCCGGCGGCGCAGCGCGGCGCGTCGGCCAGCTGAGGTTGCCTTGCGGGTGAGCCAGGCTCACCCGCGGTGGTGTTCGGCCGTCGCCGCTGCGGCGCGCGTCCGCGCCCGCGATCGCGCAAGTCCAGCTCAAGTTCCGGCGAGCCCTTCAATCTCCTCGTGCCGGCGGGTACGCTTTGCCCGCCCCAGCCCGGTCCGCCGCCATAGGGCGGCGAGGCAGATCCGCTCCGGGCGCATGACGCGAGTCATGCCGATCCATGCAGCCGATCCATGCAGCAGGAGGGAGAATGGCGATGCGGCGCTCACAGCTTATGTTCTCAGCCAGTCTCGTGATGGCGGTGGTGGCCCTGGCGCTGCCAGCCCAGCAAGCGGCCAGTGCGGGCTCGACGCCCGAGGTGCCGCTCGGTCTGCCCGAGCTGCCGGTGCCGGCGGACAACGCGCTCACCGCCGCCAAGGTCGAGCTCGGCAAGCAGCTGTTCTTCGACAAGCGCCTGTCCAAGGACGGCAGCGCCGCGTGCGAGACGTGCCACCTGCCCGAGCTCGGGTGGACCGACGCGAAGCCGTTCTCCACCAAGGTCGGCGGCGAGCTCAACACGCGCCATACACCCACGCTGTGGAACGTCGCCTACTATCCCAAGCTGTACTGGGATGGCCGCGCCGAAGGCCTGGAGAAGCAGGTGATCGCCGCCTGGAAGGCGCAGATGGGCGCCGACCCGGATGCGATCGCGAAGAAGCTCGTCGAGGTGCCCGCCTACAAGCAGGCGTTCGAGGCGAGCTTCGGCGGCGCACCGACCGCCGACGCGGTGGTGAAAGCGCTCGCCTGCTTCGTGCGCACGCTGCTGTCGGGCAACTCACCGTGGGATCGTTACGAGCACGGCGACCAGAAGGCCGTGTCCGCCGACGCGGTGGCCGGGTTCCAGGTGTTCAAGGAAGCCGCAAGCTGCTCGCTCTGTCATGCGCCGCCGTTCTACACCGACACCTTGTTCCACAACGTCGGCATCGGCAGCGACGCAGCCAAGCCGGACCTTGGCCGCGGCAAGATCGTCAGCGACCTTGCCCAGAAGGAGAACCGGCCGCTCACCGCCGACGAGCAGAAGCTGATGGGGGCGTTCAAGACGCCGGGCTTGCGCAGCATCACCGAGACCGGACCGTACTTCCATGATGGCCGGTTCGCGAGCCTCGATGACGCGGTCGATTTCATGCTCAAGGGCGGCATCGCCAATCCGAACCTCGATGTGAACCTGAAAGCGAAGCAGCTCTCGGCGGATCAGCGTCGCCAGCTGATCGAGTTCCTGAAGAGCCTGACGCCGCAGAAGAAGCCGTTCACACGACCTGCCATACCGTGAGCCGAGCGAAGCGAGCATCATGAGCGCCAGCATCGAACGCATCCGTGCGCGTGAGATCCTCGATTCACGCGGCAATCCCACCATCGAAGTCGAGGTGTTCCTGGCAGGCGGCTTCCGCGGACGTGCGGCGGTGCCGTCCGGCGCCTCGACCGGAGCGCACGAGGCGCACGAGCTGCGCGACGGCGAGCAGCAGCGCTACCTCGGCAAGGGCGTGCGCAAGGCAGTGATGAACGTCGCCAACGTCATCGCGCCGGCGCTGCGCGGAGTCGAGGCGCGCGACCAGCGGCTCATCGATCGGCGCCTGCGCGAACTCGACGGCACGGCCGACAAGGGCAGCCTGGGCGCGAACGCGATCCTCGGCGTCTCGCTCGCGGTGGCGCACGCCGCGGCGGCTCGCTCCGGCCTGCCGCTGTACGCCTACCTCGGCGGCGCGGGCGCGCACGTGCTGCCGGCGCCGATGATGAACATCGTGAACGGCGGCAAGCACGCCGACAACAACGTGGACGTGCAGGAGTTCATGATCATGCCGCGGCGCGCCGCGTCGTTCGCCGAGGCGCTGCGCATGGGTGCAGAGATCTTCCACCGCCTGAAGAAGGTGCTCGCGGAGCGCAAGCTCGCGACCGCGGTCGGCGACGAGGGTGGGTTCGCGCCCGACCTGCGCTCGACCGCCGAAGCGCTCGACCTGCTGATGGATGCGATCGAGAAGGCGGGCTACACGCCGGGCACCGATGTCGTGCTGGCGCTGGACGTGGCGGCCTCGGAGCTGTGCGTGACCAAGACGCAAGCGGCCAAGCAATACCGGCTGGCAGCCGAGGGCGACAAGCCGATGACCGCGCCGCAGCTGATCGAGCTCTACGCGCGCTGGATCGAGCGCTACCCGATCGTCTCCATCGAGGATGGCCTCGACGAAGACGACTGGGAGGGATGGCGGCAGTTGACCGCGGCGCTGGGCGCACGCTGCCAGCTGGTGGGCGACGACCTGTTCGTCACCAACGTCACGCGCTTGCAGAAGGGGATCGAGCTGAAGGTGGCGAACGCCGTGCTCATCAAGGTCAACCAGATCGGCACGCTCAGCGAGACCCTCGACACGATCGATCTTGCCAGGCGCAACGGCTACCGGTGTATCATCTCGCATCGCTCGGGCGAGACCGAGGACACCACGATCGCCGACCTGGCGGTGGCCACCGGCGTCGGCCAAATCAAGACCGGCTCCCTCTGCCGCAGCGAGCGGGTCGCCAAGTACAATCAGCTGCTCAGGATCGAGCAGGCGCTCGAGGGCGCGGGCGTGTATGGAGCAGGCTTCCCGTGAGCAACGCTGGTGGTGGCCCGACCGTGTCGGGCGTGACGAGCGCAGCCGCCAACCGCCGTGTTGCCGGCGGCGGGGAGCAGCTGAACCGCAGCCTCGCGCTCGCGTTCGTGCTGTCGCTGTTGCTGGTGGGCTTGTACGTCACCAGCACCCGTCCTGCTACCATGATGCACCGTGAGCTGACCGCGCGCGTGCGCGATCTCACCCAGCGCATCGACGATCTGCGCGAACGCGATCGTTATCTGAGCGAGCTGCGGCGCGCGCTCGAGGTGGATGCCACGACCGTGGAGCGCGTCTATCGACAGGTCTACTCGGAAGCGGCCGAGCCGGGCGAGCAGGGTGCGAAGGCGCCGGGCAACTGGGCCGGGCGCTGATGCGATGCGGGTTGCCGTGAGCCTGGCCCTGATCTGCTCGCTCGCCGCGCCGGGCCGCGCACAGCTGCACTCCGACGAGGGCGCGAGCTTCCACAACACCACCTTCCTCAAGGTCGACGACCAGGCGCGCCAGTACCTGCTCGAGGCCGAGCTGGCCGCCGAGCGGCACGACGTCGAGAAGGCGGCCACGGCCCTGCGCCGGTTGCTCCTGTCGGACGTCGACTCGCTGTTGCCGCAGAGCGAGCGCATGCTGCGCGATGCGCGCGAGGTCGCCGCGCTCAAGCTGCTCGAGCTGGGCGAGCCGGCCGTGGCGCAGTATCGCAAGCTTGCCGACGAGCCGGCGCAGGTCGCGCTCAAGGCCGCCTTGAATCCGCCTTCATCCGCGCAGCTCGGGCAGGTGGTGCTGGCCTATCCGCTCGCGCCCGCCCGCGCCACCGCGCTCGAGGCGCTCGGCGACCTTGCCCGCGAGGCGGGCCGGGTCGGCGCTGCCTCGTATTACTATCGCGCGCTGCTGCGCGACCCGAACCTGCCGGCCGAACGCAGGGCCACCGTGCGCGCCAAGGCGATGCTGGCGAGCGGTGTCACGAACCAGCAGAAGACCGCAGCTGCCGATGCGAGCGTGGTGCAGGTCGCGGGCGCGCCGATGCCGCTCGCACAGCTCGCGAGCCAGCTGTCGCAGAAGACGGCCGCGGAGCCGCGCTTCGCCGCGCTGCTCGATGGCGCCGAGCACGCCGGGCACGTGCCGCAGCTGCCGGCGAAGCTCGGGCTCGTGGCGTCGGGACAGCTGCGCCTGCCAGCGCGCGACGCGAACGAGGAGCTGGTGCGGCTGTGGGGCGAGCGGCTGCTGACATCCACCTCGTTGCCGCCGAGCCCGATCATCGTGCGCGACCGCGTGTACTTCGCCGGGCGTGATGCGCTGTGGTTCTTCGAGCTCGCCAGCGGCCGGCCGTTGCACGAGCCGATCCGGTACGACTCGGAGGCGAGCATCGACGAGCGCGAGCGCGTGCAGGCCGGCTCGCCGGCGATCACCGCCGGCGACCGCGAGCTGTACCTCACCTTGAACACGGAGCGCACCGAGGACGATCAGCGCGGCTTCGTCGCCGCCTACGACCTGACGTCTGGCGCGCGCCTGTGGGCGCTGTCGCTGGATGACCCTGCGAACCCGCCGGCAGAGCTGCAGGGGCTCGCCGTGGCCGGACCGCCGATCGTGCTCGACGATCGGCTGTACGTGAGCGCCGCGCGGCTCACGGGCGGCGACACCGAGTCCTACGTGCTCGGCTTGAATGCGCACACGGGCCAGCTCGAGTACCTGCGCTTCATCTGTTCGGCGACCTACGTGCCGCGCTACGGCGAGCGGTTCAGCGGCGCCCGACCGAAGCTGGTTCTGGGCGCGCCCCTCAGCGCGCACGACGGCGTGCTCTACAGCGCGACCAACCTCGGCGTGGTCGCCGCGGTTGCGGCCGAGAGCGGGCGCATCCTGTGGGCTTTCAAGTACAACCGCATCAATCCTCAGGACCCGGGCCAGTACCTGCACTACAACCTCTATGATGCTGGGCCCTGGCCGCCCACGCCGGTGATGATCGCCTATGACCGCGTGCACGTGGCGCCCGCCGACTCGGAATACCTGTACGTGCTCGATCTGTTTCCGGATCCGCGCGGCTTCATCATGCTCGGCGATCCGATCGAGCGCGACGTGCCCGACCGCCTGATCGCGGTGACCGAGGATCAGCTGATCCTGCAGGCAACCGTGACCCGCACCTACCGCCTGATGGCCACCGATCTGCTCGGCACCGAGCAGCACAAGGCGCCCGCGTTCCTTCCCGACGAGAAGCTCGCCGGCTATCCGCTGCTGAGCGGAACGACCTTGCTCTACCCGACCACGCGCGACATCTACTGGGTGAGCCTGAAGGACGGCATCGTCATCGAGCGCGGCTCGGGTCTGCCGTGGCGAGTGCCCGACGAACAACCCGGCACGCTCGCCGCTGCCGGTGACTACGTGGCCTGCCAGTCGGCCACCGGCTACTTCATCTTCCGGCGCCAGTGACTTTTCTTCCACGCTTGCAAAGTTCCCCGCTCGCTTCATTGTGCCGGTCGTAGCACGTTCTTATATTGGCGACGCCGGCGGTCGAGAATGTTCCGGCGAGATCCCTGCAGTTGCAGCGCGTGAATCCCGACGAGAAGTTCGCGGCGTCCCGGTGGCTGCTCCGAGCGCGCGAGCGTTCGCCCGCGGCGACCGCAGGCGAGGTCTTGCCAGGTCTTGAGGAGTTGCGACCATGGATCCATCCACCGACGACAACCAGATCGTCGAGAAGCTTGCCAGCGGCTACCAGCGCATCCAGACCGAGCTGCGCAAGGCGATCGTGGGACAGGACGAGGTGATCGAGCAGCTCTTGATCGCGCTGTTCTCGCGCGGGCACTGCATCCTGACCGGAGTTCCCGGGCTCGCCAAGACCTTGCTGGTGTCGTCGGTCGCGAAGACCTTGTCCTTGACCTTCAAGCGCATCCAGTTCACGCCCGACCTGATGCCATCGGACATCACCGGCACCGAGATCATCCGCGAGAACAAGACCACCGGCGAACGCGAGCTGGTGTTCTTGAAGGGGCCGGTGTTCGCGAACGTGATCCTGGCCGACGAGATCAACCGCACGCCGCCCAAGACGCAGTCGGCGCTGCTCGAGGCGATGCAGGAGTACCAGGTCACGGTGGGCGGCAAGAAGTACGAGCTGCAGCAACCGTACTTCGTGCTGGCGACGCAGAACCCGGTCGAGCAGGAGGGCACGTATCCGCTGCCGGAAGCGCAGCTCGATCGCTTCATGTTCAACATCCGGCTCACCTATCCGCCGGTGGAGCACGAGCTCGAGATCGTGCGGCGCACCACCTCGAGCGGCCTCGCCGAGCCACAGCCGGTCCTGTCCGGACCCGAGATCCTCGAGCTGCAAGGGCTGGTGCGCCGCGTGCCGATCTCCGACCAGCTCATCACCTACGCGATGAGCCTCGTGCGGCAGACGCGCGTCCCCGGCGACGTGCCCGGCTTCATCCGCGAGGCGGTCGCGTGGGGCGCTGGCCCGCGCGCCTCGCAGTACCTCGTGCTCGGTGCCAAGGCGCGCGCCGTGATGCGCAACCGGCCCTACGTCACGCTCGAGGACATCCGCGCCGTGGCGCACCCGGTGTTGCGCCATCGCGTGATCACCAACTTCTCGGCGGAAGCGGAAGGCATCACGTCGGACATGCTGGTGGACCGCCTGCTCGAGCAAGTTGAACCGGCCGAGGGGACGACGCTGAGCGATGGAAAACTACCGCCAGTACTTAGATCCTAAGGTCGTCGACAAGATCAGCCGGCTCGAGCTCAAGGCGCGGCTGATCGTCGAGGGCTTCGTGCAAGGGTTGCATCGCAGCCCGTATCACGGCGTGAGCGTCGAGTTCGCCGAGCATCGCGAGTACACACCGGGCGACGACCTGCGCCACCTCGACTGGAAGGTGTTCGGCAAGTCGGACCGCTTCTACATCAAGCGCTACGAGGAGGAGACCAATCTCGAGTGCGTGATCGTGCTCGACTGCTCCGAGTCGATGACCTACTCCGGCCGCGCCGCGGGCGGCATCAGCAAGTTCCAGTATGGCCGCTTGATCTGCGCCGCGCTCACCTTCTTGATCCTGCGCCAGCGCGACTCGGCCGGGCTGGCGCTGTTCGACACGCAGCTCACGCGCTACCTGCCGCCGCGCACCAATCCGGCGCACCTGGCCGCGATCGTGAAGGCGCTCGAGGCCGATCCCGGGCCGCAAAAGACCGACCTCGGCCTGGTGCTGACCTCGCTCGCCGAGCGCATCAAGCACCGCGGGCTGGTGTTCCTGATCTCCGATTTCTTCGATGAGCCGGAGCGCATCCTCGCTGGCCTGAGCCGCCTGAAGCAGAAGAAGAACGACGTGGCGCTGCTGCACGTGGTCGATCAGGACGAGACCGAGTTCCCGTTCGATCGGCTGTACCGCTTCGAGGGCATGGAAGGCTATCCCGACCTCACCGTCGACGCGCGCGCGCTGCGGCAGGCCTACATGGAGGCATTCCAGGAGTTCGAGACTCGCTTGCGGCGCGGCTGCGCGGCGGATCGCATCGATTACGTGCGCATGACCACCGATCAATCGCTCGACGTGGCGCTGTCCGCCTACCTCGCCAATCGAGCCCGCCGGATGCAGAGGCGTTGATGGGATCGTTCCTGAATGCGCCGCTGCTCTGGGGAGCGCTGCTGTTCACCGTGCCCCTGATCATCCACCTGCTCAACAAGCGGCGTTTCCGTCGCGTGCGCTGGGCAGCGATGGACTTCCTGCTGCGCGCTTACAAGCGCACCCAGCGGCGCATGCGCCTCGAGAACATCTTGTTGTTGCTGGCACGCTGCTTGATCCCGGTGCTGTTCGCGCTGGCCGCGGCGCGGCCGTTCCTGTCGTCGGCGATGCCGCTCGGCCCGGTCGCGGGCAAGAGTCGCGACGTGATCCTGGTGATCGACGAGTCTTACTCGATGGCGCGTCGCGCCGGCGGCGAGACCTGCTTCGACATCGCCAAGAACCAGGTGCGCAAGCTGTTGAAGACGCTCGATTTCGACGGCGGCGACACGGCCACCATCGTCACGCTGTCGAAGACGCCGCGCCTGCTCAGCAATCGCTTGAATCGCGCCGCCGAACACCTCGGTCGACTCGACGAGCTGAGCGCGCCATCGTTCGATGAAGCCGACTTCAGCTTGACGTTGCGATTCCTGCGCGACGAGGTGATCACCCGCATCCACGGCTCGAAGGACATCTTCTTCTTCACCGACTTGCAGAAGCGAACGTTCTCGGGCGACAGCAACACCGCCGAGGGTGAGGTCAGCGCGCAGGCCAGCATCCTGAAGTCGATCGTCGATCAGGACGCGCGCGTGGTGCTGGTGGATGCCGCCGGCATGCTCGGCAAGGTCGACAACTTGAGCGTCGAGCAGCTCGCCGTGGTCGAGAAGACCGTGCTCACCAACGAACCGGCGACGCTGGTCGCCACCGTGCGCGACACCGGCAGCGTCGATCACGCGGCGGCATCGGCGACGTTCGTGGTCGATGGCGAGCCGCAGCGCTCGCTGCAGTTCGCGATCAACCATGGCGCCACCACCACGGTCGAGGCAACCCACATCTTCCGCACCAAGGGCTATCACCAGGTCGAGGTGCGGCTCGAGGAAGACGACCTCGACGTCGACAGCGTGCGCTATCTGTCGGTGCCGGTGCGCGACCGCATCCCGGTGCTGCTCGTGGACGGCGACCCCGACGAGGATCCCTACCTGAGCGAGACCGGCGTGCTCGCCGGCATGTTGAACCCGGTGACCACCGCGGAGACCGGCACGCCGTTCAAGCCCACCACCGTGAGCTATCATCAGTTCAACGCCGGCCGCGAGAACCTCGGCGACTACGATCTGATCGTGCTCGCGAACGTGCCCGAGGTGGCCGAGGCGCTCGCCGACCAGCTCGAGAACTATGTGCTCGCCGGCCATGGCCTCATGATCTTCCTCGGCGACAAGGTCGATCCGGTCAGCTACAACGCCAGGCTCTGGAAGGATGGCAAGGGCGTGCTGCCCTACAAGCTCACCACCGTGCGCGGCGGGACGCGCGAGCAGACCACCTCGTTCGTGCAGCTGCAGGTGAAGGACTTCGACCACCCGGTGCTCGAGGTGTTCAAGGACCCCGAGCTGCGCAACCTGCTGCTCAAGCCGCCGATCCTCGGCTTCTACGGCATGGACGAGGTCGAGCAGGACGGCGTGCACGTCGTGGCGCGGGTGTCCGACAACGCCGAGCATCCCAGCCCGGCGATCGTCGAGAAGACCGTGCGCGACGAGAAGACCGCGGGCGAGGGACGCGTGCTGCTGTATGCGACCAGCGCCGACAGCGCGTGGAACGCATTCCCCGACCTGCCCGCCACGTTCCTGCCGCTGGTGCAGGGCTCGGCCTACTACCTCACCGTGCAGGATCCCAGGCGCTTCAACCAGGAGGTGCTGAGCCTGCTGCCCTCGCTGCTCACACCGACCATCCCGCGCCAGGCGTTCGTGACCTACCCGGGCGGCCGGCGCGAGCCGATCGCCATCAACAACGAGCATCGCCAGCTCGGCCTGTTCCCGCTGCGGCTGGACAAGGTCGATACCGGCCGGCCAGGCTTCTATGCGCTCGACGTGGTGATGGCGGCAGCCGGCGCCGGCGCAGAGGAGGAGCAGCTCAGTCCGCTGTACTCGGTGAGCGTGAACCCGGCCGAGGGCGATCTCACGCGTGCGACCGAGGACGATCTCTCGCGTTCGTACGGCAACCTGATCACGCGCGTGGTGAGCGACATCGGCGATCTCGTGGTGACCAAGAAGCACGAGCAGAGCGGCGAGCTCGCGCAGACGGTCATCCTGCTGCTGCTGGTCTTGACCGTGGCCGAGCTGCTCATGGCCTGGAAGTTCCGGGAGGCGCGGCTGATGCCGGGCGATTGGCTGGAGCTCTTGCAGAGCGACTCGGAGCGCACGCTGCGGTTCCTCAACATGCCGGCGGCGTGGGTGGTGGGGCTGGTGCTGGTGCCCGGCATCCTCGTGCTGTCGTTCCTGGTGTACCGGCGCGAGGGCGAGAGCGCGTCGCCGCGCGCACGTTACTGCCTCGCGTCCCTGCGCTCGCTCGCATTGCTGTTCCTGCTGTTCGTCTACATGCGGCCGGTGTGCGTGACCACGCAGTTCGATCAGATCAAGCCGGTCGCGGCAGTGCTGATCGACGACTCGGCGAGCATGACGCGCGCCGAGGACTACGGCGACGGCCCGGTCGCCGGCGCGCTCGCCCGGGAGGCCGGGCTCAAGGATGCGAGCGAGGTACGGGACCTGCCGCGGCGCGAGCTGGTGCAGAAGTGCTTCGCGACCACCGACTTCATCAACCGGCTGGGCAAGACGTTCGACGTACGGCTGTATGCGTTCGACTCGGAGTCGCGGCTCATCAAGGACCTGAACGATCTGCAAGCCGAAGGGCAGAGCACGCAGATCGGCGAGGCGCTGCGCAAGGCGTTGAACGAGTTCCGCGCGCAAGACGGCTGGTCGGTGGTGCTGGTGAGCGATGGCCGCAGCAACCTCGGCACCGAGCCGCTCGAGATGGCGAAGGAGGCCGGGCTCGAGGGCGTGCCGATCCACGCGGTCGGCGTTGGCAATCCCGCCGAGCCGAAGAACATCGCCATCCGCAGCCTGAACGCGCCCGACGTCGCGCTCGAGAAGGACGACGTCGCCTTCGAGGTGCTGATCAGCTCGATCGGCTACGAGGGCGAACCGTCCTCGATCGTGCTGTACGACCAGCAGCAGAACGTCGAGGTTGCGCGCAAGGACTTCGTGCTGCTCGGCAAGGGTCAGGACCAGCGCGACACGCTTTACTACCGGCCCGACAAGGAAGGCGAGTACGTGATCCGCGTGGAGGTGCCGCGCAAGGCGGGCGAGCTCAACGTCGACGACAACGTGCGCATGCATACGCTGCGCGTCGAGCCAGAGAAGATCAAGGTGCTGTACGTCGAGGGGTACCCGCGCTGGGAGTACCGCTTCCTCAAGAACAACCTGCTGCGCGCGGAGAACATGCAGGTGCAGTGCCTCTTGCTGTCCGCCAATCCGGACTTCATCCAGGAATCCACCAAGGGTGTGCCGGCGCTCACCGCCTTCCCGAAGGCGAAGAAGGATCTGTTCGAGTACGACGTGGTGATCCTGGGCGACGTGAATCCGTATGAGCTCGGCGGCAACTCGACGGAGGACTCCGAGCTGATCTTGAAGGAGCTGAAGGAGTTCGTCGAGGTGGGCGGCGGCTTCATGATGATCGCCGGTGGCGAGCACAGCCCCGCATCCTATGCCGGCACGCCGGTGGGCGACCTCCTGCCGATCGAGATCGGCGACCGCGACGAGGAGCGCGACCTCGATCGCACGCCGTTCCGGCCGCGGCTCGAGAATCCGGCGGCGCCGCACGAGGTGGTGCGGCTGGAGAAGGATCTCGCCCTCAATCGCCGGCTGTGGGAGGACTCGGACTACGGGCTGCCGCCGCTCAACTGGTACTACCCGGTGCGCCGTCCCAAACCCGGCGCCGAGGTGCTGCTGCGGCATCCCACCAACAAGAACCGCTTCGGGCCGCACGTGCTCGCCGCCACCGGCTACTACCCATCCGGTCGGACGATGTTCGTCGGCTTCGACTCGACCTGGCTGTGGCGCAACCCTTACGGCGATCGCTACACGGAGCGCTTCTGGCGTGCGGCGATTCGCTACCTCGCGCTCAGCAAGCTGCGGCGCCTCGACAAGCGCGTCGAGGTCACCACCGACAAGTCCACCTACGAGATCAACGAGCGCATCGTCGTGCGCGCGCGCATCCGCGACGCCGACTTCAACCCGTCGACCGCCGAGGAAGCAACCGTGAAGTTCCAGCCGCCGGGCGGCGAGGAGCAAGCACTGGTGCTGAAGCGCGTCGAGGACGGAACGTTCGAGCGAAGCATGCATGCGGCGATTGCCGGCGCGTATCGATTGTGGGCCGAGGACGAGACTGGACAGACGCAGAGCAAGCTCAGCTTGACCACGTTCAACGTCGAGATCCCGCGGCGCGAGATGGAGAATCCGGTGCTCGACCAGGCGACGCTCGGCGCCGTGGCCAAGGCCTCGCGCGGGACCTATCGCGGCTTGCACGAGCTCGATGCGCTGCTCGGCGAGATGAAGGGCGAGATCGTCAAGCGCGAGACCGGCGAGGACCAGGACGATCTGTGGGACAGCTACCGGTGGCTGCTGTTGTTCGTCGGCGTCATCTCCACCGAGTGGGCGATCCGCAAGAAGCTGCACCTCCTGTGATCGCGGTGCCGGCGAGCATTCACGCGGGTGCTGTGCGCTGGTCGCCGTGCTGTCCGAACGGCGTCAGGTCGGCGTTCAGGACGTCGATGCCGTGCGCGCTGTTCCAGCGCAGCACGAGAATGCCCTGATGGATGCAGGCGTGGTGCGCGGGGCACACCGTGACCAGGTTGTCGAGCCGCGTCTTGCCGCCGTGCCGCAGCCAGCGCACGTGATGCGTGTGCAGGCTCTCGGTGTGATCGCAGCCGGGCACGACGCAGCGGTGCCCGTCGCGCAGCAACACGATGTCGCGCATGGCGTCGGAGGCGGGCAGGTCGCGCTGATCCGGCGGCACCTCTTCGCATCGTGGCGTCGAGTAGCGCGCCTGATCGGGCACGGCGTCCTCGTCGATGGCGTGCCGCAACCTGGCGACCGACTCCACCTCGGCCAGCACCGACTCGGGCACCGATACCAACCCGTCGGCGGTGGCGACCGCGCCGTGGCCACACTCCCGGCAACGCACGAACAGCAACGTCGGCGCCGCCGAGCGCTGGACTCGCTTGCTGCCCTCGGGCCTGGTCGACCACAGATACCGCACGCCGCTCATCACCACGTCGGTCATGTCGACCCATCGACCGCGTTCGGCCGCGTGCTGCTTGCACGCCGCCTGCAGCAGCGCCATCTGCTCTGGAGTGAGCTTGAGCGTCACGTTCATCAGGTGGCGCGGCAGCCCGATCCGCGGCCGGTTCGGCACCTCGCCTTCGCGCGACACCGCCACCAGCCGCTCGACCTCGCGCAACGAGCTCTTCTGCGCCACTGTCAGCCAGTCGGCCTCGGTGGTGCGGGTGGCGACGCGCGTCACTTCCTTTGCCATCGCGAAGCTGATCGCTCGCTCGAGCAGCGCCTTGCGCGTGAGCGGCAGAGCGTGCAGCGCACGCGCCACGCGCAGGCGCTCGCGCGTCTGGCGCGGCGTCATCGCCAGCTCGGCCTCGGCGAACTGGATGATGCTCGCGTAGCCCCACAGCAAGTAATAGCGGCGGTCATCCACGAGCTGCAGGTGGAACGTGCCATCGGCGCCCCAGCGCTGCTCGTGGGTGCGTCCGTGGTGCAGCCGCCGGCGAATCTCATCGGGCGGTAGATTCTCGCGCATCAGCATGGCGGTTGCCTCTCCCAGGGAGCCGCTCAATGCTGTGCGCGCCCGGATCTAACTCAGCGGGCGGCGTCGGCGCCCGGCGGTGATGGCAGCAGCCACTCGAGCCGCACCATCTGCTCGGCAACCGCGCCCGCCACGAGCGCGCATCCGGCCGCGTTCAGGTGATGGTCGTTCACGGGATCGACGTACAGCGCCTCGACCGGCTTGAGCTCGCGCACGCGCGCGCGCACCAGCGGCAGGATGTCGACGCACGGCACGTCGTGCTCGCGCGCCAGCGCGTTCACCCATTCCGACTGGCGCGAGAACGTGCTCGCGCCCTGATCGCTGAATTCCCTCGACGAGCCGATCTGGAAGTGCGGCAGGTTGGCGATCAGCAAGCGGACGTGCGCGCGGCGGCACAGCGCGATGATGTCGTCCAGGTAGGCGCTGGTGCGCGGCCACTCGCTCTCGGCGAACCAGGCGAAGCCCAGCCGGCGCTTCAAGCTCGTGTAGCCGCGACGCAGGAGGTGATACAGGCGCGAGTGGTCGAGGCTGCGCTTCAGGCGGTAGCCGAGCGGCAGCTCGCACGCGTAGAACGCTTTGAGATCGTCGAGGTAGAAGTAGTCGACCGTGGTGATGTCGTTGGTCTGGAAGACCAGCACGACGACATCGGGGGCGAGCGGCATCACCACGTCCCGCAGCAAGCCGAACTCGGGCCCGGTGTCGTACGCTGGCACGCCCGCGTTGACGACCTCGATCGCGCGCCCCTGTGGGAGGTGGCGCTCGAGCTGCTGGCCGAGCTGCGCCGGGATGGTCTCGTTCTCCTCCACGCCCCAGCCGTACGTGTAGGAATCGCCGACCACGGCGATGCGCAGCGTGTTCGGCGCTTTCCGCTCCGCCACCTCGGGCCCGCGCAGGCCGCGCGCGTTGTGGCGGTACTGGCGCGCGCCGACGCTGAGCGACGTGCTCGGCACGAGGTCGAAGTGCCGCAGCTCGTCGTCGCGCGACACGAACATGCCGGCGGCGCAGAAGTCGCGTGCGGCGCCGCGCGGATCGGGCGGGAACAGCCAGCCGAGCGGCAGGCACTCCAGCGCCACCAGCACCAGGCT
>JAXMBY010000085.1:0-19822 GCA_046349655.1 Planctomycetota bacterium
CGCGCCCGATGCTTCACGATCATGCGATGATCGTCGTGGAAGTGGGTGCTCGTCATTCCGAGCGGCTCGAACATCTCGTCTTCGGCGAATGCGCGCAGCGAGCGGCCGCTGACGCGCTGCACGACGATGGCGAGCAGCGTGTATCCGGTGTTGCAGTAGAGGTGCCGTTCCCCCGGCGGGAAGTTCAGCTCGCGCTGGTGGCTGATCAGATCGAGGATGTCCGACTCCGTGATGACGTCCTCCAGGCGCCACCCCGCCAGCATCAGGAGCGACCACTGGTCGCGCAGCCCGCTGGTGTGATGCATCAGGTGCCGCAGCGTGATCTTCGCACCGAAGTCCGGCACCTCGGGAACGTACCGGCGCACGTCGTCGTCGAGCGACAGCTTCCCCTGATCGGCGAGCAGGGCGACCGCGAAGCTCGTGAACTGCTTCGACACCGACGCGACATGGAACACGGTGTCCGCAGTGATCGGCACGCCGTCGTCCAGGTTCGCCATGCCGTAGCCGTGCTCGTACACGACCTGCCCATCCTTGACGACGGCGATCGCGCAGCCCGGCGAGTCCGGCTTGTCGAACCGCGCGAACAGCCGATCGACCTGATCGGAGGAGACGTCGGATGGAGCCGCCTGCGAGCCGAGGCACAGGAGACAGACGAGTCGCAGGATGATGTTCATGGCGACTGGTACGACGAGCAGGCACGCGCTCGAGTCGAAATTCGTCAGCCGCCGCGCGTTAGCCGTCACATTGGCCGTAGTCGAACATCTCGTCGGCATAGCACCGTGCCTCATCGGGGCTCAGCGCCAGGATGACGTCATTGCCGATGTTGGGCGGATTGAACACGTCCTCATCCATGATCTCGCGACGCGGGAACGTCCGGCCGCCGTCCCACGATTCGACGTAGGTCGGCAGCACCGACCCGCGACCCTTGGCCTTCCAGCGCTGGAACCAGATTCCGTACACCCTGCCGTCACGACCGGCACGAATGCACCTGCGGCCGGAGAGCATGCTGGCCCGGTGGATCAGCGGCGGTGCTTGCTCGAACGGGCCTTCGAACGACGCACCGTCGCTCGAGACCATCGTGAACAGGCGCGGCTCGCCGTACCACTCGCAGGACTTCATGTAGACCACCGCGATCGGGCCCTCTGGAGCCACCGCGACCTGCACCTGGTGCGGACGATCGGTCTCGAGCACCGAACCTCGGACCACCTGCGCTGTCACGGGCGTGGAAGCTGGTCCGAAGACGTCATCACGGTGGAATCGCTCATAGCGGAGCCGCGTCACGATCGGATACGAGTCGCGAACGACCGAGATCCACGCCACCGAGACGAAGCCCTCGTCGTCGACACCGAGGGAGACGTTGGATCGATCAGGGACCTCGTCCTTCGCGACCGAGATCCGCCGGACCGGAAAGAACTGCGGCCGGAGACCTGGCGTGGTCCGCAGGTAAAAGATGTCCCCATCGTCGTACGCTCCCCACGCGAGGTGCAGGATGCCGCTGCGATCGACTTCCATGCTCGGGCGATCCGAGAGTGGCGCTCCTGGCGCCCCGATCGACGGCTCGGCGAACGTGCGGCCTGCATCCTCGGTCCATGTGAGGGACACGCCCCCGGCGCCGCTCCAGGCGATGTAGGTCCTCGCACCGAAGCATGCGATCGCGGGACTGCCACCGAGGCTCTCCGAAGCTGGAATGAAGATCGGGTCGTTCCATCGGTAGCCGTCGGCGCTGCTGAGGTAGTAGAGCCCACACACCGGATCGTGGCAGACGCTGCTGTAGCCGCCGGGCGACACGAAATGCCGCGTGCCACCGGCATCGATCTGGAAGTCTGGTCGATACTGCGGCGTGAACCGCCAGGCAGAGTCCCAGAACCAGGTGCTGCTCCAGTCGCACCGAGCGACCGCGGGCGGTGCGACGTGCGGCGCCGTGTCATGGGCTGGAGCAGTGAGGGCGAGGAGCGCCGCGGCGGCGAACGAGACGTGCATGACTTTCTCCTTCGATCCACGAGCGGCCGGCGGCAAAGAAACGCGCGATCCCCGCTCGCGCGGAGCCTCCGGTCTTCCGTGGTGAGAGAGTGCCCGTCAGGACCGGCTCGGGACAGGAATTCCCTGATGAAGGCAGCACTCGCCCGGTACCCGATCACCGAGGCGTGTCTCGCCTCCTCCCGATGACGTACAGGAGCGTGAGGCACCCGAGCGCGAGACCGGCTGCGGCGAGCTCGCCCATGGTCCCGCCGAGCAGGGCCGCACCGCCGGGCTTGCTGCCGCTGATCGCCGCCTGCGCCGCGAGCGCGACGCCCGCGAGTCCCTCGCCCGCGATCAGGCCCGACGCGCACAGCACGCCCGGATCGCTGCCGCCGGCGCTCGAGCGCGAGCCGAGCATGCGCTGCACGAGGCCGCCCAGGAACACGGGCGTCATCGAGGCGAGCGGCAGGTAGAGCCCCACGGCGAACGCGAGCGCGGGCAGCCCGGCGAGCGCGGCCGTGAGCCCGAGCGCCGAGCCGATGGTGACGAAGTCCCACGGCAGCGAGCCGGACAGCACGCCCTCGATCACGGTGCGCATCAGCGTCGCCTGCGGTGCGGCCAGGCCGCCCTCGCCGAAGCCCGGGCTCTTCGCGAGCGCGAGCACGGTGCCGGCCACCGCCCAGCACGCGACCGCGGCCGCGATCAGCTGGCCGAACTGCTGCCGTGCCGGCGTCGCACCGACGAGATAGCCTGTCTTCAGGTCCTGCGAGATGTCGCCCGCCTTGGACGCGGCGATGCACACGACGGTGCCGACGGTGAGCACGAGAGCGCGCGCATCGGCACCGGTGCGGCGCGCGAGCACGAACACGCCGCTGACGCCGAGCAAGGTGATGAGCGTCATGCCGGACGTCGGATTCGACGAGACGCCGATCAGTCCGACGATGCGCGACGAGACCGCGACGAACACGATCCCGAAGACCGCGACGCTCATCAGGGCCACCGCGCGCTCCTGGAAGCCCAGATCGCCCGCGAGGATGCCAGGCACCAGCACGAGCGTCGCGATCACCCGCGACGATCCCGCCCACCACCACGCCGCCCGGCACATCGCGATCGCGGCGGTCGAGCGCTCCCACGATTCCGCCGTCCGCTCCGAGCGCAGGCCGCGCACCACGGCGGCGAGCGAGGCATACATCGTGGGGCCGATCGGATGACGGTGAGGATGCCGCCCGCGGCCACGGCGCCGGCGCCGATGTAGCGCGCGTACCGCAGCCGGATGCCCTCGGCCGTCATGGCCGCGATCGCCTTCTGCGACTCGGGGAAGAGGGGGTCGCGAGCCCGTGGCCCACGTGCGCGATCAGCGGCACGAGCACGACGGCCGAGATCAGGCTGCCCGCCACCATCACGGCGGCGGAGCGGAAGCCGATGATGTAGCCGACCGCGAACAGCGCGGGCGAGATCTCGAGCGCGAGGCGCGCCCGCGCGAGGAACGGCAGCTCGCCCGCCAGCTCGGACGGGACGAGCGGCACGGCCGCGAGCGCGAGCTTGATCACCGCGCCGATGGCGATGCCGATGAAGATCGGCGCCGACCCGGCCGCACCCGACTGCGTTGCCTTCAGCACCTCGGCGCACGCACGCCCCTCGGGATACGGCAGCTCCTGGTCGCTGCCGACGATGAGCAGCCGCCGCAGCGGCACCATCGCGCAGATGCCGAGCACCCCTCCCAGGAGGGCGAGCATCCCCACCTGCCACAGCGGTGGCGCGAGCCCCCACATGAAGAGTGCGGGGATGGTGAAGATCGTGCCGGTCGCGAGCGACGAGCTGGCGCTGCCGATGGTCTGCGCGAGGTTCGCCTCGAGCAACGTGCTGCGGGTGCCGAACGCCGAGAGGAGCCGGAACAGCGCGACCGACAGCACGGCGATCGGGATCGACGTCGAGACCGTGAGCCCGACGCGCAGGCCGAGGTAGGCGTTCGCGGCGCCGAACAGGAGCCCGAACACGAGCCCTGCCGACACCGCCTTCACCGTGAACTCGGCGACCGATCCGCCGCCCTGGTTGGCTCGCTCGTTCATCGCGCTGCTCGCCGTCGTGCGTGAGGGGTTTCCGGGCGGCGCGCAGCGTACGAGATCGCGCCCGGCGGCGCAGCACAATTCGTGCGAGGTCGTCGCGTCGCGGACACCACGCCGAAGATGGCAGGCGAGGAGCGGAGGGCGGTGACACTCCGGCTGCCTCGCCTGCCGACCAGGTCTCGGCGCAACCGCTGCCACTCACGGACCGATCACGACCTGGCAACCATTGGCGAGCGAGATGCCGTGCACGGCGCCAGCATCGAGCAACGACACCTGCACGAACACGGTGAGGCTCGGGTAGCTGCTGACGTCGGAGCCGGGAATGTCGAGGAAGCCGGCACCGGGGACTCCCGCTGCGCCGTTCAGCTTGATCGGGATGGTGACCCACGGCGTCGAGGCGGAGATCGACTGCGATGCGCGGCGCATTCGGCTGGTCGAGTCGCCCACGATCTGAGGGAGATCCTTGCTGGAGGGTTCGCTTCCCGGGCGAGACGAGGCAGGGCGTGATCGTACCGCCGCGTGGCTCGCCGCGATCGAGCGGCACGCGGATCGCCTGCGTCCCCAGGCACGCCCGCCTCTGGATCGGGCCCCGAGCGCGCCCGCGCGCAGTGCGAGATCGGTCGCGCTCACGCGGGGGATTCGTCACGCGTCCCTCCTTCGCGGTGATCTCCGGAGAATCGCGGCCGTCGCCGGCACCGGATGCCGGGACGGGCTCCGCCGAGCCATCCGAGAAGCGCGGCGACCGCAACGAGTGTCACCCAGCGCCGAGCGGACGCCATGTGGCCCGCCCCTTGCATCTCGCGATCACTGAAGCGCCGTTCGCTCTTGGTACGCGCATCACGCTCGCCATCCCTCGATCAAGCCTGAGGGGGCGCCGCGCTCCTGTCTCTCGAGAAGATGCCCCGAGGCGCGTGTCGCAGCCTGTCCAGACCGGAACGGTCCGATGCTGGATCCGATCGTCGATCGACTGTTTCTCCTTCCCCTGGGAGTCGGCCATGCTCACCCGATCCATGACAGTTTCATTCCACTGCTCGCTTCAACCCTTCTTCCGTGCGATGTTGCCGGCTCTCATGGTTTGTGTCTGCCTCCCGGGAACGGCAGGCGCCCAGGTGAGCGTCGATTGGGTGGCACCCACGGCGGGCATCGCGATCGCCGTCGACTCCGCGAACAACGCCTACACGGTGAACTATGTCTATGCCCTCGGCGAGGAGATCACGCTCACCAAGCGCGACGTGCATGGCAATCTGCTCTGGGAAGCGAGCTACGACCAGACCGACAAAACCAAGTGGGAGAAGGCCACCTGGGTCACCACCGACAGTCACGACGACATCGTCGTGTCCGGCACACTCATGTCCGGCTACTCGAACCCTGTGAACGCTGCAAGCATCGTCATGAAGTTCCACCCGGATGGGACGCTCGCGTGGCGCCAGGTCTACGAGAGCTCGTTCGATGGCTCCTACACCCGCAAGTGCCTGGTCGATGCCGCCGACAACGTGTATGTGCTGGGCATGGGGAGCGGCCCCTCCGGGTTCGTGACGAAGATCAAGAAGTTCGCGCCCGATGGCACCGCGCTGTGGTCATACTTCGATGCCGACGGTATCGGCGCACCGACCAACTTCAAGCTCACTCCGGACAACGCGCTCATCGTGACCGGTCGCAGCATCTTTGGCAGCGTGAACGGCTACGCCAAGGTGGACCTCTCGGGCAACGAGGTGTGGAGCTATCCGGGTGTTTTCAGCCTGACCGTGGGCGATGCCGATGGCGATGCGTTCGGCAACAGCTACCTGGTGCATGGTGAATACGTGAGCGGCGGCGGCACCGTGATCAAGAAGCTGGACCCGGCCGGCATGCTCCTCTGGGAGAACGTCTACGACCTGTCGGGCTTCCGAATCGAGGTCGGCAACGACAACCGCGCGGTGGTCAGCGGCTTTCCGAACGCAGGCACGCCGGGTGCAGCTTTCATCAAGGTGAACGAGGCTGGGCAGCTCCTGTGGTCGAATCTCGATGCCGATGGCTCGCTCGCCCTGCTGCTGCATGCGCACATGCTGCTCGACGACTCGAACGACGCGTACCTCGCTGCTGGCACTCTGTTCGAGATGGCGGTGTGCAAGGTCAACGCGGATGGCACGTCAGGCTGGACGCAGACCATGTCGGGCAGCTACGCCAACGCCATCGCGCTCGGCAATCGCGACCCCGGCGTGTTCGTGGTGGGCGGCACGACCGCGCGCCTGATCGACCAGTCCGAGATCCCCTGGGAGAACCTGGGCCAGGGCCTGGCCGGCACGAGTGGCGTGCCCGTGCTCGCGGGACGTGGCAACCTGACCGCGGGCAGCGAGGCCGAGCTGTCGCTCACCGACGCCCGACCGCTCGCTGCGTCCCCGCTGGTGATCGGGTTCTCGGCGGTGAACCTGCCGCTCCTCGGCGGCGTGCTCGTGCCGGCGCCGGACTTCGTGCTCACCTCGCTCATCACCAACGCCAAGGGTGGCTGGTTGCTCGGCACGCAATGGCCGGCAGGCATCCCGTCCGGGCTCGAGCTGTACCTGCAAACCTGGATCGTGGACGCCGGCGGACCCAGAGGATACGCGGCCAGCAACGCGCTGAGGGGCACGACTCCATGAGCTCCACCGCAGAACTGGCAGCCTGTGGCCCGAGCTCTCGCTGTTCCACTACCGTACTCGCCACGGTGCCGAGGTCGATCTCGTGGCCCAGATCGGTCGCGATCTCTGGGGCATCGAAGTGAAGGCGTCGCGCATGGTCTCGCCCGCGGCGCTGTCCGGGCTTCGCTCGTTCGCCGAACGCGAGCGCCGCTGCGTGCGGCGCATCGTCGTGTTCCTTGGATCGCGGAAGCAGACGCTGGATACCGTCGAGGTCTTGCCTCTCGAGGAGTTCCTGGCGGAGCTGCCGAGCTGACCGCGACGACCCTCGAGCGCTTGGTCGGCGCCGGACGGAAGCAGACGCAACGTTTTGCGGTGCACCTGCGTAGAAGGACGCTGCCGGACCTCGACCTGCAGACGATCGAGCTCGGACCGCCGCCGCCCCGGCCCAGCTTCGGTCCGCCGAGCAGCGCGCCGCCCGCGTCCCAGACGGCGCCGACGACGTTCACGTTCGAGCAGTGGGATTCCGAGCATCTCGTGCTCCAGGGCGAGCTGGACGGCCGGAAGCTCGCGGTCCGCTTCACGCGCAAGGGGAAAGACGACTTCCAGCTGCTCGGCCGCGGCTATCGCTGGGTCAGCGAGTTCCCGTTCAATCGGTGACGCGGCGCTTCCGGGCTCCACCGATCCTTGCTTGAATGGTCGCCCTGCAGGCGAGCCACGGCGCTCGCGCTGCGGTGGCGGACTCCCCGGGAGGTGGTGGTGACGATGAGCGAGGCAGACGATCGGACACGGCGCTTCGAGGAGATCGTCGTGGCCGCCTGATCGCCTGCAAGATGAGGCCGCCGCAACCGAGGCGGTCTGCGGCGAGCACCCGGATCTGGCCGCGGCGATCCAGGAGCGCATGCGCTTGCTGGAGCGCATGGGCATGCTGCCGGTCGCGACGCCGGCTAGCGAGATACCCGAGCGCCTCGGCGAGTTCCGGCTGCTCGAGCGTCTGGGCGCGGGCGGCATGGGCGTCGTCTACCTGGCCGAGCAGGAGTCGCTCGGCCGGCGCGTGGCGCTCAAGCTCGTGCGACCCGAGCTGCTCTACTTCCCGGCGCTGGCGAGCGCTTCCTGCGCGAGGTGGAGGCGATCGCCTGCCTGAAGCACCCGGGCATCGTCCTGGTGCACACCTTCGGCGAGGCCGGCGCGATCCTGTACTTCGCGATGGAGTTCATCGAGGGGCTGAGCCTGGGGCAGGCGATCGAGCGGTTGGCGACGCGCCCGGCCGACGCGCTGACCGGGGCGGACCTGGCGGCGGTGCTCGCGAGCGCCTCGCCCGGAGGCGACGGCAGCACGCCGTCGCCGTTCGCCGAGAGAGCTGGGTCGAGACCGCGCTCCACATCACCCGCCAGGTCGGCGAAGCGCTGCATCACGCGCACTCGCGAGGGTGCTGCACCGCGACGTCAAACCATCGAACGTAATGCTCACGCACGACGGACGCGTCATGCTGGTCGACTTCGGCCTCGCGAGCACGCGCGGCAGCGACCGCATCACGCGATCCGGCTCGCAGGTGGGATCGCTGCCTTACATGGCTCCCGAGCAAGTGCGGGGCGACGCGTCCGCGAGCGATCAGCGCACCGACGTGTACGCGCTCGGCGTGGTTCTCTACGAGCTGCTGACGCTCAAGCTGCTGTTCCTCGGCGAGCACGCCGAGATCACGCGTCAACGGATCCTGGCCGGCCAGCCGCCGCCGCCGAGGCGGTGGAACGCGTCGGTGCCCTGGGACGCCGAGACCGTGTGCCTCACCGCCATCGAGACCGACGCCGCACGCCGCTATCCGACGATGGGGGATCTGGTCCGTGACCTCGGCAACGTGCTCGAGCTGAGGCCGATCGCGCGCCGGGCGAGCCCATGGTTCAAGCTGCGGGCGATGGTCGCGGCGGCATCCGGGGCGAGCGCGATGATCGCGCTCGCGGTCCTGCTCGTGACCGCCGGCCCGAGCCTCCTCTGGTGGCAGCAGGCGCATGCGTCGCGGATCTCGCACGAGCGCGACCAGGCGCTGACGGCGCGTCAGGACGCGGAGCGAGCCGCGGGCGCGCGCTCGCCGTGCTCGAGTTCCAGCGCGGCATGCTCGGCGGCCAGGCCCGACTCGGACGGGCGTCAGCGGGTCGTCGACGTCCTCGATCGGGCGGCGATCGATGCGCACCAGCTGGCCGGACAGCCCGAGGTAGAGCAGGCGGTCCAGCTTCACGCTCGGCGAGACCGTCGCGCTCGGGCTCCTGATCGAGGCGGAGCGCCACCTCGAGCGCTCGGTCGAGCTCGCGACCGCCACCAGCCTGCGCCCCGACGACCTCGCTCTCGCCCAGCTCGCGCTCGGCGAGCTGCGCATCGCCCAGGGTCGCCTGCCGGACGCGGACGCGCTGATCTCCACGCGCGCGCGCGGCTGCGCGAGCTGCGCGGGCCCGGCGATCTCGCGTGCTGCTGACCGCTCGCCTGATGGCGCAGGTGCGTCGGGCCGAGGGCAAGCTCGAGGAAGCGGAGCGGCTCGGACGCGACGCCTGGGTCGAGGCTCGCGATCGGCTCGGAGAGGAGCATCCTCACACGCTCGACGCGGCCGGCGTCTACGCCTCGGTGCTGACCCAGCGGGCAAGCTCGACGAAGCCGAGGAGCTGACGCGCGCCGTGCTCGCGGGAAGGAGCGCGCGCTGCGCGCCGACCATCCGGACACGCTGATCACCAAGGCGAACTCGCGGGCGTCCTGTATGCGCGCGGCAAGCTCGACGAGGGCATCGCGCTCATCCGCGAGGTCATCGGCAGGCAGGAGCGCCTGCTGGGCGCGGAGCACGAGTTCACCTTGATCAGCTCAGCACGCTCGCGAGCTACCTCTCCGGGACAAAGCAGCTCGCCGAGGCCGAGGCGCTCGAGCGCCGGGTCCTCGAGGTCCGCACCCGCGTGCTCGGCGCCGATCATGCCGATACGCTGCGCTCGATGGCAAATCTCGTCACCACGCTCAACGCGGAGAGCAAGTACGCCGAGGCGGAGCAGCTCGCGCGCAAGGCGCTCGCCGCGCGCGAGCGCTCGCTGGGAGCCGAGCACCGAGACCTTCGCCTCGATGAACCAGGGCGCGGTACGCTGCGCAACCAGAGGCACTCGAGGAGGCCGAGCCGTACCTCGAGCGCGCGGCGCAGGTCTCTGCCGACGTCGCGGAGTGACCGACTGGACGATCGGCTGCTATCTCGACGGCTGGGGCGCTGCGTCGTGGATCTCGGCCGCTTCGAGGAGGCCGAGGAGCTGCTGCGGTCGTTCGACGTCCTCGCCGCCGCAGTCGGGGAAGCGGACGATCGCACGCAGAAGACCATGCGCGACCTCATCGAGTTGTACGGAAGCGGCAGAAGCTCCGAGCCGGAGCGGTACCGGCGCCGCCGGCTCGCGAGCGCGAGGGCCGGCGGCAGCCGACGCGCGGCAGCCGCGCGAACACGACCGAGAACCGAGACGACGGCGATCGATTCGCGGACGCATCGCTCGCCGCGGCGACGTCCGGCGCCCCTGCGGCTCGCGCCGGACCGATCCGACGCGTGACCGGAAGTCGGCACGGCGCGCCACGCACCTCGCGATCTCCGATGCTCGGCTTGCCCATTGGCCCCACCGGTGCATACTTCGAGCGCGCGCCAGCCGCGCACCCCCCGCAGGAAGCACGACCTTCATCGCTCCGAGGATTCCATGAGCCGCATGCACGTCTCGGCGGTGCTCGCCTTCGTCATCGGGTCTGCGCTCGCGCTCGACGCGCGCGCGGCGGTGACGCCCGACCAGGTGCTGGTGGTGGTGAACGACGCGAGCGCGATCTCGGTCGCGGTGGGCAGCTACTACGCGCGGGTGCGCGGCATCCCGCCGGGCAACGTCTTTCACCTGCCGGTCGGGACGCCGACGACCGAGGCGATCTACCGCAGCATCTACAACACGCAGATCCGCAACCCGTTGCTCGCCCACCTGACCGTCACGCGGCCGGATCTGCGCGACCGGATCCGCTACCTCGTGCTGACCAAGGGCGTGCCGCACGCGATCGTGAACGTGAGCGGGCGCGGGCTGTCGCAGGATTGCGCCTCGGTCGACTCGGAGCTGACGCAGCTCTTCACCGGTCGCGTCCCGGACGACGGCCAGAAGGGCTGGGTGCCGAACCCGTACTTCGACGCGCGCGTCCCGTTCGACACCTTCTCGCACCCGGACCTCTCGTACCTCGTGTTCCGGCTCGATGGCTACCAGAGCAACGTCGATCCGGAGACCGGCGTCCCGGCCGACATCGAGCGCCTGATCGACGACTCCCAGCGCCCCGCAGCGTTCGGACGCTTCGTGCTCGACGCGAAGAACCCGTCGGGCGAGGGCGACGACTGGATCCAGGCGGCGGCCGATCGCCTGCGAGCGCGGCGCATCCCGGTGGTGCACGAGCCCGGTCGCGCGGCGTTCGCGAAGAACGTGGACGGCATCCTGGGCTACTGCTCCTGGGGCAGCAACGACCCGAGCAACCCGGGGCCGCCGTTCTTCGGCGAGGTGCCGCTCGGCGGCGGCGACGTCTATCCGGGCACATTCCTGCCGGGCTCGGTCGCGACCTGCTTCGTGAGCACCGACGCGCGCACTCTCGTGAACGGGCGGCAGTGGTACTCGCAGTCGCTGATCGCCGACCTGATCCACATGGGTGCGACCGCCGTCAACGGGCATCGCGTTCGAGCCCTACCTCGACGGCGTGGCGCGCCCCGAGATCCTGTTCCCCGCCTACCTCGACGGCTTCCAGGTCGGCGAGGCGCTCTACCAGAGCATCCCGTGCCTCCTCATGGCAGAACGTCGTCGTGTGCGATCCGCTGATGGTGAGCGCGATCGCCCGCCGCCGCCGCCGCGCATCCAGTCGATCGATCCGCATGCGGCTCGCCGGGCGGCGGCACCATCATCACGATCGGGGGCGAGGGCTTCGCGGCCGACGAGGCGATCTCGGTGCGCGTCGGCGGCACGCCGTGCACGAGCGTCGGCCGGTGGAGCGCGCAGATGCTGGTCGCGACACGCCGCCGGGAGCACCGGGTCCGGCGGACGTCACGATCGAGGCGGGTGCGACGACGACCACGCTCGCCCGCGGCTTCGCGTACACGCCCGCGGTCGCCGTGTCCGGGCAGCCCCGTCCCGGCGACGCGCTCACGTTCACGATCAGTGGGGACGGGCCGGGCGATCGCTATTACGTGCTGACGAGCCTCGGCACCGCGGGAGATCCCGCCGCCACCGTGCGGCATCGTCCGCCTCGATCCCGGTCGCGGTCTGATGCTGCTCTTCTCCGGCTTCCTGACGGCGCCGCGGCTCGACATCCCGGTCCGCATCCCGGACGACATGCCGCAGCTCCTCGGCGTCACGATGCACGCGCAGGCGCTGGTCGGCATTCACCTCGACGGCGAGAGCGCGCGGCTCAGCAACAATGTCCTGAGCGTCTCGCTGCCCTGAGCGTCGCGCCCGGGTCCCGCGAGGCGCTCGCCCGCACCGCGCTCACGGTGCAGGTACAGGAGGTTGCCGTTGTTCTCCCAGCGTCGGTGACCGCCATGTCGAGCTGGTCGACGCGGACGTAGTCGATGCGCACCTCGTGCAGCGGCGCCCGCGCGAGCGAGATCCACCTGTTCGATCGGTTGACCGCGCAGGCGGAGTACGGGGAGCGCGGTTATCGACGACCACGGCGCACGACCTCCTCGATCGGCCGGCGGTCCAGGTAGTAAGCTGGCGACGGGGCGCGCCGCGGAATCTTCGCAGCACTGCGGCGAGAGGGCGGCGGTCGGCCTGTGTCGCTGAAGACGTTCTTCCACTCGTGTCGTGACGAGACCGTCCTGGTTCACGTCGGCGAACGTGATCGCCTCGACGACGACGGCCGGGTTCGAGCTCCAGGAGGGCGTCGCGTCGAAACCGAGCCGTTGTTGAGGAACAGCCGCGTCTTGTCCCACCACGCCCGGTGGGCGAGGTCGAGCAGGCCGTCGCCGTTCAGGTCGGCGAGCGCGACCGCCGACACGTAGCCGTCGAAGTACGACCACGAGTACGTCGTCTCGAACGAGCCGTGCCGGCAAATCCGCGGTACAGCTTGAACCGGGAGCCGCCGCCCAGCTGGTTGTTGTCGCTCATGATCAGGTCGGGGCGGCCGTCGCCGGTGCATTCGCCGATCGCCAGCGTGTTCGCGAACTGGTTCGAGTTGTCGGGCTGCGCCAGTCGGGCGTCGTCTCGACACCGCCGCTGTTGCGGTAGAGCCAGTTGGACGGCCGTTGCCGATCGCGACGACGTCGAGATCGCCGTCGCCGTCCACGTCGCAGAACTCCATGTGATCGAGGTTGCGCTTGTCGACACCGGTCTGCCAGCTCGGCGAGGTGGAGAGCGTCCCGCCCGGAGTTGAAGTACATGGCGAAGTTCGCCAGCCTGGCCGCCATAGGCGGAGGAGCCGATCAGGAGATCGAGATCCCCGTCGAGGTCGGGATCGCCGAGCGAGGGGTGCCAGCCGTAGAAGCTGTTCGCCGTCTGCCAGTCGGGCGCTGCTCGACAGCGTGCCCGCAGGCGAGGTAGTACTCGCGCCGTAGCCGTTCTCGGCGACCAGCACGGCGACGGCAACGTCCTCCCAGGCCGTCCTGGTCGATGTCGCCGACCGTCAGGTGGCCGTGGAACTGGTGTCGGACGATCCAGCTCGGGGCGCTCGAGCAGTGCCCGCGACGTTCGCGTAGACCCCACGCGCTGCGCTGGATGTCGTTGCCGTTCGAGACCACGAGATCGGGCCAGCCGTCGCGGTCCAGATCGACGAACGCGCCGCCGGTCGCGTAGTGCGCGTCGCTCGAGCGCCAGTCGGGATCGTTCCGTGGTAGGAGCTGCGCGCGAGGAGATTGCCGGCACCGACGACGACCACGAGCAACGCGAGCGGGGCTTCATGGGACCTCCTCCAGCAGGCAAGACGCGAGGGGCGACCGGAGCGACAGGATCACGAGGAGCCAAGGTGCAACTGCTGGCGGAATCACGGGAAGCCCACGATGGCCGTGACCTCCCGCGTGTGGTTCACTCTCGCATGGCCACCCGACCCACCGACCGACCTCCCGCGGCACCGCGCCCAGCTCGCTGTTCGACGCGATCTGCATCGGCATCAACCTGATCGTCGGCTCCGGGATCTTCCTGCGCCCGGGGGCGATCGCCGCGGTGATGGGCCCGAGCTCGTTCCTCGCCTTCGTCGTGGTCGGCATCGCGATGATCTCGGTGGCGCTGTGCTACGCCGAGGTCGGCAGCATGTACGCGCAGAACGGCGGCTCACGTCTACGCGCGAGGCGTTCGGGCCGTTCATCGGCTTCGCGGTGGGCTGGGCCGCCTACGCATCGAGCCTGCTGTCGTGGTCGGCGGTGGCGGGCGGCGCCTCGAGCTACCTGACCGGCATCGTGCCTGCCCTCGCGACGCCCGCGGGCAGGACCGGCGCGACGGTCGCGATCATCCTGTTCTTCGGCTTCATCAACTACATCGGCATCAAGCCCGCGGCGTGGACGACGAACGTCTTCACGGTCGCGAAGCTCGCGCCGCTGCTCGCGTTCGCGATCATCGGTCTCGTCACCGTCCCGCTGGGCGCGCTCGCTGTCGACCTCGGCCGCGGCGCTCGGCGCGGGGGGCGTTCAAGGCGGTCGTTCGCCTGCCAGGGTTCGAGAACGTGCCGGTGCCGGCCGGCGAGACCCACAACCCGCGCCGCTCGATCCTGATCGCCACGGTCAGCGCCCTCTGTTCGCGGTCTCGCTCTACGTCGTGATCCAGATGGTCGCCACCTGCAGCGTGGGCGCGGCGTCGCTCGCGAAATCGATCAGCCGCGTGCTCGCGGCGCAGAGCTTCCTCGGCGAGAACGGCGCGAAGCTGATCGCGCTGTGCGCCACGATCTCGATGACCGGGTACAACGCGGGCGTCGCGCTGATCACGCCGGCGCTATCTTCTCGGCCATGGCGAGCGACGGCTACCTGCCGCGAGTGATGGGCGCCGAGCACCCGCGCTTCGCCACGCCGCACCTGTCGATCATCGCGACGACGCTCGGCGCGCTCGGCGTTCGCCGTGGAGTTCGACTACAACCGCCTGGTCGATCTGTCGATCGTCACCTCGGGCCTCATGTATCTCGCCACCTGCGTCGCGGTCCCGGTGCTGCGCCGGCGCCGCCCGAACGTCGAGCGCCGCTCTGTGCTGCCGGGCGGCGTGCTCGGTGCCGGTGATCGGCAGCGTCGTGGTGATCGCGGTCACGCTGCAGGCCGAGACCAGCGAGTTCGTGAACGGATCGAGATGATCGCCGTCGGCGTCGCGGCCGCGCTCGTCTACCGGCTCGTGCTGCGCCTCGGCGCGGCCTCGCCGGCGGGACCGCGTGATCCTGTCGCGCGCGCAACCGCGGCTGGACGCGGAGACCGCGCCCTCGCATCACGGCCGCCGCAAGCGCGGAACGGCCTGGGCACCGAGCTGACCGGCCGCCCACGTTCGATGCCGAAGGCCCTGGAGGCCTTGGCGACTCCTCGCAGCGCTGAGGCCCGCCTCGACCCGACAGATCCTGTTGACAATAGTTATCGAATAGATTAACTATTGTGCGCATGAAGAACACACACCTCCAGGCTGGCCGAGGAGGATCTTCGAGGAACACGCCTGGTGGTTCCATCAACGACTCCGCGATCCGGTGAAGAAATGAGCAAGCAACGCGTCATCCCGTATCTCGCCTATCGCGACGCTCCCGCCGCGATCGAGTTCCTGAAGCGCGCCTTTGGCTTCGAGGAGCGTTTCCGCTACCCGATGGAGGATGGCCGGATCGGTCACGCCGAGATGACCCTCGGAGACAGCACGCTGATGCTCGCGTCGGCGTTCGAGGGCTTCGGCGCGAGCCCGCTCGATCTCCCGGCAACCAGCGTTCAGCTCTTCTATTGCGTGGTCGACGACGTCGAAGCGCACCATGCGCGGGCCAAGGCCGCCGGCGCGACGCTGGTCGCCGAGCCAGCCGATCAGCACGGGATGCGCATGTACCGCGGCGTTCGATCCCGAGGGACACCGCTGATCTTCGTCCAGCCGCTCGAGGAGACCTGATGCGCGCCCTCGCCGCCGCAACCTCCACGCTCGTTCGCCGCGCTGGCCGATCCCGTCCGGCGCGGCGTGGGGAGCCGGTGGGAGCCGCACCGCGCGGGCGAGCTCGCCGCCGCCCTCGCGATGAGCCCACCGGCGATGAGCCGGCACCCGCGGGTCCTGCGCAAGACCGGACTGGGAGGAGAGCGAGCTCGACCACGATGCGCGCGTGCGGGTGTACCGGCTCAAGCGCGAGCGCTTCACCGAGCTGCGCGACTGGATCGTGGAGGTCGAGGCGTTCTGGGCCAGTCAGCTCGACGGCTTCAAGGCCCACGCCGAGCGCACGCGCGGCAAGAAGACCATCACGGCGAGACGCCGGAGGAGACACCCATGAAGCGCGCCGACTCTGCTCGCGTCACCACGTTCGTGGCGGTCGCCCCGCACGACGCATTCGAGGTCTTCACCGAGGAGACCGATCTCTGGTGGCGGCGGGGGCCGCGTTACCGCTTCTCGCCCGAGCAGAACGGCATGATCCGCTTCGACGGGGGTGAGGGCGGACGGCTCGTCGAGACCTTCGCCGACGGCACGGAGTTCGTCTGCGGCAAGGTCCTCGTCTGGGAGCCGGGACGACGTCTCGTGTTCGAGTGGCGAGCCCGCGCCTTCGGACCGGACGAGCGCACCGAGGTCGAGGTGCTCTTCGAGGCAATGAACGACGGGACGCAGGTCACCCTCGAGCATCGCGGGTGGGCGTCGTTGCCCGACGATCATCCGGTGCGTCGCGGCCTGGGCAGCGGCCAGGCCTTCGCCGACATGATCGGCCTGTGGTGGGGCGAGCTGGCGACCTCCTATCGCGCCCACGTGTCCGGTGCTCGGAAGGGCCGATGATGATCCCGCACGTCCGCGAGAGCTGCTGCGCCCGGGCAATGCCGACCACGTCGATCTCCACTCCGAGCGCGCGCATCGAGCCAGCGTCCGCGGCCCCCATACGACCGTGACGATCGCAGCCGCGCATGCGATGATCAGGCCCGTGATGCGCGGATCGTAGTCACGGGCGAACGTGACGCCGCTGACGTTGGTCATCGCGTGGAACAGAGCCGCGGCAAAGACGCTCTTCCCGGTGTTGTTGTAGATCCAGACGATGAGAACTCGCAAGGCCACGGTGTCAAGCGACCACCAGGCACTCCATGCCAGGGATCGGTGAGCCTGCGCCAGGGGCACGTAGTGCCAGGCGGCCCAGACGAGTCCCAGCAGAATGCCGGCCGCGAGCGAGCCGCGCCGCGCTTGCATCGGGTCGATGACGTATCCAGACCAACCCAGCTCTTCACCGAGCCCGGCGATGAAGAACGCGAGGAACATCGCCGCCGCCGCCGGGATCGACGGCCGCGGCGCTGCCGATGGCAGCCCCAGCGTGCGCATCAGGACATGGGTCAAGATCGTCGCGCCTGGCATGATCAGAATGATGGGCGCGTACCAGACCGGCTCGATTTTCCGGTAGTCGAGGGATCTCTCAACCCGGGTTATTCATCATCCGGAGCGTAGCGAGGCGGTGGAGATGCTGCCAGCTGCTAGGCGCACGACCGAGGTCCCCGGAGGCAGCTTTGAACAAGCTGTCGAGGAGACCGACCGAGTGCAACGACGCAGATGGCGGCATATCCGCCGCCGCAGTCGCTCGGGGGGGTGAATAAGCCGGGCTAAGAAGCCCCCGACGCCGGCGGTCTTGCTCTCGCCGTACACGAGCATCGCCGCCGCGGCTCCCGGGCACGAACATCAGCACGGCGATCGGGACCCCGGGCAACAGCTGCAGTCCGCTCGCCGCGCCGATCCACCAAAACGGAAGCGAGAGCGTACCCACGAGCGTGAAGAACCTCAGCGGTGACCTGGTCCGCGAGCGCGACATTCGAGGGGAGACCCTCATCCGCTGGCCGGGGATCACCAGCTGGAATCCGCCCGGTGCCCATGCGCGACGGGTGCCGGCAAAACTCCATGATCGCTCACTTCGATGAGTGCTCCCAGGCCGCTGCCTCGACGCCTGCCAGCCCGCCTGGAGAGCGACCGCTTCCACTGGTTCCGGCTCCGCCTACCTGCATTCGAAACGGTCCGGCGATGCGCCGTCTCGATTCAGGAGCGCGGCGCCGGGCGCGCGAGGCGTGATCGTGACTTTTGTCCTGGAACCGGCCCCGGCGTAGCCAGGTAACCCGGGTCGCGTCCGGCAGGACGGCCGGGTCACTTGCAACTCAAAACGTTCGGCCATAATAAAGGGTTCCCGACATCAACCCCTGTAGCTGAGCTCCATGAGAAACTGCCGGATCCCCCGTCGGGCGCTGCTCGGCGTCGCCCTTCTCTGCCTCGCGCCGCTCGCGCACGCGCACCTCCTCTACATCGGCCCGGCCCGGGATCGCGCTGGTGGGGTCGCTGCTCACGCTGGTCGGCACCTTCTTCCTCGCGATCGGGACCATCCTGATGTGGCCGATCCGCGTGCTGTGGCGGCTCGTGTTCCGCTCGAAGGCGCTGAAGAACGCCGAGGTGAACCGCGTCGTCATCGTCGGCCTCGACGGCATGGACCTCGAAGCTCGCGCAGCGCCGCCGAGGGCAGGATGCCGAACTTCGAGCGCCTCGCGCGCGAGGGATCGTTCTTGCCGCTCGAGACGAGCTTCCCCTCGATCTCGCCGGCGGCCTGGTCGTCGTTCACGACCGGCGTCGACGCGTCGCGCCACAACATCTTCGACTTCCTGACCCGCGATCCGTGCACGTACTCGCCGATGATCTCGTCGACCGAGATCGGCAAGGTGTCGCGCGTGCTGCCGCTCGGCAAGTACCGGATCCCGCTCGGCAAGCCGCCGATCCGGCTGCTGCGCAAGAGCCAGCCGTTCTGGAAGCTGCTCGGCGAGCACCACGTCTTCAGCACCATCCAGCGCGTCCCGATCACCTTCCCGCCCGAGAAGTTCAACGGCGTGCTGCTCTCGGGGATGTGCGTGCCGGACCTGAAGGGCACGCAGGGGACGTTCTCGTTCTACACGACGCGCAAGCAGGAAGGCGCGCACACGGGCGGCGTGCAGATCGCGGTCGAGCGCAAGGGCAACGTGATCGAGAGCTACGTCGAGGGTCCGGAGAACAGCCTGCGCGTCGACCATCCGGTGCTGAAGCTGCCGTTCAAGGTGACGCTCGACGAGCGCAACGACGAGGCGCTGCTCGAGGTGGGCGACGAGAAGGTGACGCTCACGCCGCGCACGTACTCGCCGTGGCTTCCGCTCAAGTTCAAGATCGGCCTCGGCATGAGCGTCAGCGGCATCGCGCGCTTCTACGTGATGAGCCTGAAGCCCGAGTTCGAGCTGTACGTGACGCCGATCCAGATCGACCCGGAAAACCCGGCGATGCCGATCTCGCATCCGCTCATCTACTCGATCTACCTCGCGAAGACGCAGGGGCCGTACGCGACGCTCGGGCTCGCCGAGGACACGTGGGCGCTGAACGAGCGGGTGATCGACGAGGACGCGTTCCTGAAGCAGTGCTACCTCATCCACGAGGAGCGCGAGAAGATGCTGATGAACGCGATCGAGCACACCAAGCGCGGGCTCGTCACGTGCGTGTTCGACACGACCGATCGCATCCAGCACATGTTCTTCCGCTACCTCGACCCGACCCACCCGGCGAACGCGGGCAAGGACACGGTGCAGCACAAGGACACGCTGGCCGATCTGTACCAGCGCATGGACGCGATGCTGGGTCGCATCCGCGCGAAGATCGGCAACGACCCGAAGACGCAGCTCTGCGTGATCTCCGATCACGGGTTCACGCAGTTCAAGCGCGGCGTCAACCTGAACGCGTGGCTGCGCGACCAGGGGCTGCTCTTCCTGAAGGACGGGAAGGAGACCTGCGGCGACTGGTTCGAGGCGGTCGACTGGTCGCGGACGAAGGCGTTCGCGCTCGGACTGACGGGGCTCTTCATCAACCGCAAGGGGCGCGAGCGCCAGGGCATCGTGAACGAGGGCGAGGAGCTGGTCCAGCTGCGCAAGAAGATCAAGGACGGCCTGCTCGCGCTGCGCGATCCCAAGGACCAGGGCCAGGTGATGCTGAGCGTGTTCGAGACGGACGCGATGTTCGACGGGCCGTACAAGCACGACGCGCCGGATCTCCTGATCGGCTACAACCACGGCTACCGCCACTC
>JAXMBY010000086.1:0-19462 GCA_046349655.1 Planctomycetota bacterium
CACCTACCTGCTGCAGGACGGCGTGGCCGGCTCCCAGGAGCGCTACTTGCTGAATGGCGCCACCGTGGCCGGCGACGATCCGGCCAGCAGCAACTTCGAGTTCGACCGGCTCGTGGTGTCGAACGCGTTCGCCGGCGGCGAGACGTCGGCGACCGCCAACATCCAGGAGATCACGGACTCGCTCAGCCTCGGCGCGATCATCCTGCGAACCCGCTCGAGCGCGGCGATCTCGGACACCAGCCCGCCGCAGTTGACCGCGATCTCGCCGGCCAGCGACACGATCGTCGGCGCCTCGCCGGCGGCGATCTCGCTGCACGTCGAGGACGAGAGCGCGACCACGATCAGCTCGAACCCGCCAGCGATGTGGGCGCCTTCGTCGTTCCCAGCCCCGAGCTCCGGCGATGCGGCGGCGAGCTTCGCGCTCGAGGAGGGACCGAACGAAGTGATCATCACCGCCACGGATGCGCAGGGCCTCAGCACCTCGGTCACCACCTCGCTGATCCTCGACTCGACCGCGCCGCAGGTGGCGATCACGTCGCCCGCCGATGCAGCGATCATCGCCGCGAATGCGGTGAGCGTGACCGCCGATGTGAGCGACGCGACCTCGACCGACGTGGTGTCGGTGCCCGCGGGCGTGAGCGGCCTGGTGGCCGCGGGCGGTGGCGAGCTGAGCGGCGTGGTGGCCCTGGAGGAGGGGGCGAACGTGATCACTGTCTCGGCCACGGACGAGGCCGGCCACGTGGGCGGATCGTCGATCACGGTGGTGCGGGATACCGTGGCGCCCTCGCTCTCGGTGACCACGCCGGCCGATGGCGCGTTGCTGTCGAGCTCGCCGGCGGCGGTGACCGTGAGCGTGATCGATGCCAGTGCGAGCACGCTCATGATCGGTTCGCACGCCTTTGCGATTCCCGCGGGAGGCGGGGTGGTGGCGGATGCCGTCACGCTCGCGGAGGGCGCGAACCTGATCCCGATCACCGCGAGCGATGCGGCCGGCAACTCGTCGTCGGCAATGCTGCAGCTGCTGCTCGATCTGTCGGCGCCGGTGGTGACGATCGACACGCCGCCGAGCGGCGCCTGCTTCGGACCCGCCAGTGCGACCGTTCCGGTGGTGGCCACGGTGGACGATCTGAGCGCGACGACGGTGTCGTCGGTGCCGGCCGGCGTCAGCGGTTCGCTGGCCGCGGGCGGTGGTGTGGCATCGGGCTCGGTGCCGCTCGTGAACGGCGCCAACACCATCACCGTGCAGGCCGCTGACGGCGTCGGGCGCACCGGCCAGGCTTCGGTGGTCGTGGTGCTGGACGCGGCGGCGCCGCTCGTCACCCTGGAGTCACCGGCGGACGGTGCGGCGGTGCGGGGCGTGGTCGAGGTGAGCGCGAGCGCCAGCGATGCGGTGCCTGGCGCCGGCGTGCTGGAGCTCGAGCTGCTGGTCGACGGTGCCCTGATCGCATCGTTTGCAGGATCGCTCCTGCAGAGCACGATCACCCGACCCGGCTCGGCGATGGGCCGCACACCGTGGCGGTGTGTGCCATCGACGGCGTCGGCAACCAGGCCACGAGCGGCAGCCGCGATCGTCGTTGACAACACCGCACCGATCGTGACCATCCCCGTGCCGGTCGACGGCGTTCGTATCGGGCGTGGTGGCGTTCGAGGCACAGTTGACCGACGTGGGCTCGGGGCTGGCGAGCGTGGAGATGCTCGCGGGCGGTGACGCTCCGAACGTGGCGGACGGCCTCCGAAGGCGTACGCTCGCCGCAGCGCGCCGATGTGCCGCAGCGAGGAAGACTCGACGCATCGATCGGATGGAGCGATGACGCTGACTGCACGGCACGCGATGCCGCCGGCAACGAGGCAGCCGCATCGATCACCGTGGTGGTGGACAACGCCGCGCCGCAGAGCCTGCTCCTCACCCGGCGAGCGGCGCCGTGGTCAGCGGTGTCGTGCCGATCGTCGCTGCCGGCAGCGCGCTGCGGTCGCTCGAGGTGCTGGTGGACGGCATCTCGGTGGCCAGGTCTCGCGGTTCGCGCATCGACGTCAAGTTCGACACGCGCCGTCGCCTCGATGGGCCGATGACCGTGACCGGCCGTCGGCGTGGACGCGGCCGGCAAGAGCACGGTGTGAGCGTGGCCAGCGTGAGCGTCGACAACATCGCCGCGGAGCTCTTGCCGCGCGCCTTGAGCCGACGCTCGCACCACGGTTGCAGAGCGCGTGGTGATGGCCGCCTTGAGGGGCCGAACCCGCTTGCTCGTGCCGCCGGCCAGCCATGCGGTCGAGCTGTGCGTGCCGGGTGGTTCGCCGGTCCGCGGCCGGATCGAGCGGCACGACCGCGACGCCGCCGCGGCCGCATCGCGGAGGTCCGGTCGCTGCGGGTGTGGTTCGATCGCCAGCAGCTGATGGCCGAGATCGCGACCGGCATGATCGACCCGCAGGCGGACGTTGCGGTCAGCGTGGTCGCGGAGCAGCGGGTTCGCTGGGTGTCGAGCAGGTGAAGGTGTGGGACTCGCGCGCGCAGATGAGTCCGTGCCGCGACGGCGGTTCACCGGACGGTTTCCTGCGAACGCGTTGAAGTCGACCGTGTAGCGCCACCAGTTGTTGAGCTTGCCGCCGGTCGTGCCCGGCGCGGCCGGCAGGTGCGACAGCCACCACTTGTTCAGATGTAGGCGAATGTCGCCGTTGCCCCAGTCCGCGCAGTTCATCTGCCGCGGCATCCTGCGCAGCGCGGGATAGGTTGCGCCATGACTCGCAGGTGTCCACACGATGCGCTTGTTGCCCCAGTCGTAGTCCTGGTCGCTGTTGGGGGCGAAGTGCACGTTGCCACACGCAGCCTTGCCCGGCAGCTGCTTGTCGTAGAGCGTGAACGCCAGGGTTGAGCTGCTCGAGCGGATGCTGGTCATTCTCCCAGCGACCGAACACGTGCGTCATGATCGACTCGGTGCGATGCCCGAAGTCCTCGAGCATCTCGCCGACGCCGCGCTCGTAGTTGAAACCCATGGTGATGAAGATGCGCGAGCAGGCCACGTCGGCAATCGGGTCCGAGTTGCAGTAGTACGCGCCGCTGCCTGCCATGGTGGATTCGAAGAAGCCCGAGTAGGGCATGGCGAAGAACCACACCTCGTCCACCTCGTGCTTCTCGACCCGCTCCGCGAGCCGGAACTCGTTCACGAGCGCCCGGTAGTCGACCGCGTCGGGCTGATGCCACGGCTGCTCGTTGCGCACGCATTTCAGATAGTCCGCATCGGTGTAGCGAAAGCCATCCTGCTTGACCGGAAATGCATCGGCGGTGATGGTCTCGACCACGTTGAACGTGAGCTGATCGTGGCTGCACTCGGTCAGGTCGGCCATGTACTCGCGCAACAGCTGCGCCGGGTCATTCCAGCGACCGACCTCGTGCAGGCGTCGACCGTCGGCTCCCTCGATGATCGGATCGAGATTGATCACCAGGATCTTCTGGCGGAGCGGCTGCTCCGCGGCTGGCTGCGGCTGGTCCTGCCGCGCTCCGGGCGGCACGGCGGCGGCCAGCAAGACCGCGGCGGCGACGAGCTGCCTGCGCATGAAACCCGGCCTCCTGCGTGATCCCTCGGGCGCGGCGGGCCGGTTCACCGGACCTCGCCGGCCTTCAGCTCCTCGATCGGGCGCTGCTCGCAATAGAACTGCTGGTCGACGTTGTCGCCGCGAATGCGCTTCAAGGCAAGCTCGGCGAGCAGCTGGAAGCGTAGATCCTGGAATCGCGTCATGAGCTTCTCGATGTCGGCCCGCGCTTCCTTGAGGCGCATCTTGCCGCACGACCAGACGGTCGCGGCGGCAAGCTGACGATCGGTGGTATCGAGGTTGCGCAACAGCGCGGTGGTGATCTCCGGCGCCGGCGCGAACTCGGCGAGCGTGAGCAGCACCGCGGTTCGCACCATGGGCTCGCTCGCATTCAGCATGTTGAGCACGGCGCCTTGCGCTGCCGCGCTCCTGTTGCCGCAGCGTCCCACGGCGGTGATCACGGCGCTCTTCACCTCGGGATCTGCCTCGACGGCGAGGCGGTCGAGCAAGATGCCGAGCGGCTGCGGCGTGTTGAGCAGCGTGAAGCCCTCGGCCGAGCCGCGGCGCAGCACCGGATCGAACGACGACGCCTGCCGGCTGAGCAAGAACGGGGCGCAAGCGATGGCAGACGACCCGAGCTCTCGCAAGAGCTTCAGGCGCTTGTCGGGCTCGAGCGACCCCGCGTACGTGGTCATCACGCGATCGACGACATCCGGGTCGAGCAGATCGATCGACTGGGCCGCACGCTCGCGCTGGCGCAGGTCGCCGGCCCGCAACTGGTCGAACAGCGAAGTCTCCACCATCGGCTCCGCGGGCTCGGCGAGCTTCGCCGGCAACAGATCCGGCCGCAGCTTCTTCAGCGCGCGCACCAGCCAGCGCCGCAGGGACTCGACCGGTACCCAGAACGGTCGTGCGTCGAGCAGCTCGCCCTTGCCGCTGAGCAAGAGATGCTGCGGCATCACCGGGACCCTGCCCGTGTACAGCAAGTTGCGCAGCACCTCGTCCGTCTGCCGGTGCTCCTCACAGCTGACCACGCCGTAGCGGGAGCAGACCACGTGGCCAAGCGCCTCCGCCGGCTCGTGTGCGTCGGGCGATGCCAGCAGGCACGGCAGTCGGCTCAGCAGCTCGACGAGACGCGGGTCGGTGTAGTGCGTGAGGTTGAGGTCGCGGCACGTCGGCTCGGTCTCGGCCAGCCATGCGACGAACACCGGCAGGTTCTTCTCGCGCGCCTCGAGCAAGGTCTGCTCGAAGTGCTCGCGCCACGGGATCACGGCGGCACCATCGGACTCGCCATCCTGGGAGCGAGCCCTCGGGGCAATGACCGTCACGCTGACGGCAAGCAGCCAGAGCAGTTTCTGCCGCATGGTCTCCGCTGGGTTGTCGAGGTGCGAGCATGGTAGCGCAAGACCGCGGCGGAACGAACCAGCGAGAGCAGGCGCGTGGAGCACGAGCGCCCTTGCCACTCGTGCTCCAGCCTTGCGATCACGGCGGGGCCGTGGCTCAGAACTTGTTCCAGAGGTACTGGTTCGTGACCTCGTGGTGGAACTGAACCTCGGCAACCTTGATCATCGCGCCCAGCGCCTTCGGGCAACGCTCGGCCGCCGCTTGCTTGAGCTCGGAAAAACGGGTTTGCACTTCCTCGCCGAGCAGCTCGGCTGCGAACCGGCTGCCCTTGAAGGCACGCAGCGCATCGAAGATGTTGTCCGGCAGGAAGCGGGTGCGGCTGCGCTTCTCCGAGTCGCTCATGTCCGACATCGGCCCTTCCAGGCCAGTCTTGAGGAACGTGAACAGCGCCATGTAGGGATTGGCGTCCGGCGCGATCGACCGTATCTCCACGCGGGTCGAACGTTCGTTGCCGAGCGGGATGCGCACCATCGCGCCGCGGTTGATCGCGGAGGCCTTGATCTGGTTGGGAGCCTCGAAGTGCGGGTCGAGCCGACGGTAGGCGTTGACGCTGCAGTTCACGATCAAGCAGATGTCGGTGGCATTGTTGAGGATGCGATCGACGAAGTCCCAGCCCGCCTTGGACAGGTTGTCCTCGCCCTTCTTGTCGAAGAACAGGTTCTTGCCCTCGCGGCTGAGCGAGAGGTTGGTGTGCATGCCGCTGCCGTTGATGCCGGTGACGGGCTTGGGCAAGAAGCTCGCGGTCATGTCCATGTTCTGGGCGATCTGACGGCACAGGAGCTTGTACAGCTGGACCTGATCGGCGGCGATGTTGACTTCCGTGTACGAGTAGTTCATCTCGAACTGCGAGGGCGCCACTTCCGGATGGTCCTTCTCGTTCGCGAACCCCATCGCCCGCTGCGCCTCGGCGGCGGCATCGATGAAGCGGCGCAAGGCATCGCCTGGCAACGAGTGATAGTAGCCGCCGGTGGAGACGTACTCGAACTTGCCGGTCTCGTGATAGGCGCGTTCGGCATCGCGGCCCTTGAACAGGAACCCCTCGATCTCGTTGGCCGCGTTGCAGATGGTGCGGTCCTTGGCGAACAGATCGTCGGTGTACTGCTTGAGGCGCGTCCGCATGTCGGCCGGATAGGGCGTGCCGTCGCGCGAGCGAACCTCCGCGAACACCAGCACCTTGCCCGCGCCGAACACGTCGGCGGGCAGCCAGTAGAAAGCGGGCCAGTCGATCACCAGCCGCAGATCGGACTCGTGCTGCTGGGAGAAGCCGCGCACCGACGAGCCATCGAAGGTGAGGTTGTCCGCGGACTTGAGCAGGAACTTCTTGTCGTAGTCCAGCATGTGCAGCCGACCTTCGAGGTCGGTGAAGCAAACCGTCACGGCCTTGATTCGCTTCTCGCCCTGCAGGTACTTGAGCCGCTCGTCACGCACCCGATCGGCCGGCACCCGGTTCAGCCGGGCCGCCTTGGCCTCGAGGTTCATCTCCTCCAGCTGGTCGTAGGGGATCTCGAGGAAGTCGCGCAGGCCACCGTGTTCCACGCCTTGTCCTCCCGTGCAAGAGAAAGCTGCCATTAAGCTCAGCGGTTGATGACTTAATATTACTCGTCACTGCTTTTAGCGTAAAGAACCAAAAAATAGTGATTGATAACGCAATGTGAGGAGTTGGTTGAGAACCATCCACCGGGGCGCCCTGAGCCGCCGGATTCCAGGCTCGGCGTGTTCCGGCGCCTTGTTATCCTGCGCCGTCGGCAGCCAGGCTCGCTGCAGGTCCGAGCGCGTGCTCGGACCGCACGCGATTCGCGTGGCAGCCTGCTTGCCGATCTCGCTGGATCGTCCCGGCTACTGCTCGTGAGGTGATGCTTGCTGCGCGCGATGCTCTGGTTCTGGGGGGTGATGGGGGCGACGCCTGCGGCGCGCGTGGACGAAGGCATGTGGACCTTCGACAATCCGCCGCAGAAGGCGCTCGAGGATCGCTACGGCTTCACCGCCTCGCAGGCCTGGCTCGATCACCTGCGGCTGTCGAGCGTGCGGTTCAACGACGGCGGATCGGGATCATTCGTGAGCGCCACCGGCCTCGTGCTCACCAATCATCACGTCGCGCTCGACCAGCTGCAGAAGCTGTCCTCGGCGGGCCAGGACTTCGCGCGCGACGGCTTCCTCGCCAAGACCACGGCGGAGGAGCTCAAGTGTCCCGACCTCGAGCTCAACGTGCTCATGGCGATGGAGGACGTGACGGCGCGCGTGGCGGCGGCGGCGAACGCCGCTGGCGACGAGAAGCAGGCGTTCACGGCACGCAAGGCCGCGATCGCGAAGATCGAGCAGGAGAGCAAGAACACGACCGGCTTCGAGAGCCAGGTGGTCACGCTCTATCAGGGCGGTGAGTACTGGCTCTACCGGTACAAGAAGTACACCGACGTGCGGGTGGTGTTCGCGCCCGAGCTGCAGGCCGCGTTCTACGGCGGCGATCCCGACAACTTCACGTATCCGCGCTACGCCCTCGACATGGCGCTGTTCCGCGTGTACGAGAACGATCGCCCGATCACGCCTGCGAACTACCTCAAGTGGAACGTGAAGGGCGCGCGCGACGGCGACCTGGTGTTCGTTTCCGGCAACCCCGGTTCGACCGAGCGCCTCAGCACGCTCGCGCAGCTGGAGATGCAGCGCGATCACATCCTGCCGCTCACGCTCGAGGTGCTGGACCAGCGACGCGCCACGCTGCTCGCCTACGGCGACCGCGGCGCGGAGCAGCAACGCCAGACTGCCGATCTTCGCTTCGGCATCGAGAACTCGCTCAAGGCGCTGAACGGCGAGTACCAGGGTCTGCTCGACAAGGACCTGATGGCGAAGAAGACCGCCGACGAGCAGGCGTTCCGTGCGCTGGTGGGCGGCCGGGCCGAATGGCACACGGCGTACGGCGACGCGTGGGACCAGATCGCCGCTGCCGAGCAGAAGCTGCTCGCGCGCGTCAAGCAGACCACGTTCTGGTCGCTCGGCCGCAGCTCCGCCCAGCTCGCGACGCTGGCCATGCAGACCGTTCAATACGTGAGCGAGGTGAAGAAGCCGGATGGCGAACGGTTGCCGGGCTATCACGAGGCCCAGCTCGAGTCGACGCGGTTCGCGCTGCTGTCGCCGGCGCCGCTGTACAAGGACATGGACGAGGCCTTGCTGAGCGCCTGGCTGGAGCTGGTCGCAAAGGAGCTGGGACTGCAGGATCCATTCGTCAAGGACGTGCTCGGTGGCCGGTCTGCCGCTCAGGTAGCGCACGACGCCATCGCCAACACGAAGCTCGTCGCGCCGGAGGTGCGCAAGGCTTTGCTCGAGGCTGGCGAGGAGACGGTGCAGCAGTCGACCGACTCCCTGATCGTGCTGGCGCGCAAGGCGGACCCGCTGATTCGCGAGCTGCGCAAGTGGCGCGAGGACAACATCGAGAGCGTGCTGATCGCCGCCAGCGAGCGCATTGGCCGTGCGCGCTTCGCCGTTTACGGCAAGTCGGTGTGCCCGGATGCGACGTTCACCTTGCGCCTCTCTTACGGCACGGTGCGCGGCTATCCGATGAATGGCACCATTGCGCCGCCCAAGACCACGCTCGCCGGCCTGTACGAGCGGGCGCAGGCGTTCGACATGAAGCCGCCGTTTCACCTCGTGCCACGGTTCCTCGAGCGCAAGGCCAAGCTCGACCTGAGCACGCCGATGAACTTCGTCAGCACCTGCGACATCATCGGCGGCAATTCCGGCTCGCCGATCGTCGACCGCAACGGCGACCTGGTCGGGCTGGTGTTCGACGGCAACATCGAGAGCCTGGTCGGCAACTACGTCTACAACGAGGCGAACAACCGCACCGTCGGCGTGCACGCGGCGATCATGATCGAGGCGCTGCGGAAGCTGTACGATGCCGAGTTCCTGGTAGCCGAGCTCGTGGGCTCGAAGTCGTCGAACTGACGCGCATGGAGCGCGGCCGTTTCTGGAACCGGCCGCGAATCGCCACCGTCGCGCTGCTCGTGGCATTCGCGGCCACGCTGTCGCTGTGGCCGGCCGCCGCCACGCTGGTGGCCCGATCGGCCGCCTACCTGTGGGCGCGCGACATGACCGGGCTGCGCGACTACCTGCGCACCTTCGGCGCCACGGCATGGCTGGTCTCGTCCCTGCTCATGGTCCTGCAGAGCCTGGTGGCGCCGATCCCGGCGGTGGCGATCACGTTCGCGAACGCCCTGATCTACGGTCCATGGCTGGGCGCGCTGCTGTCGTGGAGCTCGGCGCAGCTCGCCGCCATGATCTGCTTCTCGATCGGCCGCGCATTTGGCCGCCCGTTCATCGAGCCGCTGTTCGGCGTGAATCGCGTCGCGCGCTTCGACCGCGCGTTCGCGCGCTACGGCTCGCTGGCGCTCGTGGTCGCGAGGCTGGTGCCGTTCGTGTCGTTCGACCTGGTCTCCTATGCGGCCGGGCTCACGCGCGTCGGCGCGCTCGCGTTCTTCGTGACGACCGGTTGCGGCCAGCTGCCGGCCGCGATCGTCTACAGCCATGTCGGCGCGCAGCTCGCGAATGCACCTGGCACGGCCATCAGGTACCTGCTCTGGTTCCTCGGGCCTGCCGTGCTCATCTCGGGTGCGGTGTGGATGCGCATGCGAGCCAAGTCCTGAGCCGCCAAGGCCGTGCTGGCGCGCCTGCGGGACAACCCATTTGCGACGCGCGACAACCCTGTTAACATGCGCGATTTCCCGACGCCGTCGCGTGTGGCAGACCCCCAGGAAGCTGGCGAGCGAAGGTCCTTCATGTCACTTGAGGACATCGTGATTCAAGGTGCGCGCGAGCACAACCTGAAGGGCGTCGACCTGCGCCTGCCGCGCCAGTCCCTCACCACGATCACGGGAGTGTCCGGGTCCGGCAAGAGCTCGCTCGCGTTCGACACCCTGTTCAAGGAGGGGCAGCGGCGGTTCGTCGAGTCGCTGTCCGCCTATGCGCGGCAGTTCCTCGGTCAGATGGAGAAGCCGCGCGTCGAGCACGTCGAAGGGCTGTCGCCGACGATCTCGATCGACCAGAAGACGGTGAACCGCAATCCGCGCTCGACGGTCGGCACGATCACCGAGGTGCACGATTTCCTGCGCCTGCTGTACGCGCGGCTGGGGGATCCGCATTGCCCGCGCTGCGGCAAGGCGGTGCATGCGCAGACCGTGGATCAGATCGTCGGGCGGCTCATCGACGCGCACCCGGGCGAGCGTTGCCAGGTCCTCGCGCCGGTGGTGCGCGAGCGCAAGGGCGAGTACCGCAAGGAGCTCGACGGGTTCCGGCTGAAGGGCTACGTACGAGCGCGCATCGACGCCGTGGAGTGCCGCCTGGACCAGCCGGTCACGCTCGAGCGCAACAAGAAGCACACGATCGAGATCGTGATCGATCGCATGATCATCGAGGCTGCCAAGCGCTCGCGCCTGGCCGAGGCCGTGCAGGCTGCGGTGGGCATGGCGGAAGGGGTCGTCGGCATCCTGCTCGGCGAGCAGCGATCACCCGAACACATCTCGACCCAGCGCGCCTGTCCCGACTGCGGCCTGACCTTTCCCGAGATGGAGCCGAGGCTGTTCTCGTTCAACTCGCCGCAAGGCGCGTGCGAGCAGTGCAATGGCCTTGGCGTCGAGAAGCGCGTCGACCCCGAGCTGTTGATCGCCGACCCGAAGAAATCGATCCGCGATGGTGCACTGCGCGCGATGTCGAAGAACGGCTACCTCGCCTATTCGCGGCTGGGACCCGAGTCGTTGCAGCGCGTGGCGGAGCACTTCGGCTTCAGCCTCGATCAACCGTGGGAGAGCTTGACCCGCAGGCAGAAGGACGTGCTGCTGCACGGCTCGGGCGACGAGCGCGTCAAGCTGCAGTTCCGCTATCGATCGCCCGCCGGCATGCTGGTCCAGGGCGAGGATCACAAGCCGATCGAGGGACTGGTGCCCTCGCTCGAGGCGGCGTACCGTTTCAGCAAGTCGCCGCACCTCGAGCGCTACCTGGTGATGTCGCTGTGCGCGGCGTGCCAGGGCACGCGCCTCAACGCGCAGGCGCTCGCGGTGACCTTCCGGGGGCACACCATCGCCGCGCTGTCCTGCTCGAGCGTCAAGGACGCCGATCGGCTGTTCCAGGAGCTCGTGCTGGACGCGCGCGAGCGGCCGGTCGGCCACGAGATCGTGAAGGAGATCAGGAGCCGCCTGCGGTTCCTCATCAACGTCGGGCTGGGCTACCTCAAGCTGGATCGCGGCGCGGCGACGCTGTCCGGAGGCGAGGCTCAGCGCGTGCGGCTGGCCACGCAGGTGGGCTCTGGCCTGCAAGGCGTGCTGTATGTCCTGGACGAACCGTCCATCGGCCTGCATCAGCGCGACAATCAACTGTTGATCGCAACGCTGAAGGAGCTGCGCGACGTCGGCAACACGGTGGTGGTCGTCGAGCACGATCGCGACATCATGCTGGCCTCCGACCACCTCGTCGACGTCGGCCCAGGTGCTGGCTCGGAAGGCGGCGAGATCGTCGCCGATGGTCCGGTGCGCGCGGTGGTGAAGCATCCACGCTCGTTGACCGCGCGCTACCTGCGAGGCGACGAGCAGATCCCGGTACCGGCCCGGCGTCGTGCCGGCAACGGCCTGACGCTCACCGTCGAGGGTGCACGCCAGTTCAACCTGAAGAACCTCACCGTGCGTTTCCCGCTCGGCAAGCTGGTCGGCGTCACCGGCGTATCGGGCTCGGGCAAGTCGACGCTGGTGGACGGGATCCTGCGGCGCGCGCTCGCACGCGAGTTCCACAACGCCCAGGATCCGGTGGGCGAGCACGATCGGATCCTCGGCATCGATCAGCTCGACAAGGTGATCGAGATCGATCAGAGTCCGATCGGCCGCACCCCGCGCAGCAATCCCGCGACCTACACCAAGGTCTTCGACCTGGTCCGCGACCTGTTCGCGCTGGCGCCCGAGGCGCGGGTGCGCGGCTACACCAAGAGTCGCTTCTCGTTCAACGTGGAAGGTGGCCGCTGCGAGTCGTGCAAGGGATCCGGCGTGAAAGAGGTCGAGATGCAGTTCCTCGCCGATGTCGAGATCCCCTGCGAGGAGTGCGCTGGCCGCCGCTACAACCGCGAGACGCTCGAGATCCTGTACAAGGGACGCTCGATCCACGATGTGCTGCAGATGCCGGTGGCGGCGGCGCTCGAGTTCTTCGCCGCCGTGCCCAGGGTGCGCGAGATCTTGCAGACGCTGGTCGACGTGGGGCTTGGCTACATCGCCCTCGGGCAGTCGTCGACCACGCTGTCGGGCGGCGAAGCGCAGCGGGTCAAGCTCGCGGCGGAGCTGTCGCGGCCGGCCACCGGCAAGACGCTCTACATCCTCGACGAGCCCACCACGGGTCTGCACTTCGCCGACATCGAGAAGCTCCTGCTCGCGCTCGAGCGCCTGGTGGACCGCGGCAACAGCGTGATCGTGATCGAGCACAACATGGAGGTCATCAAGGTGTGCGATCACCTGATCGACCTCGGACCCGAAGGTGGCGACGCCGGCGGCTACCTCGTGGCCGAGGGAACGCCGGAGGTGCTGATGGCGAGCGGCGCCTCCATCACCGGCCGGCTGCTGCGAGCCTATCTGCAGCCGCCGCGGATTCCCGGCAACGGCCGCGCGACCCGCCGCCCGGCAGCGCCGTCGCGCGATCTGTTGGTGGTGGGTGCGCGCAAGAACAACCTGAAGGCGCTCACGGTCACGATCCCCAACGATCGGCTCACCGTGATCACCGGCGTGTCCGGATCGGGCAAGAGCTCGCTCGCGTTCGACACGCTGTTCGCCGAAGGGCAGCGCCGGTTCGTCGAGTCGCTGTCGACCTATGCGCGGCGATTCGTCGAGCGCATGGACAAGGCACCCGTGGATGCTCTCGATGGCCTGCGGCCGGCGATTGCGATCGATCAGAAGGGTAGCGGCCGCAGCCCGAGGTCGATCGTCGCGACATCGACCGAGATCTACGATTACCTGCGCCTGCTGTTCGCGCGCGTGGGCCACCCGCACTGTGTGAGGTGCGGGCGCGAGATCATCGCCTACTCGCCCGGCAGGGCGGCGCGCGAGTGCTCGAAGAAGCTCGCGCAAGCACGTGCCTCGATCGTTGCGCCGCTCTATCAGCGAGGCCTGAGCAAGGAGCTGCTGCTGCGCGATCCGCACGACCTCGCCAAGGTGCGGGCCGATCTCGTCAAGGACGGATTCGTGCGCGTGCTGATCGACGGTGTCGAGCGCCGCCTCGAGGACGCGGCGCTGGATGATGGCGAGCAGTACCGTCGCACCAAGCACGTCGACCTCGTCATCGACCGGATCGTGCTGCGCACCGAGGCCGAGGGGCGCGTGGTCGAGGCGTTCGAGCAGGCGTTCCGCCGCGGCCATGGGCTGGCGGCCGCGCACACCGACCAGGGGACGCGGCTCGACTTTGCGATGATCCCAGGCTGTGTGCGTTGCGACTACTTCCTGCTCGAGGAGCTCGCACCGCGCATGTTCTCGTTCAACAGCCTGGCGGGTGCATGCGCGGACTGCGAGGGGCTGGGCGAGGTCGAGCGCTGCGATCCAGACCGACTGGTGGCGCGGCCGGACCGGCCGCTGTTGCGGGGCGCGCTGGTCGACTATCCAGGCCGCTACTTCGCCAAGCCGGGGAGCTACTTCCGGTCGCTGATCGAGAGCGCTGCCGCCGAGCTCGGCATCGACCTGCGCCGACCTTTCCACGAGCTGAAGCCGGGTGAGCGTCGCGCCCTGCTCTACGGTGAGGGCCTGCAGGACGAGGTGGCCGTGGCATTCCGCCGCGACAGCGGCGACAAGAAGCGCCGCTATCAGCTGCAGGCGCGCTTCGGCGGCATCATCCCCGAGATCGAGAAGTGGACTCGCAATGCCAGCGAAGGCACGTGGTGGACGGACCGGTTGCGAGCGCTCACCGTGCGCACCCGTTGTCCCACTTGCGGCGGCGGCCGTCTGCAGCGTCCGTATCTCGCGGTCACCGTCGCCGAGAAGAACATCCACGATCTGACCGCCATGACTGTCGCCCAGGCCCTCGCCTTCTTCGGCGGGCTGGAGCTCGAGCATCAGGAAGCGACGATTGCCGAGCAGATCCTGAAGGAGGTCAAGAGTCGCCTGCAGTTCCTGAACGACGTCGGCTTGCACTACGTGACGCTGGATCGCCGCTCGGCGACCTTGTCGGGCGGCGAGTCGCAGCGCATCCGCCTTGCCACCCAGCTCGGCAACCGGCTCGTGGGTGTGCTCTACGTCCTCGACGAGCCGTCGATCGGCCTGCACCCGCGCGACAACGCGCGCCTGATCAAGACGCTCGAGGATCTGCGCGACCTCGGCAATACCGTGGTCGTCGTCGAGCACGACCGCGACATGATGCGCACGGCCGATTGCATCATCGACATCGGTCCCGGTGCGGGCGAGCGCGGCGGCGAGCTGGTGGCACAGGGCTCGGTGGCCGAGATCGAGCGCGATGACCACTCGGTCACCGGCGCATTCCTGTCCGGCCGGCGGGTCATTCCGGTGCCCGAGGTGCGCCGCCAGGGCAATGGCGGCGCACTGGTCGTGCGCGGTGCGCGCCAGAACAACCTGAAGGGCATCGACGTCGCCGTGCCGCTCGGCACGCTCACCGTGGTCACCGGCGTGTCGGGTTCGGGCAAGTCGACGCTGGTGATGGACGTGCTGCGAGACAGCGTCGCCCGATCGCTCGAGGGCAAGAAGCCGCGCCAGGACAGCGTCGATCGGATCGATGGTCTCGCTGCGATCGGCCAGTTGATCGTGATCGACCAGGAGCCGATCGGCATCACGCCGGCCAGCAATGCGGCCACGTACACCAAGGTGTTCGACTCGATCCGCGATGTGTTCGCGGCCACGTCCGAAGCCAGGATGCGCGGCTTCGACAAGGGTCGCTTCTCGTTCAATCAGCCGGGCGGCCGGTGCGAGGCCTGCCAGGGCAAGGGCTCGATCCTGGTGGAGATGCACTTCCTGTCGGACGTATGGATCACCTGCGAGGTCTGTGGCGGCCAGCGCTACGACCGCGATACGCTGTCGGTGACCTACCGTGGCAAGTCGATTGCAGACGTGCTGGCGATGGAGGTGTCCGAGGCCACGCAGTTCTTCCAGAACTACCGGCGGATCCACCGCATCCTGAGCGTGCTCGATCAGGTGGGCCTGGGCTACCTGCGGCTCGGACAGTCATCGACCACGCTGTCGGGCGGCGAGGCGCAACGCGTGAAGCTCGCTGCCGAGCTGTCCAAGACCACCGGCACAGCCACGTTGTACCTGCTCGACGAGCCCACCACCGGCCTGCATCTCGCGGACGTCGAGAAGCTGGTGCGCGTGCTGCACGACCTGGTCGATCGCGGCAACACGGTGCTGGTCATCGAGCATCACCTCGACGTGATCGCGAACGCCGACTGGGTGATCGATCTCGGCCCCGAGGCCGGCGACGAGGGCGGCCACGTCGTCGTGGCCGGGGCGCCCGAGGCGGTGGCAACGTGCCATGCGTCCCACACCGGTCGGTTCCTGAAGGCGATGCTGCGTGGCGCCGCCCGCACCGGCGCGCCGGTCGGCGCCGCGGCCGGGGATCGCGCAAGATGGAGTCCAGCTGACACGACGATGCCGCAGTCCGACAACCCACTCATCGTCCAGGGCGACCGCACCATCTTGCTCGAGGTGGGCAAGCCCGGCTACACCGAGGCGCGCGATTTCCTCGCGCTGTTTGCGGAGCTGGAGAAGAGCCCCGAGCACGTGCACACCTACCGCCTCACGCCGCTGTCGATCTGGAATGCGGCGGCGGCCGGACTGACCGCGGACGCGATCCTCGCCTTCCTGGCGCGGATGAGCCGCTACGACGTGCCGCCGAACGTGGTGCGCGACATTCGCGACAACATCCGCAAGTTCGGCCTGCTCAAGCTGACGCGCCGGAAAGAGCAGCTGGTGCTGATCTCCGATGATGGCGCGCTGCTTCGCGACCTCGCCGCCAACCGCACGCTGTGCTCGCTGTTCGAGGAGACGCCCGACGTCGAGCGCGGCCTGGTGGTGCGCGAGGGCAAGCGCGGCGAGGTGAAGCAGGCCCTGATCCGCATCGGCTATCCGATCGAGGATCTCGCCGGCTACTTGCCGGGAGCACCCTACGAGGTTGCCTTGCGAACGCTGCGCGACGGCGGCGAGCCGTTCACGCTGCGCTCCTACCAGCGCGAGGCCGCCGAGATCTTCCATGCCGGCGGCAGCGAGAAGGGCGGCAGCGGCGTGATCGTCCTGCCCTGCGGTGCTGGCAAGACCGTGGTTGGTCTGGCGGCGATGGCCAAGCTCCGCACCAAGACCCTGATCCTCACCACCAACACGGTTGCCGTGCGCCAGTGGCGCGCGGAGCTGCTCGACAAGACCGATGCCGACCCGGCCGACATCGGCGAGTACACCGGCGAGTCGAAGTCGATCCGGCCGATCACGATCGCCACCTATCAGATCCTCACGTACCGGAAGCGGAAGACCGATCCGTTCGTTCACTTCGAGCTGTTCTCGGCGGACAACTGGGGGCTCGTCATCTACGACGAGGTGCACCTGCTGCCAGCGCCGGTGTTCCGAGTGACCGCCGACATCCAGGCGCGCCGCAGGCTCGGCTTGACGGCGACACTGGTGCGTGAAGACCACAAGGAAGACGAGGTCTTCAGCCTGATCGGGCCAAAGAAGTACGACGTGCCGTGGAAGGTGCTGGAGAAGCAGGGCTGGATTGCCACGGCTCACTGCATCGAGCTGCGCGTGCCGCTGTACGACGAGCTGCGCCATGGCTATCTCGCCGCCGCGGCGCGCGAGCGCTTCCGGATGGCATCCGAGAACCCGGCCAAGCGGGAGGTGGTGGCCTGCTTGACTGCCAGGCACCACGGCGACCTCGTGCTGGTGATCGGGCAGTACCTGGACCAGCTCACGGCGCTCGCAGCGTTCCTGCGCGCACCGCTGATCACTGGTCGCACTCCGACCCGCGAGCGCCAGGACCTCTACGAGCGGTTCAAGCGCGGCGATGTTCCAGTCCTGGTGGTCTCGAAGGTCGGGAACTTCGCCATCGATCTTCCGGATGCCAACGTGGCGATCCAGATCTCCGGCACGTTCGGCTCGCGGCAGGAGGAAGCGCAGCGACTGGGACGCATCCTGCGGCCCAAGAAGAGCGGCTCGCAAGCCACGTTCTACTCGGTGGTCACGCAGGACAGCCGGGAGGAGGAGTTTGCCAACAAACGGCAGCTCTTTCTCACCGAACAGGGTTATACTTACGAGATTCGCGGCATCGGCGAAATGGTGGATGTCGGGCACCGTCCGCAAGCCTGAGTGGCACCCGAGCCGTGGGAAGGGTGTTTCGAGGTTGAATGATCCTCGATCGGTTCCTGCGTGATCGCGACGTGACCGAGCTGAAGGAGTTCTTCTCCTTCTGGGACGGGGACGCCGCCGCTCCGGACAGCGCCGATGCGCTGATCACGGTGCTCGAGGAGCGCATGACCAACGAGGAGTTGGTCCGCAAGCGGTTGCGCTTCCTGTCGAAGAAGCTGATCGACGTGCTCCGCTACCTGCTGCGGTGCGATGCCTACCGTGCGGCGCTGAGCCAGATCGTTGGCTCGCGAGTGTTCGCCTACATGAGCCAGTACGAGGTGACCGCCGCCCTGAACGCGCTGCAGAAGCGCGGATTCGTCTTCTGCACCGGCGAGCGCGCCGACCGCATGAATGGCAGCAGCGCGTTCGCGGTGCCGCTCGAGCTTGGCGAGATCCTCGGCAATTTCCTGCTCGATGCGGACCACGACCTGAAGGACTCGCTCACGCTGAGCGGCTTCCTGAAGCAGGCCGCGCTGGGCGCGCCGGTTGCCACCTTGCTGAAGGAGCCGCGGGAAGGCGTCACCGGCGAGGCCCTGCAGCGCGCGCTGCTCGAGCCCGCCGAGATCTGGCACCGGGTCGCCACGCTGCCCGAGCATCTGGCGACGCTGTTCGAGGTCGCGGTGTTCAAGAGCGGCGGCTTCCTGCCCCGAACCCAGCAGGAGAAGTTCAAGCAGGTGCCGCGCTGGGATCGGCGCGAGGTGAAGGAGGCATTCGAGCGGGCGTGCCTGGGATCGGTGCGACACGTGGTGCTGGGAGAGTACGGCATCAATCACTTCGATGACACGCTGGTGATCTTCCAGGAGATCTCGGAAGCCGTGCTGCGCAGCGGACCGGCAGGCGGGCAGCCGCCCGTCGACACGGTGAAGAGCCTGGGTGTCGATCTGATCTCCGATATCTCGACCTTCCTGTCGTTCGTTGCGCACGACCGCGTGCGCCTCACGCTGAACGGCCACATCCATCGATCGGCGGTGAAGCGGCTCGCGGACGACTTCATCCTGAGCAAGAAGGCCGAATTCGACAGCGAGGAGGTCTTCCAGTACGTCTACGCATTCTGCCTGCAGCAGAAACTGGTCCAGCGCAAGGGTGATCGACAGCTCGCGATCACGATCAAGGGTCGCACCTGGGAACCGATGCCGCTCGCGCGCAAGCTCAAGCTGCTGCTCAAGCAGGCGCTCGAGGAACACGATCCCTGCGATGATCAGTTCCACATGCCGAGGCTGCGCAGGATCGCGCTCGACGTGATGCGCGAGATGTCGCTGGATCGATGGTACGACGCATGGTACGTGCCCTGGGTCGCGCGCAATCGCTACCTGGGTCTGCTCGACAGCGAAGGCGTGCGCGATGCCTTCCAGAACCGCTATCAGTACTCGGCCAATGCGGCGATGCGCGACCCGCTGCAGCTCGGTCAGTCGCTCTACAACTGGGTGCGGAGCCGGTTGTTCCTGATCGGCAGCATCGACTTCGGGTGCACTGCCGACAAGCCCACGCTCACACGGCTCAGCCTGCTCGGTGCCAGGGCGCTCGATCGTTCCGAGTCGGACTCGGTGGGCGTCACGCAGAAGCCGTTGATCGTCAACCCGGACTTCGAGGTGATCGTCTTCCCCGAGGGCGACACCTACGATCTCATCTGCCAGCTCGATCGGTTCTGCGTGCGCACGAAGACCGAGAACGCGCATCATTTCCGCATCGATCCCGCCTCGGTGAAGAAGGCGGCAGCGGAAGGCTTCGCGGCGGCCGAGATGCTCGCGCTGCTGTCCGAGCACAGTCGCGCGGGCATCCCGCAGAACGTCATCTATTCGATCCGCGAATGGGCCGAGAAGGTGAAGTTCGTGAGCTTGCAGCGCGGGCTGCTCTTGCGCGGCCACAACAAGGAAGTGATCGACCGCATCATGCACGGACCGGACCTGCGGCCGGTGGTGGTCGAGCGCCTGTCGCCGACGGTGCTCCTGATCTCCGATCAGCTCACCCAGGAGCAGCTCGAGGCCAAGCTGCACGAGATGGGCGTGTTCCTCGACCGGGAAGGTCACGTGATCAATGGCGGAAACCCCAAGGGCGAGCCCGCCAGCACCTGAGCTGCGATCTTGCCTGCGTCTGGTTGCGGTGACGCCCGACGGCATGGCGAGCGCCGAGCTCATCTCGCGATCGATGGCTGCCGCGGCAGGCGGTGCGACGGCGATCTGGCTGCGCGA
>JAXMBY010000087.1:0-19301 GCA_046349655.1 Planctomycetota bacterium
AGGCCGGCTCGCTGTTCAACCTGATCCGCTGGACCAGCGTGCGCACGATCAAGGAGAACTTCGTGCCGCCGAGGAGCTGGACCTACGCGCACATGGCGGAAGCGTGAGCGCAGCCGCATCGAGCGCGCGCGCGCTCAGTACCCGGCCGGCACCACCGTCAGCCGCACCCTGGTGTGCGGCTCGGCCAGCTTGATGATGCGATTGTAGGGGTATCCGGGCAGCGGGTTGCCCTCGGTGGGCTCGCCGTGCGGCTCGTGCCCGCCGATCATCTGCGTCTGATCCCATTCGATGGCGCGCAGCGTGAGCGTGACCTCGGCGCGCGCCGCGAACTCGGCGTCGTGCTCCACCCAGTTGGCGTTGCCCGGGTATGTGCCCACCAGCGCGCGATGGCCGAACACGCCGCTCAACAGGAAGTTGCGCGGCTCGCGGTCGCCGGTGATCGTGGCCCACAGCGTCGTGCCGAGCGGGAAGTCGCGAGCATCCGCCTCGAGACGGACCACGCGCGTGCGCTCGTCCGGCATGTGGAAGCGCACGCCGGCGCCGCCTACCTCGATGCCGCGCTCGATCTCGAACCGCGCCCCCTGCGGCTGCTCGGCAGCGTGGTGCCAGCCCGCGTCCGGCGGCGGCGCCGCACACGCGAACAGCAGCGCCGCGCTGCCGCACACGAGGCGCAGGCCACGAGGCACACGGCCTCGCTCGCGCCCGGATTCCCGCGCCAGCCGGTTTCCTCGCCAGCGGCGGAGGGGTAGCATCCCACTGCCCCCTTTCCAGGTGATCAGCCTTCTCATGCTCACGATCATGTCACTCCTGGCGATGCTCGCAAGCTCGACGCAAGGGACCCAGGCCGACCGCAAGGTGGACCTAATCATCCGCGGCGCACACGTGGTCACGCTCGCGCAACCCGCGGCCGCCGAGGCGCTCGCGATTCGCGGCGACCAGATCGTCGCGATCGGCACCAACCAGCAAGCCGACCAGTGGTTCACCGAGGGCACGGTCGTGCTCGATGCCGAGGGCGGCCTGGTGATCCCGGGATTCATCGACTCGCATGCGCACATGATGTCGCTCGGCGCGAGCAAGAGCCAGCTCGAGCTCACGGGAACCAGGTCGAGCGACGAGATCGCGGCGATGGTGTCGCGGGTGGCGTCGGCGAGACCGGCCGGTCGCTGGATCCTCGGCCGCGGCTGGGATCAGAACGACTGGGCGAACAAGGAGTTTCCCGGCAGCGACGCCCTGGCGCGCGTCGCGCTCGATCATGCGGTGGCGCTGACACGGGTCGACGGCCACGCGCTGTGGGTGAACCGGAAGGCGATGGAGCTGGCGCAAGTCCTCGAGCAGAAGGACGCGCCGGCCGGCGGCGAGATCGTGCGCGACGCGGCGGGACAGCCCACGGGCGTGTTCGTCGACGCGGCGATGGAGCTCATCACCCGGGCGATCCCGCCGCCCACCGCCGACGAGCTGCGCGAGCACCTGCGCGTCGCCACCGAGGAGTGCCTGCGCAACGGCGTCACGTCGCTGCACGACGCCGGCGCGAGCCTCGATGCGATCGCCGTCTACAAGGAGGCCGCGCAGAAGGGCGAGCTCGGCGTGCGGCTCTACGTCATGGGCAGCGCCGACAGCGCCACGCTGAACGAGCTGTGCAAGGCACCACCGGTGATCGGCCTGGGCAACAACTTCCTGACGATCCGCTCGATCAAGGTCTATGCCGACGGCGCGCTCGGCTCGCGCGGCGCGGCGCTGCTCGAGGACTACGCCGATCGTCCTGGGCATCGCGGTCTGGTGATCACCACGCGACCACAGATCGAGCAGATCATGACGCGCGCGATCGGTCTGGGCTTCCAGGTGTGCGTGCATGCGATCGGCGACCGCGCCAACCGAGATGTCCTGGACGCCTTCGAGAAGGTGCTCGCCAACCGCGGCAACACGCCGGGCGCGCCGCTGCGCGCTTTCGCATCGAGCATGCGCAGATCCTGGACGCGAGCGACATTCCACGCTTCGGCAAGCTCGGCATGATCGCGCGATACCCGGAACTGCCATTGCACGTCCGACATGCCGTGGGTGGCACAGCGGCTCGGCGGCGAGCGCACCAGCGAGGAGGGCGCGTACGTCTGGCAGAAGCTGCAGAAGAGCTGACGCGCTCGTGTGCAACGGCACCGATGCGCCGGTCGAGAAGCTCTCGCCGATCGAGTGCTTCTACGCCCGCGACCCGCCAGGACAAGGCCGGCAACCCGCAGCGGCTTCCATGCGGATCAATGCCTGTCGCGCGGGCGCGTTGCGATCCTACGCCGGCGGCGCGTTCGCCGCGTTCGAAGAAGGAAGGCATCAAGGGATCGATCAGGCTCGGCAAGCTCGCCGACCTCGTCGTGCTCGACAGGAACATCCTGACCGTGAGCGCGCCCGAGATCCTCGACACCAAGGTCGTGCTGATCGTCGGCGGCAAGATCGCGTACCGCAATCCGACGCAGGCGCGCGCCGATGCGATCAAGGCCGCACGCGGCCCCACCACGCCCAATCCGACGCGGTCACCGCGACCTGGCTGGGCAAGGACGATGCCATCCTCGATCGTTCGCCGAAGCGGCCGCGCGAGAAGCAAGACGACTTGCTCAAGCGCATCGCCGACCGCATCCGCGCCGCCGACATCCGCTGCAGCACCTGGTGCGCGAGATCCTCGAGCTCGAGCCGAGCGTGCGCAGCACGATCGGCGTCGATCAACCGTACCCGGTGCACTCGCCCGAGGAGTTCGCGCCGGCGCTGCCGATCAAGCGCATCCCGGCGACAACGACGCTCGCCAGGAAGGTGCACGAGCAGCTCGGCAACCGCTTGCAGCCGCTGCTCAGCTCGCGCTGTCGCTACGACTTCGGGCAGAACGCGATCTTCGCTCGCGAGGTCACACCCGAGCTGCTGCTGCGCAATTACCTGCTCGGCTATCCCGCCGACGCGGATCTGGCGCAGGCGATCCTGATCGAGCGCTGGGACAACGATGCGAGCTACGACGGGCTGGCGCAGTTCTTCCATCACGTCTACTGCGCCTTGAACGGCGAGATGTTCCGGACATCTGCCTGTTCGACGTGTGGGATGCGAAGAAGAAGGTCGACGTGCCCGACGTCGATGCGATCGCGTTCGCACGCCAGATCCTGCACGATGACAGCTACGTCTCGCCGATCGGCAGACAAGCGGCGCGAGGCGCTGTACGAGACGATCAGCAAGTACTTCGCGCTACCGCAGCTACCGCTACCTGCGCGAGGCTGCGGCCGCCGGCTCTTCCTCGAGAAGAAGCCGCTGGTGAAGAAGCCGCCGGCTACGATCTGCTCGGCCTGTTCGCCGACAGCGCCGAGAAGGTCGATGGCTTCGCGGCCGTGCTGAAGGGCGCCAAGGACCGCGAGGAGTTCATTCGCCGATCGGATCAGCTGCAGCAGGACAACTGGACACGCACCAACCAGCTGCTCGCCGAGCGCCTCGAGTGGCTGGATCGATCGCACGCCGCCGATCCGCGGCTGACGCTGCAGCTGCTGAACCAGAGCGGCGGCTGAACCACGGCGCAGCCACCAGCGCCGCGGCTCACGACGCCACCAGGTGCGTGTCGATCGAGGACACGGCGCGGCGCGCGAGACGCGGCGCGTGTGATCATCGTGCAGCACACGAATCACTGGCGCGCCTTGCCCTTTCTCGTGCGCGGGGGTACTCTTGCGGTGAGATCGCAGCGTCTCGATTGCTCGTCCTGAGCAGTCCGGGAAAGCCACCAGTCACAGAGCCGATGTCCGTTCCGCAGCCGCAGCTGCAGGCCGGGGATGTTCCCGCTCGTTGCGGCGAGTGAAAGCGTTCCGCCCAGGCGCAACGGGCGGCGATGCCATGAGGAGTCTACCGATGAAGAAGCGTCTCTCGATCGTCCTGTCGAGCTTGCTCGCCACCTCGGCAGTTGCCGGTGGACGCGAGCCCGGCAGCCTGCTCATCTTCCCGATCTTCGACTCGACCCGGGTCACGTGACGATCATCACGTCACCAACACCAACAGCGACTCGTCCTACGATCCGGCGACCGGTCTGCAGCGCGGCGCCATCGACATCGAGTACCGCTACATCAACGGCAGCAACTTCGCCGAGTTCAGCCGCGTCGAGCGCCTGACCGCAGACGACACGCTGTCGGTGATCGCCGCCGCGCACAACACCAGCCACGTTCGGCTACGTCTACGTGTTCGCGAAGAACCCGCTCACCCAGGTGCTGGTGAGCTTCAACCCACCTCGCCGGCCACCTGCACGTGATCGACAGCGCGTGCAGGGTGTCGAGATCGATCGTCAGCCCGGTCACGCTGTTCGGCATGACCTGCTGCGGCCTGCCGACCGACCTGGACGGCGACCACATCCTCGACCTCGACGATCGGGAGTACGAGTCGGTCGGCGACCAGCTCGTGTTCCCCGAGCTTCATCGGCGAGATCCCGGTCATGATCGAGAACGACCTCGTGCTCGTCAACCTGACCGGCGGCACCACCGCCACCGCCGACTTCCTGATCTACAACGACAACGAGGAAGTGTTCTCGGCCGAGCTGCCGTTCTCGTCGCTGGATCAAGGCGCCTCCTCTACATCAGCGGCGCGTTCACGATGGCCTACCTCGCCACCACCCACAACGACCCGCGCGAGCTGGTGGAACGCTACCGTCGAGACCGGCTGGTTCCGCGTCGACGGCGGCGTCGCCAACTCGAGCGTCGTCACCCTCGACGACCCGGCCATAGTCGGCATGCTGCTCGAGCGCATCGGCCGCATCGGCGACTTCGAGCTGCCGTACGAGATCGGCAAGCAGCAGAACGGCGACCTGCTGCCGCGCAACGTGTTCGGCGACAGCTGATTCACGACTGGCGCTCTCCCTCCCTCCTCTCGATGGTGCGGCCCAACCGGGGAAGCCGGTTGGGCCGCGCTTCTCGCTCAACCGCCCTCGACCACGGCCTCCACGCGAGCAGCTCCTTCCAGGCGCTGGTTCTGGTCCTTCAGCACCCACTTCTCACCCTTGACGAGCGCCGGATCGCTCACCAGGGCGACGATGCCGTAGCGCCCGGGCAGCGCCTTCTCGGCGCGCAGCAGCTTCTCCAGGTCGAGCACCTCGCGCGGCGCGCCGCCCTCGTCGCTGCGCGTCGCCGCCACCTCCTGCCATCCGGCGGGCGGCTCCTTGGCGATCCGGCAGTCGTTCGGGATTAAGGGTCCCTCGTCGGGCGCCAGCTTGAAGCGCACCGCCGTGGGCGGCGTCTTGCCGGCGGCGAGCGGTGCATGGAAGAACTTCACCTGGATCCTGGTGGCTCCGCGGCTCCTTCACCTGCACGAAGATCTCGCACGGCGTCTTCAGCGCTTGGTCGATGGTGATCGGCACTTCGCCCGGCGTCGCGTCGTCGACCGGGCTCGCGGCGGTAGATCTCGAGCAGCAGCGCCGCTCGCGGCAGACCACGCAGAACTCGCGCCCGCCGCGCATCACGCAACCATCCGCGGTCGGACGGTACACGCCCTTGAACGCGCCCGCGCCGCCCTCGTACACGCCGACGCGCTCGGGCAGCGCCTTGATCCAGTGCGCCCACGGCACCAGCTTCGGGTCGTTCGAGGACGAGATGTTCACCGACTCCGCTGGCCGCCCGACCGACTGGTAGCTCGACGACGACGACTCCTCCGCCAGGTTGCCGAAGCCAAACCCGCACACGCGCATGATCGGCTCGCGCTGCGGCTCACCCGGCAGCACCGCGATGCCGTCGCCGCCCGAGCCGGTGCCTTCGTCCTGCACCACGACGTAGGCGAGCCCATCCTGGAACGGCAGGCCGGAGAGGAAATGCCGCACGCGTTCCGCCGACACCACCACCTGGCTGATGTCGCCGTTCTTCCTGCCCTCGAGCGGCGTGTCGTAGGTGCGATTGAACTGATCCACGCGCGTGTCCTTCGAGGCGATGCCCGCCGCGAACGTGTTGAAGTAGTCGCGGTACTCGCGGAACACCTCGCTGTCGAACAGGAGGCCGAACCCCTTCTCCGCGTCGCGCAGGAACAGGCGCTGATCCGCGGCGGTCGCCTTGAACGCCTCGGCCAGCGCGACGATGTCGATGCGGCGCGATGGCGGACCGCTCCTGGTGATCGGCTTGAACGACAGCAGCGGCGCCGGCTCCTCGGTCCACAGCGCGCACTTCACGCACTCCGCCGAGTTCGGGAATCGCTTGCGCAGGTCGGCGAACAGCTCCTTCGCCTTGGCTGGCTCGCCGCGGTTCGCGGCCTCGATGCCATCGAGGAACAGCTTCTTCGCCTCGGGCACTTGCCACAGCAGTGCGCACAGGACACAGCTCAGCATCGACGTTCTCCGGGGGCCCGGCTCGGGTTGCGGCCCAGGATGACAGCTCGCCGCGCCGGCGACAACCACCAGATATCGGCGCCTGACGCGGCCGCCCGGCTCTGCAAGAAAGTGCTGCGTCCGTTGCATCCGTTCCGTCGCGCGCCGCTCACGGCGCGCCGCGCAATGGCGCTGCTCGGTCACGGCATGATTGGCTCGCCTCTTGCATGAGCATCGTCCGCAAGCAGCGTCCGGCAAGAACGGTGGTGAGCCATGAAGATCGACCAGCTGAAGCGGCTGATCCAGCTGCCGCGCAACAAGATCGAGCGTTACACGCGGGAGCACCCCGAGTCGTCGCTCGTCTGGGAAGGCCTGGTGGTGAAGGAGTTCATGGAGGAGCGCGGCATCGCCGAGACCACGCTCGCCGTCCGCCAGTTCTATGCCTTCAAGCGGCAGATGCTGGCGCAGCTGGGAATGGAGAAGCAGGCATCGTGAGCCTCCCTCACGCACGCCCGGCCGGGGAGCGATCGCCCTCGAGGATCACGCGCGCGCTGCGCTGGTAGGTGAAGTAAGCGAACGCCCACTCGAACAGGACCACGAACCGATTGCGGAAGCCGATCAGCCACAGGATGTGGATCACGAGCCACACGAGCCATGCGGTCATGCCGGTGAAATGCCACCTGCCGATCTGCGCCACCGCCGCGGAACGGCCGATGGTGGCCATCATGCCGCGGTCCTGGTAGCGAAACGGCGGGCGCGGGGCGCCGGCCAGGTCGGCGCGGATGCAGCGCGCCGCGTGCTGACCTTCCTGGATCGCCGGCGGCGCCATGCCCGGCAGCCATCCTTCGCCGAGCCTGACCGCGGCCAGATCGCCGATCGCGAACACGTTGCGCTGGCCTGGCACGGAGAGGTCGGCCGCGACCAGCACGCGGCCGCCGCGGTCGACCGGCGCGCCGAGCATGCGCCCGAGCGGCGAGGCCTTGACCCCGGCTGCCCACAGCACGGTGCGGCTGGCGATGTGATCGCCACCCAGGAACACGCCGGTCGCGTCGATGCCGGTCACCATCACGCCGAGGCGCAGCTCGACGCCGCGCGCCTCGAGCAGCGCGCGTGCACGCGCTGCGAGCGTCTCTGGAAACGCGGCGAGCACCTGCGGCACCGCGTCCACCAGGATCACCTGCGCGGCGTGCGGATCGAAGTTGCGGAAGTCGCGCGCGAGCGTGCGCTGCGCGATCTCCTTGAGTGCACCGGCCAGCTCGACGCCGGTCGGGCCGGCGCCGACGATCACGAACGTGAGCCAGGCCTTGCGTTCTTCCGCATCGGTCTCGCGTTCCGCCGCCTCGAAAGCGGTGAGGATGCGCCGGCGGATCTCGAACGCATCGGCGATCGACTTCAAGCCGGGCGCGTGCTGCGCCCAGTCGTCGTGACCGAAGTAGCTGTGCGTCGAGCCGGTGGCGACGATCAGGTAGTCGTACGCGAGCGTCCCGTGATCGAGCTCGACGCGCCGCGCCGCCACGTCGATCGACGTGGCCGTGGCCAGGAGCACCGTGGCATTCTGCTGCCGGCGCAGGATCTTGCGAATCGGCGACGCGACGTCGGGGGCGGCGAGCGAGGCGGTCGCCACCTGGTAGAGCAGCGGCTGGAACAGGTGGTGGTTGCGGCGGTCGACGAGCGTGATCCGCACGTCGGCGCGCGCCAGCGCACGCGCCGCGTAGAGACCGCCGAACCCACCGCCCAGGATCACCACGTGCGGCCGATCGGCCATTCGCGCTCCTCGTCGCTCCATGACCTGGCGCGCATGCCAGCCTCGGCGCGGCCAGATCGGGTTGATGCCAAGAGTCCCCCGGCCCAGTGTATCCGGCGGCTGCACGACCATGAACCGGTCGCGAGCCAGCGGCGTCAGGTAGCTCCCACGCGGGCGCTGCCGCCCGACCGTTCGCGCCAGACCTGGATTTCCAGCGACCGATTGGCACGGCTGCCGGTCATACCTGGTGGACCATCGCCACGGGATGCATGAACCAGCACGACGATCGGCGCCTCTGGCAAGCGCTGCTGCAAGGCGATCCCGCGCTCGACTGCAGCTTCTACCCGAAGAGCATCGATCTGGACGCGGATGCCGCCGCGCAGATCGAGTGGGACGTTCACCGCCGACCGGCGGCCGGCGCTGTCGTCGACCAACCTCCAGGGACAGCGGGTCACCTTGCGGCGCGCGGATCCCGCGCGACCCCGCGATCTGTTCGATGTCGTGGGCTCCTGGAGCCGATCGCCTGGCGAGGACTCGCTCGTGACGTTCGATCGCCTGCCGGCGGGCACGTATACGGTGGAGCGGCCCACGCTCGACCCAGCGTGCCGCGTGTCCCCGGATGCCCCCGAGCCCGTCGTGACACGCGTGGTCGTCACGCTGCGCGAGGGAGAGTCGAGGACCGTGGACCTGTGATCGCTCGTACCATGCGCGCGCGATCTTGAATCCCCGCGCCCTGCAGCGCGCGTCACAGGAAGCAGTCGTGCGCTTGAAGGGCCTGTGAGTCTGACCGACGCGCCCACCGCCCGAGGACAGCAAACGCTTGACGCAGTGTTCGGCAATCCAGGTTCCCTTCACGGCACACCATCAAGCCGCGACGTGTTTTTCCTGTCACCTTCCATTGCCGACCTGCGCATGACGGGCTGGTCGCGCCGGCCAGGCTGGTTGGTGCCAAGCGAAGTGAAATGGACCAAGAACGAGACCGCCATGCCTCGCACGAATTCAACCTGCTCGCGCCTCGCAATCCCGCTTCTCGCGTCGATCCTGCTCGCGGCAAGAGCACTCGCCTCACCGCAAGGATTCGACACGTGGACTGGCTATGACACGGGCACTTACGCGACGGCGCGCTTCCCGTACGCGCAGGCGCTGGGTGACTTCGACGGCGATGGCGATCAGGACGTGGCCGTGGCCAACTGGTCGAGCATGCCGAGGATCTCGGTGATCAAGAACCATGGCGACGGCAGTTTCGCTCCTCCGGCCCTCTACACGGCGCAGAAGATGTCGCTCGACATTCGGGCCGCGGACCTCGATCGCGACGGTGATCTCGACCTCGTGGTCTCGAACACCGGTGAGACCTGGGAGGGCCGGACCATATCGGTGTTCGAGAATCTCGGGGATGGCACGTTCCCGACCAAGACCAACTACACGGTCGGCTTGGGGCCGATCGGCGTCGCTGTGGCCGATTTCAACCGGGATGGCTGGCCCGACATCGCCGTCGCGGACTACGACTATCTCGGATCGGGCACCCAAGTGGCCGTGTTGCTGAACGATGGCAACGGCGGACTTCTTGCCGCCACGTTCTTCCCCGCCGGCACCGGCCCATACAAGCTCGCTGCGGGCGACCTGAATGGTGATGGGGCGCCCGATCTCGTTGTGGCTGACGACCACCAGAAGATGAACGTGCTGCTCAACGCCGGAATGGGCACCTTTGGTCCTCCTGTCGAGTACGACGTTCCCTCTTACTGGTACTACGTCTTCACGTTCGACGTGGCCCTCGGCGATGTCGATCACGACGGCGATCTCGACGCGTTCTACGCGAGCCTGATCACCGGCTACCACAGTCCCAGCGATCCGACCGGTGGGGTCGCCCTGTTCCGAAACCGCGGCGACGGCACCTTCACGCCCGCCGAGGACGTCACCCTCATGGGTGGTGGCGCCAACTTCGTCAAGGTGGCCGACGTGACCGGTGATGGGTGGCTCGACGTGGTCGGCACGCATGGCTCAGAACGGGGTGTGTGGAGCGTGACACCTGGCAACGGTGCGGGCGGGTTTGCCGGCGCGCGTCAGTACTTCGCTGGACAAGTCCCGTGGGCGATCGATGCCCATGACATGGATGGTGATGGCGACGCTGACATCGTGCTAGCGAACCGCGACTCGCTCGAGGTGAGCGTGCACAGGAACGACGGTTCGGGCGAGTTCCCAGTCAACCCCAGCTACCGGCTCTACATGGGTGGCAAAGATCTCGACGCTGGCGACATCGATGGCGACGGTGACCTCGACGTCGTGGTATCCGAGCTCGACCCGGCGTATCTGATCGGCGACATCGCCATCTTGCGCAATCAAGGCGATGGCAGATTCAACGTGACTCAGTATCCATCGCTCATTCCGACCCCGCTTGCGTGGGTGAAGCTGCGCGACTTGAGCGGCGACGGCCACCTCGATCTCCTCTGGGCCGACGACTATCCGCCGTATGATTTCTCGACCGCAATGAACCACGGCAACGGCACGTTCGACGCACCCGTATCGTGGCAAGCGCACACGTGCGGCAACAGCGGCATCGACGCATTCGACATCGATCGCGACGGAGATCTGGACGTGATCCTGCTCGAGGGGCTGGGATGCGGCGGCGGCAGCACCGGCAACCGGGTATTCATTGCCAAGAACCTGGGCGATGGCACCTTCGATCCGCCCTACATCGTGCAGGCCACCTATTACATGGCGGACGTCGCCGCGGCGGACTTCAACGGCGACGGCCATCTCGATCTCGCCTTGGGCGATCTGACTGCCGAGGTCTTTCTGGGTGACGGCACCGGGCGCTTCCAGCCACCTATCCAGAATTCGCTGGGGTGGGGCTGCAACTTCGTCAAGGCGGTCGACGTGACCGCCGACGGCATCGTCGATCTCGTCACGGGCAACATCGGTGGTCACGATATCCCACAGTCCATGTGGATGCTGCGCGGCCGTGGCGATGGCACGTTTGCTCCGGGTCAGGGCTACCTCGGCTCGTACAGCCCGGAGCTGTCCGGGACGAGTGGCGTCACGGTGGGCGATGTGGACGGCGATTCTCACCTGGACGTGATGGTCGGCAACTTCGGCTCACATGATGTCTCCTTGTTTCGCAATCGCGGCGACGGCAGCTTTGAGAATCAGATCCGCTACGGCGTAGGCACGTACGCGCGCGATCCGTTCTACGCCGACTTCACCGGCGACGGCGTCGGCGACCTCGTCGCCGTGACCACCGTGGGTTTGTTCTTCGATGACGCGATCACGCTCGTGCGCGGCCGCTCGTGCGCGGCCGCCTCGTGGAGCAACTATGGCACCGGCTGGTCTGGCACGGGCGGCGTGCCCGCGTTCACGAGCAGCGCCAGCCCATCCCTTTGTGCGAGCATCGCGCTGCAGCTCGAGAACTCGCTGCACACGAGCACGCGTGCGGTGCTGTTTGTGGGTGCGCTCAAGGCGGATCTGCCAACGTCCTGGGACGGACATCTGCTGCTGGCGCCGGTCGCGGTCTTCCCGTTCGCGCTGCCAGCGTCCGGTCTCTCGCTCCCGGTCGCGGTCCCCTGCGACAATAGCCTCTGTGGCACGAGCATCCTGATGCAAGTCCTCGAGCTGGATGGCGGTGCGTCGCGCGGCGTGTCGTTCACGCGCGGGCTCGAACTCGTGGTGGGCAGCTGAGGAGCCGCGGCGATGGCGGCAGTCCGTGCAGCAGTCGCAGGAGCGGCTGAAGACGGACGGCCTCTCAGCCGGCCGAGAGTGGCCTTGGTCGCGGCGCGGGCGAACCATCCTCGAGATGCGGAGGTCGGCTCGCGAACGACCGGTCCGCCTGTCGCGAGCGGGCTCACTCGATGCCGAGCTTCTTCAGCACGGCCCTCTGCTGTGGAGAGTCCTGCTGGTAGCCGATCCAGGCCGCGGCGATCTTGCCGTCTCGGTCGATCACGTAGGTCGTGGGGACAGCCTCCACTCGGTAGTCGTTCATGCTGACCAATTGCGCGGCAGAGGAGTTGTCCATGATCGAGGGGTACTTGACCGCGTACTTGTCGAGCAGGTCCGCGACGATCTCCGGGCGATCGACGCTGTTGAATCCAAGCACGACCAGTCCTTGGTCGGCGTGATCTTTGTGGAGTCGCTGGAGATCGACCATCTCCTGTCGGCACGGGGGTCAGCCAGCTCGCCAGAACACCAGCATCACGACCTTGCCGCGCAGATCCAACAGCCGTCGCCGACCGCCTTGGGAGAGTTCGAGCTCGAAATCGGGCGCCAGCGTGCCCACGGCCAGGAGACGATTCTCGGCCTCCGGCCGGCGCCATTCCTGCCAGCCATAGGGCGGTGTCCAACGGAACCGTTCGGCCGAGATCTCGCCGCCCACCACCACGTGGGTCCACGTCTCCTCGACGATCAGGTCGACCTGAGTGCGGACGATCTCGCGCAGCTTGCGCGGCAAGTGATCGCGCCGAGCGATCCACAGCTCCCAGCTGCGCTGACCATCCATGAAGCTCACCTGGACCACGTCGCAGTCTTCGCCATCGACGGTCTCCATGCGCGCGCCGCCGATGGCGTCGATGAGCGGCTGGAGGCTGTCGGTGTAGCCATGGAAGGTGCTCGGGTCGAGGATGGTGAGCTCCATGCCCGCGCCCAGCAGGGCCGCATCGTGCCCGATCGAGTGATGCCCAGGAGGCGAGGGCTTCGTCATGTAGACGTTGGTCCTTGGCTCGGCGGGGTCCTCATTGGGCGACATCGCGGGCCGCCCGTGAGGCCAGAAGATCCACGCCATCGAGCCGTCTCCGATCAGCACGCCGCTCGACAAACCGTCGGCCTTGAAGGCCTCCATCCGGTACTGGTTTGGCTTCTTGAGCCAGATGTGGTACGTGCAGTCGACTCTGGCGAGACCACCCAGGTCCGCCGAGTAGCGAGACTCGAATGAGAGCGTTTGCGCCCGGCGCAGCGCCGTGATCATTGCGCCGTACGTCGCCCGCGCGTCTCGGTCGTTCGCGATGCGGAGCGGCGGGATGCGTGCGCGCGTCGGGTTGGCGGCGTCTGCCAGACGAAAGTGCTCCGGCGCGAGGTCGCCACCGAACACCACCGACTCGACCAACAGCTCGGACACCAGCTCGCGGCCGGCGACTTGCTTCTCGCGCACGTGATGCGCGATCAGGATTCCGTCGACGGCGCGATAGTCGGCGAAGCCTGCGTCGCGCGGACCGCCTTCCCGCCCACGTGCTGATTCACGATCACCTTCACCGGCAGGGAGGTGTCGGCGGCCAAGTAGTGGTGCTCGTCCTCGTCCGGCTGCGCACCGTGGCGGACGAGGCGCAAGTGATCCACCGCGTGGCCGTCGAGATCACCCCGCCCGACGAGCGTGAGCTGATGCCCTTTGGTCTGATAGTCGACCAGAGGGCCGTCCATGTCGGCCTCGCGCGCGAGCAGCGCGGCTTCCTCGGCCGCCATCTCCACCACCGCTGTCGTGACCGGCGACAAGCTCCACCCGTGCTCGCCGTCAAAGGCGTTGAAGATGGTCGCGCTCCCGAGCGGGGCGATCTCGGCCCGGAACTTGTTCGGTCGCTGCTGTTCCTGGATCACCCGGGCCTTGGTGCCATTGGGCAACGTGACCAAGAGCGTCCGTCGCACGGACCGGTGCGCGAGCAGCTGGTCACGTCCGCCAATCGCTTGCACGTAACGCGCGACGATCTGATCGATGGACGCGCTCGGTTCCGGGTCCTGTGTCGACATGCCTGGCGACCACGGCGCGAGCAAGAGCGTGACAACCAGCGCGGAGACCATGCGGGAGCCTCCTCGAGGGAATCGAAAGATTGTATGCTCTGCGACTGCCGACCTCACTGCCATTCCCCAACAACCTACACCACCAGCTCATTCGCTCGGACATCGAAACGTGGGCAGGCGACCGACCAAGCCCAGACTCTGGCCAAGGGGTCGCGTTTGGCGACATCGTCGGGTCGTCGGGTCCGCGTCCTATCGAATGCTCAAGTGCTTCAAGCGCAGTGTCGTGTTGGACGCGATCGCGAGCCGGACGGTCAGGACGTGTTCCATCGGTTCCACCTCCTGCGGCCGGAGGATCTGGAAGCTCACCGAAGGCGAGCTGTCGCTGTCGGTCACGACATGGCTCAGCACGAACGCGGAATCGAAGAAGATCTGGACTTCAGCCGTGCCCAGGAACGGTAGGAGCTGCCGGTTGTTCCGCTGCAAGTGCAGGGCGGCATCGAGGGTCGTTTTCCGGGGGTCCATTCCGGACGGGATGCGGAACGAGAACCGCACCTCCGACACGCCCGGCAGCTCGAGCAGCAGGTAGCCATACCTCGGATCGTTCTCGGCCCGATGGAACGATGCACAGAATGCAGAGACGCCGGCGTTCCGGCCGTCCACGCGGATGCCCTCGGCCTTGAAGACCCAGGAGATGTCCGCGTCGCTCACCTCGTTGCGAGTCGTCGGAATCTCGAGCGGAGCCGCCTTGGCAGCGAAGAACGCGTCGAGTCGGGTCGCTGGATCGGGGATGAACGGGCTGCGCACGCCATGAAACTCTTCGCGTGCGAGATCGATCCCCTCTCGATAGCAGCGTTGCGCGGTCTCGCGGTCTTCCCGTCCGGCGCCAAGCAGGCTGACCACCCTGGCCTCGAATTCGCTCTCGAGCTCGGTCGCGCCGTAGGATCCCACCAAGCAGCCAAGCTGGCGCAAGAAGCCGTAGTCGGGCCAGAACTTCGGATGGATCACGCGTGCCGGTGCGCGGCGCAGATCATCGATCAGCACCGGATCCGCGCGAGCGGATTGCACGCAGCCATCGAGCCCAGGATGGCTCGGGAACGTCACAAGCGCTGGTTGGCGACCGCTGGCTCGACTGACGAACGCAGCAGCGCGAAAGAGATCCGCCAGCGGCTCGGCGAGGAGGCCGTTCGGATCGCCCAGCTTGCTTTCGAGAGTCGCAACTGCCCGACACGCCGACTCGAGCATGTGCACGAGGATGGGATCGGTGAGCCGTGCGAGATAGCCGCAGGCGTGACTGCGGCGGACGATGGCTTCGACGCTGCGCAAGCCGAGGCGCGTCGCTTCACGGCACCAGGGCGTGAGCTGCTCCGCATGCCATTCGACCCAGTCAAGGACCGGCGCGATCGTGTCGTGCGTGCCGCAGCCGGAAAGGGCCGTGACGATGTCAAGACAGCGTCTCCGGGTTGGCTCGGCGCCCAGCTGCTCGACCAGATGACGTCGGCTGGAGTCGCTGGCGACGACATCTGGTGGAGAGCTGTCAGGGCGATCGAAGAACACCCTCGACACCAGGCTCACGACTTCCAATGAATCCTCGAGCCCCGATCGCTGCTCGAGCGACCAAAGAAGGAAGCGCGCCAAGTCGGGATCGTGAACCAGGCCATCGCGTACGAGATGGCGTGCCGCCAGGAGCCGCGCAGCTCCGCTGCCTTCGCGCTCGAGTACCCGCAGCGTTTGAACGATGGCATCCTCGCCTTCGAGCTGACGCAAGCGCGAAGCGAGCGAGGCGAGAGGCTCCGAGAGGAGCAGCTCGTCGAGCAGCGCTGGAATCGCAGCGAGGGACTGCCGCGCGGCGGCGAGATCGCCTCGCCGCCAGGATTCCCTGGCCATGGTGCTCGCCGAGTAGCTCTGGGGGATGCGAACGACTCCGGCGCTCATCAATGCGATCGCCAAGGCCGCCACGATGGCGGCGAGCACGGCGCGCAGGACCTTCGTGGGGTGGCGCTGCACCCAGCGCTGCACACGCTCGAGACCTCGCAGACTGCGCGCGGCGACCGGCTCGCGCCGCAGCCAGCGCTCGAGGTCCCGAGCGAGAGCGCTTGCGTCCCCGTAGCGCCAGCGTTTCTCGGGATCGGTGGCAAGGCGTACGATTGCGTCGAGATCGCGATCGATGTCGGGAACGATCGCCGACAGCGGTTCGACTCCCTCGGTCACCGGCCGGCGCCGATCGCGCGGGTGGCGCGCGGCGAGCAGGTCGTGCATGGTGAGTCCCAGGCTGTAGACATCGGCGCGCGCGTCGACCGGTGTGCCGATGATCTGCTCGGGTGCCGCATACGAGGGCGTTGCCCACGCCACGGACCGGGTGGTGGTCGCTGCGAAGGGACGGACCAGACCAAAATCCACCAGGACCGCGGGCCGTTCCAGCACACTGTCGAGAGCCCCGCCTTCGAGCACGACGTTCTGCGGCTTCACATCCCGATGCACGAACCCGCGCTGGTGCAGCACCGCAAGCGCCTGCGCCACTTCGTGGCATCGCTCCACCACGCGCCTTCGATCCGCGCCCAACGGTGGACCGTGCCTGAGGAAATGGGTGAGCACATCGGCGAGGGTTGGCCCTTCGACCATGCGCATGGCATAAAACAGAACGTCGCGCTCGCGATCCTCGCCACTGTCGTACACGGCCACCAGGTTCGGGTGATGCAGCGTCGATGCGATCCGAGCCTCGCGGATGAAGCGGTTGCGATCGCTCTCCGACAACGGTCCGGGCGCGACGACCTTGAGCGCGACCGATCGTCCGCCCAGACTGAGCTGGCGCGCTCGGTACACTTCGCCCGACCCGCCGCGCGCCAAGAAGGACTCGATCTCGAAGCCCGCCACGCGCTCGCCCCGCGCGAACCGGGGATGCTCCCCGAGATGAGCGCGAAACTCCTCGAGTGCGGGTTGTTCGAGGAACGAGCCCAGCCTTTCATACTGCAACAACAGGCTTTCCACGTCGGCGAGCAGCCGTGCGTCACCACCACATTCCCGCGCGACGAAAGCGCGTCGCTCGGCACGATTCAGCTCGATGACGCGGGCGAATAGCTCGCGGGCCAGGTCTACACGGGAATCGCTCATGTGATGCCCTTGCCAATGCGGATTCCCGCCATGATAATCGTGGACCCGTGGATGAGGGAGGGACGGCCCCGATGATCGATGACGGTGACGTGACGCAGCTGCTGGAGCAGCTGAAGGCCGGTGATCGCGGCGCGGCCGAGCGGCTCTGGCCGTTGATCTACGACGACCTCCACACGATCGCAAAGCAGCACCTGCGGCGCGAGCAGCGCGATTCCGTATTGCAGACCACGGCGATCGTGCACGAGACTTACTTGCGCATGGTCGAGTCCAAGGCTCGTACGGACTGGCAGGGTCGCGCGCACTTCCTCGCCGTGGCGGCACAGGTGATCCGCCGTATCCTGGTCGACTGGGCGCGGGCCGAGAAACGCTTGAAGCGCGGCGGCGGCATGCGAACGCTCGCGCTCGAGGATGTAGCCACCCTCACCGGCACCGCCAAACCAGATCTCCTGGCACTTGACGAGGCGCTCGACCGCCTGGCGCACCTCAATCCGCGCTGCAGCGACGTCATCATCCTTCGCTACTTCGGTGGCCTCCGCATCGAAGAGGTCGCCGAGGTCTTGAAGGTGGCGCCCCGCACGGTGAACGTCGACTGGCAATTCGCTCGCTCCTGGCTGCGCCGCGAGTTGACGCGCGGCGCAAGCACGTGAGGATGCGAGGACGACAGACAGTGGAAACGGTCAGCTCACGGCCTTTCTTTCAGCGCTGCGACCTGCACTCTCAATGCATCGATCTGAGCCTGTTGAGCCTTCATCGCCTCGACCAGGATCGGCACCAGGCGGCCATAGTCCACGGAGTAGAACCCGTCGCTGCCCTTGGAGACCACTCCGGGCACGACGTCGCGAACTTCCTGGGCGACGAAACCCACCTGACGCTGGTTGCTGAACTGCCGATCCGGGAACTCGTCGCGCCGCCAAGCGAACTCGACGCCGCGAAGCTTGGTCACAGTGCTCAGGGGATCGCGGATGGTCGCGATATCCTTCTTGAACCTGGCGTCCGAGCATGGGCCGATCGAGCCGGTCGCACAGATATTGCCGATGACCTGGAGCCGTTCGCTTGGTGTGACCGTCCCAATGCCGACGTTACCAGAGCTACCCTCGGCGAACACGATGGGATCCCGTTTGCCATCGAAGATGGCGGTGTTGCGATAATAAAGACTGTTAGGTTCTCGGTTGTCGTAGCCCTCATAATTGAACCCGAGAATCGACTTGCCGCTATTGTCAGCTTGCATGTCGAGGAACGAGGCGTAACGATTGCCGTCCCCAAAATTAATGACGGCATCGTGAAATTGGAAGAATACACCGACACCAGTGTGCTCGGAGATGGCCAACAAGGGCTGCGCCGAAGTACCCCGGCGAATGTCGAAGCTCGCGACCGGTTGACATGTTCCTATCCCGACGTTGCCGGTCGAAGCGTCCACAAAGAGATCACAACTGATCGGATACAGCATCCCCAGCGTCGGGACTGACGACGCGAGCAGGCATGGCGACCCAGGATTCGCTTGATCCTCGATCGACCGCGTACAAATCGGTGCGGGCAGCGCCTGACCGTGCGCTGATCCGATGCCAACGGACATCGTCGAGGCCGCGAACACGAACAACGTAAAGCGTCTCATGACTCACCTTGCTCCTGGTTGCTGAATAGCGGAAGGTTCCGTCGACGCACCGCTGGCGATTGCGTCACGGCGCAGGTCTTGGTGCCCACCTGCCAGCGTCTTGGTGGCTTCAGCGACAGGTCATCGAGAAACGCGCAGGGGAAAATCGCGTTCGTCACGGTTCCCACTCGGCGGGAACATGATCGAGACGGCTCGCACCCCGCATGCGGAGGCCAGCGGCGATGCCGCACGCGTGCCCAGGCCGGTGCATCGAATGCGAGCACGCCGCGGTGGTTTCTCTGAAAGTGGCTTTACCCGACGACCTACCTGCGGACCCCAGGAACCGAACTCGGGGCCGGTGCCGCGCCTCCGCTGGCTCCAGCCACGACGCGGTCGCGCCAGGACAGGTTCGCGGCCCCGTATCGCCACACGAGCCCGGCAGCGATGAGCGCGTAGAGCAGCCCGCCAATCACGTCCTGTCGCAGTGAGACTTGAGCGTCAGGGCCTTCGAACAGCTTCGACGAGGCGATGATCGCCCCGTGCAGCAGCACGACGGCGAACAGGCTTCCTCCGGTTGAATTGTAAACCCACGTGAAGATGAGCGACAGCGCCATGAGCTTGGGGACGAATGCCGCCAGCATCGATGGCGTGAAGGCGACGAAGTTCGGGAAGTGCCACAGCGCCCACACCAGACCGATGATGAGACTGCTGACGAGGGCCGAGCAGCGGCGCTGGAGGTGAGGCAGGGCGAACCCGCGCCAGCCGATCTCCTCGAACAGCGCCGCGCCGATCAAGCCCTCGCCGATGACCGCGCCGTAGAGGTAATGCGGCCACCCTCCCCACGAACGGAGTGGAAC
>JAXMBY010000088.1:0-18947 GCA_046349655.1 Planctomycetota bacterium
GACCACCACCCAGGTTCTCGAGCAAGTGGAAGCACGAGTCGCCGCCGGAATTGCGCGGCTCGGTGCCGATGTCGGCGAGGCCGTCGTTGTTGTAGTCGCCGAACGACGATCCATAGCGGTACGACGCATTGGGCAGGATGCTGTCCAGATCGGCTGCCTTCACCCAGGTGGTGCCGCCGATGTTGCGCCACAGATTCGCCGACTGGCATGCGAACATGTCGATCCAGCCGTCGCCGTCGTAATCTCCCCAGGAAATGCCATTGGTGCTGCCGATCGGCAAGCCGGTGGGCCAGTCGGCATTCTGCCAGAGCTCGAGCGGCACATCGACTGCGTGCGACGTGCCCGGATCGTCCGGCTGGTAAGACAGTCCGACACCCACTGACTCGCCCGGCGCAATGTCATCGAGCATCCACAGTCGCCGGCAGATCTCGCTCGGCACCTGCCGCCCGGAAACATAGTCGTACGGGAAGCTCCAGCCGACCTGGCCGCGCTGGAACCATTCGCGCGAGTAGAAGAAGTTGGTGAGATAGGAGGCGCCGAGATTCACGAACGTGACCGAGGCGATCAGGTACGGCCCGGTCGCGTCGAACGTGTAGCTGGTCTCGATCTCGAGGTTGCCCACCCGCGTCACCGCCACGGCGGCATTGCTGCCGCTGCGGAACGAGACGCGCTCCACCGGTGCTCGCCCCGACCAGTCGATCGCGTTGCCCGAGCCAACGGCCTCGAAGTGGCCGCTCGCATCGTCGAACGACAGCCCGTACCACTCGGCGAAGCGGCCGGCAAGCGTGACTGGCAGCGCGTCGACGGTGACCAGCCCCTGGAACGGTGCGCCGATCAGGACGCCATCGTCGTTGACCAGGACCGCGTATTCGCCGTTGGAGATCGAGCCGCCTGCCAGCGCGATTCGCGCGAGCGCCAGCACCGCGAGCAGCATGGTTGGGACGCAGCGGACCGTCGACATCATGACGACCTCTCGATCTGGGCTCGGTGCTCGTGGAGGGGCGGCCGATTGTAACCGCGGCGATCGCGCGTGGCGAGATGCGACGAACGCGAGGCGAGAGCGGCGCTGGGTGCGCGCGCTCGCCACGAGAACGAGGGCAGGGCATCAGCGCCCTGCGCATCACGCGTCGGGCTTGGCCTGCTGCAGCAAGAACGCGACCCGGTCCGCCCGGATGTTGGTGACCGTCTTCGCGCCGATCACCTGCGCGGGATCACCATGCGGAACCGAACGTACCGCAGCTCGTTCAGGTCCTTCACCACGCCATCCTCGGGACCCGATGGCGCCTTCGCTGGATCGAAGAACAGCGGGTTGGGATCCGGGGTCGGCGGCAGTCCGGTCTTCGGATCCCCGGCGACGCCGGAGACGGCGATCGTGAACGGCGGCGGATTGAACCCGGCGCTCACGACCACGCCGTTCTCGTCGAGCTCGTAGGCGCCCTTCTGGGTGTCCGGGTTGCCCTCCACCTGGTAGGTGTACTCGATGCGGATGCCGGTGTAGATCGGCACCAGCACGCCGGTGGCGAGGTACAGGGACTGCGCCAGCGACTCGGTGCCGCCGAAGAACTTGCCCAGGTCCGACCCGCCGATCGGCGGGTCCGTCACACCGCTGAACGCGGACGGCGACATGTCGCCGGTGCCATTCTCGAAGCGCAGGCGGCCGCCGCCGCCCTGGCCGCCGCCCACAGCCTGTCCCTCTTGCTTGCCGGCGCCGCCGGCAGCGCTGATCAGGCCGCCCGTGGTGATGCGCACGGTGCCACCCACCTGGATGAGGATCGTGCCGCCGCCGCCGCCGCCGCCGCCCGAGGCGCTGGTCGCCGGGTTGCCGGTGGTGTAGCCGCCGGCACCGCCCTCCGCGAGCAGCCGGCCGACCGCGGTCACGCTCAGGTTGCCGCCGCACTCGAGATGCAGCACGCCGCCGCCGCCGCCGCCGCCCGCGCCTGGCGCCCAGTCGGGCAGGCTGTAAGGCGCCGAGGTCTTGGTGCTGCCGGCGCAGTGCACGCTGCTGCCGGATCCGCCCGCACCGCCCTTCGACCATGGCGGCGAGAGGCGATAGCTCGAACCCGGACCGAGCCCGGGGACATCGGCGAGATTGATCTTGTTGCCATCGAGGTCGACCACCTCGCGGATCACGAGCGAGTTCGCGTCGTTGCTCGCGACCTCGAACAAGAGCGACTGGTTGGTATCCGGGTTGACCACGTAGTCGGTGAGCGTGAGACCGGTGAACGCGCCGTTGTCGATCAGCGTGGTGTTGTTCGGCACCGCGTCGACGGTGCCGATGGTGGCGGCCGCACCGCCGGCGCCGCCGAGCGTGCCTTCGCCGCCGTACGGCGCGTCCGGATCGTAGGGAAGCGTCGTGTCGTCCTGACCGTTCTCGCCGGCGCGCTGGCTGCCGCCACCGCCACCGCCGCCGCAACGCGCGAGCGTGAGGAAGGTCTGCGTGACGGTCTGCGCGCGCGACGGCTTGCCGCCGCCATAGGTGCCGTTCGCGGTGCCGCCATGGCCGACGAGATCGCCGATCAGGTACGGGTCGCCGGTCTCGGCGATCGGCGCCGGCTGGAAGTCCGGCCCGAGCCACGGGTTGTTCGACGGATCGGTCAGGCGGCCGAAGTAATCCGGGTCGGCCGGGTCGTCCACCACCCGGATCGTGTGACTGTCCTTGAGCAGCTTGATCTTGAACGTCGGATGCCAGCGCACGTAGCGGTCGTCGTCCGACGGCACGTTGGGCTGCACCCACAGGTTGGTGAGGTTCGCGATCAGGCTGAAGTCGCGGCTCAGGTCCTGCAGCTCGTAGCCGTCACCGCCGAGCGGGTCGGTATCGATCAAGGTCGAGCGGCCGCTGAGGCCGAACGTCGTGGTGCCGCTCGGCGGGTCGGCGAAGCCCGAGGGTGGCGGCGTGACGAACAGCGGCACGTTCAGGTTGATCCCGTCGGTGACCGAGGCCCCTGCGCCGCCCGCTTCGCCGCCCAGGAAGGCCGCGCCGGCCGCGCCTGGATGCACGCGGTTCTCGGGGAACACCTCGGCCGCCTTGCCGGGCACCGTGATCGTGCCGAGCACCTTGACGTTGGCCGTCGCCCGCACCAGCAGCGGATGGCTGCCGTTCGCGGCAACCACCCAGCCAGCCGGCACGCGAATCGACGTGAACTGGAACACGCGCGCCGCGAGCCCGCTGTCGGTGTTCATCGTCACGCGCTTGTTCGGCGTGTCGACATCGATCTCCGGCCGATCCGGCGCGCCATCCCAGCGCTCCACGAATGCCGCGTCCTCGGGATCGAACGCCTCGTCCGCGCCGCTGCCACCGCCGATGCCGAAGCTCAGGAAGCCCGGGAAGCGCGTGCCCCACGCCGCCGAGCTCAGGGTCTGATTCTCGAAGGTGGTCTTGTCGAACTCCTCCACCAGCGGATCCACCTTGCCAGACGAATCGCCCGGCACGGTGGTGAAGGTGAGCACGGTCTTCGCGTCGGGATCGCCGGTCTCCTCGACCAGCGTGTTGCCGGTCAGGTCTGCGACCAGACCGTCGACGGTGATCACGTAGAGGCAGCCGCTGGGCGCGGTCGGGATCGTGCGCAGCGATGATCGGAACGTCACCTGCGCCGACGAATCGGTCTCGGTCAGCGTGAACAGGCCTGGGATCGTCACGCGGTCGCTCGCCGTGCTCTCGTTGCCGTCGAGGTCGAGCTCGACGCGGATCGTGTTGCTGGTGCCGGTGTTGCCGTTGACCGCCGAGGGCGGGAACACTGGCTCGGAGAAATCGATCACCACCAGCGGCGGCGGCGCGATCGGCACGTTGGTGGTGCCGATCTCCTTCTCGGTGTCCTGATCGATGAGGTGAATCTCGGCGCGCGGCGCACCGGGGAAGTTGTCGAACACCTGATCGGTGGTGAAGAACCGATAGCTGAGCGGCGTCTCGAGCGCCTTGCCGCTGCGCGAGCGCACGGTGGGACCCGGTAGCCCCTCGAACACGATCTGGTAGTCCTGGTTGTCCTCGAAGCCGAAGCTCACGTTGTCTTCGGTGAACGTGATCAGCGGGCTGACGATGAGGTCGGCGCCGCGCACGTCGTACGTCACTGCCGCGAACTTGCCGAAGTTGCCGGTGTCCGGATCGAAGGCCTGCACCACGACCGTCTCGGAGCTCACCGAATCGGGATCGATCGACGAGGCGAACCGGAACAGCAGGCTCGAGTTCTTGGGCATGCGCGGCGACTCGCCGTTGGTGCCGGTGCCCGTGAACTTGCCGGTGATCGGATCGTAGCCGAACGACGAGCCGACCACCGTGAACGCACCGCCGCCGCCGCCGCCGCCGCTGCAAGCCAGCAGCGCGCTTGCGACCAGGACGAGCAGGCACGGGTTCACGATCGCTCGCAACAGGATCGACGCACAGCGGGGGTGAGATCGCATCGCTTCTGGGCGCTTTCTTTTGGTGTGCGCAGCCACGCGTCCCGGGGCACCAACGCTTTCGGCTGCTCGGTCGATCGCTTCCGTCACTGGCGGTCGGATCGGTGCGGTTCGCCGACCCACCGCCGGCCGGGCTCCCGAGCCTTTAGCCACGGCGCGCGTCCTGGTGACCCGCGGCCAGACCGGCTGAGGAGCAACTTTTTCCACGTGCTTCGAAGAAACGCGGATCTTAGCCTTGATCACGGAAACCTGTCAAAGGCAGCTTTCGCGCGCGAGCGGAATGAGCCGTCTTTTGCGGTAGTTCCGCGACCGCTGCCTCGTGGGACAGCAAGTACGGTGCCGACTGCGCCTGGCAATGCTGCCCTAACTGGCTCGTGGGGATCGATTTAAGGATCCCACTCTCGCCATGCTGCCAAGCCTCTGGCCACGAGGTGAGCGCTCGCGAGCGAAAGTGAGCGATTCGTGACGCTCGCCGCCCGCGCTCGCGGCCGGACTTTCTCTCTTGAGGTGCCGTCGGCAATGAAGAACTCCCTCGCCTACGTGCTGATCGTGATCCAGGTCCTCACCCTGGGCACCGTGATCGGCGTGCAGATCGAATCCCAGCGCACCACGCAGACGAGCGTGGACCGGCTCGAGCAGATCAAGGACTCGCTGTCCGGGTCGTTCCAGCGCCAGAGCGACCTCGTGCTGCGGTTGAAGTCGACCATCGAGGACCTCGGTCGCTTGCACGATCAGCTGCGCAAGCAAGGCCTGGTGCAGGGCGAGGCCATGAGAGAACCCAGCGACGATTCGCAGATCCCGCCGACCGCCGAGGCGCACCTGCGCCAGCTGCTGCAGCTGTTCGAGGAGATGCGCTCGGCGCAGCTGAACGGCATCGAGATGGAGAGCATGAAGCAGCGCTTCCACGCGGTCGAGGACGCGTTCGTCGCGCGCGGCCCGCAAGCGCTCGTGCTGCTGCCCGAGGAGCTGCGCGCCAACCGCAGCGAGGAAGTGCGCCGCTATCTCTTGGGCGAGCTCTTGAATCGCTTCGCGGCGCTGGACGTGAAGGGCTGCTTCCAGGCGGCGCGCAAGGTGATGCTGGATGCCGCGGCCTCGGCGCCGCTGCGCAAGCTCGCCGCGCGCCAGGCGCTCAGCTTCGACGCCGACGCAGCCATGATCGACATCCGCGACATGCTCGGCAAGGCCGGCGAGACCAACGTCGAGCTGCGGGTCGAGCTGCTCGATGTGCTGCGCGACCACACCGATCCGCAGCTCGAGGAAGCAATCTGTCATCTCGCCGAGGATCGCCAGTTCGGCCCGCGCATCCAGACCGCGGCGATCCGGCTGCTGGCCGCCTACAAGACGCCCGGCGCCCAGGCCGCGCTCAAGCGCATCGTCGACAACGATTCGCCGCTGGCGCAGACCGAGGCGCTCGACGCGATCGCGAAGATCCTGAACAAGGACGCGATCGCCTACCTCGAGGAGGTCGCGGCGCGCGACCCGAAGTCGGTTCCGGACGTGGTGCGCGCCAAGGCGAAGAGCCTGGCCGATGGGCTCAAGTGACCGGGTTCACGCCGGACGCGGGCGCAGCCTCCACACGGCGCTGATCGCGAGCGCGACCAGCACCGTGGTCGCGCAGCCGATCAAGTTGTAGTACAGGAACGAGATCGCCACGCGCTGCTGCGTGGCGGTGAGCACCACCGCGCCGATGCCGCCGAGCAGGCCGAGCGCCGCAGCACCGTCGTGCACGCGGCGCGCGCGCAGCGCGAGCACGAACACACCCAGGATCGGCCCGTAGAAGAACGAGCCGATCCGGTTCACGGTCTCGATCGCCGATCCCAGGTGGCCGAGGTTCATCGCCATGACCGTCGCGAACATGCCCCAGGCGGCGGTGCTGAGCTTCGATGCCACCACGTAGTGGCGCTCGGTCCGGTCCGGGCGGAGCCGCCGGTAGAAGTCGACGATGGTCGCGGTCGACAGCGAGTTCAGCTCCGACTCGACCGTCGACATCGCCGCCGCCAGGATCGCGACCAGCAGCAGTCCGAGCAAGCCCATCGGCAGGTAGCGGATGACGAAGAACGGGAACACGTAGTTCACGTCGTCGCGCGGCGCGAGCGCGACCGCGTCGATGATCGCCTGGGCGCTCTGCCGCTTCGATTGCACCTCCGCGTCGGCGTGCCGGAACTCGGCGAGCGCCGTGGGGTCGTCGGTGGCGATGAGCCGGCGCGCCGCCGAGCGGCGCGCATCGTGCGCGGCGCGAAACTGCTGCTCGGCGAGATCGAGCTCGGCGCCGCGCGCGCTCGCGTGCGTGCTCGCGACCGCGGCGCGATCGAAGTTGACCGGCGGCTGCTCGAACACGAAGAACACGTACAGCAGCGCACCGGTGCCGAAGATCAGGAACTGCATCGGCAGCTTGGCGAACGCATTGAACAGGAGCGAGCGGCGCGCCTCGCCGACCGAGCGCGCAGTGAGGTAGCGCTGCACCTGGCTCTGGTCGCAGCCGAAGTACGACAGCATCAGGAACAGCCCGCCGAACAGGCCGGTCCAGATCGTGTAGCGGGACGGGTCGAGCGAGAAGCTCACCACCTCGAGCTTGCGCGCAGCGCCCGCGAGCTGCAGCGCCTGGGCGAACGAGACGCCGCTCGGCAGCGACGCCGTGACCGCGACCAGGCAGCCGATCACGCCGATGAAGATGAGGATCATCTGGAACACCTCGGTCCACATCACGGCGCGCATGCCGCCGAGCACGGTGTAGATGATGCACGACACGCCGGTGAGCACGATCATGATGCGCTCGTCGAAGCCGAGCAGCGCCGACAGCACCACCGCCGGCGTGTACATGACGATGCTGTCGGCCAGCGCCCGCGACAAGAGGAACACCGCGCTGGTGAGCATGCGCGTCTGCGCGCCGAAGCGGCGCTCGAGGTACTCGTACGCCGTGTAGATGCGGGCGCGATGGAAGAACGGCACCAGGGTCGCGCACAGGATCACCATCGCCAGCGGCAAGCCGAGGTACATCTGGATGAAGCCCATGCCGTGGGCACAACCTTGACCGGTGCCGCCGATCAGGGTGATCGCGCTCGCATGCGTCGCCATCACCGACAGGCCGACCGCCCACCAGCGCATCGAGCGCTTGGCGAGGAAGTAGTCATCGAGCTCGCGCGCGCGCCGCCCCTTGATGAAGCCGATCGCGAACACCGCGCCGAGGTACAGCGCGACGACGACCCAATCGAGCCAGGACATCGCGGGCCTTTCCGGAAGACGGCTGCCAATTCGCGTGGGAAGGCGATAGACTAGCGCCGATACCTGTGGATTGAAGAACCCAGAACCGGGAACGTCCGCGTCGTCGCCGGCGCTGCGCTCCTGGCTCGCGGTTTCTGCTTCGGACCGCGCGCTCCCGCACATGAACCACACCTTCCGGCCGGTGCTGCTCGTCGTCTCGCTTCAACTCTCGGCGTGCGGCGCGAAGCCGACCAGTCCACCCGACGTGCTGCTGATCACGCTCGACACGACGCGGCAAGACCGGCTCGGCTGCTATGGCCGCAAGCAGGCGCGCACACCCAACATCGATCGCCTCGCGGCCCAGGGCGCGCGCTTCGCGAACTGCTACACCTGTGCGCCGCTCACCTTTCCGGCGCACGCGACCATGCTGACCGGCGTGTATCCGTTCGTGCACCAGGGCCATGACAATGCTCTGTTCAAGCTGCCGCCGCAGGTGCCGACGATCGCGACGTTCCTGAAGCGCGCCGGCTACCGCACCGGCGCGTTCGTGTCGGCGGTCGTGCTGGACGGCAAGTTCGAGCTGAACCGTGACTTCGACGAGTACGACGATCACGTGGTGAACAGCATCAATCGGCTGGCTGGCATGGCCGAGCGCCCCGGCAACCTGACGACCGACGCGGCGCTCGCCTGGCTGCTGAAGCTCGCCCCCGCCGACCACTTCTTCACCTGGCTGCACCTGTTCGATCCGCATCGCCCGTGGGAGGCGCCCGCGCCGTTCAAGGACGAGAACCCGGATCCGTACGACGCCGAGATCGCGTTCGCCGACGCGCAGGTGGGCCGGGTGCTCGCCGCGCTCAAGCAGAACGGCCGCAACGACGTGCTGGTGATCGTGGTCGCCGATCACGGCGAGGGCATGGGCGAGCATGGCGAGACCACGCACGGCATGCTGATCCACGACGCCACCACGCGCGTGCCGCTGATCATCGCCGATCCTTCGCTCGCCGCCGGCACCGTGGTGCCGGGTTTCGCGCGCACCGTCGACCTCGCGCCGACGATCCTCGAGCGCGTGGGCGTGGCGATCCCGGCGGCGATGCAAGGCGTGAGCCTGTGGCCGCGGCTGCGCGGCGCCAGCAAGGACGAGGCGGACGATCCGCCCGCGTACCTCGAGACCTACCATCCGCACTACAACATGGGCTGGAGCTACCTCGAGGGATTGGTGAAGAGCAAGTACAAGCTGGTCGATGCGCCGGAGACCGAGCTGTACGACCTGCACGCGGATCCCGGCGAGCTCACCAACCGCGCGCGAGAGGAGCCGGCGGTCACCAGCGCGCTCGGCGCCGAGCTGGAGCAGCTGCGCAGCACCGGACCGCAGATCACCGCGCCGGCCGCTTCCTTGCCGCCCGCGGCTGCAGCGCAGATGAAGGCGCTCGGCTACGGCGCCAGCGTCAACCATCCGATCGATCGCCAGGACCGCGGCATGAACCCGCGCGAGCACCTGGCCGCGCTCGATCAGCGCGAGGCGGCACGCGAGCTCGCCGCCACGGCCGCGGTCGGCTTGCGAATCGCCGACGGGCTGCGCCAGCAGCTCGCGCTCGGCGGCGCGCGCATCCCGGACGCGGAGCGCCAGCAGATGCAGGACGAGATCAAGCGGCAGCTCACGGAGGCGGTGCGGCTGCTGACGCAGGCGACCGCGCAGTTCACCGAGTACGAGAAGTACTGCCGGCTCAAGGCACAGGCGCTCGAGATGCTGGGCGGCGCCTACGCGCAGCTCGCGGAAGCGAGCCGCGGCCTGCAAGACGAGGCGGCGATGAAGCGTCACGCCGAGCATGCGGTCGAGCTGCTGGAGAAGGCGCTCGCCGAGCTGCCCGATCTGCTCGACAGCCGGATCAACCTCGCCACGTGCTACTACTACCTCGGCCAGGTGGACAAGTACGAGCTGAGCTTGCTCAGGGCGATCGAAACCTACGCCCGGGACCCGCGCCCGCACTATTTCCTCGGCGTCCTGTACAGCCGGAACGGCGAGCTCGAGACCGCCGACCTCGGCAAGCGGCGGCTGTTGCTGGAGAAGGGCCTGCACGAGCTCGAGCTCGCGCTCGATTGTTCGCGCGGCGTACCGGAGCAGGAACGGCAGATGCAGTCGCTCATCGGCCTGGTGCGTGGGCTGCTGGAGAAGCTTGGCAAATGACGCCGGCCATCTGCGTGCACGACGTGATCCGGCGTGCGGCGGCCGCCGCCCTGCTCTCGCTCACGGCCGCAGCGTGCGGGCGCTCCGGCGATGCGCCCGCGGCAGAGCGAGCAGCCAACGTGCTGCTCGTCACGCTCGACACCACCCGCGCCGATCATCTCGGCTGCTATGGCTACCAGGGCGCCCTCACCCCGGCGCTCGACCACCTCGCCAGCCAGGGGGTGCGCTTCGCGAACGCGTTCTCGCCCGCGCCGATCACGCTGGTCTCGCACGCGAGCCTGCTCACCGGGCTGCCGCCGTTCGCGCATGGCCTGCGCGACAACGGCGCGGGATGCCTGGCGGGCGACGTCGAGACGTTCGCCGAGTTCCTGCACGACCACGGCTACCACACGGCCGCCGTGGTGGGTGCCGTGGTGCTGGCGAAGGCGTTCGGGCTGGACCAGGGCTTCGACAGCTACGACGATCTGTGTCCGCCCGGGCGCGTCTCGGGGAGCTACCGCGCCAAGCGCGCGGTCGACGTTGCCGATGCGGCGATCCGCCTGCTCGCGGCACGACCGCCGGACCGGCCGTTCTTCTTCTGGCTGCACTTCTTCGACGCACACGATCCGTACGAGCCGCCCGAGCCGCAGGCCGCACGCTTCAAGGACCGACCCTATGACGGCGAGATCGCCTACGTCGACACGCAGCTCGAGCGCGTGCTCGCGGCGCTGGACCAGGCAGGGCAGAGCGAGCATACCGTGGTCGCGGTGACCGCCGACCACGGCGAGTCGCTGGGCGAGCACGGCGAGGCGACGCACGGGTTCTTCGTCTACGATGCGACCCAGCACGTCCCGCTGCTGCTGCGCGGGCCGCGCATCCCGAGCGGCGCCGTGTGCGACGCGCTGGTCGATCTCACCGACGTGATGCCGACCGTGATCGGCCTGATCGGCATCGGCGCGAGCAAGCCAGGCACGGGCCGTGATCTGGCGCGCCTGATCGAGCGCGGCGAGCCGGTCGCGGAGCGGGCGGTGTACCTCGAGAGCTACCTCACCCGCATCAGCATGGGCTGGAGCGGCGTCGAGGGGCTGCGCACCGCGCACACCAAGCTGATCGAGGCGCCGCAGCCCGAGCTGTACGATCTCGCCGTCGATCCCGGGGAGACCTCGCCGCTCGGCGACCCGGCCCGGATGCAAGCGCTGCGCGCACAGCTCGCCGAGCTCAAGCGGCGGATCCCGCGGCATCTGGCTGGATCGGTGGCGGTGAGCGATGCCGACCGCCAGGCGCTCGAGGCGCTGGGCTACGTCGGCGCCGGGCGCGGCGGCGCCGGGCAGGAGCTCGATCCACGCCAGGGCCTGGATCCCAAGCGCGGCATGAAGGAGATCTTCCCGCGCTTGCTCGAGGCGCGGCGCCTGCAGCTTCAGGGCGACACCGCGGCGGCCGCGCGCCTGTTCGAGACCCTGCTGGGCGAGGCACCGGACGACATCGTCGCGCGCGATGGGCTGGCCGCCTGCCAGATCAACCTGGGTCAGCTGGCGGCCGCCGAGCAGAACCTGAAGCAGCTCTTGCAGCGGCGGCCGGACATGAAGACCGCGTGGTTCAACCTCGCCGTGATTGCCATGGCACAGAGCCGGACCGAGGCGGCCATCGCCCTGCTGGAGCGCGTGCTGCGATTGGATGACGCGAGCATCCAGGCGCTGGATCGCCTGGCACAGTGCCACGAGCAGCTGCGGCACTACGAAGCGGCAAGAGCGTACCTGACGCGCGCGCTCGAGCTGTTGCCGCCCGAGGCCAAGGTACGCTCGCAGCTGGTCGACCGGCTGGCGAAGCTCGGGTCGCTCGGCAATTGAACCGCTGGCTCAGTTCACCGACGTCCAGTTCTCGCCGTCGACGCTCGCCTGCCCCTGGTGCACGAGGCCCGCGGTGATGTCGTTCTGGGAAGCGATCGGCGCCGCCGCATCACCCGTCGGCCGCTTGGCGAGACCGTTGTAGCGCTGGTTGGTGTTGGGCGTGGCGATGATGTCGCCCGCGGCGCTGGTCGCGAACACGCGCCGGCCGGTGCCGTTGTAGTCGACCGGCCACGCATACAGGACCCAGTGCGCCTCGGCCAGATCGTCGGCCACGTCGCCGGGATTGGCCTCGCCACCGCTCGGCGCCTCGGGAACCGGGACGCCGTTGGGGCCCGGCAGGTACAGCTCGAAGAAGTAGCCGGCCGAGTTGACCACGCCCTGGTTGACGATGCCGAGCTTGCGCGGCAGCGTCGGCGGCTGATTCGGCGTGAGGGTGTCGCGCTTGTTCACCACCCCCGCCATCTCGGCCATGAAGGCGTACTCGCCGTTGCCGTTCTGATTGCGATCGATCGCCACCTGGCTGCGGAACTGCGCGTTGGCGGTGATGACCGAGCGCATGGTCGCGATCGCCGAGCTCTCGTTCGCGGTGATGCGCGAAGCGAGCAGGTTCGGCAGTGCAATGGAAGCGATGACCGAGATGACGGCCACCACCACCATCAGCTCGATCAAGGTGAAGCCTCGAGTCTTCTTGCGCGACATCACATGGCCCTCCCAATCCCGGCCAGATCCCCTGCGAGCCACTGCGTTGGCCTGGGGAAGGCCTGCCGGACAACCGTGTCCCGGCAGGCCTCCAGATTCGACTGTGCTCGAGACCCGCTCCCCAGCGCGCGTCTCGAGCGTGTGGACTCGCTCAGTTCACGACCGTCCAGGTGTTGTTGTCGACACCCGGGATGCCGACGGCGAGCGGACCACGCAGGTCAGCACCACCACCGAAGGCGGGATCGAACGCCGCCGTGTACAGCGGGCGCACGGTCGTGCCGTCGTACTGAGTGGTCTGCGTGTTGGTCTGCAGCACGTCGCCGGTCTGGTTCACGACGAAGGCGCGGTTGCCGGTGGTGTTGCGGTCAGCCGGCCACCCGTAGCACACCCACGCCGTCTCGCAGACGTTCGCGTCGGGGCCCGCCAGGTTGCTCTCCGGCACGCCAACACCGTTGACGTCCGGCAGGAACATCTGGAAGAAGTAGCCGCTGCGGTTGATCGACACACCGTCCGCCTGCAGCGTGCCCAGAGCGGCCGACAGGACCGGCGGCACCAGGCGCGTGCCGGCGGGCGCGCCGCGCAAGTCCGCGGTGCCAGCCATCTCCGTGAACCAGCCATACTCACCGATGCCATCGCCGTCCGTGTCGACTGCCGACTGGGTCTGGAACTGCGATTGAGCCGAGATCACGTTGCGCAGTGTCGCAATCGCGGCCGACTCGTTCGCGGACAGACGCGCGGACAGCAAGTTCGGAATGGCAATCGACGCAATGATCGCAATGATCGCCACGACGATCATGAGCTCGATCAGCGTGAAACCCTTGTTACGTCCCATTGAAAAATGCTCCTTACCCTTGAGCCCCGCACCGAATGTGATTCGGTCGCTTGAATCCCTCTTCCTCGCCCGCTTAGGGCCAATCAGTCCTCAGAGACTCGACCATCGAGATGACTGCTCCCCTGTAGACCACGCCGCTCTCACTGTCCGGCAAGAGCCCCTGCACGTTCCATCGCAGCGCCGGATTGGTTGGGTCCAGCTGGTAGGCTCGAGCGACGCCGTCTCGATAGTCTCTATCGTCGCCCATGCCATAACTACTTAAGCCGTCAATGAGATACGTGCGAACGTCCGCGCCAAACTGAGAACTGAGCTGCCGTGACCAGTGGCGCGCCGACCAGTAGCGGCCGGACTTGAGACAGTTGAGCGCGAGACGCAGCAGGACGTCTTTTTTCTGCTCGTCCGTGGTGAGCTGTGGCAGGCAGTCGTGGTACAGGGCCGCAGCGAAGCTCGGCCGGCCGAGGTTCTGCTCGACGTGCGCGAGCAGTAGCCTGGCATCGACGCTGTCCGGCGCGCTCGCGAGCGCCTGCATCAGGTCCGGCTTGGCCTTGTCGAAGGCGCCCAGCCGGCACAGCATGAGCGCCGACGAGATCAGCTGGCCGGCAGCCGGGAGCGGTTTGTAGACGAACCCGCCGTAGAGCAGACAGCCAATGAGCAAGGCCGCGCCGGAATACAGTCCGGCACGGCCGCGCTGGCGATTGGCAACGAGTGGTTGTCGGGCGACGTCGAGCATGATTGTACTGTGTTGCGGTGCGCGGCTGCGCCGCCCCGCGTTGCCGGCCGGCAAGCGACCGGCAGCGCGGGGCGCTCGGCATCAACCGCCGCCGGCGAGGCTCTTCTGGATCTCGAAGATCGGCAGGAACACCGCCAGCACGATGCCGCCGACGAAGAAGCCCATGACGCCGATCAACAGCGGCTCGATCAGCGAGGTCAAGCCCTTCACCTGCGCGGTCACCTGCTCGTCGTAGAACATGCTGATCTTCTCCAGCAGCTGCTCGAGCGAGCCGGAGCGCTCGCCGATGCCGATCATGCGCGTCACCATCGGCGGGAACAGCGGGCTGTCGGCGAGCGGATCGGACAGCGTGTTGCCGTTGCGCACGCTCTCGCGCGCCTTGAGCAATGCGTCGCCGATCACCTGGTTGCCAGCGGTGTCGGCAACGATCTCGAGCGAGCCCAGGATCGGCACGCCGCTCTTCAGCAGCGTCGAGAACGTGCGGCTGAAGCGCGACAGCGCCACCTTGCGGAACAGCGGGCCGAAGATCGGCATCTTGAGCAAGCTGTAGTCGACCACGTAGCTGCCGCGCTTGGTGCGCTTCAGGATGCCGAGCAGCAGCACGGTGCCGACCACGCCGACGATGACCATGTACCAGTTGGTCTCCATCCACGAGGACATGTTGAGCACGATCTGCGTCAGCTTCGGCATCTTCACGTTGGGCAGCGACTCGAAGATCGGCTTGAACTTGGGCACGATGCCGCCCAGCAGGAAGATCGTGATGCCCAGCACCAGCACCAACGACACGATCGGGTAGGCCATGGCCGACTTGATCTCGCGGCGCAGGCGGCTGGCCGCCTCGAGGTAGTCGGCGATGCGGACCAGGATCTCGTCGAGCTGGCCCGACACCTCGCCGGCGCGCACCATGTTCACGTACAAGGACGGAAACGACTTCGGGTGCTTGGCGAGCGCCTTGGACAGATCGATGCCGCTGCGGATGTCGGCGGTGACGACGCGCAGCGTGGCCGAGAAGCGCGGCTGCTCGGCTTGCTCGGAGAGCACCTCGAGCGAGTCGAGCAGCGTGATGCCGGCGCCGATCATGGTCGCCAGCTGGCGCGTGAACACGCACAGCTCGTCGCCGCGCGGCTTGCCGGGCTTGGCCTTGCCGAGCTGGAACAGCTTGCGGCCGCTGCCGATCGCGTCGTTGACCTCACGGATGTTGAGGATCGTGAGGTTCTTCTTGCGCAGCTCGCCAACGACTTCCGAGGGGCTCGACGCCTCCATCGTGCCGTTGATCGTCTTGCCCTCGTTGCTCTTGGCTGAGTACTTGAAGTTAGGCATGGCTCGTAATTCCTGCGAAACATCCTGTGCTAGATCGCAATTTCGAGTCGGGGTCAGTCAGCAAGCGTGACGCGCAGCACCTCCTCGAGGGACGTCTTGCCGCGGATGGCGTTCAGGATTGCCGTGCGGCGCAGGGTCAGCATGCCCTCGACGATGGCGCGCGCCTTGATGTCGAGCACGGCCTTCGATTCCACGATCATGCGCTTGACGCTGTCGGTGATGAGCAGCGACTCGAGGATCGCGAAGCGCCCGCGATAGCCTTGGTTGCAGTGGGCGCAGCCAGTGGCCTGGTAGAGCGTGAACGGCTGCTGGAAGTCCTGCTCGAGGAAGCCCAGGCTGAGCAGCCGGCTCTTCGGCACCTCGACCGGCTTGCGGCAGTTCTGGCAGAGGGAGCGGCACAGGCGCTGCGCCGCCACCATCAGGCACGAGCACGACACCAGGAACGGGTCGAGCCCCATGTCGGTCATGCGCGTGATCGCGGACGCGGCGTCGTTGGTGTGCAGAGTCGACAGCACGAGGTGGCCGGTGAGCGCGGCCTTGACCGCGATCTCGAGCGTCTCGCCGTCGCGGATCTCGCCGATCAGGATGATGTCCGGGTCCTGGCGCAAGATCGAGCGCAGCGCGGTCGCGAACGTGACGCCGCGCTTGGGATTCACCGGCACCTGGTTGATGCCGTCGAGCTGGTACTCGACCGGATCCTCGACCGTGACCAGGTTGTTCTCGGCGGTCGCGATCTCGCGCACTGCGGAGTACAGCGTGGTCGACTTGCCGGAGCCGGTGGGCCCGGTGACCAGGATCATGCCGTACGGCTGGTTGATGCACTTGCGGTAGTCGGCGAGCGCCTTCTCCTCGAACCCGAGCGCGTCGAGGCGCAGCGAGAGGTTGGCGCCGTCGAGCACGCGCATCACCACCTTCTCGCCGTGCACCACGGGCAGCACCGACACGCGGAAGTCGATGTGCCGGCCCTCCGCCTTCACCTGGAACTTGCCGTCCTGCGGCTTGCGCCGCTCGGCGATGTCGAGCCCGGCCATGATCTTGATGCGCGAGACCAGCGCGTTCTGCAGGTTCTTGGGCGGCGAGACGGTATCGCGCAGGATGCCGTCGAGGCGATAGCGCACGCGCACCTTCTGCTCGTACGGCTCGATGTGGATGTCGGACACGCGCTCGCGGATCGCCTGGAACACGATCAGGTTGACGAGCTTCACCACCGGCGACGCGTTGCCGGCCGTCTGCAGATCGTTCAGATCGAGCGTCGCCTCGACCTTGCGGTCTTCCTCCAGCTCGACCTCGGACTCGTTGAAGCCCTCGATCAGGTCGGCCACTTCCTTGTCGCCGCCCGAGTACGCCTTCTTGATCGCCGCCTTGAGCTGCGCCTCCGACGTCACCACCGGGCGGATCTCGCAGCGCGTGACGATGCGCACGTGATCGAGCTTGAGCACGTCGAACGGATCGGCCACCGCCACGGTGAGGAAGTTGCCGATCTTCGACAGCGGAAAGATGCCGTGCTCGAGCGCCATCTCCTCGGTGACGATGCTCAGCACCTCGGGATCCGGCTGCACGCGGTCGAGGTCGATGGGCGGGAACCCGATCTCGCGCGACAGCAGCCCCACCAGGTCCTTCTCGGCGATCTTGCCGGTGGACACCAGGAACCGCGACAGCGACACCTTGTCTTCGGTGGAGGCATGCAGCGCCTTCTCGACCTCGGTCGCGGGAATGCGCCCGTCCTTGAGGAGGATCTGGCGCAGCTTCTTGTTGAAGGTCGACATCGTCCGTGATCGCTCCTCGGGCATCAGGTGGCGCTGTTGCGGCTCGAGATGAGGCGATCCAGCTCGTCGGACTCGGACGAGTGACCGAGCGCTTCCTCGTGGCTGATCTGGTTCGCCCAGTAGAGCTCGGCCAGCCCCTGGTTCATGGTCTTCATGCCGAGCTTGCGGTTGGTCTGGATGATCGAGTAGATCTGGTGCGCCTTGTTGTCGCGAACCAGCGCGCGCACCGCCGGGTTCACCAGCAGGATCTCCGAGGCCAGCGCCCGCCCACGGCCGTTGATGGTCGGCACCAGCTGCTGGCAGAACACCGCCTGCAGCACGAACGAGAGCTGCGTGCGGATCTGCTGCTGCTGGTGGTCGGGGAACACGTCGACGATGCGGTTGATGGTCTGCACGGCGTCGGACGTGTGCAGCGTGGCGAGCGTCAGGTGGCCGGTCTCGGACAGCGTGAGCGCAGACTCGATCGTCTCGAGGTCGCGCATCTCACCCACCATGATCACGTCCGGATCCTGGCGCAGGACCGAGCGCAGCGCGGCGCGGAATCCCTTGGTGTCTGGGCCCACTTCGCGCTGGTTGAGCAGGCAGCCCTTGTTCTCGTGCACGAACTCGATCGGGTCCTCGATCGTGACGATGTGGCAGTTGCGCGAGCGATTGATGTGATCGATCAGCGCGGCGAGCGTGGTGGACTTGCCGGAGCCGGTGGCGCCGGTCACCAGGATCAACCCCTTGGGCAGGTTGCACAGCTGCTCGCAGATCTTCTGCGGCAGGCCGAGCTCGGCAAACGTCTTGATGCGATTGGGGATGACGCGGAACACCGCGGAGACCGCGCCGCGCTGCACGAATACGTTGGTGCGGAAGCGGCCGACATCGGTCAACCCGAACGAGAAGTCCAGCTCCAGATCGCGTTCGAACCGCGCGATCTGGTCGGAGTTGAGCACCCCGTAGCACACCGCCTTGGTGTCCTCACCGGTGAGCGGCTGGTAATCGAGATCGATCAGCTTGGCATTCAATCGCACCTTCGGCGGCGCACCCGCGGAGATGTGAAGGTCGGAGCCGCCACGAGACACGAGCTCCTGCAAGAGCTCCTTCAAGATGAGCATTGCGGATGCCTCTCTTCCTGATTCTGGGGTTCATCCCGGAACCTTATCGAGTGGCACCGGGAGCGAGTTGAGCCGAACCCGGCGATGGCCGAAGCGAGGACGTTTCGTTCCCGGAAAGGCGCGCTCGCATCGAGGGGAGCCCTTGAGGCGGTCATGCGCAGCGGGTACCCTGCCGCGCGACTCGTGGGAGCCCCGGTGCCAGAACCCCAGCCAGAGCTGAAGCGCGTCCTCAACCTGCTCGACGCGACCTGCGTCGTGATCGGCGCGATCGTCGGCGTCGGCATCTTCTTCAATCCCAAGACGGTCGCGAGCATCGCCGGCAACGAGCGCCTGGCGCTGTCGATCTGGGTGCTGGGCGGCGTGGTGGCGTTGCTCGGCGCCTTGACCTTCGCCGCTCTGGGCCGGCTCTACCCCAAGGTGGGCGGACAGTACGACATCCTGCGCGACGCCTGGGGCGCACCGGTCGCGTTCCTGTACGTGTTCTGCAACCTCACCGCGATCCAGGCGGGTGCCGCGGCGGTGATCGCCATCATCTGCGCCAACAACCTGGGCGTGGTGATGACTGGCAGCGCACCGTCGGCGCACACGACGATGGCCGTCGCCATCACGTTGATCGCCGGCCTGTCGAGTGCCAACCTGGTCGGCGTGCGCAGCGGCTCCACGATCCAGAACGTGACCGTGTTCGCGAAGCTCGCGACCTTGCTCGCGGTGATGGCGCTCGCCGCATTCACGAGCGGTGCGCAGCCTGCCAGCACGGCAGCCGCGCTGCCGGCGCGAATCGAAGGCGGCGTGCTCAACACGCTGTTCGCAGGGCTGATCCCGGCCATGTTCTCCTACGGCGGCTGGCAGCAAGCCCTGTGGATGGGCGGCGAAGTGAAGGACGCGCGCCGCAACTT
>JAXMBY010000089.1:0-18537 GCA_046349655.1 Planctomycetota bacterium
TGAGGTCGCCGCGCCGCAGCTCGCGCAGGAACTCCTCGAGGGGAGCACCGAGGAAAGCCTGGTGTCCGGCGGACCAGGACAGCTCCACCCAGGGTTGGGCTTCGCTGTTGCGGCGCGCGTTCCTGAGTCGCGGATCGCGCGGGTCGGGCGCGCCGAGCGCGAACAGCCAGAAGCCCGCCGGATCTCGCAGGTAGGGATTGAAGCCGCCGAGCCGCGGCGCGAGCTCGCTCACGCGGCGATCGAGCGCGGCGATGTCCACAGGGTGCTGGTCGGTGTGGCCGACCAGCGCGAGCGTGGCGAGCTCGGCGACGAAGTCCCCGCGCCACAGCGTCGTGCGCGGGAAGACGTCGAGGAACGTCGCCAGGATGGTGTCGAGATCTTGCCTGGACAGCTGGTACAGCGGCAGCCACTGGCAGAACAGGCCACCGGGCGCGAGCGCCTGGCGTGCGGCGGCGAACTGCTCGAGACAGTACATCGTCGATTCGCCCGCGCGCCAGGGCACGACCAGGTCGCCGACGATCACGTCGAAGGTGCGCCGCGAGCCATGCAGGTAGCTCCCTGCATCGTCGGCGATGACGGTGGTGCGCGAATCGTCGAGGAGGCCGAGGTTGGCGCCGGCGAAATGCGTGCGTGCCGCGGCCACCACCTCCGGCACCAGCTCGACCACGACGATCTCCTGGGTGGGATGGAGCGTGGCCGCGCCCGCCGTGATCCCGGTGCCCAGTCCCAGGAACGCGACCTGCCGGGGCTCGGGATGCAGCAGCAAGGGCAGGTGCCCGAGCTGGCGCGTGTCGCCGGTCGATCCGGTGCCGCCGACGGTGTAGTGGTTGTTGAGCTTGATGCGCAAGCTCCCCGCGTCCGCGACCACGGCCACGATCCCCTGACTGCCCTCGGTGAGGGCGACCAGCTCCTGGCCACGATCGAGCCACACGCGCGGCAGGTCGGGCAGCCACAGCCACATCGCGATGCAAGCCCCGGCGAACAGGATGCGGCGCGGCGCCCGCGCGCGCACGTCGCGCAAGCACACTTCGCCCAGGACCAGCATCATGGTGCCGGCGCAGGCAAGACTCAGGAACAGACCGAGCGATGCCAGGAGCACGTAGGTGGCGAGCAACAGGCCGGCGATCGCACCGAGCGTGTTCCAGCCGAGCAGCCGGCCGACGATGTGCCCGGAGGACTCGGCTCGTTGCGCAGCCGCCATCTCGAACACGAGCGGCAGCATGGTCCCGGAGCCGAGCACGGCGGGCAGCATCACGATCGCGCCCAGGCCCATGAGCCTTGCCGCCTGCGTTGCGAGCGGCTCGATCGGCAGGTAGGCCATGCCGCTCGTGAGTCGATGAAAGAGCCAGGGCGAGGCGAGCACGAGGGAACCGCCGAGCAGCCATCCCCACCCGCAGATGCGGCGCGCCGCCACCTGGGCGGCGGAGCAGAGCGCGCCCGAGCCAGGCGCCGGCGGCCAACCCCAGGAGGAAGACGGCGAGCACCACGGCAAACGAGTAGAGCGAGTTCTCGTGGACTTGCGCGAACAGGCGGGTCCACCACACCTCGAGCGCGAGATGCACGGCGCCCGACGCACACGCGAGGCTCGCGAGCACGCTGCTCGGCAGAGTGGCGTTCAAGATCGACGCCGGCGCGGATGCGCTCGGCGGGGCGTCGATCGGGAACGGTGCCGCCCGGCGATCGAGCCACCACGCGATCGCGCCGATCGAGAGGCTCGAGGCGATGGCGGCGACGTAGCTCGCGTGCGCGCCGAGCGCGGGCAGCCAGAGGAACGGCACACTGATCGCTCCGGCGGCGGCGCCGAGGGTATTGGCCGCGTACAGTCCACCGGCCAGGATCCCGACCCGTTCGCGCGAGCGGGAAAGCGTTCGCGTCAGGAGCGGCAGCGTGCCGCCGAGGCAGAACGTGGGCGCGAACAGCGCCACGCACGCGAGCGCGGTCTTGACCAGCGCGAACCTGCCAGGGGTGCCGGCGAGCCCGGGGTAGAGAACGGGATAGAGCCGCTCGTGCAGGGCGATGATGGGCGCGACCGCCGCGGCCGTCACGCCGGCCGCGATCTCGAGCCATCCGTACGCGCGCAAGGGCCGCCGGCAGTTCTCGAGGTGGGACGCGAAGAACCAGCTGCCGGCGGCAAAGCCGAGGAAGACGGCGCACAGCGTGGCGGTGGTCGCCGGCGTCGTGGCGCCGAACAGCGACGTGAGGCGGCGCATCCAGAGCACTTCGTAGACGAGCGCGAGTGCTCCGGACGCGAGCATCAAGAAGTGGGGGATGAGTCGAGGGTGCCCCTGCACCGTCAGAGTCTTCAGGGGCTCGCAGCTGCAGGCGGCGAGCGTGGTTCAAGGCGGGCGGCGCGCACGCTTCAGCAATCGGCGATGAACAGGTTGAGGCCGGCGGCGAACACGAGACCGCTCGCAGCGCCGGGATCGATCTCGACGGTCTGCAGGTAGCCGATCATCCCCGGCAAGGTGCCGTCGCACGGGATGGCAGCGAGCACGCTCGCGCCTGCCGCGGGCAGCTCGAGCGGAACACCGAGGACGGGGCTCATGCGCAGCAGGACGCCAGTCCCAGGAGCGGCCAGCTCAGCGCGCCTGGTTCCCACGAGCGCCATCGCCAGGGTCGGCCTGCCGCTCGAGTTGTGCACGAGGACGCTGATCGACGCGCAGATCGTGGGCGCGCCGCTCGCGAGTCCGGAGGCGGGCACGCTCGTGCCGGCGAGATCGGCGCGCGGCGCCGTGCGCGAGCTGCCCTGCGCCAGCCACAGCACCGCCGCGAGCGTCGCCGCCGCGAGCGCGGTCGCCACCGCCAGGAGCGGGATCAAGAGGCGGGCGCCGCACGTTGCGGCGCCCTTTCCAACGATGGGCCTTGATCGCATCCAGCCGACGCCGCGTCGCCCTCGGTGCGCTGCTGCCGGTACCAGGCACGCGCCGCCTCGCTCTGCAGGCGCGCTCTGCGGTGCGCTCGAGCTGGTGGCGATGCAGGCGTGGCCTCGCGGCAGATCCTCGAGAATGCGACCGAGCTTGGCGAGCGCGAGCTTCACCTCCGCGGCCACCCGGCGGCTGCAAGGATCATACGTGCGAGATCGCGCTGCGAATACCTCGAAGAAAACCAGCACCAGCAGTGCTTCCGCGGCGGCATCGGTGCTGCGCGGGCGATCGAGTCCGGCAACGAGCCGGTCGAGCTCGGTCGTGACATGACTCGTCGAGCGCAGCATCGCCGGCGCCGAGCGTTTCCTTGCGCGACCGGAACCACTCGCAAGGCGGCTGCAGATCCGCCGGATTCATGCTCGGGCTGATCAGCAGGCCGACGTGCGGGTTGCCCTGGTGCAAGCACGTCCTGGCCATCCAGCCGTAGTGCTGGCACGAGCCGCATCGCGGCCGCACGCCTTCCTGGCGCTTGCGGTCCACGGTCCAGTGTCGCGCCGAACGCACCAGATAGCTCACGTTCACTCGCGCCTGGACGCGGCGCGAGATCTTCTTCAGGAGCAAGAACAGCTCCGACAGGGCGTCACCCACCGAGGCGATCGGCAGCGCCTTGTGCAGGCAGCGCAGCAAGAGCTCGACCAGCGGGCAGGCAGTCTGGCCGAAGCCGCCGTGCGGCTCGAGCACGGCACCGACCTCGCTCGCTGGCAACCCCTCGACCACGCGGCAGCCATGCGTCCCGGAATGGAGACAGCAGCCGCGCGCCGAGCACTCGGCCGGGCTCTTCACGCTTGGCGGATGGGGTCGCATGCGACGAAATCCCGAGGCGCCCGGGCCAGACCGCGGGCGGCGTCCGTTGTCTGTCGGCGCCTCGATGATACCTGGACTTGCGGACCAGGGCAGGAGGGAAACAGGCCGAGTGGAAACGCGCCGACGCGGTGTTGGCGCGCGGCGAGACCGTTGCTTGCAGGGAGAGGACCATCATGCGGACACGTGGATTCATGGCGGCTCTGTGCGTGATCGCGCTGCTCGCTCCAGGCGCCGCGAGCACACGCGGCGACGAGGCCATGGAGGCTGCGGCGAACCTGGTTGTGGATCCGCACGAGCACGACTTCGGCGAGGTGGGTTCCGCAGCCGTGCTCGAGCAATCGTTCGCGCTGCACAACCGCGGCAGGTCGGACGTGCGCATCACGCGGCTCAACGCCACGGCGGGAGCGCTGGGCGCGCAGCTGCTCGATGCAGGTGGCAAGAGCGTGCTCGCCATCGACGGACCGCAAGGCGGCTGCGTCGTGCACGCAGGCGAGACCAGGACCTTGCTCGTGACGCTCGACGCCCGCGAGCTCACCGGCAGCTTCCGCCGCCGCGTGCTCTTGCACTCCGACGATCCGGGTCACGAGTTCCTGTCGATCGTCGTGTCGGCCGAGCGGCGCGGAGCCAGCGCGGCGCCGCCGCCGGCCGATGCGCGCGCCGGCGCCGAGGTCGCACGGCCCACCGACCTGGACGCGCCGGTGCTCGAGCTCGACGCCGATCAGGTGGATTTCGGCACGACCATGCAAGGCGAGGTGCTGAAGCGGTCGCTCACGCTCAGGAACGCCGGCGCCGCGCCGCTGCGCATCACCCGGCTCGCCTCGACCTGCGGCTGCACCGTGTCGCGCATCATCACCAGGGATGGCGAGCTGCGGCAGAACGAGATCGACGCCGGCCGCGCGCTCATCGATCCCGGCGACCAGGCCACGCTCGAGATCGAGCTCAACACGCGCACGTTCGTCGGCCAGGTCAGGCGCGAGGTGCGGGTGTTCTCGAACGATCCGGCGAGGAACCCGCTCGTGATCCCGGTCACGGCGCGGCCGGAGAAGGCGTATGATCTCTCGCCCGCGACGCTCACCTTCGGCCGCGTGGTGCGAGGCCATGTGCGCACGCTCGGCGCGCGCCTCGACTGCCGCATTGCCGACCTCGACATCGTCCGGATCGAGGCGCCGGCACCGTACCTCGCCGCCACCTGGAAGCGCACCGTGCCGCTGGCCGCCGACCGCGAATCCCCGCACGCCGTGTTCGACATCGAGGTGAGCCTGGCGGCGAGCGCACCGCTCGGCACCGTCATGCAGCCGTGCGAGATCATCACCACCAGCAGCAAGCTGAGCCGGATCTTGCTGCCGGTGCAGGCGTCGGTGACGTCCGAGGTGATCTTCGACACGCACGATCCGAGCGCGCCGGATCGGCTCGACTTCGGCATGATCGACCCGCGCCACGAGGTCGTGCGCGAGATCGACATCCGCAACGAGAACCGCGCGATTCCTTACCGCGCCAAAGGCATCGAGGTGCTGGGCAGGATCGCCGACCACGTGAAGCCCGAGCTGTTGACGCAGGAGGACGGCGTCGCCTACCGGCTCAAGCTCACCATCACGCCCGGCTGCGAGGGGCGCTATTTCCGCGGCATCGTGCGGCTGTCGAGCGAGCATCCCGACGTGCCGACCAAGGACATCCCGTTCCAGGGGTGGCTGATGACGCGGCCGTGACCGCTGCGGCCGCGCGGCGGGCTCATGCGGTCCGGCCCTCGCTCTTGCGCTCGACGCCGAGCCCGCGTGCTTGCCACGCTTCCCAGCCGCCGACGAGCGCGCGGGCGCGCGGCCAGCCGGCGCGCTGCAGCTCGAGCGCCACCCGGGCGCTCGTGGCCTCGTTCAGTCACGCACAGAAGGCGACCAGCCATGCGTCTCTATCGAGGCCGAGCTCGCGTGCGCGGCGCGGGACGTCGTCGGGCGCCAGGCGCAGCGCGCCTGCGGCGCTGGCATCGCTCGCCGCGTACGAACGCTCGGTGCGCGCGTCGAGCACGATCACCGGCTGACCGCTCTGCCGCAGCTGCTCGAGCTGGTCGATGCCGAGGCGCGGATCGCTGGCAGGCGGCGGCGCGGGCGTCACGCCCGCACGCGGGCGGCGCGACCAGGCGAGCCACATCGGCCAGCCACCGTGCAGGAGCACCGACAGCAGCACCACCAGGCAGCAGATCGAGAACAGCCGCTCGCTGCCAGGCACGCCGGCAAACACCGCGAGCAGCACGAGCAACAGCGAGCTGAGGCCGCGCGGTCCGAACCAGGCGATCAGCCGCCGGCTCGATCGCTCCAGGTGCAGGCTGGTGAGCGACGCGGTGAGCGCGATCGGTCGCACCAGCAGCGCGGCAGCGGCGAACACGAGCGTGGCGCCGCAGAGCACCGTGAAGCCGCTCCAGAAGAGCGAGCTGCCGAGCACCACGAACGTGAGCAGCAGCGCCATCTCGGCGGTGGTCTCGCCGTATTCGAGGAAGCAGTCGCACAGCTCGACGTCGAGCGCGGTGATGGTGATGCCGGCCGCGAACGCGGCGAGGAAGCCGCTGCCGTGCAGCATCTCGGCGGCGGCGTAGGCGGTGAATGCCACGCCGAGCGCGTACAGCGACTCGTAGTCGCGGCGCACGCCGAGGCGCTTGCGCACGCGATCGAGCGCGAGCACCGCCACCAGGCCGACGGCGCAGCCGGCGCCGGGGCCGAGCACGAACAGCTCGAGCAGCAGTCGCCCCCACGCGACGTTGCTCCCGCCGCCTGCCTGGGTGCCGGCGCAAGCGATCGCCGCCACGACGATCGGCAACAGCACCACGTCGTTCAGCCCGCTCTCGAGCCGCAAGCCCAGCCGGGCCGAGGTCGGGACATCGCGCCGCAGCAGCAGGCCGCGCAACAGCACCGGGTCGGTGGAAGCGAGCGCTGCGCCGGTGATCGTCGCCTGCAGCGGCGACAGGTGCAGCAGCAGCCACGCGAGCACCGCGATCAAGCCCGCGCACAGGATCGTGCCCGGACCGAGCACGAGCAACGCCAGCGATGCGTGCTTGCGCACCTCGCTCAGGTCGAGCGACACCGCGTCGGTGAACAAGACCAGCACCAGGCTCAGCGTGGCGATGATGTGCACCGCTGGCGATGTCAGGCCGAGGTCGAGGATCTTGAGCCCCGCCGGCCCGAGCGCCGCGCCGAGCAACAGGAACACCAGGACCTGCGGGAACGCGGTGCGCTCGATCACCCCCGACAGCAGCGCCGCGACCACGATCACGACGCCGACCAGACCGACGATCACGACGAACGAGGCGACGTCCATCAACGCTCCAGATCAGCGCACGATACCACGGGGATGTCGCACAGGCAGCGCGTTCCTGGACGTCCGCCTCGACATCTCGAAAGAACCGGTGTCGAGCGATGATCGCCCCGAGGAACGTCTTCGGGGATCGAGGCCGGTCCGCGGCTGCGTGTGCCGAGCACGCATCGCGAGTGACACCGATCCACGAGCACGTTACACTCTCGCCGCGGCTCGTGCGATCCCATTTCCATTCCCAACTCTCCGGAGCGAGTCCGATGCGGTGGATCCTGCTGCTCCTCATGGCGGCCCTGCTGGCCACTTCTTCCGTCCGCGGACAAGACACCAAGGCCAAGCAGGTTGACGGCGACCAGCCCAAGCCCGACGTGGCGAAGATCATCGAGCAAGGCCTCGCCTACCGCGCGGGCGATCACGTCAGGGCGGTCACCCTGCTGCAGGAGGCCATCAACCCATCCAGAAGATGGGCCAGCAGGGCTGGGCGCGCTTCTTCCCGACGATGCCGCAGATGAAGGCGGCGAGATCGATGCGCGATCGGCCTCCACTGATGCTGCAGCCGGCATTCCAGATGACTGGCTGCATGAAGCTATCCGCGATCGACGACTTCGGCCGAATTCGTGCGACTGCGCGCGGTGGTGCTCCCGCAAGGCGCGACAAGGTGGCCTGGAGCAACCCGCGCAATGGTCGCCATCGCAAGCAGAACTCGAACAAGGCGGACCAACAAGGTGGCGGCGCCTTCATGACCATCGACAAGCAGCAGCGGACGATGGCTGTGCGAAGTCGGCGTGTGACGGTGATTGCGACGACGGAAGCGGGCGCAGTTCGTGCGTGGATACAAGCAGATGGCGGCGCGGGGCCAGGCGAGCAGCGCGGCACGCATCATGGCGGGCGCCAGCTCGGTCGAGATGCTGCGGCGCGTCCGGTGACGAGGACTTCAAGCGGACGAGTTCGCGACGATTGACCGCCGTGTCCTGCTGGCTCTGGTCAGCCTCGTGATCGCGTGACAGGCCCATGATCGCGCTCACCAGCATCAACAAGCGCCACGGCCACCAGGCGCTGTTCGTCGAGGCTTCGCTCCAGCTCAACGCCGGTGAGAAGGTCGGCCTGGTGGGGCAAAACGGCGCCGGCAAGTCCACCTTGTTCCGTCTCATCACCGGCGAGGAGCAGCCCGACGAGGGTGAGGTGAGCGTGCCGAGGCGCATCACGATCGGCCACTTCCGCCAGGAACTGCATGACCTGCGCGGCCGACCGGTGCTGGACGAGGCGATCGCCGGCAGCGACTGGCTCGGCGCTCTGCACGACGAGCTGATGGATCTCGAGCGCGCGCTCGCCGATCCAGAGCGCGAGGAGCGAGCTGGACCAGATCCTGGAGCGGTTCGGCGAGGTGCAGGCCAGGCCAGCACCTGGGCGGCTACGACCTCGAGGCGCGGGCGAAGGAAGTCTTGCACGGCCTGGGGTTCCTGGACGATCAGATTGCCGGCGATGTGGGCGCGCTGTCCGGCGGCTGGAAGATGCGCGTGGGCATGGCGAAGGTGCTGCTCGGCAAGCCCGACGTGCTGCTCCTGGACGAGCCCACCAACCATCTCGACATCGAGTCGATCCTCTGGCTCGAGCGCTACCTGCACGACACGAAAGCCGCGGTGTTGATGACCTGCCACGACCGGGACTTCATGAACCGCGTGGTCACGCGCGTGATCGAGATCGACGACGGTGCGCTCACGAGCTACTCGGGCAACTACGACTTCTACGAGCAGTCGCAAGCGATGCGCGCCCTGCAGCAGGCGGCTGCCTACGAGCGCCAGCAGGCCATGCTGGCGAAGATGCAGCGCTTCATCGATCGCTTCGGCACGCACGTGGCCAAGGCCGCGCAGGCCCAGAGCCGCCAGAAGAAGATGGAGAAGATCGAGCGCCTCGAGCCGCCGCGCAAGCGCGAGGTGGTGCCGTTCCAGTTCCAGGAGCCGCCGCGCTCCGGCAACGACGTGGCGATCCTGAGCGGCGTCACCAAGCGCTACGGCACGCGCTCGATCTACTCGGGCTTCGATCTCGACATCCACCGCGGCGAGCGCTGGTGCGTGATGGGCCACAACGGCTCGGGCAAGAGCACGCTGCTCAAGATGGTCGCCGGCGAAGTGGCTCCGGACGCGGGCACGATCAAGATCGGCTCGAGCGTCAAGCTCGGCTACTTCGCCCAGGAGGCGCTCGACGTGCTCGAGCCCACGCGCACCGTGTGGCAGGAGATCGACCATCGTTTCCCGCTCGCGAACACCGGCGCCAAGCGCAATCTGCTCGGCGCGTTCGAGTTCTGCGGCGACGACATCGACAAGCGGGTTGCGATCCTGTCGGGCGGCGAGAAGTCGCGCCTGGTGCTGGCGCTCATGCTGTTCGATCCGCCCAACTTCCTGGTGCTCGACGAGCCCACCAACCACCTCGACCTGTTCACCAAGCAGATGCTGGTGGCGACGCTCAATGACTTTGGCGGCACCATGTTGTTCGTGTCCCACGATCGCATGTTCCTGCGCGGCCTCGCCAACCGCGTCCTCGATGTCACCGGCGACGGCACCGACCGGCAGCCGAGGGTGTACGAGGGCAGCTATGCCGCGTGGGTGGAGGCGACCGGCGAGGAGGCGCCGGGCGTGCACCGATGAGCGGCCAGATCGGGGACGACAGGCGGCGAGGCCCAGCCCCTCGGCGGGTCGAGCCCTTGTGCGCAAAGGGTCGGTCGGCTTAACTACCAGCAGGTGCCGATTCCTGTCCCAGGCTGGAAGATGGATCATTCGCAGTTCGACGTCGAAGCCTCGATGGCTCGTGCTCGCCAGGGCGATACCTCGGCGCTGCACCAGATCCTCGAGCGCTACCAGGATCGGGTGCTGGATCGCATCCGCCTGATGATGGGACCCCAGGCACGGCAGGTTGCCGAGTCTGGTGACTTTCTCCAGAGCGTGCTGCTCGAGATGTTGCGCTGCTTCGAGCGCTACGACGTGAGCGACGAGCGCGGGTTCTTGCGGCTGGTGACGCACATTGCGCGCAACCTGATTCGCTCGAGCGTGCGGCGCAAGCGCGAGATGGCCTTTGCATCGCTGTCGGCAAGCACCATGCTCCCCGACGTGGATGACCACCGCTCGCCACCGCACGAGGCGGATTGGAATCACCGCATCCACGTGCTCGCGGAGTGTCTCGAGCAGCTCTCGCAGGACCACCGCCAGGTCATCGAGCTGCGCAGTCTGGATGGACTCGCTTTCAAGGACGTCGGCGCCGCCATGAATCGCAGCGCGGACGCGGTTCAAGCCCTGTACGCGAGAGCACTGATCCGCCTCGGGATCCTGGCGAGGGAGAGCATGCGGTCGGCGTGAGGCCGACTGGAGAACTGGGAAGTCACTGCGTCATGATCGTTGCCGAGAGCCTGTTCATCGACTGCGTCGACGAGGCGGGTCACGTCGACGCCGCCCGCTTTGCGCAAGTCTGCTCGGATCATCCGGCATTGATGCGGGAGCTCAGCGAGCTACGCGACCTGTTCGAATGCGGGCAGGGGCTCGTGGCTCGTGAACCGAGCCTCTCCCCGGTCGTGCTGAAGCGATTGAAGCAGTCTGGGCGTGACCTGAAGCGCCTCGAGCTCGTCGCTGAAGTGGGTCGCGGCGGCATGGGGCTGGTGCGCAAGGCCTTCGATCCCGACCTGCGACGCTACGTTGCTGTGAAGACTCTGCAGCGGCGCCCGAACGGCTCGCTGGTGGACGAGCTGGTCGCGAACCGCGCGCTGCTCCGGATGCTGGAGGAAGCGCAGGTCGCGGGCCAGCTCCAGCACCCGGGCATCGTCCCCATCTTCGAGCTTGGCATCGATGCGGCCGACGGGCTCTACTTCACGATGCCGCTGGTCGACGGCGAGCGATTCGAGCGCGTCATCGCCGCCGCACACGACGGCCATGATTCACGACGCCTGGCGCGTGCGCTCACCACGCTGCTCAAGGTGTGCGAGACCGTGGCCTATGCACACTCGCGCGGCGTGCTGCACCGCGACTTGAAGCCGCAGAACATCATGGTCGGCGCCTTCGGCGAAGCCTACGTGATGGACTGGGGTCTCGCCAAGGTCATGCGATCGCCACGGCGTGACGGCGAGCCGCTCGCTCAGGTCACCTCCGATCGCCGCGACCTGGCAGCCACCGAGCCGAACTCGCCCATGGCGACGCTCGCCGGCGAGGTTCTCGGCACGCCGGCCTACATGGCACCGGAGCAAGCCCAGGGTCGCGAGGACCTGGTCGACGAGCGATCGGACGTGTACAGCGTGGGTGCCATCCTCTACCACCTGTTGAGCGGGTACCCGCCTTACTGTCGCCGCGGCAGCGAGACCAACGATCATCGGGCCATCCTGGTGCGAGTGCTGAGCGAGGCTCCAGCGCGCGTCGACGTCGCGGCCGCACACGTGCCAGCCGAGCTGGCGGCGATCTGTCACAAGGCCATGCAGCGGAACCCGGCTGCCCGCTATCAGACGATGGTCGAGCTCAAGGACGACGTCGCCAATCACCTCGAGGGGCGCGTGGTGCGAGCGCATCGCACCGGCGCCTGGGTCGAGCTCAAGAAGTGGATTGCGCGGCACACGGTCGTGGTGAGCCTGCTCGCGCTGTTGTTCGTGCTGGTCGCGGCCTCCGCCGTCACGTTCGCGGTTCTCTATCAGAAGTCGGAGCGGCGCCGCATTGCGGCCACCGTCGCGCAAGCCGACTCGTTGCGCCGCATGAGCGCGCTGCGGCCGATGGCACCGTGGTCCGAGTCCACGCCGACGTTCCAGGATGACTTCGAGGACGGCTCGATCGATCGCCGCTGGGTCGCGCGCGGCCGCAGCGATCTGGTGAGCGAGCAGCACGGATGCCTCAGGCTGGAAGCGGCACCGGCCGACGAGGAGACCGTCGTCGTGCTCGATCCGTACGTGGGCGTGATCCGCGGTGATTTCGAGGTGTCGCTGGACTTCTCGCTGCACGGGTTCTCGGTGCCGACCACCCCGCTCGCCGAGCGCATCGCCTATCTCGCGGTGGACCTCAATGACAAGGACAAGACCGTGATTCACCTTGGCCGGCACGCCGAGTTTCGCTCGCGCGTGACGGGTGACGTGACGCAGTCGTACCGCACGCTCGATGGCCGGCGCTGGGTGGCGGGCGACGACGTGCGCGGCAAGCTCAAGCTCAAGCGCTCGGGCGACCGCATCACGGCATCGTACTGGCAGGACGGGTGGTGCGAGCTCGAGACCACGCGCTGCTCGACGGCACCCGCAACCGTGCGCATCGGCTGCCGCAACTGGTACGTGAAGGAGCCGTTCACGTTCGCGATCGACAACTTGAGGATCGAGACCCGGGGCACGAGCATACCTGCCAAGCCGCTGGTGCAGTTCCAGGACACGTTCGAGGACGGCGCGATCGACTCGCGGCTGATGGTCGGCGCGAATGCGGGTGTGGTGGCGGAGCTGGACGGTCGGCTGTACTTCGAGAAGATCGAGGGACGCACCGGCAGCGTGGGAATCGAGCTCACGCAATCCACATGGCAGCTCGTCGGCGACTTCGCCGTGTCCCTCGACTTCGATCTCATGGAGTTCCCCGAACGCGGCGCGACCCGCTTCTTGCTGCAGGCATGGGCGATCGGCCAGGGCGGGCTCATGGGCACGATCGAGTTGAGCCACGCGGCCGAGGGGCTGTGCTATCGCGCGACCGACAGCGTGGCGACCAAGGTGGCGATGGCCGACTCCCCTCGCGGCAAGCTGAGGATCGAGCGCCAGCACGAGCAGATCGCCTTCCAGTACTGGCGCGATGGCTGGCGGGACCTGCACGTGCGCCCGCACACCGCGGCTGGCCCCAACATGTTCTTTCGCATCGCCGTCGAGTCGGGCGCCGCGGCAGCGTGCGTGGTTGCGATCGACAACCTGGACGTGGTGTCGCTCGGTCGCGTGCAGGCCGCTCCCACGCAAGCACCGAGCACCGCCGAGAGCAGCATCTCGGCGCGGAAGATCTTCGAGATCCACGGCCGCGAGGCCCTCGATGGCCTGGGCATCGTGAGCGAGGTCGGCGACGTGACCCTGGACGGCGTGCCCGACTTCGCCGTCGGCGCGAACCATACCGGGCTCGATGCCGGGCGCGTCTGCGTGTATGCGGGCAGGGACTTCACGATGCTCGCTTGCTGGGAGGGGCAAGCGGACGAGACGTTCGGCAACAGCATCGCGGCCGCGGGCGACGTCGATGCGGATGGTGTTCCCGACGTGATCGTCGGTGCGCCGAGCTACGGTCATGCTCCGAGCAATCAGGGCGCGCCGGTGCTCGAGTACGCGAAGATCTTCTCCGGTGCAGCGCTCGCGAACGAGCGCGTGCCGCCGGTGCTGCGCGTGCTCACGAACGGTTCGCTTCACGACGCGTACGGCCTCGACGTCGCGGGACTCGGCGACGTCGATGGCGATGGGTTTGCCGATGTGTTCGTCGGCGCGCGCGAGTTCAATCGCATGGCGGGAGCCGCGCTCGTTTACTCCGGTCGCGACGGCTCGCTGCTCTACCAGAAGGATGGCGATGCGGAGCGAGACGGCCTGGGCAGCGACGGCGCCGGGCTCGGCGATCTCGATGGCGATGGCTACGCGGACTTCGCCATCGGCGCCGCGTGGAGCGACCACGTTGCCAAGGTGGACTCCGGTACCGCGTTCGCACTGTGCGGCGGCACGAAGCAGAGGATTGGACGCGACTGCCATCCGCCGCTCCAAGGGTACGCGCGCGGCGACGCTTTCGGCGTGTCGCTCGCTTCCTTGGGCGACGTGAGTGGCGATGGCGTGCGAGACTTCGCCGTTGGCGCCTGCGGCCAGCTCGACCGGGGTAGCACACCCGGTTACGTGCGAGTGATCTCGGGTCGCGACGGCACGACCCTGTGGATTGGGCTTGGTGACGCCGTGGGCGACTACTTCGGCCGCATGGTCGCGGGCACCGGCGACATCGATGGCGATGGCGTCCCCGACGTGATGGCGGCTGGCATCGGCAACGATCGCGACGGCGACGATTCCGGCATGGTGCGCTGGTTCTCGGGCAAGGACGGCAGCGTCCTGCTTACCCTCCGTGGAGCCGAGACCGGAGCCTACTTCGGCGGCACGATCAGCGCGCTCGGCGACATCGACCAGGACGGAGCTCCCGAGGTTCTGATCGGCGCTGGCGCATCGAGCCCTCGCGGCTTGCGCGGCGCGGGCTCGGTGTTCGTGTACTCGATCAGACGCTGACCCGCACACCACGCGTGAAAGAAAACCGCGTCGTCTTTTGCCCGCTCGCGCGCTGGATGGATTGCCCGAGACTTCAGCCCGAGAGAGGACGTCCGTCGTGGGACCATCCGGGTCGAGAGCATCGACTGACCGGTTCCCAATGAAGAGGTCGCCGACGGCACGCCTCGATCGCTGAGCCTCGACGAAGGCATTCTCGCCTCGGCGAGGCCTGCGGCGCATTCCCGGCCTCCGAGGTCATGCCACGCGTGATTCCGGTGAGCACGCGTCAGCCTGTTTCTTGACGGAGAGACGACCATGAATCTATGGACCGCGGTGCTCGACACTCTCGATCGTCGGCGCGATGGACACCGGCTGCGACTTTGTCCGTCTCTCGTCGGCATCGCCTTCGCTGCGGGCCTCTCACCGGTGTCGGCGCAGCAATGCCTGCCGGTTCCCGATGGCCGCGTGGCCTGGTTCACCGGCGATCACATGTACGACACGATCGTCGCGCGCAACATGGCGACGCCGGCGTTTCTTCCCGGTGATTCCACCAGCACCAGCAAGATCGAAGAGGGGCTTCTCGCCAATGGGGTGGCGATCGTGTCAGGCAGGGTGGGCAAGGCCTTCCAGTTCGACGGCGTCGATGATCGCATCACCGTCCGGCACTACTTGAACCTGGGCCGGACTCCGGAGATCTCGGCCGAGTGCTGGATCCGGTCGACCGGTCCGCAGCTGACGACTGGCAACGTGACCCTGCTCGACAAGTCACATGGCTTCATCGACCGATCCGGGTGGGACCTCGAGGTCTCGGTGGCGACGGGTCAGGTGGTCTGGACGCACGGCAACTTCGCGACCCGCGACTCGCTGTCCGGCACGAGCAACGTCCTGGACGGCCAGTTCCATCACGTCGCAGCCACCTTCGATGGAGCGACCATTCGCGTGTACGTCGATGGCATGGAGCAGGCCTCGAAGACCACGGCGATCACGCTCGCCGCAAACACTCGCGACCTCAACATCGGCTTCCACTTCGGTGGCGGCGTGCCGCAACGCTTCTTCAAGGGGATCATCGACGAGGCCACGGTCTATCAGCGCGCGCTCGGCGCAGACGAGATCCTCGAGATCTACGCCGCCGGCGGCCGCGGCAAGTGCGTCGGCGCGAAACAATTCCAGCGCCAGAAACTACTCCCCGTCATTGCTGACAACGTCACCGGTGGCGGCGGCTTCACCCGGTTCTTCGGCGGCAGCTTGACGGCGCTGGGCGATACCCTGTTCGCCCTGAATCCCGAGGGCACGTACGCCCAGCCCAGCAACGTCGTGTACCTCTACAAGAAGAGCGGCAGCTCGTGGGTTCTCGATCAGAAGATCTTCCCGACCAGCGCGAGCACCGACTTCGGCAGGTCGCTCGCCGCCGAGGGCGGCCATCTTCTCATCGGCAGCCCCACCGGAGGGCTGGGTGGCAAGGTCTCCCTGTACCGGAGCTCGGGCACTTCCTGGGTCCTCGAGACGGCCAACATCGCGGTCTCCTCCTCTCTGTCTCCGAGCCCCGGCGGATTTGGTCTCACCGCGGATCTCGATGGCAGCTGGGCGATCGTGGGCTCCTATGCAGACGACCTCACCAACGACGGCAATCCCGGCCCGGGTGCGGCGTACCTGATCGAGCGGTCGTCCACGGGATCATGGACCATCAAGCAGCGAATCGCTCCGGGCAGCGGCAGCAACGGCATGTTCTTCGGTTACTCGGTGGCGGTGGACGCAAACGTCGTGCTCGTTGGTGCGCCGAACGACGACCAAGCGGGAGCCAACGCCGGGGCGGTGTTCGTGTTCGAGCTGAACGGCACGACCTGGACCCAGACGGCCAAGCTCCTGCCGTGGAGTGCGGGAACGGACGGCACCTTCGCCAACGACCACTTCGGCGCCTCGGTCGCGTACCGCAACGGCGTCGCGCTCATTGGCGCCGGTGCCACCGACGACGTCTACCAGAACGGCGGCGCCGTCTATGCGCTTTGCCGGGTCGGGTCGAGCTGGGTCCAGGAAGCCAAGCTGTTCGCCATGGACGGGCGGCTCGACAACTACTTCGGCTCCGAGAAGGACCTGTGGGCCGAGAGTCGCTTCGTCGCGCTCAACGACGATGGCGACCTGGCAATCATCGGTGCGCGTGTCGCCAGCGGCCTGACGCGGTTTGGACCCTTCCCGCTCAACCAGGGCGCCGCGTACTTCTATCGCCGCGAGATCCACGACGGCGAACCGATCTGGACCGAGAAGGCCAAGCTGCTTCCCAGCGACGGCAACACGGAAAGCAACTTCGGCTCTGCCGTGGGCATGGTGGAAGGCGCCGCGTTCGTGGGAAGGCCATGGGGCGGCACCGGCTCGGGCAACACGGTGCGGGGCATCTACGTCTTCGACCTGCCGGTCAACCGCCCCCCGGTCGCCAATGCGGGACTCGATCAGGTGGTGGACGAAGGTTCGCTGGTGCAGCTCGACGGCAGCGCGAGCAGCGACCCCGACGGGGATTACCTGTTCTTCCAGTGGACCCAGTTCTCCGGGCCGGCAGTCACGATCTCGGATCCCACGGCGATCCAGCCGACGTTCACCGCCCCGCTGGTGAACGCGGGCGGCACGACGCTGGTCTTCCAGCTGACCGTCGACGACGGCAAGGCCGCGAGCCAGGAAGAGCTGGTCACCGTCACGGTGCGCAACGTCAATTCCGTCCCGACCGCCGACGCGGGCCCGGACCAGACCGCCGGCGAGGGATCGGTCGTGACGCTGGATGGCGCGAACAGCTTCGACGAGGACGGCGATCCGCTCACCTATCAATGGATCCAGACGGCGGGACCAGTGGTCACGCTGTCGGACGCTGCCGCTGCCCGGCCGTCTTTCGGCGCGCCGCTCGTCGGCGCCGAGGGCGCGCTCTTGACCTTCGAGCTGACCATCGATGACGGGATCGACGTCAGCGTGCCGGACTCGGTCAGCATCACGATCGAGAACATCAACCACTCGCCGATCGCGGACGCTGGCAGGGATCAGACGGTGGACGAGGAACAAGTGGTCGGCCTAGATGGCAGCAACAGCAACGACCCGGACACCGATCCGATCACCTTCCTGTGGTACCAGACGGCAGGACCTCTGGTCGCGCTGTCCGACCCGACCAGCGCAACGCCGACGTTCCAGGCGCCGATGGTGATCGCAGGCACGGAGACCCTGGAGTTCGAGTTGACCGTGTGCGACTCGTTCAATGTGTGTGTCGTCGACTCGGTGACCATCACCGTGCGCGACGTCAATGCTCCGCCGGACTGCCACCTCGCTCGACCGAGCAGTGAATACCTCTGGCCGCCGAACCACAAGATGGTCGCGATCACCATCGCTGGCGTCACCGATCCGAACGACGACCGCGTGGCGATCACGATCACCGGCGTCCGCCAGGATGAACCGATCGACGGCCTCGGCGACGGCGATACTGGCCCCGATGCGGTCATCCAGGGGAACCAGGTCCTGCTGCGCGCCGAGCGATCGGGGCTCGGCAATGGACGGGTGTACCACGTCGAGTTCCGGGCTGACGATGGGGAGGGCGGCTGGTGCACGGGCACCGTGACGGTCTGCGTGCCGCACTCCATGAAGAAGCCGATCCAGTGCACCGACGACGGGGCGGCCTTCGATTCGACTCGATAGCCGCGCAGCTCGTGGTCCACAGGCATCCTCAGGCGCCGCTCTCGAGCGAGAGCGGCGCCGCCTCGTTCAAGCGATGGCGGGCGCGATGAAGCACGTGCCGCGCGGGCATACCAGCTGCAGCCAGGTGTTCGAGCCGGCGCCGCGAACACGTCATTGTGCGAGCAGTCGCTCCTGGCCTTCCACCCGCATTGACTGTGCGAGCGTGCCATTGCCACGCATGGCAAGTGCGAGACGCGCCGCCGTTGAGATCAGTTGTCCCAATGCCTCGATCGTGGGTCGGACAGCATGGGACCGGCGTCGATGCTCGTGACCACGCAGACCGCGCTGCGCCGCGCGCGTGTGCGAGGAACAGCAGTTGCATGACCTCCACGACCGCATCGGACGCCTCGGCGTCCGACCGCTCGAGGAGGCCCCATGCACGGACGACGCCGCTGCTGCCAGTGCTCGACTGGCTTGTTGCCGCTGCTCATCATCATCATCGTCGCCGTCGGCGCGCTGTCAGCGTGCCGTGATCGAGCGCCGCCGCCGGAACCCACGATCACGGCGCCGCCGGTCCCGGTTGGATCCGCAGGCGCATTCGCCGATGTCACTGCCGCCGCAGGCATCACGTTCGTCCACCGCTTCCCCGACGGCGAGCTCACG
>JAXMBY010000090.1:0-18471 GCA_046349655.1 Planctomycetota bacterium
TGCGCCGCGGTGAGCACGCCGTTCAGCGGGCGCGGCAGAGCGCGCAGGTCGGACCTCTGCTCGCCGCCGGACCACCAGCGCATGACCACCGCCGCCGGCAACAGCAGGCCGTAGGTGTAGCTCGTGTGCACCACGCGCAGCCCGGTGGCCGCGATCAGCGCCGCCAGATCGCGGCGCGAGTAGCGTCGCGCCGTGTGCACGGTGCGGTCGTGATGGCTCATCAGCCATGCGTGTGCGGCGAGATGCAAGAGCACCAGGCCGCCGGGCCGGGTGATGCGCTCGAGCTCGCGCAGCGCAACGCGGTCGTCGGCGACCGCGCGGTGGTACAGGACATCGGCGCAAACCACGACGTCGAACGCCGCGTCGCGAAACGGCAATGCGCTCACGCTGCTCTGCACGAGACGCCCGTGCCCGCGCCGCGCGCAGTACTCGAGTGCGCGCGCGCTCAGGTCGGTGCCGGTCACCTGGCCGAGCGCGCGCAGGCGGCTCATCAGGCCGCCGGTGCCGCAGCCGGCGTCCAGGATCGCCAGCGGACCATGCTGGCGGCGGGCGTGCTTCCCGATCGCGCCGAGCACCAGGGCGTGCAGCGTGCGATACCAGAAGTGCGTCGTCTCGTGCTGGTAGATGCGGTCGTACTCTTCGAGCTCCACGGCTCGAGCAACATAGCGGCTGCATCGGCAAAGGCAATCCGGTCACGGCGCCGCGATCAGCTCGGCCAGGCCATCGCCGAGGTCGTGCCACACCCCCGCGGGCAGCACCAGGCGCACGTTCTCTGGCGTCACGTCGAATGCCGCGAGCTCCTTCCACCCGCGTGGATCGGCGCGGTCGTCGAGCCGAGCCAGCAGCACGCGCCCGCCGCGCGCCCGCGCCGCGCGCACCGCGAGGTCGAGCCGCTCGCGCAGCGCCGCGCGCGAACCGCCCGCGGCGGCGTGATGCACGAGCGGGAACGGCTCGACCTCGGGACCGGCGAAGAAGCCGACGTACTCGTCCCAGCCATGACCAGGGCCGACCACGAGATCGCCCGGCTGCAGAGCGCGGCTCGCGCGCACCGCCTGATCGCGCAAGCGCGAATCGCGCAGCTCTGGCGCGAGCCAGCACACATCGGCGGCGAGCACGATCGCCACCAGCGCCGCCAGCATCGCCACGCGGCGCGCGCGCGCCGCGTGCAGCCAGAACAGCGGCAGCACGAACAGCCAGCGCTCCTGCTCGGATGGGAAGTAGATCAGGCCGATCAGCGCGTAGGGCACGAGCCAGGCGAGCACGAGCGAGCGCGGCCTCTCGGTCCTGCCGATGGCGATCCCGCACGCCAGCACGCCGCTGCCGACCAGCGTCGGTGCGAGCACCGCACACCACGATGCCTCGTACGGATACGGCGCGTGCACCAGCGCTTCGCCGCCCTCGTACAGCGGCCAGCGGCAGGTGCGCGCGCAGCGGGTAGCGGAAGCCGTGGCTCGCGGCCGCGAGCCAGCGGGCGCCGTTGACCAGCGCCGGTGCGTACGCGGCTGCGATCGACGCGCCGCCGAGTGCGAGCGCGAGCCAGCGGTCGCGCGCCGGCAACAGCACGCACAGCGCGATGCCGAGCAGCAGATGCTCGGCGTGCAGTGCGGTCGCGAGCGCCCACGCCGCCGCGGTCGCGAACGTCCAGCCGCGACCGCCGCCCCGGGCGCGCTGCTCGGCGCTGACCAGCGCGGCGAGCATGCACGCGAGCGCTGGTGCGTACGACTCCACGTCCGCTGCCGCCATGAAGCATGCATTCGATGCGGCGAAGCCGGCGCTGGCGACCAGCGAGCGGCTGGCGCGCGCAGCAATCGGCCGAGCAACAGCACCGCGCACGCGGCGCAAGCGGCGCTCGACCCGCGCGCGATGTCGAGGCCATCGATCGCTCGCGGGCCGGCGCCGAAGGCGCGGCGCAGCCCGCGCAGCAGGGGCACGTAGCCGACGTGCCCTGGATAGTCGGCACCGGACACGCTGGCCTTCAGGTAGCCCAGGCCATCGCCGTTCGGCGCGGGCGGCGCGAGCGCACGCGCCGCGACGAACACGATCAGCGCGGGCAGCAGCGACGCGAGCCACGACCGCCAGGCCGCGGCGCGGTTCACACCAGGGCCGGGCGAGTCGCCGGCAGCGGCGCCAGCGTCGCCGCGTAGTAGTCGCACACGCCGCTCAGGAAGGTCTTCTCGTCGGTGAACGTGAAGTGCCTCGCCAGCAGCGCACGGTACTGCTCGGGCGGGCGGATGTGATGCCCGTTCTCGATGCCGTGGATCAGACGGCCGACCACGTTCAGCCGCGAGCGCGTCGGGATGTCTTCCATGATCAGGACGCAGCCGCCCGGCTTCATCACGCGGTGCAGCTCGGCGATCACCTGCGCCGCATCCGCGTCGCTCAGGTGATGCAGCAAGCCGAACACCAGCGCCGCGTCGAAGCTCGCGTTCGCGAATCGCAGCTGGCGCGCGTCCATGGTCTCGAACGTGCCGGGGTGCTTCGCGCGCGCGTAACGGATGTACTGGTCGTTGATGTCGATGCCGAAGTAGGTTCCCGCCGGGAACATGCGCGCGAACGCGCCCGGGCCGCAGGCGAGATCGAGCAGCTTGTGATCCGGGGCGAGCGGCAGGCTCGCGCGGATGGTCCGGCGGATGGCGACGAAGTTCGCCTCGAGCAGGCTGCGGCAGAACAGGAAGAAGCCCGGATGGTTGGAGAGCTTTTCGATGAGGTCGTGCAGCACGTCGGATTCTCCGGCGGCGGATTGTATGATCGCGCCGTCGATCGCGGGAGTGCTTTTTCCTTCGCCCACGTTATGCTGCGGCTCGCCGCGAGCCAGATCGACTCGGAATGATCTCGATGACCGCTGCCGCTCCGCCCCATGCACGACCGGACCGCTCGGTGGCGGCGTGGCTCGTGTTCGTGGCGCTGGGCACGGTCATGCTCGCCGCCGCGCTGCGCGGCTGGCATCTCATCGGCGGCAAGGACTGGAACTACTTCCTCGGCCAGACCCAGGCCGAGGTCAGCACGCTGCTCGAGTACCACCAGTTCCCGCTGTGGAATCCATGGCTCAAGGGCGGCCAGGTCTCGTTCGCGCAGCCCGAATCGATGTTCATGTCGCCGGTCACGTTGCTGGCACTGCTCACCGGCGTTCTCGCTGCATTCAAGCTCGTGCTGCTGCCGCTGTTCGTGGTCGGCTGCGCCGGCACCTACGAGCTCGCCGGCGAGCTCGGGTTGCGGGGCCTCGCGCGCTTGATCGCACCGCTCGTGTTCTTCGGCTCGAGCATCTTTCCGCTGTATCTTTCCGGCGGCCTCCCCAACTGGTTGTTCGGCATGAGCATCCTGCCGTGGCTCGTGCTCTGCTACCGGCGCGCACAGCAGCGATTCGGCTACGTCCTGCTGGCGGCGCTGCTGTATGCATCGACCCTGTACCTCGGCAGCGTGCACCACTTCGTCTACTTCGCCATCTTGCTGTTCACCTGTGCGCTCGGCCTCGCGCTCGCGCAGCGCAGCGTGCGACCGTTCCTGGCGCTGTGCGCCGTGCAGATCGTGGGCGTGGTGCTCGCCGCATTCCGCCTGCTGCCGCTGATCGAGGTGTTCGGCGAGTTCCCGCGCGAGATCGATGCCACCAGCCGGCACCTCTCGCCGTCGATGATCTTGAAGGCGCTGCTCGATCACCGCCTGCCCGACCTGTGGACCGCGGGCGGCGCGATCATCCGCACCGAGGACACGTGGATCTACTGGATCAACTGCGGCAGCTACATCGGCCCGATCGCGTTCCTGCTCGCCCTGGTCGGACTCCTGGCGCGCCCGCGGCACACCTGGCAGCTCGCGATCCCGCTCGTGGTGTTTGCCTGGCTCGCGCTCGGCTCGGGCGTGCGGCTCAGCCTGTGGAACCTGCTGCATCTGCTGCCGGTGCTGAGCTCGATGCAAGCGCCGGAGCGCTTCATGATCTTCGTGACGTTCTCGCTCAGCCTGATCGCGGCGTTTGGCTTCGCCGCGCTCGCGAGCGCGATCGCGGCCTTGCCGCACCTGCGACCGGCGATGAAGCGCTGGCTCGCCCCCTCGCTCGTGCTGCTGACCCTGCTGCCGATGCTGCTCGTGAACGCGCCGATCGCCAGGACCAGCTTCATCGTGCAGCCCACCGCGGAGCTCGTGCCCCAGGCGACGTTCACGCAGCGGCGTGCGCGCGAGAAGCCCGAGCAATGGGGCGGAGAACTGTACGAAGCGGTGCTGGCCAATCGCGGCAACCCGATCGGCAGCTCGGACCTGCCGTCGCGATTCGCGGTGCGCGCCGAAGGCGATCCCGGCTATCGCGGCGAGGTGTACCTGCTGGGCGAGCGCGGCAGCGTCGCTGCCAGCATCACACCCAACGTGATCGCGGTGCGCGCACAGGTGACCGCGAACGATGTCCTGGTCGTGAACCAGAACTACTTCCCCGGCTGGGTCGCGGTGGGTGCGAGCGAGACGCCGCTGCGCCCCTACGAGGGCTTGCTCTCGCTGCCGCTCGCGCCGGGCGAGCACACGCTCGAGCTTCGCTACCGGCCGGCGAGCGTGCCGCGTGGCCTGACGATCACCGTGCTCGGGCTCCTGGTCGCTGCCGGCTACGCGTTCGCACGCCGCAAGCAAGCGGCGACGCGCATCGCCCGCGCCGAGCTGCTCGCGCTCGGCGCCTTCACGCTGCTCTTGCTCAGCATCCCGGCCGCGGCCCGGCTCGGCAAGGATGCGGTGCGCCCGCGCGCCGACGGCGGCCACGCCGCGGTGATCGTGGTCGATGCACGCGGCGGCAGCGAGGCACGCGCGCTCGACATCCAGCACGCGGTGGATCGCGCCGAGCCCGATGACCTGATCCTGGTGCGCCCGGGCAGCTACGACGGCTTCCGGCTCGACAAGGGAATCGCGCTCGTGGCAGAACCATCGGGACAGGTGGCCATCCGCTCGCCGATCACCATCGAGGGCGTGCCGCTCGGGCAGCGCGCGCGCCTGGTGGGCTTCGCTCTGGTCGGCTCGGCCGAAGCGCGCGTCGTCGTCAAGGACTGCAAGGGCACGGTGTTCCTGCAGTCGCTCACGATCGATCCGACGGCGCCAGGCGCCGCAGCTCTCGGCGTCACCAGCAGCGAGCGCGTGCACCTGATCGGTTGTCACATCGGCTCGGCGCGCACCATCCGCGCGATCGCGCCGATCGTGCTCGAGCGGACCAGGCTGGTCAGCGCGCGCTCGAGCATCGATGCCGGGACGGCTGCCGGCGACGGTGCCGCCGCCATCACCGCGTCCGACGCGCTGGTGTTGCTGCACGAGACCACCGTGAAAGGCGGCGGCGGCACCAGTGCTGCGGGTCCCGCCGTGCGGCTGCGGAAATCGCGCTTGCTGTCCTCGTCGTCGGGCGGCGTCACCATCGCCGGCGGCGAGCAGCCGGTGCACGCGCCGGCGTTCGCGCTCGAGCAGAGCTCGCACGCGCTGTGGTCGGGAACTCGAGTCCTCGATCCGCAGAGCAGCTGCGACGCATCGAGCGACGCGCGCCCGATCGACCCGCCGCTGCCGCGCATGACGATGTCCACCAACCAGATGCTGGGCGCCACCTTGTCGATCGAGGTCACCGGCACGCCCAGCGCGCGCGCGTTCCTCCTGGTCGGCTTCTCCAGCATGCTGGTGCCCGTGCCAGGCAAGAACGAGTGGCTGCAGGCGGACATCACGCGGCCGCACGCGATCCTGCCGATGCACCTGAACGCGGCCGGCAAGCTGATCCTGAAGCGCTCCATTCCGCGCGACCTGTTCGAGCTCGGCCATGGCGCGTTCGGTCAGATCGCGGTGGAGCGGCACGCCGGCAAGCGCGACTACGAGCTGTCCTTGCTCGAGGGCAGCCTGTTCGAGATCGGCGAGCAGAGCCCGTGAGGCCGCACTCGCTGAGCGATCGGAAGCGCGACGGGGAATGCGCTCGCGCTCGGCTCAGCACGAATGAAGTAGGACGAGCGTTGGTGTCGGGAGCCGTGCCCGCGCTACAATCGTCACGATGCATCGCGTGTACGGGAAGCTCACCGGCCTCAAGCGGCGCGAGGTGGACTCGCTCGAGCGCCTCTATCGCCGCCGCGTGCCGCGCGAGTGGGTGGCGACGCACGAGCTGCTGAGCGAGATCGCGGCGCGATCGGCCGCGCTGGGCCGGCGCATCGGCGTGCTGATCGATCGCGCTGGCCACGTCGAGCGTGTGATCCTGGGCGACGCGAAGCGGCTCGGCCTGCCCGATCTCTCGGGCGAGCGGCGCGCGGCGGAGCGCTTCCGCGGCTTGCGGCTGGTGGCGACGCAGCTGCACGCGAGCGACCTCGATGGCGCGGTGCTCACCGACCTGGTGCGCTTCCGCCTCGACATGGTGGTGCAGGTGGACGTCGGTGATGCCGGCGAACTGACCTGGGTGCGGCGCGCGCATCTGCTGCCCGACAATCCCGAGCGCAAGAAATACCTGGTGCTGCCGCCGGTGCGGCCGACCGCGCTCGACCGCACGTTCCTCGACGAGATCGCGGCGCTCGAGCGGAGTTCGAGAAGACCGCGCCGCAAGCGCTCGAGAACGTGACGCAGCGCAAGGCGATCCTGGTCGCGACCCATGATGGCACGGATCATCCGTTCGCCGAGCTGACCGACCTCACGCGCTCGTTCGGCGCGCTCGTCGTCGGCCAGGTCAAGCGCCGGCGCGACGAGGAGGATCCGCACACGCTGGTGCGGCGCGGGCGCGTCGAGGAGATCAGCATGTGCGCGCTCACCACCAGGGCCGATCTGTTGATCGTCGATCGCGATCTGTCGCCCGGGCAAGCGCGCAACCTCGAGGACCTGACCGGCCTCGCCGTGCTCGATCGCACGCAGCTGATCCTCGAGATCTTCGCGCAGCGCGCGCGCTCGGGCGACGGCAAGCTGCAGGTGGAGCTGGCGCGCCTGCGCTACCAGCTGCCGCGGCTCGGCCAGAACGACGGCCGCCTGTCGCGCATCGGCGGTGGCACCGCGCGCGGCGGCACCGGCTCGACCAAGGGCGTGGGCGAGACCAAGATCGAGCGCGACCGGCGCGCGCTCAAGCGCCGCATCGCCGTGCTCACCGAGCGCGTCGTCGAGCTCGGCGAGCGCCGCCGGGAAGGTCGCAAGCAGCGCCGCCGGCAAGAGCTGCCGGTGGTGTCGCTGGTCGGCTACACCAATGCCGGCAAGTCGACCTTGTTCAACCTGGTGACGCGCGCCGGCGTGAGCGCCGAGAACCGGTTGTTCTCGACGCTCGATCCGACCGCGCGGCGCATCGTCCTGCCCGGCGGCAAGCCGGTGATCTTGACCGACACGGTCGGCTTCATCCGCGACCTGCCCGAGGATCTCGTGGCCGCGTTTCGCGCCACGCTCGAAGAGCTGCAGGACGCGTCGCTGCTGCTGCACGTGGCGGATGCGACCGATCCCGAGGTGTTCGAGCACGTCAGTCAAGTGGATGGCCTGCTGCAGACGCTCGGCTTGCACGAGATCCCGCGCCTGCTGCTGTTCAACAAGGTCGATCGCGTGATCAGGGACGAGTTCCGGCCGCTCGCGGAGCGCAAGGGCGGCCACCTGATCTCGGCGCGCGATGATCGCGAGCACGATCGCCTGCTCGACCTGATCGCGAAGCACCTGCAGATGGTCTGCGCATGATCGCGCTGATCTTCAGCTTGATCGCCGCCGCGGCGGACGCCGACGACGTGCCGCCGGCAGTGCAATCCGACGCGGCGTTCGCGGGCTACCGCTGGCTGGTGAAGCACGACCGCGGCTACGCGCCGTTCGTGCTCGTCATCGGTGACCTGGTCGACGTGAACGCCGACGAGGCGGCCGAGGTCGAGTCGACCTATGGGCCGGCGCTCGCTGCGATGCGCGACAGCTGGCGCGCGGACTGGGAGGAGCCGGCCGGCATCGCCAGGCTGCCCGCCGACGTGGCGCTGCCGATCGTGCTGGTGCCCGACTGGGAACAGTACCGCACGCTGTTCTGGGCGAAGCACGGCAACGATCAGGACGTGCCGGCCGCGTTCGCGCTCGACCAGTCGGTGGTGACGTACCATCGCCGGCAGAAGTACCAGAGCACGCTCGCGCGCCGCAAGGCGATCCTCGATGCGGCGGCGGTCGAGATGCTGCTCTCTGCGGCGGGACCGGCGCGCGATCGGATCCCGGCATGGCTGGTGCTCGGCCTCGCCGCGCAGCTGAGCGACGGCGAGGGCGGCGAGATCCCGCTGTGGCGCCAGGACCTGGCCGCGGTGGAGAGCGTCCTCGACCACCAGCCGACGTTCGAGTCCTCGTTCTGCTCTGGCTCGCTGGCCGATCTGGAGCGCGCCGCCAACCGCGCGACCGACGCCTACCAGCGCAGCTACCTGCGCCTGTTCGGCTACTCGCTGCTCACGTTCGTGCGCTCCGCGGCCGGTGCGCGACACCAGCGCGGCTTCCTCAGGTACCTGCGCGAAGAGTATGCCGGCAAGGGTGGTTGGCAGGGGTTCCGCACCTGCTGCCAGGAGGCAGCGACGCTCGAGCAAGGCTGGCGCGAGTTCTCGCGCTGGCAGGCGCAGGAACCGCTCGCCGCGGCGCCGCCGCAGCCCGCCGCGCCGGCGACGTCGGCCGCGCCGCACATGCCATTCGAGGTGCTCGACTTCGCGCCCGAGAGCATGGTCGAGCTGCGCGCCGAGGTGATCCGCCGCGTGCGCGCCGGTGCGTTCGCGCAGGCGCAGTCGTTGCTGGTCGATGACACGGTGGCGGCGAAGGTCAGCGCGCGCGAGGAGCTGCTGCGCGATCGCCGCTTGCTCGAGGACGTGGCGCAGCTCTACCCTCGCTTCGCGCGCTCGCTCAAGACCGGCGACATGCTGCCGACCGGCGTGGGACTCACCGGCAAGGTGACCGCCATGAACGAGCGCACCTTCGATCTCGAGGTGAAGAAGCTGGTCGTGACCCATCCATGGACCGATCTCGCGCTGCTCGGCGTGGCGCGCCGGGTATTCCCGGACCTGCAGTTCTTCGACGCTGGTCCGGCGGCGCAGGCGATCGAGGCGTGCGTGCTCGCGGGCGAGAGGACACAGGCCAGGATCTTCCTCGGGCAGCTGCCGGCCAAGGGCATCAAGAACGCCGACGTGAGCAGGCTCGAGGGCTTGCTGCGCGAGTTCGACGCGGCGCTGGAGGAGGCGGATGCGCGCGAGGCCATCGACGACGCGCTGAAGAAGGAAGCGGCGCTCGTGCTCACGCCGATCTTGAAGCTCGCGCACAGCCCGAGCATCGTCAAGACCGCGGCGTTCAAGCGCGCGCGGCCATTCCTGCGCCGGCTCGCGGCCGAGGTCGAGATGCGCAAGTTCAAGGTCGCCGATGTCTTCCATGGCAAGTGCAAGGCGGCCAAGGGCGACGCGGTCACGCTGCAGTACGCGTTCGCGAAGGCTGCCGAGCTCGACGACTGGCAGCGGCAAGCGACCGGCGTGCTCGGCAACGTGCTCGGCCTCGCGGCAAGCGGCGCCGTTGCGGCTGGCCTGGGCGAGGGCGACGCCCTGGTGCTGGCGCCAGGCGCGTTGCTCGTGCACCGCGCCGCGTGGGTCGGCGACGTCACGTTCGAGTTGACCGCGACGCAGCTCAGCGCGTGCGACGAGAGCCGCGAGCGCCAGCTCTGCCAGTTCTTCGCCGGTTGCTGCGTGCCGGGCACTGGCCGGTTGTTCGCCGCACGACACTTCTCCGAGGCAGTGAGCGACGCCCAAGGCCAGCTGCGCTCGCTGTCGCCGCCGCTCGCGTGGCTCGCCGGCACGGACTACCGGGTGACGATCATGCGCCGCGGCGATCAGTGGAGCTTGCAGCGCGCCAGCCAGCAGAACGGCGCGCTCGACGAGAACCTGGGCTCGGTGTCGCCGCTCCTCGCTTGCGCCGGCACGTCGTCGTATCGCATCAAGGACGTCACCATCACCGGTCATCTCGATCCGGTGTGGCTCTACCAGGCGCGCCAGGCCCGGGTCGACGAGCTGATGCAGGGGATCTTCGGCGAATGATCGCCGCGCGACTGCGTTGTTGGCTCGCCCTCGTTGCTCAGCGTTCGAGCTGGGGGTTTGCACCCGCCAGGTAGCCGCCGTGGGCGCCACCGACCCGCTCCCATCGGTCGCGATCGCCACCGCTTGTTGCAGTGCGACAGGAGCGCTGAGCAACACTGCAACTCGCGTTAACCATGACGCCAAAGCGGCTTCGGTGAATGGCGCGGCGACGAGCGTCTTGGCATGCACGATGCTCTAGCGGGCATCCCGCCGAGGTTGAGAAACAGCTCGAAGGGAGGGCTCCATGACTGCACCCCAGGTCCCGGTCTCAGGTTCGCCCAGCGATCGGCCGGAAGAGGAGCGGCAGGCCGCGCATCGGGCCCTGCTCGACGAGATCGCTCGCAATACGGCGGTGATCGCGCAGCAGAAGAGCCTGCACATCTTCTTCGCCACCGTGTACGCCGCCGAGCTTGGCGATCTGTTCGCGACGCATTCGGGGTGCCCGCAGCGTTGCGCCTGCTACACGCTCCTGGTGAGCGCGCTGGCAGGTGCCGCATGGGCATGGTGGCTCGCAAACCGGAATGAGCCGCCAGGAGCGCGCAGGGCCTGATCCCTTGACAGCCGTTCGCGATGCCGCACCATACCGGCACCATGCCGGCTGGAGGACTGGGATGATCACACCGCTCGTGGGGGACATTCGCCCGCCGCCGCCGCTCGATCAGATTGCCGGGCAGCTCGCTGAGCTGACGCACAGCGCCGCGCTGTCGATCTACGAGCGGCGTGGTGACGAGGCGATCTACGATCTGGCGGGAGCTGTCGGGTGGGAGTCCGCTCCCAATCCACCCACGGCGTGCTTCGACCTGCGCGACTCGCTCAAGGGGGGCCGCTGGCGAGGGTTCACGAGTTACGTGGCCTGGTCTGCACGGTCGCTGCGACTGGACTCCGTGAACGAGAAGCGATCGGTCCCGGTCGATGGCAAGGAGATCTTGCTCGAGCGCGACGGCGCTTCGTGCGAGCTGGCGCGTCCCGGTGCCTTCCTCGGTGTGCCGCTCAAGATCGCCGGCGAGATGGTGGGCGTGATCCGGGCCGTGCGCCGCGCCGGCGAGCCCCGTTCTCGGACGCGGAGGAACGGCTGCTGCAGAGCCACGTGGCGCGGGTCACGCCGCTGCTCCAGCAGACGCGGCGGTTCGCCAAGCTGATCACCAGCCTGTTCGAGATTGCCACCATCGCCGACGAAGACGAGATGCTCGATCGGATCGCCGCAGTCGCTACCGAGCTCGTGCGCGGTCACGAGAGCCAGAGCGCGATCTTCATCCGCGTTGGCGAGTCCGCGGACTACGCGTTCCGGGCTCCCCGCGCCGCCTCGGGTTCCATGGAGAAGCGTGTCTATCGAGCTGACGAGGAGGGTCTCACCCCTCTGGTGATCAGCAAGCAAGAGTACCTCTTGTCGCTCGACCTGGAGCGAGATCTCAGCACGGGCTTCCTCCAGCACGTGAGGCACACGTCGAAGTCCGGTGAGCTGCGCGAGGGAAAGACGCGCTCGTTCGTTGCCGTGCGGATCCCGGATCTCTCCCCGCGCGGCGGCGTTCTCGGCGTGATCCGGATGTCGTCGGAGCAGGTCAATGCCTTCGCATACCAAGACGTCGAGATGCTTCGCGCTCTGGCGCGGCAGCTTGGCGTCCTCTTCGACCGGCGCCAGCGCCTCGACGAGGAGAGGCGGCGCGCGCAGGAGAAACAGAGCCTGTTCGCCACGCTGATCGACACCTCGGCGCAGCCGGTGGTGGCGGTCGACTCGGTCGGACGAATCCGTGTCTTCAACCGCGCCGCCCGCGAAGTGCTCGGCCTGCCCGTGAGAGACGATGACCTGCCGCCGGCGGACCGCGTCATTGGTGGCTCGGTCGTGCAGCTTGCCTACGGCGACAATCGCGTGATCGCTGGAGCTGTGCGCCATGCCATCGAAGCTGCAGCTCGTGGTAACGAGCGGCTGCGGGACTACCACACCGTGCTCTACCGCCGCTCGCGGGATCGATCGCACCAGCTCATACCGGTGCCGGTACGCCTGAGTGCCTCGTATCTGCTGGATCAGGAAACTGGACAGCCGATCGGCTCGATCGGCATCTTCGAAGACCTGCGCGCGTCGTCGTCCATCGACAGCATCTGTCGCATCCAGCAGACGTGCGACGAATACGGCGTCACCGTTGACCCGAGCATCGCCAAGGCGATCCGCATCATCACCGATCTTCCGCCCAGCTCGACGGAGCCGGTATTGATCACGGCGGAAACCGGCTCGGGCAAGGAGTTGCTCGTCGATGCCATTCACTTCCGGAGCGGCCGACGGGGCGAGCCTCACAAGCTGAACTGTGCCGAGGTGCGCGAGGACATGGTGGAGCTGTTTGGCTCGGTGAAGGGAGCCTACACGGGAGCCGAGAATCTGCGAGGCATCTTCGAGGAGGCGGACGGGGGGACGGTCTTCCTCGACGAGATCTCCGAGCTGTCGCTTACTGCTCAGGCGAAGCTGCTGATCGTGATCGGCAAGGGTCGCGTGCAGCCTCTCGGTGCCACCAAGCCGCGGCAGGTCGATGTGCGGGTGATCTGTGCGACCAACAAGGACCTGGCACAGCTGGTTGCGCAGGGTCGCTTCCGGGAGGACCTCTACTTCCGGATCCGCGGCTACACCTTCACGCTGCCGCCGCTGCGGGAGCGCAATCCCGACATCATGTTGCTCGCCGACCATTTCCTGGCGCAAGAGCGCAAGCACCTGCAGGTCAACGGGCCGCTGGCGTTCGCGAGCGATGTGGTCCGGGCGTTCTTGCGTTACAGCTGGCCCGGCAACGTGCGCGAACTACAGCACGCAGTCAACGTGGCGGTCGCCCTGTGGGGCACCAACCAGCGCGATGCAAGGGACCGGACCATCCGCCTCGACCATCTGCCACTGCCCATCCGCGAGGCTGGTTCGGGTGTCCAGGACGAGGCGGCGATGCGGGACCAGGTGAAGCACCTGGAAAACCAGGTGGCGGCTCTCGAACAGGATCTGCGCATGGCGCGCGCAGCTCCGGTTCCTGCCGTGAACAATGGACCAGGGCCAAGCAGTTCCACCCAAGTTGAGCCAGCCGCCACGACACGTGGCCGTCACGATGTCATTCGTGGCATCGTCTTGCGAGACCGGGAGCTGTTGCGCACGCTCCTCGACGAGAAGTCGACCAGGGGGGTGAACAAGAAGGTCATTGATCAGTGTGGTGAGAACAAGTGGACCGTCTCACGCGTGCTGAAGGACCTGCGGAGCACCTACAAGCGCATGGACAATGTGCTCGTGAACTCGACCTCGCTGGGGGGGTCAATCCGCGGCGACCAACCGACCACGGAATGGATCCTCGGCAAGCTCTATCCCAGGACCGGGCGCGGCGCTGACAAGTCCTGGGTGTCTGCAGCCATGCCCGCTCTCCTCGAGCACTGGTAGCGCGAGCGCTCCGTGCGCGGCAATGATCCGCGCGACGCCTGAGCGGGTCGGCCGCAAGGCCGGGAACCCGCACGAGCATGCGGCAGGAGCTGTGACAGCAGTCATTGAAGAGGATCTTTGGCGAATGATCAGCGCACTCTGCTGCTGGCTCTCGCTGCTCGCGCAGCAGAGCTCCGTGTGGCTCGAATCGCTCGACCTCGATGCCATCGAGCAGGGGTGGGGCTCGCCCCACGCGGCACGCTCGGTCGAGGCGCATCCGCTGACGCTGGCCGGCAAGGTGTACCAGCACGGTGTGGGCACGCATGCCGCGAGCGAGATGACGATCGCGCTCGAGCAGGCCGGCGTGCGCTTCGACGCGGTGGTGGGCGTCGACGACGAAGTGGGCAAGCGCGGCTCGATCGTGTTCGCGGTGCTGGTCGATGGGAAGGAAGCGTGGCGCAGCCAGACGCTGCGCGGCGGCATGCCGCCCGCGACCGTCGCCGTCGACCTTGCGCGGGCGAGCACGATGACCCTGGTCGTCGACGACGGCGGCGATGACATCAACTACGACCACGCGGACTGGGCCGACGCGGCGATCGTCACGACCGGCGCGAGACTGCCGCATGCGGTCGTGCCCGAGGCGGAGCCGGTGGCGATGGCGATGGCGATGGCGCCGGAGCCGGCGATCCTGGCGCCACGCATCACCGGCGGCAGCCGCGGCCGGCCGTTCCTGTTCCGCATTCCCGCGACCGGCGCAGCGCCGCTCCGCTTCGCTGCCTCTGGCTTGCCCGCGGGCGTGGCGCTCGATGCCGGGACCGGCATCATCGCCGGCGCGCTCGAGCGCGACGGCGTGACCGACGTCAGCGTCACGGTCACCGGCAAGGCCGGCCGCGCCACCGCCACGCTCACCATCGTGTGCGGCTCGCGCGCGGTGGCGCTCACGCCGCCGATGGGCTGGAACTCGTGGAACGTGTGGGGCACCGCGGTCGACGATCGCAAGGTGCGCGCCGCGGCAGACGCCCTGGTGCAGAGCGGTCTCGCCGCGCACGGCTACCAGTTCCTCAACATCGACGATGCCTGGGAGGGCACGCGCGATACGAGCGGCCACATCCGCAGCAATGCCAAGTTCCCGGACATGAAGGCGCTTGCCGACTACGTGCACGAGAAGGGGCTGAAGCTCGGCATCTACTCGTCGCCGGGACGCAAGACGTGCGCCGGCTACGAGGGCAGCTTCGGTCACGAGCTGGACGATGCCGCGACGTGGGCGGCATGGGGAATCGATCTGATCAAGTACGACTGGTGCTCGTACGGCGAGATCGCGAGCGACCAGAGTCTGGCCGAGCTACAGAAACCTTACCGCGTGATGCGCGCGGCACTCGACGCTTGCGGTCGCGACATCGTGTACAGCCTCTGTCAGTACGGTATGGGCGAGGTGTGGCGATGGGGCAGCGAGGTGGGCGGCAACTACTGGCGCACGACCGGCGACATCACCGATACCTGGTCGAGCCTGTCGAGCATCGGCTTCGCTCAGGATGGGCACGAGGCGTACGCCGGCCCTGGCCGCTGGAACGATCCCGACATGCTGGTGGTCGGACAGGTGGGCTGGGGCCCGACCCTGCATCCCAGCCGATTGAAGCCGGCGGAGCAGATGACGCACCTGACCCTGTGGTCGCTGGTTGCGGCGCCGCTCTTGATCGGTTGCGATCTGACGCAGCTCGACGAGTTCACCCGCGCGCTGCTGATGAACCCCGAGGTGCTCGAGGTGGATCAAGATGCGCTCGGCCGCCCGGCGCATCGCGTCACGCAGCACGGCGACGCCGAGGTGTGGGCGCGCCCGCTCGAGGGACAAGCGCTCGCCGTGGGGCTGTTCAATCGCGGTCGTGCCGCGGCGACGATCACGGTGCACTGGCAAGAGCTCGGCATCGCTGGCGCCTGGCACGTGCGCAACCTGTGGACGCGCGAGGACGAGCCGGACGAGGACGGCGCGTTCACGGCCAGCGTGCCGCGCCACGGTGCCGCGCTGGTGAAGCCTCACGCGCGCGACGCAGGCGAACGCGAGATGGTCGACGTGGCGCACGATCGTGCGCCACGTCGAGGCTGGAGGCAATCGTGGTTGCGAAGAAGCCCGGCAAGCCCGAGATCGCGAACGACCCGGCGGGTGCTGATGCCGTCGATGCGTTCCTGCGCCAGTTCGACCATCCGCTGAAGCCGGAGATCGAGGCCGTCCGCAGGATCATCCTCGGCGCCAGCCCCGGGATCGGCGAAGGGATCAAGTGGAACGCGCCGAGCTTTCACTTCAAGGAGTACTTCGCCACCGTCGGCGTGCGCGCCCAGGACTGCGTGCACGTCGTCTTCCACAGGGGTGCCAAGGTGAAGGACAACGCCACTCGAGGCATGCAGATCGACGATCCCGAGGGTTTGCTCGAGTGGCACGCCAACGAACGATGCTCCGCCAGGTTCCATGACATGAAGGAGGTCGAGTCGAAGGCGGCGGCGCTCAAGGACCTCGTGCGGCAATGGATCCGGCAGATGTGATGCATCGCCCGGGCCGCACCATCCTGGGCGCGGTTGACGCTCGATCACGCTCCTCATAGGATGGCGATGCGCGTTCGCGTCGTGGCGCCGCCCTCAATCCGTGAGGTCTTGGCTGCCGATCTGCCTTCGTCACGACGACGACGCTCACCACGCGCCCGCCGATCCTCGACGGTCACCGTGTGACCTTCCGCTCGCATGCGCAAGAAGGCCCTGCAGACGATCAGCGGCAGCGATGAGGTCGTCCTGTTCCCGTGAGCGCGGTGAGGTCCTGGCACGACGCGCTGCGAGATGCCGCCGGAGGACGGTGTGGTGTGATCCGCACAGAGGTGCCGAGATCGGAGGTTCATCCATGCGTTCCGGGAGTGTCGCCTGCGTCACGTTCGCAGCACTGAGCGTGGTGGTTGCTGGTGCCGGCGGGGGGAGCTCTGCCGCCGGCCAGTGTGGGCCGGATCAGGAAAAGCAGAAGCTCGGGGGCGCTCTGCCCTACGACGCGTTTGGCTCGTCCGTGTCGGTGAGCGGCAATGTCGCGCTGGTTGGAGCCATTGCCGACAACCAGGGTGCCGGCTCTGCCTACGTGTACCGTTACGACGGCACGAGCTGGGTGCAGGAACAAAAGCTCGTCGCCGCAGACGGCGCTTCCCCCGACCTGTTCGGCTGGTCGGCATCGGTGAGCGGAGACGTGGCGGTGGTGGGGAACAATCCACCCTTTCCAGGCGTTGCGGGCGCGGCCTACGTGTTTCGCCACGACGGCACGAGCTGGGTGCAGGAGCAAAAGCTGCTCGATGGTGCCACCGGCGATGGGTTCGGGTACGCCGCGTCGGTGAGCGGCAATGTGGCCGTGATCGGTGCCCCTGGCATTCCCTGTCCACCGTGCGGCAGCCTGCCCGGCGCGGCCTATGTGTTTCGCCACGACGGCGCGAACTGGGTGCAGGAGCAAAAGCTCGAGGGCGCCAACCCCTACTACCTCGACTGGTTTGGCAGGTCCGTGTCGGTGAGCGGGAACGTGGCGGCCGTGCTCGCACCCAGCGAGGCGTCGGCCTACGTGTTTCGCTACGACGGCACGCGCTGGGTCGAGGAACAAACGCTCGCCACGCCGGACGCCGCCGACGTTTCGGTGAGCGGCAACGTGGTGGTGATCGGTGCTCCGGGAGATGTGGCCGCCTACGTGTTTCGCCATGACGGCACGCGCTGGGTGCCGGAGCAGAGGCTCGCCACCGACGATGCGACCTCGGCCGATTGCTATGGCTGTTCGGTGTCGGTGAGCGGGAACGTGGCCGTGGTCGGAGCCTCCGGCGACGACCAGAACGCTGGCTCCGCGCATGTGTTTGGGTACGACGGTGCGAGCTGGGTGCAGGAGCAAGCGCTCACGGCTGCCGACGCCGCGGCCAATGACTTCTTTGGTTTTCGCGTCTCCGCGAGCGGCACGTTCGCCGTGATCGGAGCCGTGGGCGACGACAGCTTCACGGGCGCGGCCTACGTCTTTGGGGCGCCGGCCCCTGCCTGGTCCAGCTATGGCTCCGGCTGGCCCGGGACCAACGGCGTGCCCAGCCTCACGCTGGGCGGCGATCCCGTTCTTTGCACGGCTGCCACGCTCGACCTCGAGAACTCGCTGGGGGCGGACACCATCGCCGTGCTGGTCTTCGTCCTGACGCGGACGGAACAACCGACGATCTACGACGGGCATCTGCTGGTCGTCCCGACGCTGGTCTTCCTGCTGGCGGTGCCCGCAAGCGGCCTCTCGCTCGGCGGTGATCTCCCATGCGATCTGATCCTCTGCGGCGACTCCGAGTACCTGCAGGCGCTCGAGGTGGATGCTGGCGCGTCGAAGGGCGTCTCGTTCACGCCGGGTTTGCAGCTCGTGCTGGGGTCGTGACCGGGCCGTGCGGCGGCATCGACTGCGAAGCACCATCACGAGCCTGTTCCCTGCGACCCTCACGGCGATGATCCTGCAGAGCCTGCGGTAGGTTCAAAGTCGATGAGTGCGGCGAGTCGCGCCGACGATCGGTCGCTTGCCGGCATGGCTCGGCCTAGAACGTCCAGCCCGACTCACGTGGGGTACCCGAGCACGCGCACGTGCGTGGGGCCGCACAGCCGCGGCGCGGCGGCCGGTCAGAAGACCGACATGATCTCGCTGCCGGCCGCCGCGCCTGTGCTCAGTACCCGAGCACGAGCTCCATGCCGGGGGTGAACGCCACGCCGTTGCTGGCGCCGGGGTCGATCTCCATCGCCTGGGTGAACGCGTGCACGCCGAGCAAAGCCGGGTCGCACGGGATCGTGGCGGGCAAGGCTTCGCCACCCACGGGCACGTCGATGGTCACGCTGAGCGCGGGCAGGACCAACATCGTCCCGCCCCATGGCGTCGGCACCGACGAGTCGCGCCAGCCGACGAACAGCGTCGCCACCGCCGGCGCGCCGCGGCAGTTGCCGAGCGTGAGCGTGAACGAGCTGCACAGAACGGGCGCGCCGGAGCCGGCGAGGCTCGGCACGCCATTGGTCCCGGGCCAGCCGGTGCCGTAGTTGCGCCACGCCGCCGCGCAGGTGTCGTTCACG
>JAXMBY010000091.1:0-18345 GCA_046349655.1 Planctomycetota bacterium
GCAGTGGGCTCCCTCGGTTCGCTTCGTCGTTCCTCCTGCCGGCCATCCCGCCGATGCTTCTCGCAATGAGACGCGTGAGTTCAAGAGTTCTCACAATGAGCCACCGTGCCGTGTGTCATTAGGATCCACTCGATCGCACACGTGCAAATGCGGGGTGCGCACACTATTGCGCGAACCGAAGCCGCTCGTTACCCTCCGTTCCACGTTGTCCGAGCAAGTGCGTTCTCCTTGCTCTCGGTCCCAGGAATGACCCGAGGCTGCTGCAACCGCGTGTGAACGAGGATGCAGTCAGGCGCGACGGGAGAGCTGCCCGGTCGGCTCCCGGAAAGCCGTCGCCTCGCCTCACAAGACACGTGTTTTCGTGACGTGGCGGCTCCGTTTCTGTTAGCCGGGAGGGGTTGAAGGAAATTCAGCCAGACAGGAGGTTTTCTTGCGTAGGCTCCTCATCAATACCATGGCGGGTGCGTTCGTCTTGGCGGCGGCAAGCCCGCTCTTCGCGGGCGGCCGTGAGCCGTCGAGCGTGCTCGTGTACCCAGTGTTCGACTCGCGCCAGGCGCTGACCATCATCAGCATCGTGAACTCCAATGGTGATCACAGCTGGGATCCCAGCCGCGGCGATGAGAAGGGCAGCGTGTGGGTGCACTTCAACTACATCAATGGTGATGGCTGCCGCAACAACGATGCGTCGGTGCACCTCACCCCCAACGACACCTTCCAGACCCTTGCCAGCGCCCATTCGCCTTCGGCGGTGGAGGGCTACCTGTACGTGTACGCGGAAACCGACAATCACTCGGGGATCGCCAAGTCATGGAACTACCTGATCGGCGATCTGCTGGCGATCGACGGCGTGCTGAACATCGAGTACTCGGCCAACGCCTACGGCTTCCGGTCACCGCTCAAGGACAATGAGCTGACCGATCTCGATGGCGACAAGGCGCTCGATTTCGACGGTCTCGAGTACGAGAAGCTGCCCGACGTGCTGCTGTTCCCGCACTTCTTCGGTCAGAACGACCGTGAGGATCGCGGCAATGGCATCGACGGCTGCATCGCGATGCTCGGTTTGACCGGTTCGCGCTACACGTACGAGGTCGACTTCGACATCTACAACGACAACGAGTATCACTCCTCGGCGTATGGCTATCCGTTCACCTGCTGGGCATTCCCGAAGCTGGTCGACATCAGCGGTGCGTTCACCGAGACCTATCTGGACAGCCTCGGTTCCAACGACGACCCGAACGAGCTGTATGGCTTCCCGGAGATCAACACCGGCTGGTTCAGCTTGCGGGGCAACATCGCCTACCACGACAACTCCGACGTGCAGAACCCGGGCATCCTGGCTCTCTACGTCGAGCGCATTGGCAAGCTGTCGGCCGCGGACCTGCCCTGGTGCCAGGGCACCCGCACCGGCGCGCTGCTGCCGCGCACGAACTGACGTCGGTGCATTCGCCGGTAGTGCCACAAGGGCCCCCACGTGGGGCCCTTGTGCTTTTCACGGGCTGTTGCGTGGCTGAAATGCGCGAGCGCACGCCGCGCGGCAACTTCCGAGCGTCGGTCGCAGAAAACTCGGCCCGGCAGCGGACGTCGCTGCCGACAAGTCCAGCGAGTCATGTCGGCAGCCGCCGTTGGCGGCGTGGCTCGAACCAAGTCCCCTGCAGCCATCGTCCAGAGAAAGGCGAACATGAACATCCGTCACATCGTGATTGGCGGACTGGTCGTTGCGATCATCGGTGCCCGATTCATCCCGTTCGGGTCCATGTCGACCGTGCAGGCCGCCGACGCGCTCAAGGCGCGCGCCGAAGAACGCTGGAAGCTGCGCTCGGCCGGCGACTGGATTCGTGAGTACCAGTTCCTGACGCCGCAGCGGCGCGCGGTCGAGCCGCTCGACAAGTACCTCGTCTCGAAGGACAACTTCGGGTTCTTCAACGTGAAGATCCAGAAGGTCGAGGTGAAGGCGGATGGCACGGGCGAGGTCTCGGTTCGCTACGAATGGGAATCGCGCAACCCGATCCTGGTGTCGCTGATGAAGGGATCGCCGCTGCAGCCGGTGGACGTGGTCGAGAGCTGGAAATGGGTCGACGCGACCGACAAGGACGCAGCCAACTGGTACATCGCCGACACCAAGCGCGCCGGCGGCGAGGACCTGCCCTCGATGATGCCAGCGCACGACCTTTCAGGTGCGCAACAACCAGCGGATCTGACAAGTTCGCCACAACTTGGCGGCCAAGGTTCTTCGCGAGGGGTACAGAAATCAGGCTCGACATCCGATACGAACGCAGGGGGCCAGAAGCGCTGAACCCGGCGCGGTCGAGCGGGGCACGTCGCCTCTCGACCGGCACCGACCTCCGGCGTTCGGAGGATGCTCGTGCGGGCCTGCCGCACGAGGGCGCTCCTCGGTGACCCGATCCCGAACGAGGGAAACCGCCGCCGCGCAACGCAGCGCGCGCGGCCGGGAGCGCAAAACGATGTCGAAGCAAGTCGCGACCCGTCTGTGCCTGGCGGCATTCTCCAGCGCAGCATTTGCGGGCGGCCGTGAAGCTGGCAGCCTCCTCTTGTTCCCTCAGTTCGACTCGCGGCCCGGCTCCGTGACCATCCTCACGGTGACCAACACCAACTCCGACACGTCGTTCGACTACCGGACGGGGCTGCACAAGGGCACGGTCGACATCGAGTACCGCTACATCAACGCCGCGGATTGCTCGGAGTTCAACCGCACCGCCCGCTTGACCCCCAATGACACGATCAGCGTGCTCGCCGGCGTACACGACGCGACCGCGGCGCTCGGCTACGTCTATGTCTTCGCGCTCGATCCGTTGTCCCGCCGGCCCATCGACTTCGACTACCTGATCGGCGAAGCCGTCAACCTCAACACGCAGAACGCGATCGAGATGTCGTTCGTGCCGTTCGTGTTCAAGGCGCTCACCGGTCAAGGCAACCCCACCGATCTCGACAACGACGGCCGGCGCGACCTCAACGGCCTCGAGTACGAGGGGGTGGCGGACAAGTTCTACTTCCCGCGCTTCTTCGGTCAGGGCGGCCCCGCCGGCATGAACAGCGACATCGTGCTGATCAACGTGTCCGGCGGCGGCTCGTTCGACTGCACCGTCGACTTCTTCACGTACAACGACAACGAGCAGAAGTTCTCGTCCGAGTACACGTTCCGGTGCTGGACGCGCGTCCCGCTGGTTGCGGTCAGCTCGGCCACCACCAACGACTTCCTCAAGACCACGATCCACGACACCGATGAGATGGTGGGCTTCCCGACGATCGAAACCGGCTGGCTGTTGCTGAACGGCGGCACCGCGAGCTCGAGCCGCAAGACCATCAACGACCCCGCGGTCATCGCCGTGCTGCTCGAGAAGATGGGTGGCTTCGCATCGAGCGCGCTGCCGTTCGAGACGCGCGAGAAGCAATTCAACGGCTCTTTGCTACCCAGAGGTGTGGACGGCGACAACGCCAACTGACATTCGACCAGCGAAAAACCGGCGGGAGCGCCGCACCAACCGGTGCGACGCTCCCGTGCGGGGGAAGGGAAGGGGTGCGGCGGGGTTCTCCTTCCCTTCCATTTTTTTGCCGGGTTTCACCGTGATTCTGCCGTTTTTCCGCCCATCCTGGCCAGCCTTGCGCCGATGCACGATTCCGTGGCTCGCGCGGCCTTGCGTACCAGCCCCGAGCCGTCATTGGTAAGGCGTCGTCAAGGAGGCCCCCGCCATGCTGCGGAGCACGCGCACCGTCTGGTTTCTCGTCGTCGCCTGCGGCTGCGGGCATGGCAGCGCGGACAGCCCCGAGCTGAAGGCCATGCTCAAGCAGGCGGACGAGAAGGTGGCGGCCGCTGCCGTCGACGACGCCATCCAGATCCTGACCAAGGCCGCCAGGCAGTTCCCGACGGCGAACGAACCGCTGGTGGCGCTCGCCAATGCCTATGCCAAGAGCGGCCGCGACAACGACGCCGTGAGCGTGCTCGACCAGCTCTCCAAGGTGGCGCCGGCGGACTGGCGGGCGCCGCTCGGCCGCGCCATGATCTATTCGCGCCGCAACCAGTACGCGACCGCTGTGAACGAGTTCGAGAGCGCGCTCAAGCTCGGCGCCCCCGAGGACGGCTGCCGGCTCGAGCTCGCGATTGCCCTGGGCCGGACCAACGAGTACCAGCGCGCGATCGCCCTGTTCACCAAGGAGATCCTTGCCGGTGGCGCGGACCGCACCACGGCGATGTTCAATCGCGCCATCGCGCTGCGCGCCCAGAAGGACTATGCCGCCGCGCGCGAGGACCTGCTCGCCGTGCTGGCTCAGTCGCCCGAGCACGTCGGTGCGCTGCGGGTCGCGGCCGAGCTGTTCCTGGTCGACGATCCGGCCATCAAGGATCTGCGCCGCGCGCTCGAGATGGCCACGCGCATTCGGGATCTCGATCCCAAGGACGCCTATGCGCTGCGCGTCGCTGCGCAGGCTTACTACGAGAACGGCGACCCCGAGACCGCGATGCGGCTGGTCGACAAGGGACTCGACCTCGCATCGCCCGTCGATCGCCGCGAGATGCAGCAGGAGTACCTGCGCTACAAGTTCGAGGCTGGCCCGCAAGCATCGCCTCCGGCCAGCGAGGTGAAGGCGCCGCAGGCAGGTGCGAAGTCGGGCGGCACGAGCAGGTCCGACTGAGAGCTCACTTCGCCTTGGCGATCGAGTCGAGCGTCACGTGCACGGCGCCGTCTGGATCGTAGAAGAAGGCGAGGGTGCCCGGCAGCTCGCCTTGCTTCACGTACTCGCTGTACACCGTGTTCGGGGTGGCGCCGGCGTTCAGCCGGTACAGCGAGCCATTGGGTGCAACCATCCCGACGCGCTTGAAATCGAGGTCCTCGATCAGCGCCGTGCCGGTCTCGTAGGTGCGCTTCAGCTCGAGCTGCGACGGCACCGGCTCGTACTTGAGCAGGTAGCCGCGGTGGGCGCCATTCACCAGGATGCGGTAGGTGCGCGTGTACGGCTCGACGCCCTGGCTCAGCATGCTGCCGGACCGCGCCGCCTCCGGCGCCGCGTGACATGCGAACAGACAGGCGAAGAGTGCGACGACTGCGCCGTCGGCCAGGTGCGTACGCATCCGGGTTTTCCTCGTTGAAAGCCAATCGCGAAGCGGCGAAGTATAGGACTCCCTGACCACTGCGTCAAGGAACGCGGGCCCGCCGCAGAAAGCCCGGACGGCAGCGGCCGCCATCCGTCTTTGGACGTCACGTCCACTGCCCAATCCGTCATCGTCTAGGCGATCCGCCAGGAGTTGTATCGATGCCGGGGTCGGAAACCCTTGCCCCACGCTTGCTGGTGAGCAGCCTCGTGATCCTCGGCAGCTGCACGCAGGAGCCGGCGCAGACGCTGCCGGACATGATCCCGAGCTCGCAGATGAACCGCGCACCGGTCGAGGCGCGCGCCGAGCCGGCGCGCCTTCGGCCGTGGCCGGCCTTTCCGGCGATGCTGTGGTTCGACGCGCGCGCGGCACCCGCGTCCGAGCTGCTCGCCGCGCTGCGCGAGCTCGGCATCGATGGGGCACACGTGAACGGCGCCGACATGCCCCGGTCGATCGTCGATGCTGGCCTTGCCTTCTATACCGGCGACGCCTCCGGCAAGGGCTTCCTGCACCTGCGGGAAGCGGACTTCAACGCGGCCGCCGAGGCCTCGAGCGCGAACCCGAAGACCGGGCCGGTGCGGCCGCATTGCTTCAACGAAGCGGCGGTGTTCTCGCAGATGCAGAAGAACCTCGCGGACGTGCTCGGACGGCATCTGCCGTTCAGACCGCTTGGCATCGCGCTCGAGGACGAGATCTCGACCACGCACGGCATCGATCCGGTCGACTTCTGCTACTGCGAGACCTGCTTGCGCTCGCTGCGAGCGTTCTTGCGCAAGCGATATCGATCAGTGGATGCGTTGCGCGCAGCATGGGACCGGCCGTTCGTCTCGTTCGACAACGCGATTCCCGAGCGCACCGGGGATGCGCTCGCGCGCAACAAGGACCTGCCGCTCGAGAAGATGTCGTTCACGTCGTGGAGCGATCACCGCGAGTTCATCGATCGCAGCCTCACGGCGGTGGTGCGGGCGCTGATCGAGACCGTGCACGCGAGCGATGCGAGCGTGCCGGTGGGCGTGCTCGGCGGCCGGCCGCCGTCGGCGTTCGGCGGTGCGGTGTGGAGCGAGCTTGCCCCGCTGTGCACGTTCCTCGAGGTCTACTCGACTGCGAACGCGAACGAGCTGGCGCGCTCGTACGCGCCCGCCGACTGCCGCTTCGTCAGCACCCTGTTCCTCAAGGGCTCCGACCCGCGCAAGCTGCGTCGCGACGTGCTCGGGGCGCTCGCGCACGGCGACGACGGCATGATCATCTTCTCGCACAAGGAGTTCGTCGACCACGACCACCCTACCGCGCTGGCTCTGGCGTTGCGCGCACCGCTCGAGCTGGTCCGGCGGGTGCGCGAAAGCCTGGGTGTCGTGCGGCGCGATCGCGGAGCAATCGCCATCCTCGACTCGCAGGAATCGATCCGTGCTGGCTGGCTGGTCGATGCTTCCCAGGACGGCGACACGTTCGCGAAGCGGCTCACGTCCTACGAGGTCACCCACAGCGCTGCGACGCTGTCGCGCACGGGGTGGATGCGGTTCCTCGAGGACTTGCGCTTGCCGTATCACTTCCTGTCGGCCGATGATCTGCGCCGCGGCGGGCTGCGGAGCGACGCGCCTCGCGTCGTGATCCTGAGCCGCGCGCTCGCGCTGTCGGACCGCGAAGTGCGCGAGCTCACCAGCTTCGTCGAGCGCGGCGGTCTGCTGATCGCCGATTCGCATCTGGCGATGTTCGATGAGCAGCTGCGCGGCCGCGCCGTCCCGGCGCTGGACGAGTTCTTCTCGGTGTCGCGCGACGCACGCCCAAAGACGTTCAACGAGCTCTCCCAGCACTCCGACGTGGCGGCCGAGTTCGGTCTCAGCCTGGGTGAGCGCGGCGTCGAGGAGCCCGGGCCATCCTCGCGCCAGTGTGCGATCCTGAGGAAGCTGACCGGCACGGGCTGCACCTTGTACCTCAACCTGGACCTGGCGAGCTACAAGACCGCGAACCCGCGGTCCGGTCGGTTGCGAGATCTGCTCAAGATCTGGTTCAAGGAGCGCGGCATCGTCTCGCAGCCGGCCATCGATGTGGAGGGCGGCACGAGCGCGCCGCGCGTGACTGCATACCACTACTTGCAAGCGGCATCGGCTCGCATCGTCATGGTGGTTGCCGATGAAGACCGCGCCGAGCCGATCAGGGTGCGCGTCCGCTTCGCGGACACCACGCCGATCCAGGAGCTCGTGAGCCAGACCGAGCCGCCGGCCGCGCAACAGTACACATTCGATCTCGCCGCCGACTCCGCGCTGGTCATCAAGTACTCCGCGCCATCGCAATGACGGCGCCTGCGTTGAGCTGATCGCCGCGAACACCGATAGAGCTGTCGGGCTGTCTTGCGCTCGATGGAGTGAGTTCGATGCGTGCCGATCCGCGGTGCCTGGCGATGGTTTGCGGCCTGATCTTGCCGGTGGCGTGCCACAAGCGCTCGGCGGACCTCGGACCCGCGCACCCCGTGCATGGCGAGGCGGCGCCCGCGGCTCGACCACCGCCGCTCGCCGTGGATCCGTTCGCATCCGAGCCGCAGCCGATCTTGACCAACAGCCGCGTGCTCAGGGCGATCCCGTCGCGCGCGCTGCTCTTGTTGCGGCTCGCCGACGCGCGCGCCACACGCGCCCAGCTCGAGCAGAGCGCGCTCCTGAGCTCGATCAAGGGCCAGAGCCCGATCACGCTGACCGCGCAATGGGTTCAGGTGCTTGCCGGCCAGGGCATCGTCCTGCCGCACCAGGACCAGTTCGCCAGCTTGCTCGCGGATGCGCTGTTGTGGAATGGCGAGTGCGCGATCGCCCTGGTGCCGCAGCGCGACGCGTCGCCCGGCGAGATCGAGCTCCTGTTCGTCGGCGCGCTGATGCCCGAGTTGCCCGCCGCGATGCGCACTCTCAAGAAGAGCGAGCTGCCGCACACCGTGCACGACGGCATGCTCTACGTCGCCACCTGCGAGGCCTCGCTGAGCGAGGCGGTGCAGCGCTGGGCGAGCGGCCGCGGCTCGCTGCTGGCGCTGGGTCCTTATGCGCTCGCGAGTCAATCGACGGGCGCCCGCGCGGATCTCTTCCAGGCGTTCGTGAACCTCGCGCAGCTGTGGCGTGTGGTGCAGACGAGCTTCCCGCAAGGCATCGGCGATCTCACGCGGCGCGCGCGCCTCACGAGCTACGACGGACTCTTCTACGCCGCCCGGCTCGTCGCCGGCGACCTCGAGGAGCTGGCCTACTTGAGCGCGCGCGAGCGCAACCACCCGCTGGTCGCGTTGCTCGGCGCCGGCAAGCTCGACGCCGAGCTGCTCGAGCTCCTGCCGGCCAGCCTTCTGAGCGTGTCGACCCTGAGCGCCGGGCAGGGCGACCTCATCGAGCGGGCGCGCATGCTGCTGCCCGCCGATCGGGAGCAAGCGCTGGCACGTGCGCTCGGCGATCTGTCCCAGCTCCTCCAGGTGAACCTCGAGGGCGAGCTGCGGGCCTGCCTGGGAGCGCAGCTCGCATACGCGGTGCACGACGGTGCGCCGGTGATGATCGCGAGCCTCAAGGATCCAGCCCGATTGCAGAAGCTGTTGCAGCGTGCCGCCACCGATCAGCGGCTGCCGCTGCTGCGATCCTCGGTGAGCCGTGGCCAGACGCTGTACGCGATCGAGCACCAGGCGGCGGTCACGCTCGGCGTCGACCAGCCGCCGGCGTTCGCGATCGTCGGCAACCGGCTGGTGATCGCCGCATCCGTGGATGCATGCGAGCGACTGTTGAGCGGTGCCCGGGAAGCACCGTTGACCGCGCGCCCGGATGTCGCCGAGGCGCTCGCGCTCGCCAGCGGCCACATCGTCTCGTTCGCGTACCAGGCCGGTGCCGATCCGGGCGCGAGCGCGACGACGCGAGGCGGATTCGGCTTCATTCGCCTGGAGGATCTGTGCGTCGCCATCACCAGCCGCGGATCGCGCTTCGGCTTCCGGCCGCTCTTGACCTCGGCCGGCTTCGACCGCGTCCTGGACCTGGCTCTCCCCGGGATCGAGAGCGCGCGCGTGAATGCCAACGAGCAGGCGGCGGTCGAGATGCTGCGCCGCATCCACACCGCCGAGCGCGAGGTGGTGGCGGCCACCTTGATCGATGCGGATCACGACGGCGTGGGCGAGTACGCATTCCTGGGTGAGCTGACCGGCGGGGCGGCGCTGCGCGCGCGGCCGGCCGCCCGCGACGCCGCCGCTCAAGGATGTGCTGCAGGGCGTGGACGCCGCCAGCGCCATCGCCTGCGGCTACTGCTTCGAGGTGTTCTTGCCCGGCGGGCGTGGTCGGCCCGTCGCCGCCGGCGACCCGAGCCGTGTCGACGTCGATCTCGCCGAGCGCGTGTACCGTGCGTACGCATGGCCATTGCAATATGGCAAGTCCGGCAAGCACGCGTTCGTGATGGATGGCGAAGGCGAGATCTGGGCGACCGAGAACGACGGCAAGACGCAGGCCTACTCCGGCGCGCGTGCGCGGCCGCGCGGCGATGCATTCGGCGAGGGCGAAGCCACCTTGCTCAGCCCCGGATCGGGGCCAGTGCGCCAGGGACAGGACGGCGGTGTCTGGGTTGCTCGCTGACGAGCGGCGTGAAAGCGGACACCGTGGCTGCTGGCCGATGGGGTGCTCGCCACGCGCGGGTCGCTACCACCCGGCAAGGCGCCCGCGCATTCCATTGCATCGGCGGAACGGTTTCCGGCCAGGTGGCGATGGGCCGGGTCTTCGAACGGGAAGCACTCAGTCCCAGGTCCTCGGCTTCCGATCTTTCGACAGAGACGATCACCGGTTCGCTTTGGCGGTGACAGCATGGCCCACAGACATCGCATCCTGGTCGCGTCGGATGATCCGCTCGTGCTCGCGCGCTGCACCGAGCTGCAGGGTTTGCCCGACGTGAAGGTGCTGCCGGTGAATTCCCCGGCGCAACTGTTGCGCAACATGCTCGACGACGAGGTGTCGCTCGTCATCCTCGACGAAGCGTTTCCAGGCGACCCTGGCTTCAGCACGCTGCGATCGCAGCAGGCGCCGCAGCGCCAGGGCGAGAAGCCGATCATGCTGGTCCTGGGCGAGACCACGCACGCCGCTCCCGAAGGCGCCGCGGACTACGTCTGGAAGCCGCTCGACCCGACCTTGCTCAGGTGTCGGGTAGCGACCCATCTCAAGCTGCGCGATCTGGCGGAGCGCCTGGCGCTGCTCACCGATCGCGACGACTTGACCGGCCTGCTCAATCGGCGCGCGTTCCGTGAGCGCTACGACGAGGAGTGCCGCCGAGCGTGGCGCTATCACAAGGCGTTCTCGGTGCTGTTGATCGGTGTCGATCGCCTGAAGAACATCAACGACGAGTACGGCGACCAGGTTGGCGACCAGACGCTGGTCGAGGTGGCGCGACGGGTGTACGGATCGCTGCGCGATCTCGACGTCGTGGCGCGCTGGGGCGGCGCCGAGTTCTCGGCGCTGCTGCCGGAGACCCCGCAAGGCCACGGCTTGCTCGCCGCAGCTCGACTCAAGGTGGTGCTGGCGAATCTGCGCGTGGGCAGCGGCGACGAGAAGACGCCGGTCACGTTCTCGATCGGCGTGGCGGGCCTGACCGAGAACGATGCTTCGCAGGCCGAGACGCTGATTCGCAAGGCCGAGGAAGCGCTGCGATCGGCGAAGGAGAACGGCCGCAACGCGATCTACTTCCACACTCCCGCCGGGTGCGTGCGGTTCGCCGAAGTGGCGGTGGCCCCGGGCGCCACGTGAGGCACGCGCCTAGCCGACCTTGAGCCTGCCCGACTGGCCGAAGAACGCAACCGGGTTCTGCCACACCACGGTGTCGACGTCGGCCTCGCTGAAGCCGCGCCGGCGCATCTCGAATGCGGTCTTCGGCACGCTCAGCACGTCGGATGGGCCCCAGTCGGCGGAGCTGTTCACGAGCATGCGCTCGACACCGTGCTCGACCAACAGGTTCACCGCGCGCTCCGGCGACAGCTTGGTCACCGGGTAGACCGTATGGCCCGCCCAGCACCTGGTCGCCTTGACCAGCCCGGTGGTCTCTTCGTTGTTGTGATCCACCAGGAACATCGCCTCCGGGTAGCCGCTCTCGCGCGCGACCCGCAGCGACTGTTCGGTCCCGCGACGCTTGTCGACGTGCGGCGTGTGGATGAGCACCGGCAGCTTCGCCTCGGCGGCGAGCTCGATCTGCTTGCGAAACGCGCGCTCCTCTGCGGGCGTGATCGAATCGAAGCCCACCTCGCCGACGCCGACCACGCGCGGATGATGCAGGTAGTCCTTCAGCGCCGCGAGGACTTCGTTGGCGAGCTTCTCGTTGTTGGCCTCCTTGGGGTTGAGCGCGAGCGTGCAGTAGTGGTCGATGCCGTACTTGCGGGCGCGCTCCACCTCGAAGTTGACCAGGCTGTCGAAGTAATCGAGGAACGTGCCGGCTCGCTTGCGCTCCTGCCCCAGCCAGAAGGCCGGTTCCAGGATCGCGGTGATCCCTGCCAGCGCCATCTTCTCGTAGTCGTCGGTGGTGCGGCTGTACATGTGGATGTGCGGCTCGAAGATCTTCACTCTGCGGCTCCGGTGGGAAAGCTGATCGATGGATGCTTCCGAGCTGCCATGATCGGCACCGATGAAACAACGTCAAGAGGCCGTTCAAAACACGCCGCGCCCTGCCTACAGATCCGTCCACCATCCGGACGATAGGAAGGAAACACGAGCGGTCACGGGTTTGGCAGTCAGTGCGGAGGGTCCGCTTTGAACGTGGCGACATTCGAAGTGGAAGCGGACGGGGCCCCTCGCTCCATCGTCGTCGAGGCGGACGAGGATCGCATCCGTCTCGGCATGGGCCGCTCCTGGCGCACCTATCATCGTGACATGAGCCGCGGCTCGATCGACCTCGACATGTCGGTGGGTGGCCGACCGCTGCGGCTGAGCGTCGAGCGCGACGGCGCGATTCGGCTGATGCTCGATGGCGCCGAGGTCGAGCCTTCGTCGCTCAAGCGGGTGCGCCGATCGAACGTCGACTGGGGGCGCGGGCTGCGCAAGGTGCAGGTGTTCACCGGCGCGACGCTGTTCCTGTGCGCGCTCGCCGTGTTCGGCGCGGCGGTGGCGGCTGCGCTCGGCCACAGCGTGCTCGGCCTCAAGCTCGGACTCGACCGGGTCTTCCTGGGCGCCGTGATCGCGTCGCTGGTGCTCTCGGCGCGCGTTGCCATGGGCGGCAGGCTCTCGGCGTTCGTGCTGCTCAATGTCACCGCCACCGACCTCACCGTGCGCGCCGGTCTCTACCGGGACGCGCTGCACCAGCTGCGCTCGCTGCGCTCGCTGCCGTTCGCGCTGCCGGACCTCGCGAGCTGGCCGTGTCTGTCTCCGGCATGGCTCAACCTGTCGCTCGTGGTGGCCGGAACGCTCTACTCGGTGCTGCTCCTGATCTGCATGTTGCGCCCGAACCGGTGACAGCGCGGCGTCCTGCCGTTACTCTCAGGAGCTGGTTGGTTCCATCCAGGCGATCGCGAGGGCGCGCGTGGCCGAGCACACGACCGATGCCGACAGCGTCCGTGCCGCGAGCCGCGGCGAGCGTGAACCGCATGATGGCACGCCCGATCACAGGTGCGACCTCTGCGGCGCGACGATGTTCGAGCTTCACTGCCGATTGATCTGTCAGCAATGTGGCTACCAGCGCGACTGCTCCGATCCTTGACGCGGCGCCGGCAGGCGAGCGTGCCCGCGATCGTCGTCGCGCGCGCCCACGATCTGCTCGCCGCTGAACGCCACGGCGTGTCGATCGCGATCGGCGCGCTTGCCGCCGGCGACTACCGCACGTTGCTCGCGGCGCTCGCCGACCTGCAAGCGCGACTCTCGCTCGAGCGCGGGCCCTGGGCCGTGGTCACGGGCGCTGGCGACGCGCGCGCGCGCGCGCTGGCGAACGGCAAGGCCGTGTTGCTCGCCGCGCCCATCGCCGCCGCTCAAGGCGAGCCATCCCTGGTGCCGGTCCTGCATCACCTCGGCGTCCGCTGCCTGCTGCTCGCGCCGAACGCCGCACCGGATGTCCTCGCCGCCGCCGCCCGGCAGCGCATGCTGCTGTGGCTCAACGCCGCCGACGCTCGGCTGCTGGCGCCGGTCGAAGCTCTCGACCGTGTGGTCCTGCAGGTGGCGGGGCGCGGCAGCGAGGCCGCTCTGTGCGCGGTGGCGGCTGCCGGCGGCTGCGTCTACGTCGCCGCCGATCATCCGCGCGACGCGCTTCGCGCTCGAGCTCGGCGCCGAGCTCGGTCCGGCGTGCATCGCCGTCGGCCCCGGTCGGCTCGATGCCGCGCGCATCAGCACGGCGTGGCCAGGCCGGTGCGCCGGCCGAGTCGATTGCGGCGCTGCTCGGCGGTCAATTGCTCGCGCGGCTGGAACGGCTGTTCGAGGGTGATCATGCGACTGATGTCGATGCCGGTGTACATCATCTTGATGGCGGTGATCGTGGTCTTGCTCCTGTCCACGACCTACGTGGTCAACCGCGTGCGACCCGACGACGACGTGGCGGTTGCCACCCTCTTGCCGACCGACGAGTCGATCACGCGCTGGGCGAACGACGTGCTCGACCACGGGTTGACGCCCAGTCGCCTCGAGTCCTGGCTCACGTTGCTCGCCGGCGACGGCGTGACCCGCGACCCGACCACGATCGACGTGCGCGGCACTTCGCTCAAGCTGCTGCGAACGCCCGAGGGGCGTGGCTGGCGCGGCCGCGTGAAGACCGCCGCGGGCAGTGCCACCGGGTTCGCCGACATCATGCTCTCCTACCAGCGCATCAGTGGCACCGCCGCCATCGATACCTCCGTGGTGCCGGCGAGCGACAGCGCCAGGGCCGATGCGGTCGGCTATGCCTTGTTCGTGAATCCGCCCGACGCGCAGATGGTGAAGCTCGCGCGCCGCCAGGCGGGCGAACACGTGCGCTGTGAATCGCGTGCCGATGGCAAGCTGTCGTTCCACGTGACGCAGCCGCAGGCCGATCGGCTGGCACGGCTGATCGAGCGACTGCCGGCGCTCTGATCAGTTCTCGTCGGACTTCTCCTTGACGAACTGCAACGTGAGCTCGGTGGCTCCTTCGGCAATCTCGACCTCGACCGGCTCGTAGTTCCGGTTGCCGGCGATGCCATGGGCGAGGTACGTGCCGTGCAAGCCCTGCACGTTGAAGGTCATCGTCTCCAGGTCGACCTGGGTGCCGCGCGCGTCCTTGTTGTCCTTGCTGGCGAAGTGGATGTAGAGGAACTCTGGCTTCGGCGAGCCGGCAGGCAACGTGACGTGCCCCTTGATCAGCTGTCCCTCGACGGCGAACCGCAGCACCACGTCGCTCGCGCCGGTCGCGCTCACGCTGAAGTCGGCCGGCTTGAAGTTCATGCCATCGACGTAGGCGAACGCTTGATAGGGTCCGGGCGCCAACCGCTCGGCGGTGAAGGTCATCGCCGCAGTGTCCACGTTCGCGTGGTCGGAGCCCGTATCGCTGCCGTCCTTCGGCTCGAAGCGCAGCCAGATGTACTTGGGTGGCTTGTCCAGTCCGGCGATCTCGATGCGACCCGCGACCGCGACCCCGCTCAGCATCGCGATGTCGGCCGGCGCCGGCTCGACTCCGGGCTCCACCACCACCCGCGTTCGCGTGCGCGCGTAGCCATGTTCCTCGGCGCTGACCAGGTAGGTGCCGCGCGGCATGACGGGCAGCTCGAACAGGCCGTTCGAATCCGTCACCGTGTGCGCCTGACCACCGACGTTGCTCGTGTCGCCAGGCTCGGGGACGCGGCTGGCCGAGACCGGCACCTGGATCGCCGGCGTGTTGTCGTGCTGGTGGCGCACCCGCCCGCGCAGCTTGCCGGTGGCGATGTCGACCTCCAGCACCTTCTGCTCGTTCTCCTTCAGGTCGAGCTGCTGGCTCCAGAGGTTCTGCCCGGTGAAGATCGTGTCGTCGCTCGCCTGGACGATGCGCAGGTAGCCCTGGCCGGCCGGCACGCGCCCGAAATCGAATGCGCCGAACTGATCGGTCGACACGGTTCGCTCGCGCTGCGCCCAGTAATGGACGCGCGCCTCGGCGACCGGCGAACCGTTCATGTGCAGGTGCCCCGACAGGTTGGCGGCCGGACCGTCGATCTGATCGGGCGCCGACAGGTCGATCTCCACCGTGGTCGTCTGGCCCGCGGTCGCGGTCGTCTCCAGCTCCTTGAGCGGCCCCCCCTCGAGGCTGGTGAGGATGGCCATGGGGCCCTTGTTCAGCATGCGCTCCAGCACCGACAGCTCGTAGTTGCCGGCGCCCACGTTGCGGAAGTGGAAGGCCCCGTCGAGGCCAGTCGCGGTGAACCGCGGCATGTTGATCTCCGAGCCGCGCGGCATGAGCGCGACCAGGTACAGCTCGGCGGGCACCTCGCCGCCCTTGCGCACGTGGCCCTCGACCGTGCCGCCATCCGCGAGCTGCACGACGAGGTTCGCCTGCGGCAACGTCACCTTCAGCGTCTGGAAGCCATAGCGCGGATGGGTGACGGTGAGGTCGTAGCTGCCCGCCGTGGCGCGCATGAACGTGGCTCTGCCGCTGCGGTCGGTGCGGGTCGTTTCGAACGCCGGTTCGAACAGCGGGAAGCCGCGATCGTGGTTGAGCGCGACCTGCGCATGCTCGACCGGGTCATGGCTGCTCGCGGTCTCCACCGCCACCGTCACCGGCACCGCGCGTTCGAGCTTGACGACGATGGGCAGCGCACCTGGCCCCGCGTGCCCTTGAGCTTGCGCGCTGCCGTATCCCGCCGCGGCCACGCGGATGATGTAGTCCCCGGGCGCCACGTCCGGGACGTGGTAGACGCCGTTCTCGTCGACCTTGATGCGGTCGCTCAGGCGCAAGGCCGGCGCCAGCATCGCCGCCTCCTTGTCCTTGCCGAGCCAGACCTGCAGGCGGGCGTTGGGCACCGCCGCGCCGGTAGGATCCTCGGCGCGGATCACGAGCTCGCTCATCGCCGGCAGCACCACCGTCACGGCGGTCCCGGGGGTGGCTGCCTGCACGACCCACTTGTCGCCGGCGCGCGCGCGCGCGGCGACGTATGCCGGCGCCGGCTTGAGCGCCTTCACGCTGAAGTTACCTTCGGCATCGGCCCGCCCGCTCGGATGCATGATCGCCACGTCGCCGAGCACGATGCGGTTGCCGCCCATGATCTCGGCTTGCCCCACCGCGTTGCCGGCCGCATCCACCACCTTGCCGGTCACCTCGGTGCCGCTGCTGATCACGATCGTGCCGAGGTCGCGCTCGCCCGAGCGGCCAGAGGGAGTCGGGCCATGCTGCAAGGTCACGAACCCGGCGCGGTCCACCAGCACGGTGATGAAGCCCACCGGTACGCCCTCGAGGCGGAACCTGCCATCGGCATCGGTCCTGGTGGTCGGGAACGGCAGCTTCTTCTCGAGCGCGGCGAGCCAGTTCGGCGGGAAGATGAACAACTCCTGGCTGCCCTCGCGGATCAGCACCGCATCGCCGGCGCGGTAGTCCTGCACGTTGCTCGTGAACACGATCGCCGGCAGGTCGGTGGCGCGCACCCGGGCGCCCGCCACGGCCGCCTGGTTCTGATCGACGATGCGGCCGACGAACGTCACCGACGGCAGCAGCTTGAGATCGCCGATGTCGATGGTCTCGCCCGGGCCGGGAGCGTTGTCGAGGAACCGCGCGGTCGCACGCGGGCCGCCGAGATCGACGCCGAGGATGTGAACCGCACGCGGCTCGAGCCCGCTCAGCGCGAATCGACCCTCGGCGTCGGTGATCGCCTCGCCGCTGAGCAGGCCAGGCGTGAAGTCAGCGTCGTCGAAGGTCTTGGTGAGATCGCTCAGGAACTGCATGGGCTCGACCGAGTAGGCCTCGACGTGCATGTTGGGACACGGCTGCTCGTCGGCGTTCACCACCCGGCCGACGATCCGCCCGAGCGCCTGGCGGTAGCTCTCCGGCAACGGCGAGACCTCGGTGCTCGGCGCCGCGGCTGCAATCGTCGTGCGCGTCTGCTCGTCGCCGGCCGTCGGCCGCGTCTCGGTTGGCGGGCCCACCTCGCGCGCGACCGCCGGCGCGTCCGTCTTCGGCAAGTCGCTCGCCGGCTCGCGCCTGAGCAGCAAGAAGATCGCCGCCGTGACCACCACCAGTCCGACCACCCCGATGAGGAACAGGAACCGGCGTTCCGTGTGATGCATGCGTGCCTCGTGTGGCTGCGTGGAGGATTCTGCCCGGGTTACAGGCAAGTGCCACGCCCGGGTCGATCGAGAATCCGCTAGCATACGAGGAATGGGGCGAACCTGCGAACGCCGAACCCGGCAGCGGGGGGCAGCGTGGGCGGAGAGCCGATCGGGGAGGACGAGGGGGTAGCGCGGTTGCCGAACGAGAGGGGGCGTGAAAGCCTGGGAGAGGCGAGCGGCGTGTAGGCCATCGGCAACGCCCTGATCGTCTTGAGGGTGAGATCACACGTACATGGGGCACCGGCGCTTCGAGCCGTGTCAAACGCGAAAAAGTTTCGTAAATACTACAGCTTCATCGTACTGGCGTTGATTGCGCGGCCGAAATACGGATGAATGGCAATACTCGCGCAAGTGCCTCGGTGTCGAGTTCATCAATCAGGCCATCCGGAACGACATCGAATGGTGCAAGGTTACGCGGATCATCAGCAAGGTTCAAGAAGGCGAGGCACATCTCAGCAGCAAACGTATCGCCCACCGCATCCAGAATCTGTTTCTCTCTAAAAAGATTGTTGCTCGAGCGGCCTTTCATGACCCAGTGGTACTTCTCTGCCAAGGCCTCATCTATTGATGCCTGTCTCTCCTCCTCATTGCATAGGTGTCGTAGGCGATCGCACGCGTTCGACATTTCTACCCAGGAGTCGTTCCCATGGTAGTCAGGCTCGCTATTTGGCGCCGCTTCACTCTCTATACGTTCTTCTAGCGATTGAAGCGCACCTTCAAGCTCCCTCAACCGGCAGTGCAACGGGTTCGCTTGGACGGCGTCAATCGACCGACGATTCTCGTGGCTCACCAGAGTCTGGTACTCGTTCGTCCACTCCTTAACGATCGGACTAGCCAGCAGACTACGTCCAATCAGTTCCGGATACAACGCTGCAGTCAGACGACTATCGGCAAAGGGTGGGAAGAATCGACACCCGTCTAAGGCATCGTGTGAACCTGGGGTTGTCCAGTACCGTGATCGATCCACACCATAGTATAGCCAAATACGCCTGCCGCGACACGCATGTGACAGACCCTGTGCGGATTCGTTGGACAATGCATCGCCCAACG
>JAXMBY010000092.1:0-17493 GCA_046349655.1 Planctomycetota bacterium
CGCGTCGGTGACTTCCTTCGCCTGCGGCTCGACCTTGGGCTCGAAGCGGGCCGCGATCTGGCCATCCCGGCCGATCAGGAACTTGGTGAAGTTCCACTTGATCTCGCCGGCGAACTTCGCGTCGGTCTGCTGGTCGGTGAGATGCTTGTACAGAGGATGGATGCCCTCGCCCTTGACCACGATCTTGGCGAACATCGGGAAGGTCACCTTGTACTTCGACGTGCAGAACTCCTTGATCTCGGCGTTGGTGCCTGGCTCTTGCGCGCCGAACTCGTTTGCCGGGAAGCCCAGCACGACCAGTCCCTTGTCCTTGTAGGTCTGGTACAGCTTCTCGAGCTTCTCGTACTGCGGCGTCAGGCCGCACTTGCTCGCGACGTTCACCACCAGCACGACCTTGCCCTTGAACGTCTTCGCCAGATCGACGTCCTTGCCGTCGATGTCCTTCAGCGTGAAATCGAGCGGGCCCGATGCGAACGTGAACAGGGACAGCGCACCCATGATCAATGCCATCTTCACAACGACCTCCGGATCTCGTCAAGGAGAGTGGGATCGACAGATTGCACCGCCGCGAGCGCCGCCGGTCAACGGCACGGCGCGATTGATCGACGCGGGCGCGCGCGCGCCGTGGCGCTCTGATCTCGCCGGCCTGGATGCCTGGCCAAGGATCACCGCTTGTTCTTGACATGCGCCCAGCCGCCCGAAGCATGGCCTGCAGGAGCGGGGCATGGTAGAAGCCGGACGCTCGTCCTCGCCTCATGGAGGCAAGCACGGACACCTCGAGCTACCGCCGGCATGAGCCGTGGAGGTCTGACTTGACCTGGGCGTCGTTCCTGAGCAGTCACCGACCGACGTCATTGGCGCGGCCGTACGTCGGCGCGCTGGGTTTGCTTCTGCTGGCGCACGGTGCGATCCGTTATCAGGGCATCGTCAGCAATTATCCGTACCTGCTGTACGGCGACGAAGGCTACGTCGCTCATTGCGCGCAGGAGATGTATCGCGAGCAAACACTCGACCCGCACAAGTACGTCTACAATCCGCTTCTCATGACGATGATCAATGTGGTGGTGCGCTCCACGCTCCTGTTCACGGCGGCGAACCCCGACTCGTTTCGTCGCTCCATCAAGTATCTGGGTGAATGGTCGTTCAAGGACAAGCCGCCGCACGACGTCGTGAAGTACTTTGACATCGTCGACCCACCGGTCTTCCTGGTCATCGGCCGCGCGATCGTCGCCACCACTGGAACGATGGCTGTGCTGGCCGCATTCTTCTTGCTGCGGGCATTCGTTCCACCTTGGCCGGCAGTCGCGGGCACGGCGTTCTTCGGCGCGATTCCCGAGCTCGTGCTCCACGGTCACTACATCGTGAACGACATACCGATGATGCTCGCCTTCGAGGGCGCCGCCGCGTGTTCCGTTCATTGGTTTCGGCTGCCTCGATGGCGCCGTCTGGTCGCTGTCGGCGCGTGGGTCGGCGCCGCATGCTCGTTCAAGACCACGGGGATTCTCGCCGCAGGTCTGCCGCTGATCTTGATTGCCGCGAGCAGTCAGACTCTCGCTCGCAAGCTGCGCGCAGGCGCTTGCCTCCTCGGGATCGTGCTGCTCACCTTCCTCGCTCTGTGTCCTGGATTGATCGGCCGACACTGGCTGATGATCAGGAACCTCACCGTCCTGTCGGACTTCTACCAGCACTGGTCACACTCCAACCATGTCGCGCAGCTGCTGACGCAAAGAGGCTTCGGGGCAGTGGCCCTGGCGCTCGCCAGCGTGGGGCTGTTCGCAGCCGTGATACGGCACCGACATCGGCGCGTCATGCTGGCCATCGGCGCTTACACGGTGGCGTTCTTTCTGTTGTTCTGGCGCTACAGATTCCAACCCATGCGATCGATCTTTCCGATCCTGCCGCTGTTGACGTGCCTGGCCACCTACGGCACGTGGGCCCTGGTACAGGCCCTGTGCGGCCGCGCGCGAAGACTCGCACCCTGGGTTGCCACGCTCGTGCTGGGCACGCTGGCCGTGAGTTCCTCGCTGTGCGCGCTGAAGGAACAGCAGCAGTTCCTGTCCACCGTGGATACGCGCGTCTGGGTCACCGACTGGTTGAAAGGGCACGTCGAAGCAGGTGAGAGCGTGGCCGTGGCGGAGGCAGTCGCACTGCACCCGAGGGCGATGCGGGAGTCTGGCCTGGCAATGCGCCTGGTCGCTCATGATGGGCCGGAGGAGTTCTCGAGCGCAAGCTGGGTGGTGCTCCCCGTCTATGAATCAAACCCATGGAACCAACAGCGCTGTCATGAACTCGCCATGCTGATGAGCGCGCTCGAGCGGCAGGGGCGCAAGCTCGTCCTGACCAAAGGGACCAACGAGATCGCCCACGACGAGAGACTCTGGCAGGGTCAGTTCCGCAAGCTGCTCGTGTTCGGTCCGAAGGGCTGAAGGCCGCAGCGCAGCGGCGCTCGTTGGCGGCGCGATTTTCCAGCGAGCGAGCAGAACCTACGCGCGCTCGGCGGCGGCCGGCGGCGCACGCCCGGAAGTTCGAGGGCGCCGCGGCGAGGAACGGTTCTTGCTCTCACCGCGCCCAGCGACGGTCTGTGCGCGGCGTTCCAGCGACGACGTGGTGCTCGCCTCCGTCCTCAGCTCCAGCGGGAGGAAACCGATGCAGCGTATCGCATCCATTGCGTGTCTGTCTCTCCTGCCGGCCTGTGCGTTCGGACCGACCGAGTTCTCCGCGTCGGGTCTCCAGGTCGCCGCCGGCGTCAACCGGACCTGGGACGACTTCCATCACATCGATCAGTCGGACTTCAGCGCTGACAGCGACGAGACGACGGGATACGATGCCAGGGTCAGCTATCGGTTCCTCGATCACCTGGCCATCGAGGTCAGCTACGAGAACCTGAGCGAGTTCAACCTGGGTGCGGCGACGGTGGGCGTCCAGACGCTGATGGCTCAGGGGAAGGGCTATCTCTTCACCGGTCGCTTCCAGCCGTACGGGTTGCTCGGCATCGGCTACGTGGACGCCGACCTCGACACCGACATCCAGGACCTCAACCTGGACCACGCCGAGCTCGCTTACCGCGCCGGGATCGGGATGGAGGTGTACATCATCCCGCTCGTCTACGTGTTCGCCGAGGGGGCGCAGACCTGGCCCACCAGCAACCTGAACGGCCTCGACTTCTTCACCGCGAGCCTGGGCGTGGGCCTGCACTTCTGAGGGCGAGCCCTCACAACAGCAGGAACGCAAGCGCGACGATGAGCGTCGGCACGAGCGCGCCCGCGAGCAGCGGGAGGGGCGCGATCCCGCCTTCGAAGTGGCGAGCGAGGATCGACTGGCCGGCCGGATTCGGAGCGTTCGCAATCACCGTGAGGCCGCCGCCGGTGACGGCGCCGGCGACGACCGCGTACTTCAGCGCGTCGGTGAATCCCGGTACGAGCGTGGCGAGGTAGGTGATCGCGGCGTTGTCGTTGAACGCGGTGAGCACGGTCGCGCCGAGGAAGAGCGGCAACGCGCTCAAGCTCCGCAGCACCGGCTCGATCCACCACCCCTGCAGCCCGCCGTGCACGACGAGCCCGGCAAGAAAGAAGCCGACCAGAAGCGGCGCGCGCAGGTCGATCCGGCTCTGGTGATGCGCGGTCGCCTGTGCGAACGCGAGGAAGAAGAGGAAGCCGCCGACGAACAGCGGCGGGTGATGGGCCATCGCCGTCAGTGAACGCGAGGAACGCGACGTGGACGAGCACGACTCCACGGGGCGCCGGCCGAGGGCGGCTGGCCGCGGCGACCTCTGCACGTTCGCCGAGTGTGCGCAGCTCGCGCCGGGAAGAGCACGAGGTAGCAGGCGGTCGCGAGCGCGATGCCGATCACGGCCTTCCAGCCGAAGCGGAATACGAAGCCGATGTCCCAGCGCCACGGCGCGGCCACCATGAGGACCGGGGCGCCGCGAAGTGAGCCAGCGTGCTCCCCACCGACACGTTCACGAACAGGAGCCCAAGCGTCGCGTACTTGAGGCGGCGGCTCGGTCCGAGCTCGTAGAACTTGCGTCCGAGCAGCACGCAGGCGATGGTCATCGCGGCGGAAGCTCGGTGATCAGCGAGCCCAGAGCGGCGCGACCGCGAGGATCGTCGCCCACCACGCCGCAGGCGATGCGTGCCGGAAAGCCCGGCGAGGGCGCGCAGGCACGCGCTGGCGAGATCGAGCACCGGCCGCGTGCTGGCGATCGCCATCACGATCACGACGAACATCGGCTCGGTGTAGTTCACGGTCTCGGCCAGGTAGTGGGTCGTGACCGCGCGTCCTTTGGACCACGTGAGCGCCACCGCCAGGACGACCGCCCAGATGCCGAAGATCGCCTCGACCTCGCCGAGGAAGTGCAGCACGGCGCCGAGAAGTCCTCACTCGCCCGCGCTCGCCGCGCGCTGGCGGTGACGCTCCTCGGCCCTGTGCGCCAGCTGCAGGATGCGAGCCGCGAAGAAGGTGCACGATCGCGAGCGCGAAGATCGCGGTCGCCGCGAGGCGGAACGGCTCGACGCGACGCGGTCGCGCAGGACCTCCCAGAGCGTGCGGCCCGTCGCGTCCGGATACGACGACAGCGGCGGCGGGAATGCCGGCAGCCCGGGCAAGCTTGCCCGCGCGCGCTCGGATGCAAGGGCGGATGCGAGCCACGTCGCCTGGATCAGCGCGGGGGTCGTCATGGCCGCGGGATCTTACCAGCCCGCCGCGGCCGCTCGCCTGACACTCTTCACCAACTTTGAGAATTCGCCAGTGCCCGCCTGCCGAAGTGGGCACACGATGAGGACTCGTCGCGGTGCCCATCTTGCTGCAAGCAGAAGCAGCAGCGGCAACCCTGCGTGGCCGCGGCGCTGCTACCGCGGCTTCGCCACCGCGAAGTACCGCTCGAACTGGCGGCAGACCTCGTCGTCCTCCTGCAGATAGATGGTCCGCTCGTGGAAGGTGAGCGTGTGGCCGCCGTGGTATGGCAGGAACTCTCGCTGCACGAACGTCAGGCGCGTGCCCTCGGCGACGGCGCTGCCGTGGTGGTCGGTGAAGCCTTGCACGACCTCGTAGCACGCATTCCTTCGCAGAGCGAAGAGCACCACCGTGCCGGGCACGATGCGCGCGCGCCACGCCAGGGCATGAACCAGATTGGTGACGTCGTAGCCCCCGCGCAGCAGGACGGGTGGGTCGTCGTCGCCGGGCTGTCCTGGTTCGATCAGCTGGGCGCGGACGCCCTCGCGGCAATCTTGCAGCGTGACGATCAGGCGACCCGGCAATGCGAAGGACGGCGTGCCGCTCCGGTTCGGTTCCACCACCCAGGGTAGATCAGGTGCCGCCCGGCGCAGTCCCTGCGCGAGCTCCTTCGCGGCGACCGCCGAGGTGAAGCGGCCAGACCAGAAACCGGCGAGTTTCGAGAACAGCGACATGGGCATTCATTCCGGGTCGGGTCTGTCTCGGGTCAACCCTCGCCATTGCTGGGTGATGGCCTCCGCCGATGGATGGCCCCAGCATGCGCACGCGTCCTGTTGCTGTCCAGGCATGTGGTTCGAAGGGGTACCATTGGAGCCGGAACGCCCTCGGCGGCTGCGAGGCGCACTTGTGACATGACGTGCCAAGCGCCGGGGCCCGTGCGTTCGCGCTGGCGCTCGGCCAGCGCGCAGCGTAGCATCGCGCGCCAAACCGAGGAGCTCACTCATGCTCGCATTCCTCTTGCTCGTGCTCACGTCCTCGAGCAGCGCCGGAGCGCAGGCTCGCTCCGCATCACTCGAGCTCGCGAGCCTGTTCAAGGATCACATGGTTCTGCAGCGCGGCGTGGAGGTGCCCGTGTTCGGCACTGCAGCGCCGGCCGTCGAGGTGACCGCCATGTGCGGCGAGCACACGCGCGTGACCTACGCGGACGCGCAAGGACGCTGGATGGTGAAGCTCGGCCCCTACGATGCCGGCGGCCCGTTCGAGCTGCGGGTGATCTCGGGGAGCAACGAGTTCCTCGAGGTGCACGACGTGCTCGTGGGCGAGGTGTGGCTGTGCTCCGGCCAGTCCAACATGGAGTGGCCGGTGTCCGGGACCATGAATGCGCGCGAGGAGATCGCTGCTGCGACACTGCCGCGCATCCGCATGTTCACGTGCTCGAAGAACGTCGCCGAGGCACCACAGTCGAACGTGGGCGGCGAGTGGAAGGTGTGCTCGCCGGAAAGCGCCGGCGGCTTCTCTGCGGTCGGCTACTACTTCGGGCGCGAGCTCCACCGCAGTCTGAACGTGCCGATCGGCCTGATCCACAGCTCGTGGGGCGGCACCCCGGCCGAGTCGTGGAGCACGCTCGCGACGCTGCGCGGCCATCCCGACCTCGCACCGATCGTCGCGCGCTACGAGCAGCAGGTGGCGAGCTACCCGACCGCGCTCGAGGCGCACCGCCAGCAGCTCGAACAGTGGCAGCGCGACGCCGAAGCCGCGCGCCAGCAGCACGCGACCGAGCCGCAGCGGCCCAACCCACCGCCGGATCCGGCGCGCAGCTCGTGGCGCCCCGCTGGCCTCTTTCATGCGATGATCGCGCCGCTCGTGCCGTTCGCGATCCGCGGCGCGATCTGGTACCAGGGCGAGTCGAACGCCGACCGCGCCGAGCAGTACCACACGTTGTTCCCGGCGATGATCGCCGACTGGCGGCGCGCCTGGGGGCAGGGCGACTTCCCGTTCCTGTTCGTACAGCTCGCCAACTTCCAGGCAGAGCAGGACGAGCCGCGCGAGAGCGCATGGGCCGAGCTGCGCGAGGCGCAGCGGCGCACGCTCGCGGTCGCCAAGACCGGCATGGCGGTCGCGATCGACATCGGCGACGCGCGCGACATCCACCCGCGCAACAAGCAGGAGGTGGGTCGCCGCCTCGCGCTCCTGGCGCGCGCGCAAGCGTACGACGAGGCGATCGAATGCAGCGGCCCGGCGCTCGAGAGCTCGAGCATCGAGCACGGCGAAGTCGTGCTGCGCTTTGCCCACACCGGCGGCGGCCTGGTCGCCAGCGACGGCCATGCGCTCGGGTTTCGCGGTCGCTGGAGCCGACCGTCATTTCGTCTGGGCGGACGCCGAGATCGACGGCGACACCCGCCGGTTCGAGCGAGCGCGTGGCGCAGCCGGTGGCGGTGCGCTACGGCTGGCCGACAACCCGCGCTGCAACCTGGTGGGAGAACCGCGCCGGCCTGCCGGCATCGCCGTTTCGCACCGACGACTGGCCGGGTGTCACGGCAGGCAAGGTGAGCGCGCGACGAGGTATCGACCGCTCCATGCGCGCGCTTGCCGCACCCTCTTGACCACTGCCGTCGCTTGCTCTTGACCTTCAAGACAATCGGGGTCTCACCACCTACCGCGGCGTGCCGGGCAACACGGCGTCGCTGTGGGTGACGGCCGTGAACGGCAGGATGAGTGGAGTGTCTAGTAGATTCTTACGCGTATGACACCGTTCGAAGCCCCACCGCCCCATGTCCGTTTGATCTCACCGAACTGCTTGTGTGACGGTTCTCTTCGGCGGGTCGGGCAAATCGCCTGATGCCTTTGGTTAGATCGACCGGTTGTCCCGATTTCATCACGGCGCATCATTCTATCTGGGCGGTGAGGTCTTCATCGTTTTGGCTCTTCCGACATTTCCGTGGGTAGCCGAACCCGCCCAAGACGGGCGCGTTCGGGCTTGGCACGCGTCATCGCGGGAGTCACTCTGGGCAGGCGGTGGGCCGGCTCTACGTCGATCTACGTCGCCGGGCTGGCCACGGCGATCGACGCCAATCACTGCAGAGCAGGATCGGCCGGCGCCGATGCTCGACGGCTTCACGGCGGACCAGCGCCTGTTCCTCGGCTTCGCCCAGATCTGGCGCGGCAAGACGCGCGAGAAGGCGCTGCGCAACCAGGTGCTGACCAACGCGCACGCACCGGAGCCGTACCGTGCACAGACGGTGCGCAACCAGGACGCGTGGTAGGCGGCCTTCTCGGTGCAGCCGGGTCAGGCGCTGTACTTGCCGCCCGATCAGCGCGTCAAGGTCTGGTGACGCGCCGGGCTGAGCGCATCATCTCCCGTGAAGGAGCTCGAGCCCCGCCGTGAACGAGACGCCTTTGCTCGCGCCGGGGTCGATCTCGAGCACCTGGAGGTAGATCTCCAGACCACAGAACTCGTCACCGCAGACGACCTGGTAGGGCAAGCTCGCTCCCGCCGGAGGGAGGGTGAAGGGAAGGGTGAAGCTCGGCAGCACGAGCAGGGTGCCGCCGAACGCCGTCGGGATGTGCGCGGAGGCGAGACCGACCACCGCCACCGCGGCCGTCGGGGCGCTCCGTGAGTTCCCCACCACGATCGCGATGTGACCGCACAGCGTGGGAGGGCCGTCGCTCGTCAGGCTCGGAATGCCGAACGTGCCGGGCCAGCCGGAGCCATAGTTGCTCGCATCGGCCGTCGCGCAGAGATCGAGCTTGGCGACGAACGCGTCGCCGTACTCGCCGAGGCCTCCGTTGAAGGAGGTGTCGTAGGCTCCGGGCGTCGTGGGGAAATCGGTCGAGCCGGTCGTGCCCGTGATGTACGCGGTACTCGGTCCTTGGAAGGCGAGGCCGAACCCATACTCCCCATCGCTCCCGCCGAGGAAGGTCGAGTACGCGAGGCGGCTGGCATCGGCGCTCAGCTTGGTCACGAAGACATCCAGATTCCCCACGAGCTGGCGATCGAATGCCCCTGGTGTCGTGGGGAAGTCGGGCGAGGACGTGGTGCCCACGACGATGGGGGCTCCCGAAGCGTCGACAGCGAGACCGGTGGGGAACTCGCCCATCGTGCCGCCGAGGAAAGTCGAGTACTCGAGCACGCTCCCATCCGGGCTCAGCTTGGACACGAAGGCATCGCTGAAGTCGAAATGCGTATCGAACGCGCCGGGCGTGACGGGGAAGTCGTTGGACTGCGTCGCCCCCGTCACCACCCCGGCCCCGGAGCTCTCCACGGCGATGCCGGTACCCCAGTCCTCGTCCTTGCCGCCGAGAAAGGTCGAGAAGACGAGGGTGCTCAGGTCGGCGTTCAGCCTGGAGACGAAGCAATCGCCCTGGTCCTCGAAGCCCCCCGTGCCCGTGCCGTTGTAGGTCCGGTCCGTAGTGCCGGGCGTCGTCGGAAAATCCGACGACGCGGTGACCCCGGTGACGAGCACGGATCCATTGCCGCTCACGGCGAGCCCATAGCCCTTGTCGGCAAATCCCCCTCCGAGGAACGTCGAGGACACGAGGTTCTTCCCATCGGCGCTCAGCTTCGCCACGAAGGCATCGCCCCCACCTTGCGGGTTGTAGCTCGTGTCGTACGCACCCGGAGTGATGGGGAAGTCGGAGGATGAGGTCCATCCCGTGACGAACGCCGCATCCGAACCATCGAGGGAGAGCGCTCGGACGCTGTCATCGATCCCGCCACCGAGGAAAGTCGAGTAGGTGAGGCTCGTGCCATCCGCGCTCAGCCTGGTGACGAAGCCATCGCCATAGCCGAAGGAGACGTCGCCGCTGAAGGTCGTGTCGTAGGCTCCGGGCGTGGTGGGAAAGTCCGACGACAGGGTCCGGCCGGCGACGAACGCCTCGCCCGCGGCGTTGATGCCGCCGGCGTAGGCCAGATCGTCCGCACCGCCGCCGAGGAAGGTCGAGTACACGACGCTACCGCTCGGGCTCAGCCTCGTGACGAACGCATCCCCCTCGGTGGGACCGCCGCCGTTGAAGCTCGTATCATAAGCACCCGGCGTGGTCGGGAAGTTCGTCGACTGCGTCCATCCGGCGATCACGGCGGAGCCCGAGGGATCCACGGCGATGCCGCGAGCGAGGTCCTTCCCGCTGCCGCCGATGTAGGTCGAGTAGATCAGGCCCGGATCGATGACGAGCGACCGTTCCGGATGCCGTCCCACCACTTCGAAGCCGACGCGCTCGGCGTCCAGCTGACGCATCGAGCAGGCGACCGGCACCAGCACCCCTGCGGTGTCGATCTCGTAAGTCCTGGGCCTGGTCTGCTCGAGGCGTCCCGCCGCCGTGTCGAGGACGAGCGTTCCGCTCGGATCGAGCGCGAGCGAGTGCGCTCCTTCGCAGCGCAGGATCACCTGGTCGAGATCGGCGCCGGGCGCGAGAAGGAGATCGTATTCGAAGCGACCCTCCTCGCTCCGCACCATGACGTCGACGCCGGGATAGAGTCCACGGTAGCGAAGGGACGCGTAGCTCGGGACCCGCGTCCGCCATCGGGTCGGGTCGCTGCCCAGCAAGTAGTTGGAGTAGCCTGGAAGGCGGTTCGTGCCGCCGACCGCGACTCGATCGCACACGCCCTCGAACACGAGGAAGATATTGGCGCCCGTGGCGCTGTGCTGGCCCGCCAGCTGCAGCACGAAGGAGTCACGCAGGAAGAAGGCGGTGATCCCACCGCGACGGGCCGAGAACATGACGCGCTCGTCCCATTGGCCGCGGTTCTCCACGAACGCGGGCGCGCTCGGCGGGAACGCAAACGCGGGTTTGTGTGCCCGGTTCTCCGCTGCTGCGATGCGTGCCGGGTTCGGCGACAGCTGGCCTCGCTCGCCCACCACGACCAGGAGCGACAGGATCAGGACGGACCCCAGCAGGCGGATGGTTGCTCTCGGCATTGCTTGGTCTCGAGTCGGAGGACGGACAGGATGAACGAGCCTGCTCTGGGTGACAAGGGGCGGCTTCGCACCCTCCCGGACGAGGACTCGCTCCTCGGGCTCGCCACGACACGCGGGGTCGGCGCCCGTCACCCGGCGCACGCGCCAGCTCCTGTTCTCCGCGCGGCCGGTCGACGGCCAGCGATGGATTGGGAAGGAGCCGCTAGCCCAACTTCGCCAGTCTTAGAAGTTCAATCGTTGTCCATCAACGACTTAGGACGATTCGGGCGAGAAAGTTGTCACTACGTTTGTGAAGTTGGGATCGCGCTGGCGAGCCGCAGGCGACGTGGGAGCTTGAGGCCGAGGCGGTCAAGCAGCAGCGCTTGAGCGGGCTCCGGCTTGACGACGCAGCGGACGCGAAGTTCGCGACCGTCGGTCGTTGGCAGGCGCACGTCGGCGCTGTGAATCTCACGCAGCTCGTCGAGGATCATGCGGGGGCTGTTGCCGAGTCCGACACGCTCCTGCCAGAGCTCGAGCGTCTTCCACATGGCATAGGCGAGAAAGCAGATGAAGATGTGAGCCTTGGTTCGATCCTCGCGGTGATGCCAGATGGACGGATCGACAACTGACTCTTGTGGGTTCGGAAGGCATTCTCTGCGTCTGTGAGCTGGATGTAGGTGCGCCACAACTCCGCGTGCGTCCAGTTTGTGATGTTGGTGCGGAGCAGATAGCAGCCAGCGGTCGTGTCACGTCTCGACTTCCAGTCCGGCTTCTCGGTCACCACGAGGCGGAGCTGCGCGCCGACATCCGGCGCATCGTCGATGCGTAGGTCGTACTTGCCGGAGGCGCGGGAGTTCTTGGCGAGCATCCGACCGAGCTGCCTCTCAATGGCACCACGATCGAGAGACCTCTTGGCCTTGTCGATTCTGCGCTTGAGCGACGCGATGCGAGCCTCGAGCCGCTTTTCGAAGCGATCGAGGATCGCGAAATCCTTGTCGCGACGCTGCTCAGAGCGGCACAGGATGTAGGTCTCGTCGCCACTCTCCGTCGGACAGAGCTTCACCTCCACATCCTCACGGATGCGGGTCCAGTCGCGCTCCTCGACGATCATTGCCTCGTAGCGTCGCAGGTCCGACTTGGACGCGCCGATCAGGTAGCGACGATCCCCCTCGCGAAGGAAGCGCACGTTCGCTTCGCTCGCCATGCCGCGATCCATGACCCACACCCGTTTCGCAGCACCGAAGCGGTTCTCCATCGCGGTGACGATCTCCTTCACGGTCGTCACATCGACGCGATTGCCGTCGAAGACCTCGTAGGCGAGCGGCACACCCCCTCGCGCGACCACCAGCGCGACGCAAACCTGCTTGCAGTCCGGTCGATGGTCGCGGCTGTAGCCGCGCTTCGCCTGCTTGTTGCCTTCGGCCAGACCCTCGAAGTAGGTCGACGTGACGTCGTAGAGCAAGATGTCGTAGTCGAGATCGAACAACCTGCCGAGCCGGTCGCGTAGGTGCTTCTTGACGGCCTCCTTGTGCGGGAGGATCGCGTCAAGTGCCCGGTAGACCCGCTGCTCATTGATCTTGTCCGCCTCGACACCGAGCAGATCTTCGAGCGCGGTCTTGCGATACAAGCTCTCGGCGACGAACAAGTCGCTCGATGGCTCGCAAAGTCGCAGGATCGTGTGGATCGCGGCGATCGTCGACCACGGCACATCCTCTCGGCCTGGCTCGAGCACCTGGTCGAACAACTTGTCGAGTTCCAGGGCACGCCACAGGGCGAGACCCAAGAACACATCACCGAATCGGCGGCTGCGCTCGAGGGCGATCCCCCTGAGGTTGATTTCCGCGACTTGATCGTACCCAGCGTGGGTCGGCTCGAACAAACTCGGGTGGCAACGACCTCCCGTGAGGTGATCGACGAAGGCGGCGGCGCGCGCGAACGCTCAACCCCGCTCACTCGGACACCTTCCGGGTTTGGCGCGCAAGCGTACGACGAGGCGATCGAATGCAGCGGCCCGGCGCTCGAGAGCTCGAGCATCGAGCACGGCGAAGTCGTGCTGCGCTTTGCCCACACCGGCGGCGGCCTGGTCGCCAGCGACGGCCATGCGCTCTCGGGTTTCGCGGTCGCTGGAGCCGACCGTCATTTCGTCTGGGCGGACGCCGAGATCGACGGCGACACCGTCGTGGTCTCGAGCGAGCGCGTGGCGCAGCCGGTGGCGGTGCGCTACGGCTGGGCCGACAACCCGCGCTGCAACCTGCAGAACCGCGCCGGCCTGCCGGCATCGCCGTTTCGCACCGACGACTGGCCGGGTGTCACGGCAGGCAAGCGGTGAGGTCGCGACGAGGTATGGACCGCTCCATGCGCGCGCTTGCCGCACCCTCTTGACCACTGCCGTCGCTTGCTCTTAACCTTCAAGACAATCGGGGTCTCGCCGTTCTGCACATCGCAAGAACAGGAACCGCCATGAGCCACGCCGCCTTTCGTGTCCCGGCTCGCGCGCGCTCTCGGGTCGTGAGCATCGTGGTGGTCGCGGTGGCGACGATGACGTCTGCATCGCGCGGCGGCGACGTCACCACGCGGGTGAGCGTGGACTCCTCGGGGCAGCAGTCAGAATGGGGCGCCGGGTCTCCGTCGATCTCCGACGATGGGCGATTCGTCGCGTTCGAGAGCAGTTCCGACCTCGCACCCGGCGGCGGGCAGGGTCGACGGAACATCTACGTGCACGACCGGCAGACGGGGCAGACGGTGTGCGCGAGCGTGGACTCCTCAGGCGTGGGACGCGACGAGGACAGCTGGGCGCCAGCCCTCGCCGGGAATGGCAGCGCGGTTGCCTTCTACAGCCTGGGCGACTTCGTGCCGGGCACCGGCACGTGGCTGTCGGTGTTCGTGCATGACCTCAAGACCGGCGAGACCACCGCGGCGAGCGTCAGCAGCTCGGGCGCGATCGCCAACCGCTCGAGCGAGCACCCGAGCATCTCTGGCGATGGACGTTACGTGACCTATGACAGCCTCGCCTCGAACCTGGTGAGCTCGGACCAGAACAATTCCTGGGACGTGTTCGTGCACGATCGATGGACTGGCGAGACCGTGCGGGCGAGCGTCGACTCCAGCGGGCTCGAGCGAGTCGATGACAGCAAGTACCCGTCGATCTCCACCGATGGGCGCTCCATAGCCTTCGAGAGCTGGGCGGAATTCGTGGCACCGGATCCCAGGTACTGGGACATCTTCGTGCACGACATGCAAACCGGCGAGACGTCGCGCGTGAGCGTCACCTCCGCCGGCGGCAGTGGCAACCACAACAGCAACGACGCGGCGATCTCGGGCGACGGACGCTTCGTGACGTTCGAGAGCACTGCGAGCAACCTCGTGCCGGACGACACCAACGGCCTGATCGACGTGTTCCTGCATGACCGGCTCACCGCGACCACCACGCGCGTGAGCGTCGATTCGAGCGGCGCGCAGGCGAACGGCTACAGCCAGGACCCATCGATTGGTCGCGATGGACGCTACGTCGCATTCGAGAGCACCGCGGCGCTGGTGGCCGGCGATACCAATGGCTTCACCGATGTGTTCGTGCACGACGCGATCACCGGCCAGACCATCCGGGCAAGCGTCGCCACCAACGGCGATCAAGGCAACTCCTACAGCAGTGGCGGCGCGATCTCCGCCGACGCTCGGTTCGTCGCCTTCTGGAGCTTGGCGGACAACCTGGTCAGCGGCGATACCAACGGCGCCGGCGATGTGTTCGTGCGCGGCCGCGAGCTGACGCTCGAGACGTCCGCGCCGGTCGTGTCGGGCGGTCAGACGCTCTCGCTCACCACCTACCGCGGCGTGCCGGGCAACCCAGCGTCGCTGTGGGTGACGGCCGTGAACGGCACGCCGGCTTTCCGGCTGATCGTGCTCGCCGGCTTCGCGGCAGACGGCCGGTTCGTCGTTTCCGGCACCGTGCCCGGCGGCTGGGGCAGCGGCGCGGTGACGTTCCGCAGCTACTGCGTCGGCGCCGCTGGCTCGATCGTCGCCACCAATGACGTCACGGTCACGTTCCAGTGACAGCGCCGCGAGCGCCCGAGTGCGCGCTCGAGCAGCGGTGAGCAATTGGGTTGGTGGGTGAAAACCACCCATTTCGTGGGTGATCATCACCCGCGCCATGGCGTGGACTGCCGAGCATGTTCGCGCGCCATCTGCGATCACGGGTCGAGGCTGCCCTGGTCAAGGCGTACCGCTGAGCGCGCTGTGGGCGGGGCGCACTCGATAATCGACCTGCGCACGGCGAGCCGCGCCTCACTTCGTGACACGCCCGAAATCAACTGTTGCGCCAGCGACAGCGCTGCGTTTCCGGCTTCATGCACGGCGCGATGGTTCCCGCGCCCGTCAGCCAAGGAGCTTCCCATGTCGGTTCGCAGAATGTCGCTGTTGTTCTTGCTCGTCGTCTTGCTCGGTTCCCTCGTGGCCCTGGCCAGTCCCCGGCAGGTGATGCCGCCCGGCGAAGACGTGCGATGTGTGGGCATGCGCTGTGACCAGGCGCTGCAGCCATCGGCCGTGATACCTCGACATCCTCTGTTCGTGACGCGCAAGGCGGCTGCACGCCTCGCACCCGAGCAGTCATCGGCGGCAACGAGCAACGGCTGGGATGACGACCTTGCCGAGCACGAGGAAGAGGACTTCACCGAGATGCTCGATATGTGGGACCGCAAGCTGCCGGCTGACGAGTACCGCGCGGCCATCGAGTGCGCGCGCGTCCTGCCAGGCGGCGGCGGTTCTCCCGGCGCCTACCCGCCAGGTTCGGCGCAGTGGACCGAGGTGGGCGCCGGCATCTACGATCCCGTGACCAGTGCGCACCGTGCCGGCCGCGTGCGCTGCGCGGCCTATGCCTACGATGTCGCGCAAGGCATGACGACTCTCTTCCTCGGCGCGACCGGCGGTGGGCTGTGGAAATACCACTGGGGTCTTGGCCGCTGGCAGACCGTGAGCAGCAGCCTGTCGGGCTCGCCGTCGGTGGGCGCGTTCGTGGTCGATGCCAACGATGCGCGTCGCATGTTGATCGGCACCGGCGATCTCAACCGCTACGGCGGCACGGGCATCTATTACACGACCAATGCCGGGCAGCAGTGGTCGCGCGCGACGATGTCGCCCACGCCCAACGCGATCATGCGCATTCGCGCCGACCGCTCGAACGCGCAGGTATTCCTCGCCAGCACCGACGCGGGCATCTTCCGCTCGCAGAACCTGGGCGTCAGCTGGACGCGCGTGAGCACGGCAACGACCACCGATCTCGCGCAAGACCCGAGCTACCCCCAGTACTGGTGGGCGGGCGCGCCGGGCATCGGCGTGCTCGAATCGTCGGACTGGGGCCAGACCTTTCACGCCATCAACGGCAACGGCGGCACGGGAATCCCTGATCCGGTCGGGCGCGTCTCGATCACTGTCTGCGACGCGGCGTCCAACTATGTCTACGCGCTGATCTCGAACGGCAACGGCGGCATAAACGGCGTCTACCGCTCGCGCGACTATGGTCGCAACTGGACGCTGATCGACAACCAGGACATTGCCTGGGGTCAGGCCGAGCACGCCGCTGCGATTGCGGTGGACCCGCGCGACCCCAAGATCCTGATCGTCGCCAATGCCGGGTTCCAGCGCACCACGAATGCGACGTCGACGCCGGTCGTCTGGGTGCGCGCCAAGCAACCGGGCCACGCCGACTACACGTCGATCACGTTCATCCCTTCGCCGTGGGCGCCGAGCAACACGTGGGCGCTGCTCACCAACGACGGCGGCTACTGCACCTACGACTACGCGACCGAAGCGTTCTTCACCGACGGCAACCTGCGCGGCTTGAACATCGCGCAGGTGTTCTGGGAGCCGCACGGGCTCGCTTCCTCGCGCCTCGATGCGAGCTTGCTGCTGAGCGGCACGCAGGACAATGGCGTGGTGAAGCTCGACACCGACGCAGCACGCCCGGTCGAGTACCTGTGGGGCGGCGACGGCGGCCAGGTGAGCATCTCGAGCAACAACACTGGCGACTTCTTCGCGAGCATCGGCGGTCCGCCGTTCGGCCGCAACATCCGAGTGCGCAGCGGCGGCGCCGACGGCGTCGACTGCTCCATGCAACCGAACGGCTATCCGCCCACGATTTTGCACGACCCTGCATACACGAGCCCGCTCGTGTTCACGCTCGACATGCAGTCGTTCCTGTTCTACGCCTACGAGCCCAACATCGCCTGCAACTGGCGCGCGGTGAATTCGATGCCGCTGCCGACCACGATCAAGGTCTTCGACGTGGCCAACGACCCGTTCGACCTGGTGTTCTACGTCAACGACTGGGCTGGCACGGTGTACGTGATGGACACCTCGGTGCACGGTCGTCTCGGCAACATGACGTTCAGCAACCGCACGCCGGTGTTGCCGAACGGCTCGACGCGCACCGACGGTTATGCGATCGCGGACCGATTCGTGAGCCAGCCCAACACCGTCTACTACACGACCGCGATCTCGACTCCGGCCCGCACTCTGATGAGCACCGATCGCGGCGTGCACTGGACCGACTGCACCGGCAACCTGGCGAACGGCGCCTACGGCTACTTCTGGGAGCTGGTCTCGCTGCCCACCAACCAGAACGTGCTGCTGCTCGCAACGTCGGTCGGCCTCTACCGCAGCGACAACCGCGGCGCGTCTTGGTATCGCTTCATGGACGGCTTGCCGCAGGTGGTCGACGTGCGCCAGATCGAGCTGAGCGCGAGCGGGTCGGACATGATCGCGCGCATCGCCACCAATGGCCGCGGCTTCTGGGAGCGCATCATCCGGTGACGCGAGCGCAGCGCGTCAATCACCGGCGATGCGGTCCGCGTTACGAGGACTCGAGATCGCGATGTGGGTGCGCACCGAGGTCCGATGAAGTGCGCGTGATCGAGCGTGCGCTCGAGCAGAGGCACGC
>JAXMBY010000093.1:0-15360 GCA_046349655.1 Planctomycetota bacterium
TCCTGCACCATGTCGGCGGTCGAGCCCCAGTGGTAGAAGCCGCTGCCGCCCACCTTGATGCTCGCGCTCGCGGTGGGCGCGAAGTCGCCGCCCTTGCTGGCCCAGAACGCCGCCGGGTAGAAGGTGTGCAGCCAGGTCGCATCGCCGGTCGACGGCGTGGTGCCGCTGCCCTCGGCCCCTGGCGCGTCGGACGTACCCTCGCCCCAGTCGGCGAGCACGCGGTGCAGCTCGGTCGTGTGCGAGCCGGCGCGCGACTTCGACACGTGCAGCTGCAAGGTGACGCTCAGGATCCTGGCGCCAGAGGGCACGTTGCCGGCCACGTCGAACTGCACCACGCCCCGGCGCACGGTGCCGCCCGCGTTGCTGCCGGCGAAGAAGTGCGAGCCGGCGCCGTTGCTGCTGTTGCCGGTGGCGGTCTGGTAGAGCGTGTTGTCCTTGCTCGCGCCGAGCACCACCGAGCTGGCACGCGCGGGCGCCAAGCACAGGAGCATCGCGCTCGCGAACGCCGTGGTCGAGATGCGGGTCACCGTTGACCTCCTCCAGTTGCGGATCGAGCGATGGCGAGTGGGTGCGCGGTCGAGGAATGCTAGGGTCATTGGCGCGCGGCGTCAATGGGAGGCGCGTCAGTTCAGGTCGCGCTTCACGAACACCGTCCAGGCGAGCGCATAGCCGGCCACGGCGTAGCCGGCGAGCGCGAGCACGTCGCGCGGCGCGAGCGATTGCTGCGCGACGATGCGACCCGGCACGTAGTAGGTGAGGTACGAGGCGAACGCCGGGATCTCGAACGCAGTCCACAGCTGCGCGGCCAGCCGCAGGAACAACATCAAGGCGAGCGCTCCCACGGCGATGCCGACCGCGATGCCGCGCCGATTGGTGGCGGTCGCGGCGCCGAGCGCGAGCGCATGCAGCGCGAGCACCAGCAAGGCGAGGTTGAGCGCGACCAGCAGGAACGGCCGCGCCGCGACCGGCTCGGGCAGCGCGAACACCAGGACGCCGAGGCGATGGCCGGCGAAGGCGGCCGCAGCGGCGAGCGTCGCGGCGGCCGCGCCGAGCGCGATGTGGGTGGCGAGCAAGCCGCTGCGACTGATCGGCTGGGTCAGGTACAGGTCGATGGTGCGCGCCTCGATGTCGCCGGCGAGGCGGCTCGCATTCAGGATCGCGATCGCGCCCATCAGCAGGAGTGCGAGCGGATGCGCGAAGCCCATCGCCAGGAAGCCCGACTCGGTGGCGAGGCTGAGCTCTTCGCTGCCGAGCAGCGCGCGGATGGCGGGCGGGATCATCTCCAGCATCGGCGCCAGGTTCTGGTCGGGGCGCGTGCGCGCGTAGAAGCCGGCGAGCGCGCACTCGAACAGCAGCAGGCCGAGCACGGCCATCAGCGTGCCGGTGCGGCTGCGCCGCGCGAGGAAGGCGAGCAAGATCCGGCTCACGCCTCGCCTCCGTCGCCGTGGTTGCCGCGGTAGAAGTCCAGGAACACCTCCTCGAGCGGCGGCGCGGTCACCAGCAAGTCATCGACTCCCAGGCTGGCGAGGTGCGCGAGCGTCATCTGGATGTCGCCTTGCACGCGCAGGACGATGCGCGCGCCGTGGCGCTTCATCAGCGCGTCGGCGAGCTCCCCCGGCAGCGGCGCCGCCGGGTCCTTGAGCAGCGCGTCGACGATGCGCACGCGCCGCGCGCGCAGCGTGGCCACTTGCTCGAGCAGCACGAGGCGCCCGGCGCGCAAGATCGCGACGCGGTCGCAGATCTGCTCGACCTCCGACAGGTTGTGGCTCGAGAACAGGATCGTGTGCCCGGCGGCGCGCAGCTCGAGCAGGATCTGGAACAAGCTCTCGCGCACCAGCGGGTCGAGCGCGGTGGTGGGCTCGTCGAGCAGCAGGAACGGCGGTGCGTGCTGCAGCGCGACCGCGAGGCCGATCTTCTGCTTCATGCCGCGCGAGTAGTCGCGCAGCTTGCGCGCGAGCACCGCCGGCGTGAGCTCGAAGCGCTCGAGGATCTTTGCCTGCAGCGGCACGCGACGGCCGCGCAGGCGCGCGAAGAAGTCGAGCACCTCGGCGCCGGTGCAATCGCGCCAGATGTCCACCTCGCCGGGCAGATTGCCGATGCGAGTGCGGATCGCGACCGCGTCGCGGCGCGTGTCGAGCCCGAAGATGCGCGCCGAGCCGCGCGTCGGCCGGATCAGGTCGAGCAGCAGCCGGATGGTGGTGGACTTGCCGGCGCCGTTGGGGCCGAGGAAGCCGAAGATCTCGCCCGCCTCGACCGTGAACTCGAGATCCAGCACCCCGACCGTGCGTCCATACAGCTTGGTCAGCCCGCGTGTTTCGAGCAGCATGGGGACAGTGTAGACTGTCCCTAGAACATCTGAAACGCGGGAAGGACCGAAGTGCGGGTGATCTTGAGGTCGTAGCGTTCGATGAGCTTGTCCTCCTCGAGCACGGCGGGTGGCGTGGTCTCCTGGTACTCGATCGGGGATGGCTTGTTCGCCACCAGCTCCTGGGCGAACTCGTCGGCGTGCTGGGTGACGACGGCGATGCAGGCATTCTGGAACTGCAGGTGCTGCTTGATCGCCCGGTTCACGTCCTGCGCCGTGAGCTTGGGCAGCTCGCTCTGCACGCGTGCCAGGAAATCATCCAGGCCGTAGTACTTGCTATCCAGCTTGTAGCCCAGGCGCGCGCTCAGCCGCTGCGCCCACAGGCGCGTGTAGTTGAGCAGGAACTGGCGCGTCGCCTGGAAGTCCGCGTCAGTGAGCCCGCGCTCGCACAGGATCTGGAGCTCGCGCATCGCCTGGCGAATGGCGAAGTGGCGGTTCCTGTGCGCCACCGGCCGGATCCAGATCGAGAAGATCTGCTGGCGGCGCGCGTTGTTGGGCTCCGGGAACACCGTGCCCGGCTGCTCCTCGAAGTTCTCGATGTACGAGTAGTCGCCGTAGTTCATGCCGCGCAGCCCGCGCATGTGCTGCATGAGCACGCCGTTGAACGTGCGGTGCTCGCCGAAGTACGAGTTCGCCACCATCAGCGCGAAGAAGTCGTGGTCGGCGCGCGTGACGTCGATCGGGAACCCGATCGACACCGCCGTCGCGATGCACGGCTTCTCGATCAGCTCGACCTCGAGCCCGGACGGCAGCGGCGGCGCTTCCAGCTCGACCCGCGGCGTGGTGCCCGCGGGCAACGACGCCAGCACGCTCCGCACGCGATTCAGGAACGCATCGCTGTAGCCGCCTGCGAGGCCGACCACCACGTTGCCGCGCCGGTAGTGCTGGGCGTAGTACTGCTTCACGTCATCGAGCGTGATGCCCTGCAGGCCTTTCACCGTGCCGATGCTCGGGTAGCCGTAGGGATGGCCGCGGAAGATCATCGCGCTGAGCGCCTGCTTGCCGAGATTCTCGTCGTCGTTGCCGCGCAGCGTGCTCTCGAGGTAGTTGATCGCCATCTCCTGGTTGCGCTTGAAGTCCTCGGGATCGAACCGCGGCGCGATGATCAGATCGCTCAAGATCTTGAAGAACGCCTCGGCGTGATCCTTGTGCACCTCGCCGGCGAACACCGTCATCTCCTTGTCGGTGCTCGATTCGATCGCCGCCGACATCGGGTAGAGCTTGTCGATGATCTGCTGGTAGCTGAGCTCGCGCGTGCCGCCCTGCGCGAGCATCGCCGCCGTGAGCGCGTTCAGACCTTGCTTGCCGGCCGGGTCGTTGATCGCGCCCAGCCGGAACAGGATCCGGAACGCGATCAGCGGCGAGGACTGGCTCGGCAGCAGCACCGTCTCGATGTCCGGGACGCTCGCCGTGCTCGCCGCCGCCGCGGGCGCCAGCTGGTCGTTGCTGAGCGTGATCACGCTCCGGTTGGCCCTGGTGAAGTGCTTGCGCGCGACGCTCTGCACGTCGGCGGCGCTGATCCGGTCGTAGAGCGCGTAGACCTTGTTGATCGAGCGCACGTCGCCCGTGAGATTCAGGTAGTGCGCCACCGTTTCCGCCACGTTCGCGACCGTGTCGAGGCGCATCGCGAAGCCGTACTTCATGTGCGACTTCACCTCGTCGAGCCGCCGCGCGTCGATCGGCTCGTTCTTCAGCTTCTCGAGCGCCTGCTCGATCGAGGCCTCGACCGCCGGCACGTCCTTGCCGTCCTTCACCCGCGCCGTGATCTCGAACAGCCCCGGATCACGATGATCGAACGCCGAGCCCGCCAGCATGTCGACGATCTGCTTGTCGATCACCAGCTCCTGGAACAGCGGCGCGCTCTCCGAGAACACGAGCTGCGAGATCACGTCGAGCGTCGGCATGTCGATCTGCTCGGCCGAGAACGCCGGCACGTGATACGCGAGCGTCAGGATCGGCAACGTCGGATTGTCCCAGGCGATGTGGGCGCGGCGCTCCTCGCCTTGTGCCGGCTCGGCCGGGATCTGCGCCTGGTAGCTGCCGCGCTGCCACGCTCCGTAGTACTTCTTCACCAGGAGCTCGAGCTGCCTCTGGTCGAAGTCGCCCGCCACCAGCACCACGCAGTTCTCCGGCCGGTAGAAGCGGTCGAAGAACTTGCGGCTGTAGTCGAACTGATTGGGCATGTCCTCGATGTCCTTGAGGAAGCCCATGGTCGTGTGCTTGTAGGTGTGCGCGGTGTAGGCCGTGTCCTGCAGCCTCTCCTCGATCGAGCGGAACGGAATCGAGAAGTTCTTGCGGTACTCGCCCAGCACCGCACCCGCCTCCTTGCGGAACTCCTCGACCGTGTAGCGCAGGTTCTGGAAGCGATCGGACTCGAGGTCGATGATGGTCTCCAGCGACGTGCTCGGCGCGAGCATGTGGTAGCAGGTGTAGTCGTCGCTGGTGAACGCGTTCGAATCGATGCCGAGGCTCTTCAGGACCTCGTTGTACTTCTCCTGCGAGTACTTCGCGGTGCCGTGGAACATCATGTGCTCGAAGAAGTGCGCGAAGCCAGACAGGCCGGGCTCCACCTCGTTGCGCGAGCCGACCCTGGCAACCGTGTAGTAGGCGACCAGGCCGGGGCTGTCGAACGGGATCGCGACCACGCGCAGGCCGTTGTCGAGCGCGAACTCCTGGAACTTGAACGGGAACACGTCGGATGCCATGGCAGATCCCACCACCGTAGAAGCGAGCAAGCACACGCCGGGAAGAAGCTTCGCACGCACGGAACACCTCGTCATGGGGGAGAGAGGGCGAAGCGAGAGATTCTATTGCGCCGCTGGCGCGAGGGAAGAGGCCGGCGGCGGGCGCGCGAAAACCCAGCCGGCGCTTGTGCGCGCCGGCACCTGGCGAGTACGCTCGTACCCGCGGCTCCCAGGAGGTTCGGAAATGCTGTCGATCGTGTTCGGTCTCGTCGCCGCGACCGCCGGAGCAGAACCGCGGGATGTCGTCGCGCAGGCGCTCGCCGTCGCCGGTTACTCGGTGCAGGACATCGGCCTCGGCGCGGAGCGCGGCCAGCTCCGCGCGCGCGTGGCGTTGCAGGGGACCACCTATGAGCTGCTGCTGAGCCCGCACTCGGTGCGTGCGGACGACTTTGCGCTGCTCGTCGCCGGTGCAGGCGGTGCCTGCACGCGCGTCGATCCGGCGCGGCCGCTCACCTATCACGGCCAGGTGACCCGCGGCGGCGCGGCCGCCGGTCGCGTCGCGGGTTCGCTCCACACCGGCCAGCTGCAGGCGCTGGTGCGCCTCGACGACGGCTCGATGTACGGCATCGAGCCGCTGCGCGCCTTCGACGCGAGCGCTTCGAGCCGCGACTACGTCGTCTACGACGATCGCGACCTGATGCCGAGCGAGTGGCGCTGCGGCAGCGACGTCCTGGAGCCGGCCGTGGACGACGGCGCCGGCGGTGGCGGGGCGGGCACCGGGCTCAAGATGTGCGACGTGGCGTTCGACGCCGACTTCGAGTTCTACAACAAGAACCAGGGCTCGGTCGAGGCCACCATGTACGACATCGAGTATGTGATGGCGGGCCTCGAGCTGATCTACGAGCGCGATACCGGGATCACCTACGAGGTGACCACCATCCTGGTGCGCACCGCGGAGCCCGATCCGTACACGTCCACCGATCCTGGCACGCTGCTCAACCAGTTCCGCTCGGACTGGCAGAACAACCACGGTGCGATCCGGCGCGACATCGCCCACCTGATGACCGGCAAGAACCTGGACGGCTCGGTGATCGGCATCGCCTATGTGGGCGTGGTGTGCGGCAGCTACGGCTATGGCCTGTCGCAATCGCGATTCTCGGGCAACTACAACTACCGTGTCGGCCTGACCGCACACGAGATCGGGCACAACTGGAACGCGAGCCACTGCGACGGCATCTCGCCTTGCTACATCATGTGCTCGTCGATCGGCGGCTGCAGCGGCGACGTCACCAAGTTCGATCCGGTGTCGATCAGCGCGATCACCGCGCACCGCGATTCGCGCAACTGTCTCGACACGCTGGCCGATCCGGTGGCGCTGCCGTTCAGCGAGACGTTCCCGTCGACCACGCTCAGCAAGAACAACTGGTCGTATGGCAACGGCGTGGCGATCAACACCGACGCGAGCAACGAGCCCAGCGCTCCGTACTCGGTCAACCTCGACGCGGCCGGTGCCGGCGCGGATCAGGACGACGACCTGCGCACCAACTTCGTACTGCTCGGCGGCGTCCCGACCGCGCGCCTGTCGTATGCGGTGGAGCATCGCGGCGTCGAGTCGGGCAAGCAGCTCGTCATCGAAGCCTGGACCACCGACCTCAAGTGGCAGGAGCTGAACCGCATCACCTCGGATGGCAGCACGCAGAACGACTTCGTCGCCTACACCCACCTGCTGCCGGCGGCGGCCTACCACGACGAGTTCCGCGTGCGCTTCCGGCCCGAGGTGAACGCCACCAACGACGAGTGGTACGTGGACGACGTCTCGGTGGTCGAGGACGACTGCCCGGCGCCGCAGCACTACGGTACGGCCACGCCCGGCACCGCCGGCATCGTGCCGGTGATCTCGTACTCGGGCCGGGCGCTGGTCGGCAGCAGCGACTACAAGATCGTCGGCACGAACCTGTACGGCGGCCAGCAAGGGTTCCTGTTCACGGGCTTCTCGCGCCAGACCGTGCTCACCGACATCGGCGTGTGGCTGAACGTCCTGCCGCCGTGGATCGTGATCTCGCTGCCGATCGCCGGCGCGCCGCTGCCCGGCGCTGGCACGCTCGAGGTGCCCGCGCCGATCCCGAACGACCCGGCGCTCGACGGCGTGCACTTCATGAACTTCATCCTCGGCGGCGACCCGGGCGGCCCCGGCGGCTACGCCGGCACGGATGGTCTCGACACGACCATCTGCGGCTGACGCGGAGAAGATGCACCGGCGAGCCCACGGAGGGAAGGCTGATGCCCGAGCTGGCATCAACCGCAACAGGGGATCGGGCGCGGGCTCGCCGATGCGAGGGAACTGCCAAGGGTCGGGCCTGGCGAGCCCGCTCGATTCGCAGGCTTGCCAAGCCCCATTCGCAATCCTGCGAGGCCGCCGCCGCAACCAGCCGGTCGCAGCCTCGCTGGCAAACCCCGGAGCAACCCACGTGCCAGCGACGCCGGCCGATGCGGCGAAGAACCATGGGCCACGCCCCCGGAACGCGCTGCTCCCGGTGTGCCCACATGGGGGATGAGTTCATGGCGTTCGTCACCGATCCGCGAAGTGACCGGCACCAATCAGTCGCTCCGCTACCGATGCGACCACCGCCATCGGCGCCGCTCGACCGCCACGCACCCTGAACGATCTCGAGGTTCCCATCGAGCCGAACGCGTCGGGTCGGCTGCGTCCTCACCTCGTGCCGAGGAAACGCGAGCCATGCGCGCCGCGAATGCGCTGGAGCCCGGCCCCCTGTTCGACGATGCGATCGACGAGGCCTTGCTCTTCGAGGAGCTGCGATGATCGTGCAGCCAATCGTCGAAGGCCAGGGCGACGAAGCTGCGGTTCCCGTGCTTCTGCGCCGTCTGGTTTCGGAGGCGCAAGCCAGCGGCGTGGAGATCGCGAGGCCGCACCGGCGGCGGCGCACGCAGCTCGTCCAGAAGGACTCTCTGCAAGCGGCCGTGCGCGTGGCATTGCTCAAGCCTGGCTGCGGCGCTGTCTTGATCCTGTTCGATGCTGACGACGACTGCCCGAGAGAGCTAGCTCCCAAGCTCGCGGCATGGCGCGCGTGGCGGCCGGGCCAATTCCTTGCGGGCTCGTCATGGCGAATCGCGAGTACGAGGCGTGGCTGCTCGCCGGCGTCGAATCGCTTCGCGGTGTCTCTGGCATCCGTGGCGATGCCGTCGCGCATTCCGACCCGGCAGTCCCGCGGGATGCCAAGGGTGAGCTGCACGGGCGGATGCATTCCGGCTCGAGCTACTTGCCCACGGCCGATCAGGCACGATTGACCGCGGGGTTCGACCTTGCCCGTGCATACCGCGGCTGCCGCAGCTTCCGCAAGCTCGGGAGTGCCTTCGGTACCTTGCTCACGGATTGCGGTGTGCGACCTGCAGTGTGGCCACCGCCGGAATGGGCCTCGTCGTGACGTGCGCGGTCTGGCAGAGCGTGGTCTCGCGGTCGGATGCCGATTCACTCTGAAATGCGGTCGGATGCCGATTCCATGCTGCGCACGCGTCGAGTACCCCGACTTGGGTCCTCGCAGTCTAGCGCGTGACACGTCGATGGCCGACGGTGCCATCGGCCGTCGCACCCATGACAACCAGGATGGACGTGCCTGGTGCGAGCGATGCCACCCGCAGGGGCATCACTTCTCGCCTTCGTGCGGCGTGCTCGCGAGCGCTTGCCGCGCGTGGCGCGCGGCCGCCGCCTGCTCGCCGAACGCGGCATTGGTGGGGAACTGCTGCGCGAGCAGAGCGGCCTGCTTCTCGGCGCGCTCGTAGGCTTGCGCCGCCGCCTCGATCTGGCCGTCGTGCGCGAGCTGCTCGCCGCTGGCGTAGTCGAGCTCGCTGCGGCGGGCGCGCGCCTCGATCGACGAGGGCGCCCGCGCCTGGGCGGTGTCGAGCAGCGTGCCGGCGCGCGCCAGTGCTTCGTGGGCGCGAGCGTGATCGCCGCTCCGGCGGCAAGCACGTGCGAGCGCCACCAGCCAGCGCGCGGTCTCGATCGCGAACTCGCTCTGCGTGGGAAAATCAGCCGCGAGCCTGGTCGCGACCTGGACGGCCTGGTCGAAGTGCGCGATGGCCTCGGCCGGCTCGCTGCTGGCATGCAGGAGGCCGAGCGCGCCGCACGCCGTGACCAGCGAGGTGCGCATCGACACCACCGACGGGACCCGCGCCACCAGGCGTTCGAGCTCTGCCTTCGCCTCGAGATAGGTCGGCTCGGCGTCCGGGTCCTCCGCGCGCGCCAGGGTCGAGCCGAGGTTCAACGTGGCCACCGCCTTCTGCTCCTGGTACTCGAGCGACTCGGGCGATTGTGCGCACAGATCTGCGGCGAGGTCACGCGCGCGGCGCAGGTGCTCGGCCGCTTCCTCGAGCCGATCGGCCTCGCCGCAGATTGCGCCGAGATTGACCAGGATGTCCGACTGCCGGTAGCGAATCTGCCGCGAGGGTTTCGCCGCTGCGAGCGTCTCGTAGCGCTCGAGCGCCGTGCGATAGAGCTGTTCCGCCTCGTTGGTGCGACCGAGCGCCCACTCCGACCCCGCGAGGTCGTTCAGCACCAGCGTCGCCTCCGGCTCGAGCCGCTGCGCATCGATCGCGCCCTCCAGCTGAGCGATCGAGCTCTGCGCCTGGCGCAACGTGTGATTCGCCTGCTCGTGGGTGCCGAGCTCGGTCTGCACGCGGCCGAGGCGATGGATGTTCTGCGCCAGCTCGAAGCGCACCTCGGGGTCCATGCCGCTGTCGGTGACCAGCCGCTGGTAGAAGCCGATCGAGTCCTCGAGCAGCTTGCGGCGGATCTGCTCCATCTGCGGCACGTTCATCAGCACCACCTCGCCCACGTGTGCGAGCATCTGCTGCACCGCCCTGCGCGCGGTCTCCAGGTTGGCGCGCGCTTGCTGCTCGCCCTCGGTCGCCCGCTCGCGTTCGCGGTCGGCGATCTCCTTCTGGCGCAAGGCCGCCGCGCGCTCCACCTGCGCTTGATGGTAGGCGTCCCCGATCGCGAGGTTGCTGGCCTTCTGCCACACCGCGAACGCGACCGATCCCACGCACAGGAGCAGCCCGAGCACCATGCCCACGGTCCAGGCCGGATGGCGCTCGGCGAAGCGGCGCAGCCTCAGCACGGCGCCAGGGCGGCGCGCGGTGATCGGCTGGTGCTCGAGCAACCGGCGCAGATCCTTCGCCAGATCGGCCGCGCTTGAGTAACGGCGCTCGCGCTCGACGTCGATCGCCGTGAGGCACACCGTCTCGACGTCCCAGCGCACCGCCGGGTTGAGCAAGCTCAAGGATGCGGGCTGGCCATCGAGGATGCGCCGCTGCGTCAGCTCGGGCGTCTGGTGCAGGAACGGCGAGCGCAGCGTGAGCAGCTCGTACAGCGTGACACCGAGCGAGTACACGTCGCTGCGCTCATCGACCTCGCTGCCGCGGCACTGCTCCGGCGACATGTAGGGCACCGAGCCGAGCACGGCACCGGTGCGCGTCAGCTTGCTCGTGCCCTCGGAGGCGGCGAGCCCGAAGTCGAACAGCAGCACGCGCCCCGACTCGGTGACCAGGATGTTGGATGGCTTGAGGTCGCGATGCAGCACGCCCTTGTCGTGCGCGTGCGCGAGCGCGAGCGCCACCGCGTGCGCGCACTCGCAGCAGAACTCGACCCAGCCGGCCCGGAACAGCTCGGGCGGCGGCTCACCCGCCTGCGGTTGCTTGCCGCTCTTGCGCAGCAGCACTTGCCACACGTCCTTGCCCGACAGAGCTTGCGGGCGCAGCCGCGCCAGCGCGTCGATGATCTGGGCGAGCGTCGCGCCCTCGAGGAGCTGCATCGCGAAGTACGGGATGCCGAGCTCCTCGCCGACGCTGTAGACCGGCACGACGTTCTCGTGCTGCAGGCGCGAGATGGCTTCCACCTCGCGCCGGAACCGTTCGCGCGCGCCGGCGAAGTAGAGCAGCTCGGGCCGCACCACCTTGAGCGCCACCTGCCGGCGCAGCGACACCTGCTCCGCCAAGTAGACCACGCCCATGCCGCCGCCGCCGAGCCGCTTGAGCAGGCGGAAGTCGCCGAGCTGCTCGGGCAGCGCGTCGGCAGCGCGCGGCTCCTCGAGCAGGCCGGCACGGTGCAGCGCGGCGAGGCGCTGCTTCACCAGCGGTGCGAGCTCGGGGTGGCGCGCGCAGATGGCGGCGATCGCGCTCTCGCCCTGGGCGGGCATGAGCTCAAGGCACTCGGAGACCAGCTCCCGGACCTTGGTCTTGATCGCCTCCGAGATCGGCTCTTTCTCTTCTCCGTCCATGAACGCTCCGCGTGCTGCCGGCTGGTACGAGCATTCACGCAAACCGCCGCGCGCAGCACAAGCACCGGTCTCTCGCGCCGGCGCCGTGCTCGTGGTTGCACCGAGCTCTTGGCGAGCGGAGAATGGGCGGCATGGCGGGCGATGTCGAGATGCTGGTGCAGGAAGCCTCCCGCGGCGATGCCGTCGCGGTGGAGTCCCTGCTCACACGCTTCTTGCCGGGACTGCGCGCGTTCATCCGCTTGCGCACCGGCAAGCTGCTGCGGGCGCGCGAGTCCGCCTCCGACCTGGTCCAGTCCGTGTGCCGCGAGGTGATCGAGCATCTCGATCGATTCCAGTACCGCAGCGAGGCTGGCTTCAAGTACTGGCTGTACACCGAGGCGCTGCGCAAGATCGCCAACCGCCGCGAGTACCACGAGGCTGCCAAGCGCGACGTGCGCAAGGAACATCGACCGGACCAGGGCGCTGCCGATCAAGACCTGCTCGCCTCGTATCAGACGCTCACCACGCCGAGCCAGCACGCGATCGCGCACGAGGAGCTCGAGCGCATCGAGCGCGCCTTCGATCAGCTGCCAGAGACCGAGCGCGAGGTGATCCTGCTGTCGCGCATCGTCGGCCTGTCGGCCGACGAGATCGCCGAGCAGCAGGGTCGCTCGCAGGGCGCGGTGCGCACCGCATTGTCGCGCGCGCTCGCCAAGCTCGCCGAGCACCTCGACGACTAGCGCAACCAGCCCTTGACGAAGAACAGGTACAGGCCGAGCACCATGCTGAGACACACGGCGAACGTGACCTGCGGCAGCGTGAACGGCCAGGGGTTGCCGTTCAGGTTCATGCCGAACAAGCCGCCGATCACGGCCGGGACCAGGCCGAGCACGCTCACCACGGCCAGCACGCGCATCACGCGATTCATCTCGAACGAGACCACGTTCAGGTGCAGGTCGATCACCGACAGCAGGCCCTCCTTGGTGTTCACCACCGTCTCGTACAGGTAGTCGAGCTCGTCCTGCAGCACCCGGAACGCGGCGGCCGCATCCGCGTCGCTCGCGGGCAGGCGCACGCGCGACTCGGCCAGGTTGGCGACGATCCCCTTCAAGCGCCACAGATCCGCCTGCGCCGCGGCCAGCTCCTTCTTCAGGCGGAACGTGTGCTCGAGGAACTGTGGGCGGCTCTCGCGCACCGGCACCTCCTCGAGCGCATGCAGCTCGCGCTCGAAGCGGCCGACGATCGCCTCGTTCTGATCGACCAGCGCTCTCAGCAAGGCGCTGGTCATGCGCACCACGAACGGCGCGTGCGGGAGCTCGACCGAGTGCAGCGCGCGACCGAGGAGCGGCAGCAAGCCGCTCTGCCGCCGCGACAGGGTCAGCACCGATTGCTTGGTTGCGAGCAGCAACAGGCCATTGCGATCCACCTCGTAGCGATCGCCGGTCGACTCCGGCAGCCAGACGAACAACAGCGTCGTGTCGGCGCTGGTCTCGATGTGCGGGTAGCCGGTGGTGAACAGGTGGTCCTCGATCTGCCCATGCGGCATGCCGAGCGAGGCGGTGAGGTCGCGCAGCGCATCCGGGCTCAGGTTCGCGGCGTGGTACCACTCGTCGCCGGGCGCGCTCACCCACTCGAGCAGCTCGCTCCACGTCGAGCGCACCGGCTCGGCATCGTGCCGCGCCAGCTTCGATACCTCGAGCGGCGCGATCGCGACCGCGGCGCCGTGGCGCTGCTCGTCGCGAATGATGACGCCGCTGGCGCGCGCGCCCATGACCGCGATGCGCACCACGCGCGCGAGGCGGAACACGGGCGAGGTGCGCAGCGCCTCGCTGACGTTGGGCAGGATGGTCAGCATCGGCACGAGGATCGTGAACAGATCGAGCAGCCGCCACGGGTCGAGCACGAACGTCTTCTTGCTGGGCGCGCTGGCCAGGCCGAGCAGGTACTCGGCGGCGAACAGCGCGACGATGCCCCACTGGCACAGCTCGAGCAGCCGCTCGGTGCCGCGCGCCACCGGGAACAGCATCGGCAGCAGCGTCAGCGCCACGGCGGCGATGGCGAGGAACCCGAGGAAGGCTTCCCCCAGCACGAAGCGCAGCACTCTCTGCGTCCAGCGCGGCACCGGGAACGGGAATTCGGCGGGCAGCATCGCCCGAGGTTAGAGGACGGGCGCGCGAGCGTCAACGCTCGCGCCCGTTGCCGACGTGGCGCAGACAGGTTGCTCGGGCGTCACGCTGCGAGCGTGATCATCTGCTCCAGCGCGTGCGCCGCCTTGATGCGCACCGGCTCGGGCACGTCGATCACGTACTGGTTCTTCTCGAGGGCGCTGGCCACGTCCTCGAGCGTGGTGGCCTTCATGAACCGGCACAGCTTGCAGGAGCGATAGAACTCCTTCTCCGGCACCTCGAGCTCGAGGCGATCGGAGAGGCCGCACTCGGTGACCACGAGGAACTTCTTGTTCGGGCTCTGCTTGGCGTAGTCCACCATTCCCGAGGTGGACAGCACCGCATCGGCGATCTGCTGCACGTCGGCGCGGCATTCGGGATGCACCAGGATGGCGATGTCCGGGAAGTTCTTCCGGTAGAACGAGATCTGCTCGGGCGTGATCTCCTGGTGCACGTAGCAGTTGCCTTCCCAGGCGATCACGTTCTTGCGCGTGTTCTTCGCCACGTAGCCGGCGAGGTTGCGATCCGGGATGAACAGGATGTTCTGCGACGGCAGCCTGGACACGATCTTCGCGGCGTTCGACGAGGTCACGCACACGTCCGAGAGCGCCTTCACCGCTGCGGTGGTGTTGACGTAGGTGGCAACCATCAGGTCGGGATAGACCTTCTTCAGCTCGGCGATGCGATCCTCGACGTCATCGGGATCGGCGGAATCCGCGAGCGAGCAACCGGCCGCCAGGTTCGGCAGCAGCACGGTCTTGCTCGGGTTCAGGATCTTCGCTGTTTCCGCCATGAAGTGCACGCCGCAGAACACGATCAACGGCTCGGTGACACCCTTGGCCTTGCGCGACAGCTCGAACGAGTCGCCGATGAAGTCCGCCACGGCGAGCACGGCCGGCTCCTGGTAGTTGTGCGCCAGGATGATCGCGTTCTTCTCCTGCTTGAGGTGCGCGATCTTCGCCATCAGCTGCTCGCCGGTTGCGCGCTCGTCGCTGGTACGGCCGAGATGGCCGAGCTCGTACAGCTTCTCCGCGGTGTAGGTCGGCATCGTTCGCCCTGTCGTTGGTGTCTGCTCGTCGTCGCCAATCCTCGTGATCAGCATAAGGAGATAGCGCGCGATCATCAATCGAGAAGGCCTGGCCCCGGCAGCCGGCCCGCTACCACCGTCGACCCCTCGCCCGCCCGGTCTTTATGGAAGCTTGGCTTTCTTCTCCAAGTAGCCGCCCTTCTCCGCGTCGTAGCTCACCGTGATCCAGCCCTGACCGCGAACCAACCACCGCACCTGCTCGCGGCCGTGGCTCTTGAGACCCTCCTCGAGCTTGAGCCGCGCCGCATCCCTGTCGACCAGCCGCACGCGCTGCTTCTGGAAGCGATCCTGCACGAACCCGCCGGAGATCACCTGCAGGTCGTCGCCGGCGATCTGGAACAGGTCGGGCCGACCCATCTTCTTCTGTGCGGCGAGCGCAGCGCGGGTCGGGATCGACTTCTGGTTCTCCGCGGTCGCGGTCACGAAGTAGCTGTCGTTGCCGAGCTTCTCGATCTCGAGATCGCGCAGCGCGATCCTGGGCATCAGGTCGGCGTGGTAGAGCACGAACAGACCGTTGCGATGCACCATCTCCTCGATCATGAACGGCGGCGGCACGCGGCCGGTCATCTTCTTCTCGCCGCCGATCTCGATCTCGCCGTAGAACGGGTGCTGAAAGGTGTGCCACTTCACGATCGTGCCGCTGAGCAGCAAGAGCTCGTCGAACCGGTCGTAGGTGGCACCCGCGCGATCGGCAGCCGCGCCGGCGCGATCCTGCCGGGCGAAGTACTGGTTGCCGTTCCACATCTCGTTGGTGAACGCGAAGATGCCGAGCCCCTCATAGGCCCAGTTC
>JAXMBY010000094.1:0-15350 GCA_046349655.1 Planctomycetota bacterium
CGATCCACCCGACGCAGATCTACATGTCGCTCAACGCCTTCCTGATCTTCCTGCTGCTGTGGTGGGTGTTGCGCAAGCGCCGCTTCCCCGGGCAAGTGTTGTGGACCTCGTTCATGCTGTACGCGGTCGGCCGCTTCATCATCGAGTTCTATCGCGGCGACAACCAGGCTCGCGGCTTCATCGGCCCGCTGTCGACGTCGCAGTTCATCGGCATACCGATGTTCCTGCTCGGCGGCATCATGCTGATGCGCGGCCTGACGGCAGTGAAGGAATCGCCGCCGCGGCACGGCGTGTGAGGCGCTGGCGTCACACCGCGCCGGCGGTGCGCAGGCGCTTGCGCAGGCGGCTCACGGTACGATAGAACTCGAGCGGAACGAGCGGCTTCTTCAGCACGGAGAAGATGCGTGCTTCATTGCGGTTCTGCGACAGCTTCTTCGTTTGGCTCTCGGTCGCGAGCAGGATCAGCTCGCGCTGCGGGGCGCTCTGGCGCAGCACGTCGATCAGATCACGGCTGCCGCTGTCACCCGGGTCCAGCCCCACGAACAGACAGTGATACTCCTTCTTGCGCGCCAGCTCGATCGCTTCGATGCCGGTGGCCACGTCGGCTTCGATGTTGCCGAAGTTCTCGAGCGCAACCACGATCTGGTCGCGCACCACCTTGTCTGCCTCGGCCACGAGAATGCGCACGGATTACCCTCGAACACGCAACGACGCCCTGCCAACGCCCGGCTCCTAATGCATCGGCCAAAGAGGGCGACCGATGAAGCTCGTGATCGGGATCGACGAGGCCGGCTTCGGCCCGCAGCTCGGTCCGCTCGTGGTCGCCGCGGCGGTGTTTGCGACACCCGACGAGCTGCCCGCGAGCGAGCTGTACCGCGCGCTGCGCGCGGCCGTGTGCCGGAAGCGGACAAAGCGGCCGGGAGACCGCGTGTTCGTCGATGACAGCAAGCAGCTGTACCACTTCGGCGAGGACCTGCGCCAGCTCGAGGCGCCGCTGCTCGCTTTCCTGCATTGCCGCGAGAGCGGCAGCGCGCTGTGCCTGGGCGATCTGCTCGGCCACGACGAGAGCCTGATCGGCGATCTGCGCACGCATCCGTGGTACGACCCCAGTTTGCGGGTGCAGGCGTTGCCGGCGCCGGTACCAGCCGACGTCGAGCGCGTGCGGCGCGCGCTTGCCGAGCGCGGCATCCGGTTCCTCGGGTTCGACGTGTCGCTGGTGCTCGAGGCCGAGCTCAACACCATGCTGCGCGCAACTGGCAACAAGGCCGCGACGCACGCGCGGCTGGTGATGCGGCTGCTCGCGCGCGCTCTCGGGCGCAGCGACTCTCACGCCGACGTGCACGTCGACCGCCTCGGCGGGCGCGTGTACTACGAGGCCGTGCTCGCGGCGACGTTTCCGATGCAGCGCATCCGCTCGGTGCTCGAGCGGCCGAGCGACTCGGTGTACGAGATCCACGCTGGCGAACGACGCCTGTCGGTGGCTTTCCACACGCGCGGCGACGGGCGCTACCTGCCGATCGCACTGTCATCGATGACCGCGAAGTACCTGCGCGAGCGATTCATGGAGAGCTTCAACGCGTTCTTCGCCCGCCGCCTCGACGGCCTGCGGCCAACCGCCGGCTACTACGGCGATGCCGGCAGGTTCCTGCGCGACATCGCCCCGATCATGAGCGAGCTCGAGATCGCGCGCGATCAGTTCGTGCGCGCCCGCTGAGGCTCGCCCTCGATCCCGCGCTCACGGATGAGCCGGGTAGTACCAGGCACCCGGGAAGAACATCGGCAGCGATCCGCCCGAATCCGAATGCGCAAGCAAGCGGTTGGCATCGCTCATCAGCGCCGCAGGATTGACGAGATACGGATACCACGTCGCCTCGACCGAGGCCTCCCACACGACATGCGCCGCCGCCACGCCGTTCTGCCAGTCGGCCGCGGTCCAGGGCGTGGCGGGCGCGCGGTAGGCGCCCTGCCGCACCCGCACCAGCGCGTCGCACCAGGTGCTGCCCTGCGCGGCGCTCAGGCTCGGCTCGTACGCGACGCCGTTGCCCCACAGCGGCGCGAGCGGCAGCGCGCTCGCACCGATCACCGCCTCGCCGAACACCACGCCATCGCCGCTCAGCACGCTGCAGCCGAAGTAGGCCGGCACACCGCCGATGGTGCTCGCGGCGGCCAGGCTGCCTGGCAACCACGGCTGGCCGGGCGCAACGCTGGCCGTGATCGCGGCGGCGAGCCGCACGGCGCCCTCGGCATTGAGCAGGCCCGCGCCCTGGCTCAAGAGATGCGGCTCGCGCAGCTTCTGCGCCGAGTACTGCAGCAGGGCGCGCACCGCGTGCGGCGTCAGCAGCGGGTTCGACTGCAGCATGAGCGCGACCGTACCCGCGACCACCGGCGCCGCCGCCGATGTGCCCGAGGCGAAAGGTAGTAGGCCTCGGCGCCGGGCTGGATCGGCCCTGGCGCGCCGAGCTGCGTCGGCGACACGAGCGCGCTCGCGTTGGCGAGCGCCAGCACCGAGGTGCGCGGGATGGTCGCGGTGACGCTCACGCCGGGAGCAACGACATCCGGCTGAGCAGCCCATCGATGACGGTCGGTCCAGCGCTGCTGAACGTCGCCACCGTGTCATCCGCGCGCGCCGCCGTGCCGTGGCCATCGCTGGCGCCGACCGCGATCACCCACGGGGCATTGGCGGGCGACGTGATGCCCCCGTACAGGGTGATCCCCTGGCTGGTGCCGTAGTTGCCCGCCGAGGTCACCACCACCACGCCCGCATCGACCGCGTGCTGGCACGCGAGCACGAGCGGGTCGGTGAGATACGATTCGAAGATCGGATGACCCGCGGACAGGTTGAGCACGTGGATGAGCTGCGCGCCGTTGACGTCCCGGGCATGCGCTGCGACCCACTCGACCGCAGCGATCACGTCGCTGGTCTTGCCGAGCCCGTCGTCGCCGAGCACCTTCAGGCTGATGATCCTGGCGCCCGGGGCGATGCCGCGCATGCGCCGTTCCCCGCTCGCGGTGAGCACGCCCGAGCCCGCCAGGATGCCAGCGACGTGCGTGCCATGGCCGTGCAGGTCGCGCACGTCGGGGCTCACGCCCGAGCGCAGGTCGAGCTCCTGCAGGATGCGGCCGTCCAGCTGCACGTGGTGCGCCACGCCCGAATCCACCACGGCGATCACGATGCCGGTGCCATCGACGGCGCCCGCAGCGAGCACTTGCTGCACGCCGGTTGCCGGCGCGACATGGTCGAGGCTCGCGGCAACCTGCGCGTCGCGGGTCAAGTGCGCGAGCTCGCGCCGCGCCAGCAGGTCGCGCACCGCGTGCGCCGGCAACCGCAGCGCCGCCGCGTGCACGCCGCCGAGCACGCGCACGCTGCCGCGAGCGCGCGTTTCCATTTGCGTTGCCCAGGTCACGACGTCCACGTCCGCCCGCACGCTGACGATGACATCCACCTCGTCATCGAGCTGGGCGCGATCGAGGAACAGCCGCAGGTCCTCGCTCACGCTCGGCCGCGCTTCACCCGGGACGGCCTCGGCGCTCTCGCGCGCGGCACAGATCGCGCGCCGCATGCTGGACACAGCCTCGGCGATGGTCGCTGCGGCAGCTGCACCGGGGGCAATCGACGCCGCCGGTCGGGCGATCGGCGCCGGCGCGGCCGATTGGGTGCGCGAGAGCGCACCGACGATGGCAGCGATCGACAGGATCCCCGCCGCGAAGACGAAGCGTCCTTGCATGGTGGCACATCCAGTTTTTCTAGGCGGGGAGTCGAGGGAGGTTAGAGCGAGAGACGGTCGCGGCCGGAGAATACCCCATGGGCGACTTTAGTCAAAATCCAGGGCAGCAGGCTCTCGCTGTGGGTCAGCGCACGTCACCGCGAGAGACAGTGCGGGCGGTCGGCGTGACCGATTGCGAGGCGAGGGTCGCCCGTGATCCGGAGCGATGCGGTCATCGCTCGATCCCGGGCAACCCTCCCTACGACAACAGCTCTCAGGAGGAGTGCTTGCGACGCGGTCCGTGCGGTCACGCGCTCAACGCGACCCGCACGTCCCCCGCCATCCTCGCGGCAACGAGAACCTCGATGTGTCCGTCCGGGTTGAGCGAGATCCGATCGCCGGTGTGCAGCTGGCGGCACGCCTGGCGCACCTGGGCGATGGCTGGCAGCTGGTACTCGCGCGCCACGATGGCCGCATGGCTGAGCATGCCGCCGAGCTCGGTGACCACGCCGGCGACGCTGCCATACAGCACGGTCAGCTCCGGGCTCAGGTGCGGTGCGACCAGGATCTCGCCGGGTCGAACCTGGCAGAAGTCTTCCGTGCGCTCGAGCACGCGCACCGTGCCTTCCACTGCTGCAGTCCCCGAGACCCACAGTCCGCGCAGCACGCCGTCCATGCTCTCGGCCGGCGCACTGCCCAGTGCCTCGAGGTCGTCGATCGCGAGCGCCGGCGCGACCGCGATCGCGAGCAGCTCCGCACGCACGGTCTTGCGTTCGCCGGCAAGCTGCTTCATCGCCACCAGGTCGCCCTGGCCGAGGTTCGCGATCTCGTCGAGGCTGAGGTGGAAGATGTCCTCGGCAAGCCCGTAGCGTCGGCCCAGCTCGAGCAGGCCCTTGCGGATCAAGGCGATCTCGCGGGCGAGCAGGTCCTTGGCGCGATCCTTCAGCACCGAGAACTCGGGCTGCGCGCGGTGCGGCGTCGCTTCGCCGGGAGCATCTTCCGGCAGCGCCGCGAGCAGGCGGCTGATCGGCGACGGGTCCTCGGCAAAGCGTGGCTCGCTCAGCTCGTAATCGTGCGACGACCGATGTCCGAACCGTGCCTGGCAATCCTTGATCGACGACTCGCCTCGCTTGATGGCGCGCACCAGCGCGTGCATCTGGTAGGTCGGCGTGACCTCGTTCGACAGCCGATCGTCGCGCGAGCGAGCGAAGAACTCGGCGACGATGTTCACCAGCTCGGCCCAGCAGTAGTCGTCGCGCACGAACTGCTGCACCCACGTCGCCACCAGCTCATGCACGTCGTCGAGCGGCAGCTCGTGCAGCGCGATGCTCTCGGCGATGCGCATGCGCCGCAGGTACTCGGGCACGAATTGCGACTCGAAGTCGGACTTGAGCGTGCGCGCCGCGCGCTGCAAGCGCCACGCGGACCGCCACGAGGCGATGGCGCCTCGGCGCGGGAACAGGATGCGCTCCTCGGCGCGATCGATGAACAGCCGGCCGCACACCGTTTCGAGATAGCGCTCGGGCTCGCCGGCCGCATCGTGCTCGAGACCGAGCTCGGCACACGCGAGCGCCGCGGCGCCATCGCGCTGATACAGCTTGCGCATCAGCGACAGGCTGCTCGCCGTGGGCGTGGGCAAGAGCTCGCTCAGCCCGTTCTGCTCCAGCACGGGACCAGTCCGGCGCCGCTCACCGCGGCCCGCGAGCAGCCGCTGCTTCTCGGCTTCGAGCGCGGGCGACCGCGCGCTGCTGCCGGTGACCGCGGTGATGTCGCGCGATTGCAAGATCGAGAACTGCTTGCCGTCCCATGCCCACTCGATGTCCTGCGGTGCCCCGAACAGCTGCTCGATCGCGAGCGCTTGCCTGGCCAGCTCGCAGAGCGGCAGCGGGCTCGCGGCCCCGATCGCCGTGAGCGACACGCGGCCGATGACGAATGACTCGGGCTGCGCCTCGCCCGCGACCAGGGACTCGCCCAGACCGGGCACCACCTCGACCAGCATCGCCGCCGCATTCGCCGGGTGACGCGTGAACAGCACGCCCGAGTAGGTGGCGCGCACCATGCGCTGGATCAGGATGCATGGCCGGCACGCGTGGTCGCCCGAGTAGCTCGCGGCGCGCTCGGTGCGGAACGACCTGGTGACCTCGGCCACCGCCTCGCACAGCTGTTCCCGCGCCACGTCGAGCCTGGTCTCGAAGATGCCGGCAAAGCTGCGCGCCGCACCGTCCTCGCCCACTGCGGAGCTGCGCACCGCGAACGGGCCCTTGCCGATGCGCCTGGCGGCCGCGTCCACGTCGCGCAGGCCGGTGAGGTCATCGCCCTTGCCAACGGTGTCGAGCACGCTCTGGGTCAAGACGAAACCGGGACTGACGCGGAAGCCGGCCCGGCTCAAGACCGCGAGGCGCCGCGCCTTGTTGCCGATCAACACGTCGTCGTTGCCGATCTGATCGAAGAACCGGATGCTGTCGCGCGACCAGCGCGGCGCTCTCGCGGTGCGGCGCGCGCTCGGAGCCGGCCCGACGACGAGCGCGCGCAAGCCGAGCGTGAGACCGATCTGTGCGAGCAAGCTGACGCCCAGGTAAAGCGTGGCAGCGGCCGGAAGCTTGGCGGTGAGCGCGAGGAAGAGCATGGCACTCAAGGCCCCGGCAACCGACCGCCACCACAGCTTCTTCCAGCGCAGCATCAACACTTGCATGAACACCAGTCCACCAACGATGGTGGGCAGCACGAGCCTCGGGTCCGGCCGGGTGAGATCATCGATCCAGCCGGAAACGAATGGCTGGCCGTGGAGGAACGGCGCCTTCATGAGCGCAGCGAACAGCCAGAGGAACACGGTGAGCTGGACGATGCTCGCGGCAATCGAAGCGAATGGCCGCACACCATGCCGGCGGTAGAGCTCCATGACCGTGTGCCGGGCGGTGCCACCCGATCGCTCGAGGCGGCGCTGCTGCTCGAGCTCGGGCTTGAGGCGTGCCGTGAGCATCGCCTGGCGCTCGGTGAACCACGACAGGGGCGCGAGCACGAGGCGCGCCAGCAACGCCAGCAGCATGACGGCGATGCCGGCATTGCCAGCCGCACGCCCGAGCCAGCCCAGCAGCGACGCGAGCTGGCCGGCACGATCGGGCTGCGACATCAGGCTCTTGCTGTCGGTCGGGAACTCCCAAGGCACGCTGTAACGGCCCAGCCACTGATGACCGAGCGCCGTGACCTTCGCACCCAGGATCAGGGAGTAGAACGAGCTGCGCTTGTCGTAGCACACGCCGACGAACCGCTTGCCGCTCGGCAGCATCTGCAGCTGCTGCGCGAGCTCGGGCGAGCGCAGCTTGCGCACCGTGACGTCGATGGCACCCGGCAAGTGTTCCCACTCGAACTCCGCCGCGTAGCGCGTGTCGAGGAACACCACGTCGCCGCGCTTGAACTCCTCGAGCAGGCTGCCGGTCTCGAGCAGGACATCCTTGTTCGGATAGCCGGTGATGTCGCGGATCGATTCACGCACGCGGCGATCGACGAGGTGGCGGCCCTCGACGAACCACTTCTCGTAGCCGCCGATCATGAAGCGCGTGGTGATGCCGCGCCGGGCGAAGTAGTCGCTGAGCTCGCCGCTGCGATTGCCCGAGAAGCACAGCAGGAGCGGCGTCTGGTCGTGGCCGACGAGCAGCTGCTCGTTCGCCTTCAGGTCAGGGTAGCGGATGTGCTTCGCGCCCTCGAGATAGCCCATCGCATACTCTTCATCCTCGCGCACGTCGTAGACCAGCGGCGGGTTGGGGGAGCGGATGAGCTCCTGCACCTGGTCGGTGGTGAGCCCGAGCGGGTGCTTGATCTGTTCCGAGAACTTGAGCTCCTTCAGATCGACGTCGTGCACGATCTCGCCGTTCTGGGTCGACGAGCGCACGAGCGCGCGGGTGAGCCGCTCCTGATTGCGAGCCTCGCTCTGCCACAGGAGATAGAGCGCGCCGATCAGCAGCAGCGCGAACAGTCCGCACAGGACCGTGAGCGCGCGGCTCGCGCTGCCCTTCTGGCGGCGCTTGGCGAGCGAGAGTCCGCCGAACAAGGCCACCAGGACGCCGGCTCCCTGCGCCACCACCGAGAGCGAGTTGACCACCAGGTCGGGCGATGGGATCGCGAGGGCAGGCGCAGTCCAGGCGCCGAGGACCAAGAACGCCACCACCAGCCGCACCGCGTTGCCATCTTCCGACCGGCCCATGGAGAAAGCTCCCAGGTTGTGACGGGCCCGAGGGCCAGGCGCGACAGCGCCGGACGCACGGGACCCGAACTGGCAATTGCCGGGCTTTCCCGCACCGGAACGCGGGTGTTAAGATTTCGTGTGGGAAGGTGGCCGGTGCATCCGGGAAACGCGTCGCCTCCGTGGCCATGGCGAACGTAAGCTCCGCTGCTGCCTGCGCGTACGCCACCTTCACCTGGCCGGCGGCACCGCCATGGGCCGGCGTCGCTCCTGCAGGCAGCGGCGGGCGGCACCCGCGAAGGTTGTTCTTGACTGGGTCTGCAACCAAGGTCAGGTTGAGGGCTGCATGAGCAGGGACCACACCAAGACCGTCGATCTCGTCCTCAAGGCGCGAGCTGGGGATTCCGAGGCGGTCGCGGAGATCTACCGGCGGTACGGGCCGCGGCTGCTGCGCCTGATCCGGGCCCGGCTCAGCCCCAAGCTGCGACGCCGCATCGAGTCATCCGACCTGCTGCAGAGCGCGTTCGCCACGGCGCTGCGCGACATCGAGCTGTTCAAGATGCGCGAGGACGGCTCGCTGCTGCACTGGCTCTCGGTGATCACCACGCGCAAGGTCGCGCAGATCGCCCGCTCGCTCGGCCGCGAGCGGCGCGACCCCAGCCGTGAGGTGGGCATCGACGCCGCAGCGCTCGCGATGGTGAGCGCCGCAGGGCCGTCCACGCAGGTGGAGGCGTCCGAGGAGCAGCGGCGCATGGAGGCGGCGCTGGATCAGCTCGAGGAGCCCTATCGCGAGGCCATCATCCTGCACGACTATGCCGGCATGGAGTTCGAGCAGCTGGCCAAGCGCATGCACCGGCCGAGCGCGGAAGCGGCGCGCAAGCTCCACACCAAGGCCAAGCTGATGCTCGGCAAGCTCTATGGCACGATGGCCGCCGGGCACGCTCAGTCGGAGGCGTCTGGCACCCACACCAGCCGGAAGCCAAGCCCGGGCTGAGTGCTCTCCCGCGGGATCCTGTGGCGTGCGCTGAGCCGCGTCGACGACGGCAAGAGCATGCCATAGTATCCGCCGGTTGCCTCCTGGTCCTCGCTCACCCACTCCATGACATTGCCCGTCGTGTCGCGCAGACCGTAGACGGACTCATCACCAAGGAACACGCCCACCGGCGCCTTGCAGGAGACTTCGGGTCGCGAACCTGGCAACCGGGCGAGCGCGGCATCGAGTGCCCCACCAAAGGGCCACGGCCGCGCGTCGGCACCGCGAGCAGCGTTCTCCCATTCGTCCGGCGACGGCAGGCGCACCGTGCCGCGCCAGCCCTGTGCACGCAGCCGTTTCGATCGCCAGTCACAGTAAGCGCGTGCATCGACCTGCGAGATGCCACTGACCGGCAGATCGTCGGGCTCGAGCGTCGTCAGCCTGGTGCTCAGCATGAGCTCGCTGAAGAGCGTGCCTCGCACCTCGCGTGGCAGGAGGTCGAGGACCTTTGGCGTCGCGGCCAGACCGGCGTCGATCCGGGCGCGAACCTCGGGGTCGTTCAGGAACTCGAAGTACTCGCCCACGGTGAGCTCGTGGCGCGCGATCCAGTAACCCGCGAGCCTGGCGACTCGCAAGCCGCCGCCCTCCTTGTCGGGATCACCGAGCTCGACGCTGGTCGGCGGGATCCAGACGAAGTCCCTGGGCGCGGTGCCCGAGGGCTTCATCGCCAGGTGGATCGGTTCCGGCCGGGCTCGCGAGGTCAATCGCACCGGCGCGCGCAGCTCATCGAAGCCATCGCGTCTCGCCACCACGAGATACGACCCCGGCTCGAGCTCGAGATCGCGCAGCGGCGAGCGCCCGAGGCGCGCGTCGCTCTCATCGAGCAGAGCGTATGCCGTCGGCTGCGAGGTGATGGCGAGCCTGGTATGTGCGGGCCACGGGACCGACGCGACATCGCCCTCGTGCCGCACCGTGAGCTCGGCATCCACGCCGAGCTCGCCGTTGGCGAGCAGATCGCTCAGGTTGCCGGCCAGGCAGCCGCCGGTGCGCAACCAATCCGCGCTCGAGGCGAGCTTGCCGGTGCGCGCGACCCAGCCGCTCTCGGTCAGCGATTGCCAGGCGAGCGAATTGCCAGGTACATCCCGGAAGCGGAAGACCAGCACCAGCGGCGACACGTCGTAGAGGTCGCAGATCGCGTATCCGCCTTGCCCGGTCAAGCAGTCGCCAACGGCGAGGCCCATGCGCGCCGCCGGCCCGCCTTCCTGCACCTGCGTCACCCAGACCCCGCTCGCCGCCGGCCGGCCGTTCAGCGCGAGCACGAGATCGCCGGGGACCAGCTCGGCGGCAGCGCCCACACCGCCCTCCTCGACCGCGGTGATGAGCAGGCACGGATCGCCCGGAATGCACCTCGCATCTGCTGGCCACGCCGGCGCCCGCGGTCTCGCCCACGGCACCGGCACCAGGCGTGGCTCGCCGTTCTCGCGGATCTCGCTCTGCTCGAGATAGCGGTAGAGGAACAGGTCGGCGTCGGCGGGCTCGGCGGTGATGGAGGTGCGCGGGCAGGTCGAGCTGGTCACGCACCTCTGCGCCAGCCTCGCCCGCGCAATGCGCCGCTCGTCCTCCTGCACGTTGGTCATGAAGCCGGCGTAGCGATCCATCCGCCAGCGCAGCTCCAGCCTGAGCTCGGCGGTGCGCGCGGCGGTGGGATCGCCACGTTCGGCGGCGTCGAGGCAGGCCTGGATCTCGCTTGCACGCTGGCCGATCGCGTCGCGCACGCGGGCGGCTCGTACTGGGCGGCGGCGCTCGCTGCGCTCGGCCTCGCTGCGGTAGACGAGCTCGTCCTCGTCGCTGCCCACCTTCAGGCGCAGGCGGCGCTCGACCTCGATCTGCGCGCAGAGCTCGCCCAGCTTGGCCGCCGCCAGGTCGAGCGAGTGCGCGGCGCCCGCCTTGGCGAGCGCCACGCGCTGGTGCTCGCGCTTGAGGTCGACCAGCCGCCACCGCGCTGCCAAGATCAGCACGAGCACGACCGTCGTGGCGATCGGGTGCTTGTGCGTCCAGCGCGCGGCACGCACCCGGAGACCGGGCAGCGGGCAGCACCACCGGCTCGGCGAGGAAGCGCCGCGATCCCAGCGAAGTCTCTGGCGGTGGCGTAGCGCCAGCGCAGGTCGCGATCCATCGCCTTGCGACAATGCGCTCGAGAACCTGCGGCACGCGGGCGCTGCGCTTGCGCATCGGCGGCGGGTCGCCCTGGGCAATGGCGCGCAGCGCACCGCTCGGTCGGCGCGCCTTCGAGCAGGATGCGCAGCGTCAGCGCCTCGTACAGCGTGACGCCGAGCGCATAGACGTCGACGCGGCGGTCTTGCGCCACTCCGTTTCCCTTCGGCGCCTTGCGTATCTGCTCGGGCGCGACGTAGTACGGGCTGCCGGCCAGCTCGCCGGTGCGGGTCAGCGTCGCCGCGCCGGCTTCGCGCGCGAGGCCGAAGTCGAACAGCAGCGGCACGCCATCGCTGGCGACCAGGATGTTCTGCGGCTTCACATCGCGGTGCAGCACGCCGTTCTCGTGCGCGTAGTGCAGCGCGTCGGCGATCCCGGCGACGATGCGCACCACCGCCTCGGTGTAGTCGGCGGCGAACGCGCTCGGAGGCGCGTCGGTGAACAGCGTGCGAATGGCCGCGCCATCGAGCGAATCCGGCGCGCGGTCGCGCAATGCCTCGAAGATCTCGTGCAGCGTGAGCCCTTCGACGTACTCCATGACGAAGTACGGCACGCCCTCGTGGCTGCCGGCATCGTAGACACCAGGTTGTGGTGGCGCAGGCGCGCGAGCGCGAGGATCTCGCGGCGGAACCGCTCCAGGGCGCGTCGTTGGCGACCAGATGCTGCGGCAAGATCTTGAGCGCGACGCGGCCTTGAGCGACATCTGCTCGGCGAGGTAGACGATGCCCATGCCGCCACGCCCGAGCTGCTCACGATGCGGTAGTCGCCGATCACCGTGCCCGACTTGAGCGGGCTCAGGTCAGCGGAGCGCGATCGACGTGGTCGTACAGGTGCAGCAGGCGCGTGAACTCGTCCCGCAGCTCGGGCGTGGCAAGCCGCGCGCGAAAGCTCTCGGATCGGCGGCCGCGTCCTGCTGCTTGCGATCGAGGAACTCGAGCACCAGCGAAGCAACCGTGTCGAAGTTGCTGTCCATCGGTGGTGGCGTGATGGTCACGTCGCTCATCGTCTCGGCCAAAGGCTGACGGCTGGCGAATTCCCAGCAGGACGATGAACGCATCCACCGGCAGCCAGTCCTGTCGGCAACTGGCCAGCGTAGAGGAGTAGGCGAGGATCGATGCACCCACCGGCTCGGCCAGTTGAGAATCGCCTTGAGCAGCGATGGGCTACAGACTTTCACCGCGTAGTTGAGCGAACCATGGCCGACGATCTGCGGGCCCACCGCCATCGCCAGGCAGATCACGCATACGCGCGCGGTGCGAGCGTGAACAGCGGCCGCTGCAGGGCGATCACGTACCGGTGACGATCGCCGGTGCCCATGTACAGAGGCCCGTAGGTGAGCCACGAGGCTTCCGGCGCAGCACGCGACCACCGGGACGTACAGCGCCACCGCCAGCCGGCGAGTCCGCCAGCGCATTGCCGAGTGCGGCCGATGGTTGCCCCGGCTGCCCGCCGATGCCAATGAGCGCGCTGCCGCCGACCGCGATCGTGCCGATCACCACTTGCCGGCTCACGCGCTCGCGCAGCCAAGGCCAGCCCAGCAGGGCGATGAAGCAGGGGTAGGTGTCGACCAGCACGGTCGAGCTGGCGATCGAGGTCGGATGCAAGGACGATCCAGGTCATGAAGTGTGCGGCCAGGAAGGCGGCGCCGAGCAACAGCAACACGAGATCGCGCCGGCCCGCGCGGATCTCGTGCCAGCCCCACCACAGGCACAGCGGGCCGACGATCAACCTGCAAAGCCGGTGGCAGGCTGCGACCGACAGCATCGACGCCGGCGACGTAGCCGACGAGGATCGGCTCCGAGATGAAGGCGGCAATCAACGCGACGAAGATCGGCACCGACGAGTGGCACCGGGCAGGCGGTTGCGCTGGTCATGGAGATGGCGCGGACCTCGAGGGCCAAGCCGAGCTTCCGCGTTGTGCAAGCGCCACGCGGCGCGAGGCAACCGCCAATTCGCGCAGACGCGCCTCGATGACGATGCCGTGGCGATCGAAGGTGGCATCCGGGTAGCGCATGTCGAGCCCGCGCAAGGCCTTCGATGGTCTCGGCCACGACCAGGTTGCGCACCCACTTCTTGTTCGCAGGCACGATCGTCCAGCGCGCCCAGGGCGTGCTGCACTTGCTGAGCGCCGCCTCGTAGGCGCGCATGTAATCATCCCAGAGCTTGCGCTCGGCGACGTCGCTCGCGGCGAACTTCCAGTACTTCTTGGGATTCGCGAGCCGCTCCTCGAAGCGCCGCTTCTGCTCGTCCTTGCTGATGTGCAGGAAGAACTTGAGGATCACCGTGCCGTTCTCGACCAGCACGCGCTCGAACAGGTTGATGTGCTTGTAGCGCCGCTTCCAGTCCTTCTTCGGCACCAGGTCGTGGACGCGCACGATCAGCACGTCCTCGTAGTGCGAGCGATTGAAGATCGCAATCTCGCCGCGCCGCGGCATGACGTGGTGGACGCGCCACAGGAAATCGTGGTCGAGCTCCTCCTCGCTCGGCTGCTTGAACGGCGTGACGTGGCAGCCGAGCGGGCTCAGCCCCGACATGACATGCCGGATCGTGCCGTCCTTGCCGCTCGCGTCGATGCCTTGCAGGAGCACCAGGAGGGCGTAGCGGTTGTCGGCATACAGCAGACCCTGCAGCTCGGCCATCTCGGCCCGCAACTGCGCGAGGCGGTGCTCGGCGTGCGCCTCGGTCGGGCAATCCGCGGTGTCGTCCGGATCCCACTCGGCGAGCGAGACGCGCGTTCCGGGCTTGACCACGAACGATCTCGACATGAGCTGGCTCCGCCGGGGCAGGACGCCCGCAATCCTAACCGCCGCTTGCCGTTTCCCCGCGCGCCGGCGCAAAAAAAAGCCGGAAGCCGACCCGGAGGCCGGCTTCCGCGAACACTCGTCAGTCGTGTTCAGCGATCAGTTGTTGTCGCCGTTCACGTTGCGCGGCAGCAGATCGCCGTTGGTCTGAGTGCCCTTCTCGAACGGCAGCGTGGCGCCGCCGAAGAAGTAGGCGAAGTGCTCGATCAACATGCCCACCAGGGCCGGGTCATCGATGGTGCGCGACGTCGAGGACGCCACGCCGCCATTCACGTGGAACCAGCCGGTCTCGATCGTCGGCAAGCCAACCAGCTCGTCCGGGTCATTCGAGGTCGTGGCCAGGAACGAGTTGTTGAACGCGCCGCTGACTTGCGAGAGCGGGATGATCGCCTGGCAGCCGAACTGGTACTCGGCCGAGAACGTCTGCTCGTTGTCGTTGTAGATCAAGAAGTCGGCGGTGGCGAGGAACTTCGTGCCGCCGGTCAGGTTGATCAACACCAGGGTCGAGCTGAACACGCCTTGACCGAAGAACCTCGGGAAGATGAGCTCGGCCGGGGCTGGTTCGTACTCGACACCGTCCAGATCGCGCACGCCGTCGTTGTCGACGTCGGTCGCCTGGCCTTCGGCAGGGACGCCGTTGAACACGTACGGCGACACGGCGAAATCGCAGGCATCGATGCCGATCAAGCAGATCGCTTCACCGACGAGGTAGTTGAAGCTGATCGGCACCCGGGTCTGGGTGTTCTTCGCAAACACGTAGACGTAGCCCAGAACCTGCTGGCCGTTGTGCGCAGCCGCGATCACGGACAGTGTGTCCGTGGGCGTCAGGCGCTCGGTGCGGTTGAACTCGGCGCAGGTATAGTAGTCGATGTAACGGTACTCGACGTCCACCGTGCCCTTCTGCAGGTTGGTGGCCGGGTCGTAGGACTTGTCCGTGTTGGTGTTGGTGACGGTGATGACGGACAGGCTGCCTGGGCGCGAGTCGAACAGCGGGAACAACAGCAAGCTGCCCGGGTGGCGACCATCAGCGAAAGAACTAGAGGCAAGACTGAGGACCGCAACGGCGGCCCCAATTGCCAACGCAAGCTTCTTCATTCGCGTTTCTCCTGGAGATGCGATTACGATCCTCACAGAAACGGAAACCGGTTGTCTAACCGACGCGAATGTATCGGCCACGGAGGCATCGATCCTTTGCACCGCGTACGAAAAAACACGTTGGACGGCAAAGCCCGCGCGCGCGCGCGGCGTTTGCTTTTCACACACGGGACGCACCGGCGATGAGCGGCTGCCCGCACTTTGGACCGTGCGGCGGCTGCCGGTTCCTCGATACGGACTACGCGGCGCAGCTGCCGGCGAAGCACGCGCAGGTGGTGGCTGCGCTTGCGGGCCATGCCTTGCTGCGCGCGGCCGCGGTGCGGCCGGTGCTCGCCGACCCGGAGCCGTTTTGCTACCGCAACAAGGCGATCTACCCGGTGCAG
>JAXMBY010000095.1:0-14946 GCA_046349655.1 Planctomycetota bacterium
TCTGGCGCGGTTGCAGGGAACGACCGTCTCGAGATCCATGGATATCCCATCGATGACCGCCAGCACTCTCGACCACCTGTACTTCTACAACACGCATCAGATCCCCTACGTCATGAGCTACCAGCAGTACTTCGGGGTCGAGCCGCTCAAGAAGAACCTGATCGTCCCCGACGTCCGCTTCGCCCACGAGGGGTTCAAGCTCGGAGTGGACGTCGCGCTGCTCGCCGATCGGCAGATCGGCATCCTGCTGTCGATCGAGCTGCTCGAGGTCGAGCATCCCATCCCTTCGCGCGAGACTCCGCTCGGACCGGTCGCAGAACCGGAGACGCGCACGACCAAGATCGACGCGTCGGTGGTGGTTCCCGACGGCGGCGCGCTCGTGGTCGCGGTGCCCTCCGCGGAGCGCGACGGCAAGGTCCAGGCAATGGTGCTGCGCGCACGCATCACGACCGAGGACGAGCTGAAGCAGCGCGAGGCGAAGGTGAAGAGCTTCCCGCTCAAGTGATTCCCGCGACGGAGGCGCTTGCGGGGCGGGCGGCGGCGGCCAGTCCATCGGCGCCGCCGCGGAAATCGCGCTCGCAGCGCCGTGATCTTTGTGCCACTCTGCTCGATCCTGGAGGGCACTCACGTGAGCGAGCAAGCGGGCTACCTGCACGGCTACTCGAAGGAGGAGCAGGACCGCCTGGTGCAGCAGGCGGCGTTCCTCGAGTTCTCGGTCTACGAGCACCTCGACCTCTCGGCGATCGACCATTTGCTCGAGGTGGGCTGCGGCGTCGGCGCGCAGACGCGCATTCTCCTGCGCCGCTTCCCGCGCCTGCGCATCACCGGCGTCGACGCCTCGCAGGCGCAGATCGACGCGGCGCGCGACCTCCTCCAGGACGCGGTGCACGCCGGCCGGGTCGAGCTGTCGGTGGCGCGCGCCGAGGCGCTGCCGTTCCCCGAGGGCGGGTTCGACGGCGCCTTCCTGTGCTGGTTCCTCGAGCACGTGAGCGATCCGGCCGCGATCCTGACCGAGATCCGGCGCGTGCTCCGCCCGGGCGGCGTGATCTTCTGCACCGAGGTGCAGAACGCGACCTTCTTCCTCGACCCGTACAGCCCGGCGACGCAGCAGTACTGGCTCGCGTTCAACGATCATCAGTGGAACCTGCACGGCGACCCGTTCGTCGGCGCCAAGCTCGGCAATCTCCTGATCCGCTCGGGTTACCAGCAGGTGCAGACCTTCGTGCGCACCTTCCACTACGATGCGCGCGCGCCGAAGAAGCGGAAGGAGTTCATCAACTTCTGGTCGCACCTGCTGCTCTCGGGCGCGCCGAGCCTGCTCGCGGCGGGCCGCGTCAGCCCGGCGATCGTCGAGCAGATGACGCAGGAGCTGAAGCGGCTCGCCGAGGCGCAAGACAGCGTGATCTTCTACTCGTACGTGCAGGCGAAGGCCGAGGCGCGCTGAGTCAGCCGCGCCCGTGGCATCGACTTGCCGGGCTTGCACGACGGTGCTGCCCAGCAGCACCAACGGCAGCAGAGTCAGAGACAGCGGCAGCAACGGGAGCAGCACCAGCACCAGCACCAGCGCGTGTTGCGATCGAGGTTCCGCTGTACCTCCAGGTGACTCTGCTGCCGACTCTGGCTCTGCTGCTGGCGCCGTTCTTGCTGCTGCTGATGGACAGCGCCCCAGTCAGCCGCCGGCGTGCGGCACGAACGCCACGCGCCCGTGCGGGTAGTCGAAGACCATCGCGAACGCGGCGAGGTACTTCACCGCCCAGGTTGCCGGTCGAGTACGGGTCCGCGACGGCGCCGCGCTCGTCGAGCGCGAAGTGGACGCGCGTCCTCGAAAACCGCCGTCCGCCCAGCTCGAGCCACTCGAGCACGCCCGCGCGCGCCCCGATCTCGCCGCCCGCGCCGAACATTCCGTTGGCGGGCTCGGTCTCGCGTCCGGCGAGGAGATCCTGCTCCTTGACCGCGGGCGAGTGGAAGATGAGCGACACCTGGGCCGCACCGGTGTCGAGACGGAACAGCCCCTCGCGATCTCCCTCGAACCGGCAGCGCACGTGCGGGTGGCGGTCGTGGATCACCAGCTCCTGCCAGCTGGCGCCCGCCTCCAGCCGATAGGTGTCCGGGTCGTGGATCGCGACGCTCGGTGCGGCGAGGTCGATCGCGATCACCGCGCGCGCCAGCAGGTCGTAGCCGCAGATGCCGGCGATCGGTGCGCCGACCGCCGCCTGGAACGGTGCGAGGTCCATCTCGGTGAAGAACGGGCGCTCGATCGTGAGCGGGCCGAGCGAGAGCGTGTCCGCCCGCCGCAGCCTCGAGAGCGGCGTGCTCGCGCCGCCGCCGCCGATCCAGACCTTGCCGAGCGCCGGCAGCTCGAGCCGGTCGGCCGCGGCACGGTCGATCACCGTGACCCCGGCACCCGTGTCGAAGAGGAATGGCGCGAGATCCTCGCCGTTCACGAGCGGGTGCACGAGCACGTGGCCGGTCCTGGCGCGTGCAACCGTCAGCGGGCCCACCCGATCCGGATCGAGCGCGGTGTCGCCCGGCTCGTTCGACGGGCGTACGAGCTGGGCCCGCACGCTCCGGTCGAGGAGGCCGACCTCGCGCGCGTGCCACTCGTCGGCGACGCCGCTGCCGGTGTGCCGCCAAGAGTGCGGCAGCACGAGGACCTGCTCGTCGCGGTAATCGCCGAGCGCCCAGCTCTCCTCGCCCATCGTCGACGTGCGCCGCAGCTCGACCGGCAGCCAGCTCCGGCGGTCGAAGAAGGCGGTCATCGTCTCCGATCTGCTGGTGGCGAAGGACGGAGTCTACGTGGGCGGCTGGCGCGGCGTCAGCGCACGCGCTCGCGCACCGGCGGCACGGTGAGCGTGCGCCCGTAGGGGAGCGGCTCTCCCTCCTTCGGCTCGAACCCCGCGATCTGCCAGGCGAGGACGCCGTCCTCCGACTCGGGATCGAGGAGGTAGAACGCGACCACGCCGAGCGGCTGGCGGCACGAGACGAAGTACGTGCCGGCGGCGAGCGTGCGCGCCTCGGTCTTGCGATCGCCCTCGAGCCGCGTCGGCTTGTGTCCCTGGTACGCCCGCGCCGCCACCTGCACGTGCCGCGGCGTGAACACCTCGACGTCGGTCTTCCACCCTGCTTCACGCGCTCGACGGCGATGCCGTGGCGCAGGAGCACGTCGACGGTCGGGCGCATCGACTCAGGGAGGACGAAGCCCGCCGGGACGCTCACCTCGCGGCTGGCACGGAAGCGATCGAACACCTCCATCTCGTGGGGCGTCGCGCGCTCCGTGTCGCCGCTCTTGTCCCCCACCAGCACGGCCTCCTTCTCGCTGCGCCGATCCATCTCGCAGCGGACGGCGAGCGACGCGCGCGCCTGCAGGTCGAAGTCGCGATTGAGCGCACGCACCTGCTCGGCGTGCTCGGCCACGTAGGCGAGCACGGTCCGCACGAAGTGATAGGTCGCCTCGATCCGCGTCTGGAACGGCGCGTACGCGTACGCCTCGCTCAGCACCGCCATGCGGCCGCGCGCACCGATGTAGTTGGTGAAGTAGCGCGGCAGGTACTCGAAGGTCTCGAAGCGCGTCGGCGCCGACTGCTGATCGAAGTTGCCGTAGTCGAACAGCTCGAGCCGGTGCTGCTCGCGCATCGTCTTGCGCACGTCGGGCAGCAGGCGGTCGCGCACCCACTCGCTCGGGTTGGGCGACGGCAGCGGCACGAGCGGCGGCGAGTACGTGAGCGGGTAGCCGTGATAGCTGCCGTCGGTCGTGTGCAGGTCCATCGCCAGGTCGGGGTCCCATGGCACGAGCACGTGCTCGAGCAGCGCCTGGAACTCGCGGCTCTCGGCCTTCATGCAGTCGCGGTTCAGGTCGAAGCCCTGGGCGTTCGCGCGCACGCCCACCTCCTGCGGGCCGTTCTGGCCGCGGCGGTGCTCGGTGATCGGACCGAAGCGATCGTTGCCGTCGGGGTTGTAGTCCGGCACGACGAGCAGCACGATCTTGCGCAGCAGCTCGTCGTTCCCGGGCAGGGTCAGGTCGCGCAGCACCATGAGCGCAGCCTCCTTGCCCTCCACCTCGCCCGCGTGGATGTTCGCCTGGACGTAGACCACCGGCCGGCCGAGCCGCCGCGCCTCCTCCGGCGAGGGGATCATCGGCTCGCTCGCGATCACGAGCGGCAGCGGGCGTCCCTCGGTCGTGGTGCCGATCGTCTCGACCGAGATCGCCGCGCCCGCAGCCTGCAGCTGGTCGAGGAACGCGAGCACCTCGGCGTGCGACGACGTGCGCTCGTAGGAGTGTGCTTCCGGAACGGTCTTCGGATCGCCGGCGAGCGCGAGGCTCGCGGCGAGCAGGAGGGCGGTGAACGGCAAGGCGGGCTCCTCGTCTCGGGTGGGCGCACGGCACGAGTGTACCACCCGACCCCGGCGCGCACGTGCGCTCGCGGGTAGAATCGCCGCGTCCGACGAGATTTCTGCCGCGCCGTGACCGATTCTCGCGACGCCGGGATCTTACGCGAGCCATGAACGCCTCCTCGATCGACGGCCTGCTCGCTCACGAGCACCTGATCCGCGCGCTCGCACGCGAGCTGCTCCACGACGAGCAGTCGGTCGACGACGTGGTGCAGGACACGTGGCTGGTCGCGATCCAGCGCGAGCCCGCGCGCTCGGAGTCGCTCGCGAGCTGGCTCGCGCGCATCGCCCGCAACTTCGCGCTGCGCACGCTCCGCGGGAGCGCACGGCGCCGGCACCGCGAGTCGGCGACCGCAGCCTTCGAGGTGGTGCCGTCGACCGAGCAGATCCTCGAGCGCGAGGAGACGCGGCGCCTGGTCGTGCGCGCGGTGCTCCGGCTGCCGGAGCCGCATCGCGGCGTCACCGTGCTGCGCTACTTCGAGGGCTGGCCGCCGCGCGCGATCGCGAAGCGCCTCGGCGTCCCGGTCGAGACGGTGCGCAGCCGGCTCAAGCGTGCGCGCGCGGAGCTGCGGCTCGCACTCGCGGCCGATCACGGCGAAGGGGGCTCGCTCGCGCGGCGGCTCGGTGCGCTCGCCGCGGGCGGCTGGTCGCCCTGGGGAGCGTCGCTCGGGACCTCGTCTCTCGTCGGAGCGCTGCTGATGACCGCGAAGCTCAAGATCTCCATCGCCGCCGTCGTGCTGCTGGTCGCGGCGGCATCGATCGCACTCTGGTCGCTCGGCGACCGCGAGCCAGGAAGCCGGCCACCAGCGGGCGAGCCACCCGCGATCGCGTCGCCGGCGCGCGCGCTCGCGAGCGATGCGCAGGTCGCGGCCCCTGCGGTCGCGGCGGACGGCGCGGCGGCGCGGCGGACGGCGATCGCGCCCGAGCCGCCGAGCGTGGCGCCACCCCCCGCGACCGGATCGCTCCTGGTGCGCGCGCAGTGGAAGGAGAGCCGGGCCGCGGCGGCGGACGTGCCGGTGATGCTGCGCGAGGAGGGCGGGCCGAGCTCGTACTTCCACGCCCGCACGGGCACGACCGGCGAGGACGGGACGCTTCGATTCACGGAGCTGCCGCCGGGCAAGTTCCAGGTCTCCCGGCAGCTCGACGTCGGGGTGTCGGCAGCGATCCGGCCGGGCGCGGAGACGGCGGTCGTGCTCGAGCTGCCCTCGGGGATGACGATCGACGGACTCGTCGTCGACGGCGCCGGGCAGCCGGTCGGCGATGCGGCGATCACGGTCGCCTCGGGCGGCACGGAGCCGCGGATGGAGCCGGCGATCGTCGCGCGCACCGCCGCCGACGGCACCTTCCACCTGACCGGCGTGCAGGACGGCGACGAGATCGGCGCGCGCGCGAGCGGCCATGCGCCTTCCTACCTGCACTGGCTGTTCGCGAGCCAGGGCGGCAAGGAGCGCCGGCTGCGGCTCGTGCTCGACCAGCCGGGCGGCGACGTCGCGGGCGAGGTGCACGACCGCGACGGCAAGCCGGTCGCGAACGCGCTGGTGCGCGTCCGGCTCGGCGAGTTCGAGGGCTACCGGCCGCGCGACGGCAGCAGCGTCGGCAAGCCGCTCGATCTTTGGGCGCGCTCGGACGAGGACGGGTTCTTCACGGTCGCGAGCGTGCCGGCGCGCACGTTGCCGGTCGAGGCGCGCGCCGAGGGGTTCGGCGTGTGGCGCGGGACCGTCGAGGCGTCGCTGCAGGTGACCACGCAGCTCGAAGTCGTGCTCGAGAGGTCGTCGGTCGTGCGCGGCACGGTGGTGACCGCCGACGGCAAGCCCGCCGCGCGCATTCGCATCCGCGTGGGTCGCGATGCGGACCTGATGAGCGCGACGGCATCCAGCGATGCGGCGGGCCGCTTCCGGCTGCCGGAGGTCCCGAGCGGCGAGGTCGCGATCGTCGCCGACGGCGAGGAGCTGGGGCAGGCCGCGGCCACCCTGCACGTCCAGCCCGGCGAGGAGGTCGTCTGGGACGCGGTTCTGTCGCGCGGCCGCGAGATCAAGGTGCGCGTGCTGGACGACGCGGACCAGCCGCTCGCGGCCTGCAAGGTGGAGCTCTTCACGATGCGACGCGAGGACTCGGACGACGGGCATTACCATGGATTTGGTTTCACCGACGCGAGCGGCCGCTTCGCGATGCCGAACGTCAAGGAGATCGCGCACGCGATCCATGTGTACGCACCGAACTCCGACGTCCGCGCGCTCCGGCGCGAGGACGTCCGCCCCGGTCCGGACGAGCTCGTCTTCCGGATCGGCCGCGAGCAGATGCCGACCGCGCTCATCACCGGACGCGTCGTGGACGTCGAGGGTAATCCGCTCGGCGGCGTGCGCGTGACCGCCTATGCGGAGGACCGCATGGGGGCGGCGGCGGCGGCGCCTCGAGCGACGGCGCGACCGGCGGGTTCCAGATCACGAAGCTCGCAGCGGCCCGCTACCGCCTGCGGCTCGCGAAGCCCGGTCTGCCCGAGTGGCTCGCGGGACCCCATGACCTCGCGCCGAACCAGAGCTGGGACGCGGGCGAGATCCGCGTGCCGCTCTGTGGATCGGTGGTCGTGCACGTGACCCGGGCGGCGAGCGCGCCGGCCGGCGATCCTCGGCTGTGGCTCGTCTCGCTCGACGGCACCGCGCCCTGGATCGAGCTCGAGCCGAAGAACGGGACGGCCGAGCTCGCTCTGGTACGCCGCGGGCCGCTGGGCGGTCGCGGTGACGGGCTCCGATCACGCGAACGTGCGCGAGCCGCTCGAGGTGCGTCCGGGCGCGCGGTCCGAGGCCACGGTCGCACTCGAGGCGGGCTGCCACCAGACGGTGCGCATCCGCGGCGACGAGGACGCTGCGCGCGGGCTGCTGCGGGTGAGGGTCCTCGACGGCGCCGGCCGGTGCGTCAGCGAGCAGCACCTCGCGCTCACGCACGGCGTCGCCGAGCTCGTGCTCTCCCAGCTCCCCGGGCACTACACGGTGGAGGCGACCACCGCGTCGGGACGGCAGGCGAGCACCGGAATCGACCTCGCGCGCACGTCGGCCGCGAGCGAGGTCGTCGAGCTCGTCATTCCCTGACCATCGGATCTCGGTCGGCGATCTCGATGGGCCGCACCTGAACTGTCGGTGTCGCGGCAGGGTTTCCCATTCCTGCCAAACGAGCGATGCAACTTCGGAGCGAGCTCGCCGGCCAGCGGCTGGCGACGGGGGGAGCCGAACGGAACGGTCCTTGCGGCCTCCGAGACGGGGAACATGTGATGGCCACGAGAAGGTCCATGACCGATGAACCAGGAGGTGTGCTATGTGTCAGAGCACGATCCGAACCGCGCTGATGGCGTGTGCGTGTGCCCTGGTTGGATTCAGCGTCGCGAATGCAGGCGGCGGTAGAGTGGCCATGCCGCATACGCGAAGCGTATGCGGGCTGCCCACACCGTGCGAACGCAGGGGACCCAGCGGAGCAGCCAGTCCCAGGCGAAGGAGCTCGAGCGAGCGAAGCGCCGGGCTGACATCGAGAAGCGCGGCATGGGCCAGTCAGGCAAGCTGAGGAATGGCGCGATTGCGAACACGCGGCATGGCGCGACGGCGAGCCCTGGGCAAGCGGGAAAGCAGCAGGCCGGGGGACTGGCCGCCGCCAAACGGCAAGGCGACCTCAAGGATCGCGGGCTCGGATCGGCCGACCGGCTCGGCAAGACGATGCGAGGCACCGAGCGGCGCGGGACGATCGAGCAGAATGGACTCGATCCCTCGAAGCAGACGCGCAACGAGCCGATGCCGAAGCCCGGCACGGCGAAGCAGGGCAATCGGGATACGGGAGGGTAGCTGAAAGTCTCCCGATCGATCCCACGGTTCGCAGGGCAGCAGATTTCGCAAGAGAGCTGCTGCCCGCACTCGTGAAGGCCCGTTGCAGATCCCGATTCCCGAGATCCGTATCGGCGGCATCCCTCCGGGCGGGCGAAGTTGCCCGAGAGCCGGCTCTTTCCGCACCATCCACACCTCGGCATCCGATTTGAGCGCGCCCCTGGCGGCGGTTCGACTTCAGGCGCCTAAGGCATGCCCGCGAACCTGCAGTACTGGGTCGATCTTAAGGGAGCTCCCCATGCGTCAGTCCATGCTCTTGCTTTCCATCGCGATCGCATCGATCGCGCCCGCGTTCGGACGTGGAGTCGATTGTTCGGGTGACCCTGGCTTCGTGCTGACGGTGCCGAGCGAGGTCCCGATCGGAACCGACTTCCAGATCTGCGTCGAGGCTTCGCCGGGATTCAGTGGCTTCCTCTTCGTGTCGCCGGGCCAGGGACCCACGGATACGAACTTCGGCACCTTCTGCCTCGACTTCCCGCCGCTGGTCATCTTCCCCTTCATCGTGCCGGAGGACGGGAAGGCGTGCTTCGATCATCACATGGAGTGCGACAAGGGCCTGGTTGGTCTCACGGGCTACCTGCAGTTCCTGGCGGTCGACTTCGTGAGCCATCGGCACGGGATCTCCAACCAGGCCTCGATCACGGTCCTGAACGGCGACTGCGGCGGCGGCCCGACGTTCTGCAGCTACACGCAGGGCGGATGGGGACAGGGATGCGCCGGTGGCAATGTCGGCTGCCTGCGCGACCAGCACTTCGCGGACGTGTTCCCCGGCGGGCTCATCCTCGGCGATCAGGACGGGAGCGACGGTGATGCCTCTTCGCTCTCACGCTCACGAGCGCCGCGGCGGTGGAAGCCTTCTTGCCCGCGGGGGACCCGCGGGGAACGCTGGACCAGGACCTGGTCGATCCGTCGGACAGCAGCGCCGGCGTGTTCGCCGGCCAGCTGGCCGCAGCGAAGCTGAGCGTCGGCTTCGACGATGCCGGTCTGTTCGACGACCACAAGTCGGATCCGAACCAGCATCTGGGCGATCTCGTGTTCGTGGGGTGCGTCGATGGCGACCTGATCGGGATGAGCCTGCGCGACGTCATCGCGCTCGCCGATCGCGCGATCAGCGGCGAGTTCGGAGCGTGCACGGATGGGCACGGCTGCCAGGACGACGATCGGATCGACGTGACGGGTGACGGCAAGCCCGACGTCTCGCTCACGGACCTGAGCGAGGCGCTCAGGGTGGCGAACGAGAACTTCGACAACTGCACGTCCAACGGGGCTGCCTGGGGTCGTGAGGCCCCCGCGCGTCCGCGGAGTGATGGTGACCGTCCAGACGGCCACCATCACTCCCCGCAAACTTCCACTGGGCGCGATAGTCGCGCGTGAGCCGCAGCTTCTCGACGCGCGCGCGCACCATCGGACCACCCTGCAGGATCGCGTCGTGGAACGCGCGGTTCGCCATCTTGCCCGAGTCGCACAGCTCGTGATGCAGCGCGCGGAACTGCAGGCCGCCCATCATGTACGCCACCTGGTACAGCGGGCCGTAGCTGCCGCCGAACGAACGGCGCACCTCGGCCGTGGCGTTGGCGCGCTCGTGACCGACGCGATCGACCAGGAAGTCGGTGCATTGCTGCGGCGTCATCGTGCCCAGGTGGAAGCCGAGCGAGAAGATGATGCGCGCGCAGCGGTGCATGCGCCAGAACAGCATGCCGATCCGGTTCTCCGGTGATCTGGCGAAGCCCAGGTCCCAGAACAGCATCTCGAAGTACAAGGCCCAGCCCTCGGTCCAGAACGGCGTCTGGAACAGCTCGCGGTGCGGCGCGTAGCGATCGTTCATGAAGCCTTGCAGGTGATGGCCAGGGATGAGCTCGTGGTGCACCGTGGCGCGCGCGAAGTGCTCGTTGTTGCCGCGCATGCTCATGAGCTTGTCCTCGTGCGCCATGGCGTCGGTCGGGAACGACACCAGGATCACCTCGCCGCCGAGGAAGAACGGGCTCTCCTTCTGCCGCTCCGGCGACATCATCTCGATGCGCCAGATGTCGCGCGCCAGCGGCGGCACGGTGAGCAGGTCGTGCGCCTCGACGAACGCGGTCGCCTCGCGCGCCTGGTCGCGGATCAGATCGGGCTGCCGGCCTGGCTCGACGTGCGAGCTCTTGACCCGCTCGAGCGCCGCCTGCCAGTCGTCGCCGCAGCCCATGTCGCGCGCAGCGTTGCGCATCTCGCCCTCGCACCAGGCGAACTCGCGCTCGGCGATCGTGACGAGCTGCTCGGGGGAGTAGTCGATCATCTCGTGCTCGAGCTCCTGCAGGATCGCCTCGCGGCCGATCGGATCGCCGACGATCGGCGCGTCCTGTCCGGACACGATGCCGACGACGCGCTCGCGCAGCAGGTCGGTGTACGCCTGCAGCGCGGCGCTGGCCTTCTGGTACGGCGCCTCGGTCCACCAGCTGAACAGCGGGTCGTAGCCGGCGTAGCACCGGTACCACTGCTCGAGCGTGCGGCGCAGCTCGCTCACGATCTCGGCGCCGCGCAGCGCCACCACCTTGCTGACGACGACGGCGTCGGCGGCGCTCGACTTGATGCCGGCCTCGACCCGCTTCTGGGTTCGCTCGACCTCGAGCGCGAGCTGCGCGACCGTGGTCGCCGCCGCGGCCGGATCCACCGGTCGCAGCGCGCGCCGCGCCTCCTGCAGCTCGATGATCGCGCTCTGAAACGGCATCAGCGGCGCCGCTTCCGCGCAGGCCTCGCCTCGGGTGATCGACGAGCTCGAGCTGGTAGCACAGCTCCCGGTCGAGCAGCACGAAGTCGATCTTGCCTTCGATGCCGAGGTGCTCGAAGTCGAGCTCGTGCAAGCGCGCGCCAGGCGTCGAGAAACGCCCGCTGCAGCGCCCGGCGCGCCGGTGAGAACCGGATCGCATGGCGGCGCAGCAACGCGCGGTGATCGGTCGCGAACCGCTCCACCACCGGCTTGAGCTCGCTCACCGGCGCGCGCATCAGCGGCGCGAGATCGGGCACGTACGAGGCGATCGTGGGCGCGTCGGGCGGCGCGGCGGGAGTCTGTGCCGCAGCTGGCAGCGCCGCCAGCACCAGCCACGGCAACGCGACGAGCAGAACACGACGCATGAGCGTTCTCCGGTGATGGGGAGCGGGCCCGCATGGTACCACGATCGAGCCGAACGCCGTGCGGCGGCAAGCGCGCCGCGTCAGGTCACCGCATCGGCGGCGACGAGCCAGCCGCTCTTGAGCTGGCCCGAGCGCAAGAAGTTGCAGCTGCGGCAAGACGCGGGCAGCACGCCGCTCGCGAAGCCAGCGCGCAGGTGCTGATACGCCGGGCCGTTCCAGATCTCGGCGAACGGCGTGGTGAACACCGAGCCCATGATCTCGTGCGAATGACAGCATGGCTTGACGCGGCCGTCCACCAGCACCATCGCCTTGTCGTACATGAGGTGGCAGTAGCCGCCCACCCGGCTCGCGTCGAGCAGCTTGCCGTACACCGCCGTGGGTTCCTCGAGATCGGGCGCGGCCGGCGCGTGCGACGCCGGGTCGGCGACCTGCGGCAACGGGTCGGGGGCCTGCAGCTCCACGCCGAGCGCGGCGGCGGCGGCGCGCGCTTCCGCGAGCCAGCCGTTGGCGGCGATCGGATCGAGCGACGGCACCTGATCGTGCGTCCATGGCAAGTCGGCGAACGGCACCATCCAGGCGACGCGCACGTCTTGCACCTGGTGCTCGCTGGCGAACTGGATCAGCGCCGGCAGCTCGGGCAGATTGCAGCGCATCGCCACGAACGCGAGCGACAGACGCAGCCCCTTGCGGCGATGCTGGTTGACCAGATCGATGCCGCGCAGCAAGTGCTCGAAGCGCGCGTTCTCACGGATCATCTCGTAGGTCGCGCGCGTGGCGCCGTCCATCGACACGATCAGGTGCGAGAACGTCTCGCCGATCAGCTTGCCGAGCCGCTCGGTGATCAACGTGGCGTTGGTGATCGTGGCGAGGCGCACGCCGTACGACCGGAACACGTCCAGGAACCGGTCGATGCGCGGCACCAGGAACGGCTCGCCGCCGCCGTTGAGCGAGACCTCGCGCACGTACGGCAGCACCGGGCGCAAGCGCAGCACGAGCTCCTCGCTCATGTGCTGCAGCGCCCGGTTGCGCGATGGCCGGATGATGGAGCACATCCGGCAGCGCAGGTTGCAGTACGTGCTGTGCTCCAGCTGCAGCGTGCTCGGCATGCTGTCGAGCACTAGGTCGCGGCGCCGCGCATGCCGCCGGATCAGGTGCGCGTTGTGACGCTTCAACCGATCGCGTGCGCCCAGCAGGCGCAGCGCGCGATCGCAAGAGCGCCGGACGAGGCGCCGCCAGGACCGTTCGCTCGACGCCGCCGCGATCATGGCGCGCGCTCGCGTGCTGAGGTGCTCGCTCGCGACCGGCGTGAGCGGCGCACTGCCGCGGCCATGGCCAGCGCGAGCTTGGTGCCGCCGGTGCAGTTGAAGTATCGACCAGGAGCGCATGCCAGCTACAGCAGCGAGCGCGATCGTGCCGGTGGCTTCTGCCGCGCCGTATTCGTCGTTGTCCACCACCACGCGCTCGCCGATGGTGAGCCGCGAGCCGTCGTCGGAGCTCAGCGCGAACCGGTACACGTCGTCGGCCGGCACCTGCAGGTAGCCGCGAAAGCGGCGCAGCACGCGCTCGCGCGGGCCGACCTCGAGCGTGAGGTTCGGCACGATGCTGCTCGACTTCAGTCGAGTTGCTCACCGCGGGCAGCCGGCTATGCTGTGCTGCCCTCGTACACTTCGCACACGATGCTCGGCGCCGGCGGATCGCTGCCGCCGGGGCCGGGCTCACCCTGAGCGAGGTGCCGCGTGACGGCGCGGCTCACGGCCCGCTGCTGGTGGAAGGCGCGCGGTCACGGTCGCGGAGTCGGTGAGATGCAGCGCGCTCGCGTAGCGGCGAGGGCGAGCGTGGGGTCGCTGCCGTCGAGCGTGTAGTGCAGCTCGAGCGCCGGCGAGCGCGCGCCGAGGCGAACGTCGATGGCGCGCACGAACGTGTCCGCCGCCGCGTCGATCATCGGCGGCTGGTAGACGATTGCGCGCCGCGCACGTCGAGCACCACCACGCACACCGCGTCGGGCGTCGCTGCCGGCATTGAGATCTCGAGCGCGGCGTCCTTCTGCCGCGTCGCGAGCGAGCCCTCGACGTGCGCCAGGAGCCACGCGCGTTCGACTTGTTGCCGAGCCCCGACAGCACCAGGCGGCCGTTCTGGGGCCAGTCGAACACGTGCAGGTACAGCCGGGTGGTGCCGCCCATGGCACGCATCGTGCAGCGCCCCCACTCGGTCTCGAGCCCCGGGTTGGCCGCGGTGCCGTAGATCGCCTCGCCGTTCACCGCGAGCCAGCTGCCCATGGCCTCGAGCCGCTCCACCGCCGCGGGCGGGAACACGCCTTCGGCCGTGGGCCCGACGTTGAGCAGGAAGTTGCCGCCCTTCGACGCGATGTCCACCAGCATGCGCACCAGCTCGGACGACGACTTCCAGTGATCGTCGTGGCGGTTGTAGCCCCAGTGATCGTTCATCGTCATGCAGGTTTCCCAGTCGACCCCCGGCATGCCGGTCTGCGGGATCTCCTGCTCGGGCGTGCCGAAGTCGCCGACCCGATCGTCGCCGGCGCTCATGCCGGCCATGCCCGAGCGCCCGGTGTCGACCCGGTTGTTGACGATCACGCTCGGCCGCAGCTTGCGGCACAGCGCGTACAGGTCCTTGCCGTACGCATGCGTCCAGGACGATTCCCACTCGCCGTCGAACCACATCACGCCGATGTCGCCGTAGTTCTCGAGCAGCTCGGTCACCTGGCCGCGCAGGTAGGTCAGGTAGCGGGCGAAGTCCGCACCGGCCACCGACCGCGTCTCCCAGTCGCGTCGCGGCAGGTAGTCGGGATGATGCCAGTCCATGATCGAGTGGTACCAGCACATCTTGATGCCGGCCTTGCGGCATGCTGCCGACAGCTCCTTCATGACGTCGCGCTTGAACGGCGTCGCCATCACGTCGTAGTCGCTCACCTTCGAGTCGAACAGCGCGAAGCCATCGTGGTGCTTGCTGGTGATGGTGATGTACTTCACGCCCGCGCGCTTCGCGATCGCCACCCACTCGTCGGCGTCGAATTTCACCGGGTTGAACTGATCGCGGAACTGCTCGTAGCGCTCGACCGGAATGTGAGCGGTGTTCATGATCCACTCGCCATGCCCGGTCTCGCCGTTCCATTCACCGGCCGGGATCGCGTACAGGCCCCAGTGGATGAACAGGCCGAAGCGCGCGCTGCGCCACCAGTCCATGCGCGCGTCGGCGGCGGCGCGCGCATCGCCCGGCGGCGCCGCACTTGCCATCGGTTCGGAGGCGCACGCCGGCAGCGTGGCGAGCAGCACGGACGCGAACAGGGAGGATCGGCACATGGCAGCTCCGGCAAGATGGACGCGATGATGCACTGCTGCGCGGTAGCATCGCGAAGCCCGGTCACGAGTCAAGCATCTGCCGCAGCGCGCGGCCATCTTGCCGCTGCGCGCCGGACGGGATACGCTCTCTTGCCATGCCGGCGCTCATGGCTCACGCATCCTTCGCCGCGGTGCTGCTCGCATGCAGCGTGCTGCCGGCGTGCGAATCGACCACGCCCCGCGACCAGAGTGCCATCGATCTGCGCGGCCTGATCGCGGCGGCG
>JAXMBY010000096.1:0-14940 GCA_046349655.1 Planctomycetota bacterium
ACGAGCTGCTCACGCTGCACGCGCCGTTCTCCGGCGAGAGCGAAGAGGGGCTCTACACGCAGATTCGCGAGCGCGATCCCGACCCGCCGCGCAAGCACAACCGCCACGTCTCGAAAGACCTCGAGACGGTGTGCCTCAGGGCGGTCGAGAAGGCGCCGTCCAACCGCTACGCGAGCGCCGCGGAGTTCGCCGCCGATCTGCGCGCCGCCGCGCGCGGCGAGCCGATCAAGGCCGACCGAAGATCGGGCCTGCGCCGCACGGCGCGGCGGCTCTGGTATCGTCGCCGGCTGGTCGGCGTGTGGACCTCGGTCGGGCTCGGCGTCGTGCTGGCCGCCATCGTCACCTGGGGTGCGATCGAGCGCCACCGCCAGCACATCGAGCAAGAATGGGTGGACAACTTCCACGCCGGCGAGCTGTTCTTGCTCGCCGGCTCGGGACGCTTTGCCAAGGAACTCAACGAGCCGAACTGCACCGAGGCCCTACGCCGCTTCCGCCGGTGCACGGAGTTGCGTCCCGATCGGGGCGCCGCATGGCTGCGCCGCGCGGACATGGCAGCGCGACTCAATCAGAAAGATGAGGCTGCGTGCGCGCTTGCCAGCGGCGAGGCGCTCGGCGAGCACGGTTGGTATGCGCGATCGCTCGCGGCCATGATCCGGGGCGAGGCAGCACCGTCGCTCGATGGCATCAAGCCGGGACGCACGCGTGAGGTGTGGGAAGACTGGGCACCCATCGATCGCCTGGCACTTGCCGCGAGGCTCATGAACGAGAAGCGCTACCGCGACGCCTGGGAGATCGTGGCCGATGCCCGGCTCGATGCCCACCCTTGGTTCGTCGTCGATGCGTTACGCGGTGACTATCTCCTGCGCAATCTGGACTCCAGCGAGCCAATTTACAGCGAACGAGCCTTTCAGAACCGCCTGGCCCTCGACTCTTTCGACCGCTTCCTCGCGTCCCATCCTGAATCGACTCTCATGGCACTCGATCGGGCTCTGGTGATCCGCAATGCGGTGACCTTCAACGAGGAGCTCGGAGCGAACCGCGATCAGCTGCTGGCCTCGGCGATCGCCACGGTCGAAGCCTTCCATCACGCAAGCAAGAGCCTTTATGCGATGGGTCTCTGGATCGACATGTTGTTCTTGGCAAACCGCAACGACGAGGCGCTCGACGAGCTCGTCGTCCTCACGGCGGACCAACGCGCGGAGCTTCCCTTCCACGTCCGTGTCAGCGCGGTGAAAGTCCTCGTCCGAGAGCAACGCTACGATCTCGCCTTCGAGGTGCTGAAGACGGAAAGCATGGACCAGCGCTTCACCGGCGGCGGTCCGCTCAAGCGGCTGGCCGCGGTGCTTCAGCACGTCGGATCGACCGAAACCGATCTGGCAAACGTGCGTGCCTTCGCCGACTCGGTGCACGCCGGCGTCACCGCCCAGGATTGGTCCGAAGCAATGGACAAGCTGGCCGAGATCGACCGGGATCTAAAGCTCAAGGCCACCGCGGCACCGGGGTCAACGGGGAAGTGAGGCGTCCGCGCCGGAACCACCGACCGGTCCATCCCACGAATTCTTGCGTTTCGATGATACGCCCGCCGCGCGATGGCGTTCATCCGCCCGGTACATGCCGCATCGACACGATGGGTTGTCGAATGCTCGCCTGACCAACCAACGAGTTCCAGAGCTCGGGGCGACGGCCACGAGATCGCTGCAATGGCGTCTCTGCGTTCCGTAGCCCCGTGAAGGAGCTTCCATGACCAGGTCATTGTCGCTGGCATCCTTGGTGGCGATCGCCCTGAGCACTCGCGCAGCGGCGGAGACGATCACGGTTCACGTGAAGGATCAGTTCGGCATCGACATTCCGGGCTCGCACGTGTCGCCGCTCGGATCGGCGGGCGACGTGAATACCGGCGACACGGCGATCGTGGCACCGGGGACCTACGCGATGGACGTCTTCCCGGGCGTCAACGGGGCGCGGAGCGCGGGGAAGCCGTCGCGACACGAGGTCGTCACGATCATCGCGGGGCAAACCGAGCTCAGTTTCGAGTGGATCACCACCACCTTGACCATCGACGTCAGGGACCAGTTTGGCCACACCCTGCCCGAAGCAGGCGTGTATTTCTACGATGCTCTGGCATTGCAGTACGTGTCGGTCCCCGTCCAGGCTGTCATGCCGATCTCCGATGAAGCCGTCTATCCTGGCTTGACAACCTACTCTCGCATCCTGTCGTTCGTCGTGACGACCTCGCTGATCCATAAAGACGAGGCCACGCCTCAGACCACAACCATCCGCGCCGGACAAACGGAGCTCAACTTCGAATGGATCACGACCGAGCTGACACTTGACCTCAAGGACCAATTCGGACACAGCATTCCATTCAGCAACTTCGCATCGAACTACGATTATCCAGGGCATGGAGATCTGCCAGCTCATTTCGTCATGGCCGTCTCTGATCCTGATGTCTACCCGACCATTGTGAGCAGCTACCAGTTCATTCTGAGGCCAAGCAGGGACAATTTGCCCAACAGCGCGGGCGAAGTTCAACGCAGCGAACGCCCGACGATCCAGACGGGTCAGACCATGCTTGACTACGAGTGGATCACGACCGATCTGACGATCGACATCAGGGATCAGTTCGGACACTCCATCCCAGGCAGCCGAGAGGGGCGCTATGCCTATGCGGGCACGGCGACGAACCTGGTTCCATTTCATGCCTTGTTTCCAATCTCGGACCCGGCAGTCTATCCAACGGTGTTCGGCAGGTACGGAGTCGAAGTCCAGGTAGCTCTCGACGGCCCGTCGCGACCAGACTTCGTGGCGCGCAACGAGAACCCTGTGATTCATGCCGGCCAGACGTTGCTCGCGTTCGAGTGGATCCAGGTGTCCTGCCCGCTCCAGGTCGTGGATGCCGCTGGCCATCCGGTCGCCGGCTCGACGGTGGTGTTGCCTTATCCCTTCCTGCCGTTCACGCCCGGTGACACGGTACGCTTTCCGATCACCGATAACTCGGTCTACCCGGACATGCGCCAGACGGGCTTTCAGGACGGCTACCCGATTCAGGTGATTCCCGGCGACATCGCGCCGCAGTCAGATACGTTCCTGTTCGAGGTGCTGGCGTCCGGCGCGTTCTCGCCAGCCACGTTCGTGATCGGCGGCCACAGCTACAGCTTCATGTGCGGCTTCAACCGCGCTCCACTCGCGGATGCCGGCGCCAACGTGACGATCTTCTCCTCTCAACAGTCGTCGACCACGCTCGCCGGCACGGCCTCGGATCCGGAAGGCAATGCGTTGACCTACCGCTGGCTCGAGGGGTCGAGTGTGCTGCTCGCGAGCGCGTCCGTCGGCTCACAGGGCGAGGCGCCGCTCGACCTCGGTGCCGTGCCGCCGTTCACGATCGGCAGCCACCAGCTCACGCTCGCCGTGAGCGATGGCGATCTCGGCGCGACGTCGCAGATGACGCTGACGATCGCCAACTCGCCGCCCACCGTTGCCTGCGGCGGCGCTGGAACCTATCAGGTCGGTGTCGACGCCGTCGTGCTCAGCGGTCAGGTGGCCGACTTCGACGGCGACACCCTCGCCTACCAGTGGCAAGAGGGGAGTCGTGTGCTGGCATCGGGTACCCAGACCACGATGGCGGGCGGTGCGGCGAGCGCGCTGCCCATCGCCGTCTTGACCACCGGTGCGGCAGCCGATCTCTCCCTTGGGCTGCACACGCTTGAGCTCTCGGTGAGCGACGGGGTGAATGCTGCGGTCCGATGCGCGATCGATGTGCGGGTGGTCGACACGCTGCCGCCACGGCTTGCACCGGTCAGCAACTGTTCGATCCTGTGGCCACCCAATCACAAGATGGTGGACATCGTGATCCAAGCCAATGCCGCCGATGGCTCCGGCGCGCCGGTCCTGCTGACCGCGACGGTGGCGAGCAGCGAGAACCCCGACAAGGACGCGGACGGGCATACCATCCCCGACTTCACCACGCCGGTGATTGACCAGAGCACTGGAACGATCGCGTTGCAGCTGCGCGCCGAGCGCTCCGGCAAAGGACCTGGCCGCACGTACACGATCACCATCACCGCCACCGACTCGTCGGGCAATCAGTCGACGGCGATCGTCACGTGTGTCGCGCCTCATGATCGCCGAAGCTGACGACGTGGCGGCCAGGGGATCGGCGAGCCAAGCCAAGGACGCAGCAGCGGGCAAGATGTCTTTCCGAGCATCGCTGATGCGTTTGCTGTAGGATGACGTTCATCGCTTCGAATCCTCGTTCCCCTCCTGGAGACCCTTTACGCCCACTTCGCGTCCGCTGGGTCGTGAAGTGGCGCCGGCTCGCGCACTCCTGCCTGAGCGCCTCGGCATCAAACTCCCACGCCGCCTGCTGACATCGCCATCCCAGCTTCACGAGTGTCGGACAACTCGCTGGCCAGGATCGCCTTCCCCACCCCCGGCCGTTCCTCCGTAGGTCTTGCGGCCCCTGGCGGACATCGCTTCTCCCCGCTCCAGCTGGTGATCACAACCACATGACCGGCAGCGATTTCCAGTAATCTCCAGTTTTCTGGCGGCAGTGGTTTGAACTGGGACGTCTAGGTAGTTACACGTAGTCATAGATACGTGTTTCTACTGATAAACGCTGGATCTGAGGGAGGTCCTCATGAATCGCGCTCCAGGACTTCTGTTGACGGCGTTGGCCGTCGTCGCGGCGCTGTTGCTCTCCGCCCGGTTCCTGCCGATCCAGGCCCAGGAGCCCGGCCTCGCGCGCGAGCAGGTCTCGACCCACGGGGGCAAGGCCTGGATCGGCAGGGAGCATGCCTTCGAGGTCGTGCGGGACGGCCGCCAGGTCCGCCTCTACGGCTACGATCGCAAGGGTGAGCCCCGCGACCTCGATGGCCTCGTGGTGCAGGCCAACCTGCTGCCGATGTCAGCGGCGCGGCGGCGCTGCCACTGCTCGAGCGGGGCTCGTCGGCGCGGCACTCCTTCCTGGTGGCCGACCTCGATCAGCAGCGCCACCTCGATCCGGTTCGTCATGGCGGGACTGAAGGGAGCGATCGAGCGGCAAGTCACGTTCGAGATCTCGCTCGCTCCCTGACTCCGAGTCCCCGTCCCCGCTGCGACCTTGGCGGCTGCGCCAGGGTCCACCCATGATCCGGGAGGAGGTCCCATGGACACGCTCGCTCGACTGCCGTCTGGTTTCTGGGAGTGGGTCGGCCGCACCCAGGCACGTCTGCTGATGCTCGAGTACGAGGGCGTCGTCGCCCCGCGCGGGCTCGACCGCGAACAGGTCCTGCCTCACCCGCGCATCTATGCGCTGCTGCGCAAGGTGGCCGAGCTCCCCAAGACCAGCGTGGCGATCGTGTCGAGCTGGCCGGCGCGCGACCTGGCTCGGTTTCTCCCGGGGCTGCCGATCGACCTCGTCGGCGAATCGGGCTGGGAGCTGCGAGCGCGCACGGGACTGCTGATCGAGCATCCGGTGCCGCCGCCACAAGCCCGGGCCCTGGCGGAGGGCGGCCAGCGCACGCGCGCTCGGACTGGGCGCGGCGGTGACGGCGCGACGCGGCTCGGTGGTGCTCGACACCCGCCGCCTGTCGCTCGCGAGCACGCAGGAGGTCGAGCGCCGATGCCTCGCCGCCTGGGTTGGCCTGGCAAGGCGCGGCGAGCTGCGCTTGAGCCAGCTCGACGGCCGGCTCGAGCTCGCCGCGTCGGGCCGCGACCAGGGGATCGCCGGGGAGCTGATCGTCGCGGCGCTGCCCGCCACGGCGTGCGTCTACCTCGGCGGCGATCCGATCGATGGGGATGCCCTGCGCGCCGCGCAGGCGTCCGGCTTTGGTCTCTGCCTCGAGAGCGCTGCGTCGACCGCGAACGCGTCGGATCGCGGCGCAAGACGCAGGTGTTCCTGCGCTGCTGGCTGGTCGCCACCAGTCCCGCCAAGGTGGGGGCGTGAACCCTACCCTGCAGCTCGCCGCGGGCCAGTTGCGGTGACCCTCGCTGCGTCACCACGACATTGTCCTCGATGCGGATGCCGCTGCAGGGCTTCAACCGATCGATCAGCGCCGAAGCCGAAGGGTATCGCGGTTCGTGCTCGTGCGGTGGGGCCGCCAAGTGCATCTCGATGAAGTACAGGCCGGGCTCGATGGTGAACACCATGCGCTCCTCGATGATGCGCGTGGTGCGCAGATACGGATGCGTTTCCCGGCGGCGGCGTCCTGCCGCCGTCCTCAGCGCTCTGGTGGCCGGCCACGTCGTGCACCTGCAGGCCGAGGAAGTGACCGAGACCGTGCGGGAAGAACGCCGCGGTCAGCCCGCGCTCGAGCGCCGCTCTGCCGCCGATGCGCAGCACGCCCACGTCGTGCAGCAGGTCGCCGATCTGCACGTGCGCCATCTCGTGCAGCTCGAGGTAAGGCAGTCCTGGCCGCACCGCGGCGCACAACGATCGCTGCAACTGATCGAAGCGCTGCAGCAGGTCGCGGAACAGGAATCGCGCGCCCACGTAGCGGATGTCGCAAGCATAGCCGAGATGGCGCGCGCCGCTGTCGATCAGCAGCACGCTCGCGTCACGGGTGCGGCGCTTGCCCGTGTAGTGCAGGATCGCGGCCTTCTCGTCCTCGGCGATGATCGTCGGGTACGGCAGATCCTCCTCGGTGGCATGCAGCGCTTCGAGGTAGGCGTGGTGGATGTCGAGCTCGGACTCGCCTTCCTCGAAGGCGTCGCGCGCGGTGCGGTGCGCGCGCCCCGCTTGCCGTGTCGCCTCCTCGATGCACGCGACCTCGTAGTCGGTCTTGTAGCTGCGATGCCAGTCGAGGCGGGCGATGAGCTCGGCGGGGTTGATGGCCTCGGGCGCGAAGCCGCGATCGCGCGCCACACCCGGGCAGTCGCCCAGGAACGCGAGCCGGCCGCACCGCGGCAGCTCGGCAAACGTCTTCGGCTCGTCGCCAACCTCGCGCATCTCGAAGCTCGCCGCCCAGAACGGCTGGCCGAGGGGCACCTGCTCGTACCAGTAGTCCTCGGGCGCGAGCCGCACCAGAAATGGTCGCTCACCGGGGCGGATCAGGATGAGGTGTGCCGGGCCGTGCAGCGGCAGCCAGCGAGCGAAGTGCGGCGTCGGCCGGAACGTCGCGTCCTGGTCGTCGGCGAAGTAGCGCAGCGGCGTGCCGCTGTGGATGACCAGGCCGTCGAAGCGAGTCGCGCAGAGCGCCGCCCCGGTGCGCTGGTTGAGCTCGTCGAGGTGGGCTGCGTACAGCTGGGTGGTCTTCATGTGGTGCGTTTCTCCCGAATCGTGTCGCGGGCCACATCCATACGCGAGCGGCCGGCTCGCGCCAAGCACCAAGCGAGCGTGCGGGCGCGCTGGTTTGCGCGGGTGGCGTTGGGGTTTCGACACCGACGAGCTCACGCGGAGGCCGCTTTCCGGGGCTGGCAGGCGCGCGCTCGGATTTCGCCAGCCGGCGTGAGAGCGCCGCGAAGCCGAGGCTCGCGGGGAGCAGGCCATGCGGCGAACGCCGTTGCGGCGGAGCCGGTACGCGGTTCGCTGTCGAGCGTCTCCCGGAGCCGCTGCGCGCCACGCGCAGCCAGCTCACTTCCCTCCTCCATGGGCCTCTTCTACGAGGCCCGTCTGGGGCCCTCGACTGCGGAGCCCACCGACTAACCTCGGTGTGGTGTCGAGGGCCCGACTCTTTTGCGTCTTGTGGTCTCAGGCCTTGCGCGTGACCACGACCTCCACCTCGTCCTCGGGCGCGATGCCACGATTGCGGACGAACGCCTCCCACTGGCGATGCGTGCGCAGGCTCTCGAAAGCCGCCTTGATCAGGGCGGGCTTGATCTCGCGCTCCCACTCGTGCAGGTGGTGATCCTCGTCGTCGTCGTCGCGCAGCTCGGCCTGGATCGTGAACCGCAACACAAAAGTCTTCTCCGGCGTCATCATGGGGGACAGTGTACACCGCGCAGGCCAGCCGCTAGAATCCGCGGTCCGAACTCAACCCCCTACCCGAGAGTGAGTTGCATGGCGATCGACAAGGAGTTCCTCGACCTGCTCGCCTGTCCCGAGACGAAGCAGCCCGTGGCCGAAGCCCCGCAAGAGCTGGTGCAGAAGCTCAACAAGGCCATCGCCGAGCGGCGCCTGAAGAACGTGCAAGGCAAGGCCGTCGAGGAGAAGCTCGACGGCGGTCTGATCCGCGAGGACCAGGTCGTGCTCTACCCGGTTCGCGAGGACATCCCGATCATGCTCATCGAGGAGGGAATCCCGCTCGCTCAGGTGAGCTGATCTGCGGCCATGTCAGTGCTGCTCGCGATCTCGCTCGGATGGTGGTGGTGCGCGGCCGAGGATCGCGAGGCGAGCCTCGAGCTGGTGGCGCCGGCGGACGTGGTCGCGGGACGGGAGTTCGCCGTCGTGCTGCGGGCGGTGCGCGAGCCCGCCACCTTGGACCAGCGCGAGCCGCTGCCGTCGCTTCTCGCGCTCGCCTGTGACGACCCGCGCGCCGAGCTGCCGCCGCCGGCAGCGCCGGCCGTTGCCCTGGGCCGCCGCGAGCTGGCGGTCACGCTGCACACTCCCGGCACGCACCGCGTGCGGTGCGCGACCGCGAACGGTGAGATTGCGAGCAACGCGATCCGCTGTCACAGCGAGCTGCCCGCACAGCGGCTCTTGTTCGGCGACCTGCACGTGCACGAGGCGCGCATCGCCCACCACATGGATCGGTTCGCCGATGCGCGTGTGCACGCGCTCGCCCTCGAGCAAGAGTACGCGTACGCGCGCGACATCGGCTGTCTGGACTTCGTCGCGCTGACGCCGCACCACCAGATCGGCGGCGGGCTCGTGCGCCCGCTCGCAGGCGGCGGTACGCTGTGGCAGCAGGCGCTCGGGCTCGGCGAGCGTGCGGCACAGAGCGGCCTCGTCGTGCTGCCCGCCTACGAGCTGCAGACCGCCGAAGGCGATCACAACGTCTACTTTCGCAGCTTGCAGCAGGCGCCGATCACCGTTCCGAGCGCGCTGGTGGCCGATCTCGCTCTGCCGCCGCCCGCACAGGCGCTGGTCAACCCGCACCCGATCTATCTGCCCGATCCCTGGTTCTACCCGAGCCGCCACGAGCGCCTGGTGGAGGTGCTGCGCGATGTCAACAACCACGAGCCCTGGGTCACGCGCGCGCTCGAGGACGGCTGGCAGCTCGGGTTCGTCGGCGGTTCCGACAATCACCGCGGCGCCGCCGGTTCGCAATCGCTGACCGCCGTGGTCGCGCGCGATCGCACCGCCGACGCGGTGGTTCGACGCGCTGTACGAGCGGCGCACCTACGCCACCAACGGTGCCCGCATCGTGCTCGACTTCACCGTCAACGGCGCGCCGATGGGGCGATGATCACGACCGCGGCTCCACCTCGATCGCGGTCAAGGTCGCGGCGACGAGCTGCTCTATCGGGTCGAGATCCTGCGCAATCGCGACGTGATCGCAGCCAGGACCTTCACGCTTGCCGATGCCGAGAGCTGGAGCTCGTCGACCAGGACTTTGCGCTCGCGGCGACCGACAACACGTACTACCGCGTACGCGTTGCCCAGGACGCGCGCACGCGCGGCCCGCAGGGTGGCCAGTGGCCCAACCAGCAAGCGCTGTCCAGCCCGATCTGGGTCAAGCCGGATGCGGCCGTCGCCGCCGACTGGGCGGCGCAGTTCTTCGCCGCGCCCGACGCGGCGCGCGTGACGGCGGCGCTCGGCACCTGGTACCAGGCGCTGCCGCGACCAGGCTCGATCCGGATCGCTGTCTGGCAGCGCAGCGGCTCGCGCGCGCTTCGCCTGGGACATCGACGACGGTGACGCGCGTCAGGTCCTGGCGATGGTGGATGGCGAGCACCGCGTCCAGTACGCCGGGTTCGACGCGGTGTTGAGCGAGCTGCCCGAGCCGCAGTTCGCACCCGGCGCCGCCGATGTCGAGCAGGCCATCGCCGCGGCGCTGAGCGCCCGTGATCGCGCCGCGCAAGGACTCGCCACGATCGCCAGCGCCAGGCAGCCGCAGCTGGCCGATGTTGCCGCGCGCGGCAGGTGCGCGCGCTGCTGCTTCGTGCAGGGCTACGGTTCGGGGTACCGAGCCTACCAGCGATCGCTGGCCGCGTGGCTCGCGGGCGAGACGACGCGCTCGCGACGCGCGCGGCCGCCGCTGCCGCCGCGCAGCTCGACGCGCTCACGGCGCAGATCGTCGACCTCGAGGCCGACGGCGAGGTCCGCCTGCCGCTCGACCTGTGGCGCATCGCGTCGGTGCGCGTCGAGGCCCGCGCGCCGACCGCGCGCGCAGCGACCTCGCTCGCACCTGGGTGGATGGGGCGATTCGCACGCGCCGTGATGATCGGCCGCGACTGAGAACGGCCGCTGGCCTGCGGCGTCTTGCCGAGGGCGTCTTCTTCGATCTCAACGCCTCGTACTTTGCCTCGGCGCTGCCGCGCACCGCGCGCACCGCCGCGAACGAGACGGAGCTGCTCGCGAACTGTGGGTTCGAGCCGTGGCGCGCGAGCCCGCGTCGTGGTGCGCCACCGCGACGGCGTTTCCAGCGGCGACCACGCCGATCCTGGTGCGCATCAAGACCGAGCAGAGCGCCGCGGCGCTCGAGCTGCACTATGCGCGCGGCCCGGACGCGCCGGGCGTCGTGCCGCTGGTCGCCAACGATCAGCGCGTGGCGCTCGCAGCGCTCGCCGACTTTGCGCCGGCCTACCCGGGCAGCCTGACTTCACGCTGCCATCAGCAACACCGGTCGAGCTCGCGGTGTCGCCGCGCAGCTCGGGCCGGTTCGCACGCGGCTGGGTCAGCGAGGCCTGCGGCGACGCCGAGCGAGATCTCGTTCACTGTCTCGGATGACACGGACGTCGAGCTGCGCGTGTTCGATGGCGCGCGGCGCGCTCGCCGTCGCGGTCGTGTCGGCGCACGTCGCCGCCGGAGTGCATCGCCAGGCATGGCAGCCGCCCGCGAGCGGCAGCTATCGCTGCGAGCTGCGCGCGGCGCTCGGCGGATACGACGTTGCCCGCGTGGTCGATACTGCTGCCGGTGCGCGCGAACAGCTTCGAGCCGGCGATCGCGCTCGAGCCGGGCACGCTCAACATCGCCCTGCTGACCTCGTCCCTCAATCGCTTCACGGCCGCGGGCGAAGGCGCATCGTCCAGGGTCCGGTCCTCGAGGACGCGCTGCTCGAGGCAGGCGTGAAGGTCGACGTTCGCCGCGCTCGCCGGCGGATCATCGTGGGCGGTCGTTCTCGTGCGGGCGGCGGCTTGCCTTCGCGCCGGATGGCCGCAGCGGCGAGACGAGCTGCGGGGAGGATCACCGCCGGCGCCGTGCCGGCGGCCAATCGGCATGGACACGTTCGTCGCGCAAGACGAGCTCGGCAACTTCTACACGCTGCCGCCGCCGCGTTCCCGGCCCACCTTCGCCATGAGCCAGATCCTGCGCAAGCGCACCGCAGCCGGCGACCTCATCGGCACGTTTCGCGTCGACGTGCCGGTTGCCGGCCGTCCCGACCCGAAGCCAAGCCGCACCGCCCAGGCATTCGCGGTGCGCCAGGACGGCAGCATCGTGTTCCCTTGCGGCCGGCCGTTCCAGTTCCCGCGCGAGTGGCGCGCGAACGGGATGGACCTCGCGTTCCTGGAGCCGCGCTACGAGCAAGTGCTGAGCTGCGAGGTGAAAGCGCCATGAAGCCTGCTCGCAGTGCTGGTGCTGGTGCTCATGGGTGCGGCGTTCTTGCTGCTCGAGCACGCCCGGCGCGTCCGGCTGCCACGGCCAGCGGCGCTGGCCGTGTCGCTGCTGCCGCTGCTCGCCGCCGCGCGCATCGACTCGGTGCTCGATCATCCGGAACGACTGCCGAAGGAGGCCGAGGCGCTGCCGCTCCTGGTCGAGGAGTTCGCCGATCCCGCGCTCGGCCAGTGGCAGCGATTCCTCGAGCCGCGCCGCACCGCCACCGCCTTTTCCTTCGCACGCGTGGTCGCGGCCGATGGCCAGCCCGAGCTCGAGTGCGGTCATCATGGTGAGAGTCTCTGTACCGGTTCGTTGCGGTCGGCCGGGCACCATGGTGCAGCTCAAGGTGCGCGCGGACCGGCGCCGGTGTTCGCCGCCGAGTACAAGAACCCGCAGGTGAGCGAGAGCCTCGAGCGCTTGCAGAAGGCGCGGCCGGTGAACCAGATCGCGCTCGAGGATGGAGCCGCTGCGCCGGGCGATGGCGTTCCGCGAGGTCAGCAAGACCTGGCTGTTGTCGAGCAAGACGCGCTTGCTCGCGATCGGCATCGTCGGCAAGGACGAGTCCAACGAAGTCGACGCCACCTTGCGCAGCGTGGCGCTGTACCGCGCGTCCGGACGCGAGTTCCTCGAGCACATGCGCGAATCGTGGCCGATGCCGGGCGAGGAGCAGCGCGCTCGGCCTGGGCTCAAGCGCATCGACCCGCCGGGCGGCGCGCCAATGCCTTGTTCGTGCCACCGCCCACGCGCATCGATCTGTCGCTCGAGCCGGGGCTGCGCGGCAAGCTGCTGCGCCCGGCATCGCGCTCGCCCTCGGCGCGGCGCCGCAGGACGCGAGCGCGCAGGTGTCGATGACGACCTACCGCGGCGAGCAACGGCTCAGCCATCTCGAGCGCACCGTTGCGGCGCGCGACTTCTCGTTCGGTGCGGCCTGGGTCGACGTCGCGCTCGCGGTGCCCGAGGCTGCCGAGCGGCTGGTGATCGAGACCCTACCGACCACGGTCAGCGGGCATCGCGAGTCGCTCGCGCTCTACCTGATCGACCCGGTGCTGGTGCCGCAGGCGGGCGCGAGCGAGCTCCCGAACGTCGTGCTGATCTCGATCGACACGCTGCGGCGCGATCACCTCGCGTGCTATGGCTACGCGCGACCGACGTCGCCCAACCTCGATGCGTTCGCGGCGCAAGGCGCGCTGTTCGACTCGTGCATCGCGCAGTGCTCGTACACGCTGCCGTCGCACGTCAGCATGCTGTCGGGTCAGTACCCGATGGTGCACGGCGTGCGCGTGGTCGACGATCACATCGTCGCCGGCAAGACGCCCCTGCTGGGCGAGATCCTGCACGCGGCCGGCTATCGCACCGCTGGCTTCGCCGGCGGCTTGCTGGTGCACTCGAGCTACGGCTACGAGCGCGGCTTCGATGCGTACGCGGATCGCGATCCGTTGATGAACGCACAGGGCGAGCAAGCGATCGCCCGCTACCTCGAGCAATCCGTGAACGCACCGTTCTTCCTGTTCGTGCACACCTACGGCGTGCACGACTTCTTCGCCAGCGAGGACAGCATCGCCCGCTTCCATCCCGGACCGTGTGCGTCGAAGCTGCATGGCAAGCCGTACCTCGACTGGGGCGTGGTGTCGGTCGAGAACGGCTACGGCGAGGCGGACCGGCGCCACCTGGTGGACCTGTACGATGCGGCGATCGCGAACACCGACGGGTTCGTGGGTGCGATCCTGAGCAAGCTCCGCGGGCTCGGGCTGGATGACCGCACGCTGGTCATCATCACCGCCGATCATGGCAAGGAGCTGCTCGATCGCGGCACGCTCGCGCACGGGCACACTCTCTACGACGAGATGATCCGCGTGCCGCTCATGATGCGTGGGCCCGGCATCGCACCGCAGCGCCTCGGCGCGCTGGTCGAGCTGGTCGACATCACGCCGACCGTGGTCGACCTGGTGAAGCTGGCCGCGCAGGAAGGCATGCAGGGCACGAGCCTCCTGCCGCTGATGCACGGCGCGACCGAGGAGAAGCTCGACGCGCTGAGCGAGCTGGTGGCGGCGACGCACAAGCTCGTGTGGCGCAGCAAGGTCGAGAAGCTGATCGAGAGCACGCCGCGCGACGGCGAGTCCGGCGTGCCCGAGGTCGAGCTGTATGACCTGCTGCTCGATCCGGGCGAGCGTCACGCGCTGCCCGCGGCGAGCGAGCGCGGGCACCGCTTGGGCGACCAGCTGCACCGCGCCTGCGAGCTGCTGGCGCGGCGCGCGCAGGAGCTCGGCTCGCGCACCGAGAAGACCACGATCGACGAGGACCTGGAGGACCTGCTGCGCCAGCAAGGCTACCTCGGCAAGGACCGCGGCCCGGCGCGGAGAAAGTGAAGCCTACGGCACCGATGCGTCCTGCAGCAGCGGGATGTCGGCCGGGATCGGTGCAGCGTTCCTCGCTTCGAGCGCCAGGTGCAGGCGAGTAGCGGCGAACATCGCCAGCGCTCGCGGTCCGTCAATGCCAGAGGAACCACCACCAGGGCCGCGGCGAGCAGGTGGCCGCGACCGCGTGCGCCACCCGATCGAGCACCCGGGAGTCCGGACGGCGATCGCGCGCCGGGTTGTCCTCGCGCGCCTCGAACTTGGCAGTCCACAGCTTGCGTCCGGTCTCGACGTCGAACAGCGCGGCCTCGAGCTTGGCAGCGGTCGTGTAGCGGGTCACCGGCCGGGTGCGCCCGTGCTCGTCCGCTTCCTGCTCGGCGAGCGCATCGGTGCGGAACTCGAGGATCTTCACCATCACCATGGCGTGGGCGTTGCCGAGCTTGCCGAGCTCGATCACCTGGCCCGCGCTCAGGTCGGAGAGCTGCGTCGCCTGCTCCGAGAGCAGCCGCTCGAGCTCCGCGCCGCGCGAGGCGAGGCTGTAACCCTTCGCCAGCAGCGTCGCCTCGAACTCCTGCTGCACCGACTCCTTCGCGCCGGCGCTGGGCATGCGTGACACGTCCTCGACCAGCAGGGCCAGGCTGGGGAAGCGCTCCGGTCCGAAGCTCTCGTCCTCGCTGTACTTGGGCGTGGCTTCGAACACGTAGCAGCCTGGCGCCAGCGCGAGCGCGAGTGCGAGGCACGCGCGTTCGAGGTGGGCGAGCTCGATCATGCGATGCCTCATGACAGACCGAGGATCCGGTTCATGCGCGCGGCAATGTCCTTGAGGCGCGCCACGTCGCCGCCGCCGACCTCGGCCGTGGCCCAGCCCCGATAGCCCACGTCGTCGAGCGCGGCGGTGATCGCCGGCCAGTC
>JAXMBY010000097.1:0-13020 GCA_046349655.1 Planctomycetota bacterium
CGCGCGGCGTTGATGCGCGCACCGACGCCCGGGACCAGCACCAGTGCGAGCAGCACGAGGCCGGCGATCAACAGCGCGAGCGCATGCCGCTCGAGCTGGCGATAGTCGAGGCGCATCGTCACGATCATGGCGAGCAGGGCGAGCGCCACCTTGAGCGCCTGCCTGAGCAACGGGTGCAGGTTGGGCCCGCCGCCGAGGTAGGACAGCCGGCTGGCGGTGGCGCTGAACACCATCACCTGACCCAGGCCCATGAGCAGCACGGTGATCACGAGCAGCGCGCGCGCCGAACGCCGCATCTCGAGCGGCGAGGTGTCGCTCGTGAATGCGGCAGCCGGCCGCGGCGCGCCTCGCTCGCGCGCCGCGGGCGCGAGCGGCGCAGCCTGCGGCACCGACATCAGCTCCGACAACGCCACTGCCTCACCTCACCTTCAACGTCGCCAGACCGAGCAGCGCACACAGCACGCCGACGATCCAGAAGCGCACCGTCACCTTGACCTCGTGCATGCCACCGAACTGGAAGTGATGGTGGATCGGCGAGCAGCGGAAGATGCGCTTGCCGCGCAGCTTGAACGACCCCACTTGCAGGATCACCGAGAGCGACTCCATCAGGAACACGCCGCCCAGGATCGGCAGCACCAGCTCTTGCTTTGCCACCACGGCGATGTAGCCGAGCAGGCCGCCGAGCGGCAGCGAGCCGGTGTCACCCATGAAGATCTCGGCGGGATGGGCGTTGAACCAGAGGAACCCCAGGCACGATCCGGCGAGCGCGGAGGCCACCACCGCGAGCTCGCCGCAGCCCTTCACGTGCAGCAGCTGCAGGTAGCGCGCATAGTCGGCGTGGCCGACGAGGTAGGCGATCACCGCCAGCGCCGCGGCGCACAGCACGACACAGCCGGTGGCGAGCCCGTCCAGACCATCGGTGAGGTTGACGCCGTTGCTGGTGGCGACGACGATCAGCGCGGCGATCAGCATGTAGCCGATGCCGCCCAGCGCGGTGAGCGGGATCGACACCGACTTCAAGAATGGCGGGCGCAACGTCAGCAGCTCGCTCGACTCGGCGCCGCTCAGCGCGCCGACGATGCGCCACAGGGCGAAGCCGAGCGCGAGCGCAACCCCGATCTGCAGGATCATCTTCGACTTCGCCTGCAGCCCCTTGCGGTCCTTGTAGACGAGCTTGATGTAATCGTCGATGAAGCCGATCAGCCCGAAGCCGGCGGTCGCGCAGAACGCGAGCAGCACGTACGAGTTGGCGAAGTTGCCGAACAGGAACACCGCGCTCAGCACCGCGCCCAGCATGATGAAGCCGCCCATCGTCGGCGTGCCGCGCTTCTTCTGGTGCAGCTCCTTGAGGCGATCGGAGTCGGTCTTCTCGACCGCCTCCTTGATGTGCCACTGCCTGAGCAGGCGGATCACCGCCGGGCCGATCAGGAACGACAGCACGCACGCGAACACCGCGGCCGCAACGCTGCGGACCGAGATGTAATGCGCCAGGTTCGCGAGCCACCATTCCCTGGTGGAAGAGCGCAGCAGGTGCAGGATCAAGGAACCGCCATCTCCGGCACGTTGGGGGTCCGCTGCGTCGCGCGCAGGGCCCAGTCCCTCACGGTCTCCACCACGCGCTCCAGCCCGAGCGCCCGCGAACCCTTCACCAGCACCGCGTCATCGGCAAGCAGCAGTCCCGGCACCGCGCGCAGCGCCTCCTCGGTCGTGGCGAAGTGGCGCACCAGCGGCACGTTGAAGCCGCGCTGCGTGACCGCCTCGAGCAGGAACGCGGTGAGCGGGCCGACGCCGATCACCAGATCGAAGCCGCCGATCGACAGGTGCGCGCCCACCTCGCGATGCAGGCGCTCGGCGTCGGCGCCGAGCTCGCGCATGTCGCCGAGCACGAGCACGCGGCGGCCCGGATGCCGCACCAGCGAGAACGTCTTGATCGCCGCACCCATCGAGCCGGGGTTGGCGTTGTAGGTATCGTCGATCAGGAGCAGCTGGCCAATGGTGAGCGGGCACAGGCGACCGGGCCGGCCCGCGAACGAGCGCAGCGCGCGCACCGCGTCCTTCATCGGCGCGCCGAGCTCGAGCGCAACGGCCAGCGCCGCCAGCGTGTTGGCGACGTTGTGACAGCCGGCGAGCCGCACCAGCACGCGGTCCTTGCCGTTCAGACGGAAGGCGAGGCGCTGCATGTCCCAGCGCACGTCGGTCGCGGTGTAGGTGGCCCGGCGCTGCAGCGCGAACGACACCACCCTGGCCGTGGTCCGCTCGCGCAGCGGCTCGAAGCGCGGATCGTCGGCGTTGAGCACGGCGAGGCCGCTCTTCGGCAATGCGCGCAGCAGGTCCGCCTTCTCCTCCATCACGCCGTCGAGAGTGCCCAGGCCCTGCAGGTGCGCATGCGTGACGTTGGTGAGCACGCCCACCTGCGGGCGCGCCGTGCTCGCGAGCTCGGCGATCTCGCCCTTGCCGCTCGAGCCCATCTCCACCACCGCGTAACGGGTCTCCTGGTCCAGCCCGAGCAAGGTGAGCGGCAAGCCGATGCGGTTGTTGAACGACTTCGCCGACGTGACCGTGGGCGCGTGCGCGGCGAGCACCGAGCCGGTGAGGTCCTTGGTCGTGGTCTTGCCGTTGCTGCCGGTGATGCCGATCACGGTGGCCGCGTGCCGCGAGCGGTGGCCTTGCGCGAGATCGAGCAGCGCACGGTGCGTGTCGGCGACGACGATCAGCGGGAAGCGCGGGCTCACCTTCTGCCCGCTGAGGTCGGAGACCACGGCACCGCGCGCGCCGCGCTTGCGCGCCTGCTCGACGAACTGGTGGCCGTCGAAGTTCGGGCCCTTGAGGGCGATGAACAGCGCGCCGGGCGGCACCGAGCGGCTGTCGGTGCTCACCGCGGTGAACTCGACGAACCCCACCGGGCCGCGAGCCGCACCCTGCACGTCCTTCAGGACCTGGTCGAGGCTGAGAGCTGCCAAAGGATCTCATCTGCAACGGCGCGATCGTCGAACCGGATCTTCTGGTCGCGCACGATCTGGTAGTCCTCGTGCCCCTTGCCGGCGATCAACACGATGTCGCCGCCGCGCGCGGTCCGCAGCGCGACCTCGATCGCCGCGCGGCGATCGGCCTCGACCACGCACCTGGTTCCGGCCGGCACGCCGGCGAGCACGTCGGCGATGATCGCCTGCGGGTCCTCGGAGCGGGGATTGTCGCTGGTGATCACGGCGAGATCGGCAATGTCGGCGGCCACGCGCCCCATGCGCGGCCGCTTGGCGCGATCGCGATCGCCGCCGCAACCGAACACGGCGATCAATCGGCCGCGCGTCAGCGGGCGCAGGTTGGCGAGCACCTGGCGCAGCGCGTCGTCGGTGTGGGCATAGTCGATCAGCACGCGAAAATCCTGGCCGCGATCGACCGGATCGAGCCGGCCGGGCACGCGCGTCAACGTCTCGAAGCCGGCCTTCACCGCCAGCGGATCGACGCCGGTGCACAGCGCCGCGGCGGCGGCGCCGAGCGCGTTCTCGAGGTTGTGGCGTCCCATGAAGCGCGAGGTGACGTCGAACCGTCCCCAGGGCGAGATCACGTCGAACGCCATGCCATCGATGTCCATGCGGCGCACGCGCGCGTGCACGTCAGCGTCGTCGCGCGTGCCGAACGTGACCACCTGCGCGCGCGTGCGCTCGCGCATGAACGGCGCCCACGGATCGCCCAGGTTCAGCACCGCGTGCGCGCTCGGCGCGAGCATCTCGAACAGCATCGCCTTGGCGCGCGCGTACTCCGCCATGGTGCCGTGGTAGTCGAGGTGCTCGGGCGTCAGGTTGGTGAACAGGCCCACCCGGAAGTCGATGCCCGCCACGCGTTGCTGCATCAGCGCGTGCGAGGAAACCTCGATCGCGGCGCTGCGCAGGTTGCGATCCACCATCTCGGCGAGCAGGCGGTTCAGCTCGATCGGATCGGGCGTGGTGTTGCTCGAGCGCTGCAGCCCGCCGCCGGTGTCGTTGCCGACGGTGCCGAGCAGCCCGGCGGCCTTGTCGTCGCAGTCCAGGATCGCCTTCAGCATGAACGTGGTGGTGGTCTTGCCGTTGGTGCCGGTCACGCCGAACACATCGAGGTCGCGCGACGGCTGGCGATAGAACGCGCGCGCCACGCTGGCCTTCGCCATCCGGCAGTCCTTCACCAGCAGCACCGGCACGTCGAGCGGCACAGCCAGCTCCTCCACCACGAGCGCGGACGCGCCGCGCGCGATCGCGTCCTGCAGGTAGCTCGCGCCGTTCAGCTGCGTGCCGCGCACGGCGAAGAACAGGCTGCCCGGATGCACCGAGCGCGAGTCGGCGGCGAGCGCCTGCACCTCGAGCTCCGGGTCGCCGATCAGCTGCGCCTCGTCGAGCAGGTCGCGGATCCGGGCAAGACGGAGGGGGCGGCCGAGCGTTTTCATGATGATCAGCGATTGCCACGACGTGGCGCGAGCGTCAGAAGCCAGCATGCGCAGCCTCCTCGCCCGAGCCACGAGCCACGGGAGCCACCACGACGCCATCCAGGGCGAGACCCTTCTCCAGGATCTCGCGCACCGCAGGACCGGCGACCGTCGCGCCGTAATAGGTGCTCTTCACGGCGTTCTTGCGCGCCACCACCAGCACCAGGAGCGTGGGGTCTTGCGCCGGAGCGAACGCCACGAACGAGGCCACCTTGGCGCGCCCCTGCTCCGGGTCGAAGCGACCCGGCGGAGTGGTGGTGCCGCTCTTGCCGGCAATGCCGATCGGCGGGAACTCGACCTGCTTGCCAGTGCCCTCCTCGACCACGCCCACCATCATGTCGCGCACGGCATCGGCGGCAGCCGCCCCGTACACGCGCCGGCGAGCGCGCGGTGCGCAGGGCGTGATGGTGCCGTCGGCATGCTCGATCTGCTTGACGATGCGCAGCGGTTGCAGCCAGCCGCCGTTGCAGAACACGCTGTACGCGGCCGCCATCTGCACCGCGGTCACGCCCACCTCGTAGCCGAACGAGACCGAGGTGAGCGTGTAGTTGCGGGTCCAGTCCTTGAGCGCCGTCAACCGGCCCGGATTCTCGCACGGGAAGCCGAGCCCCGAGAGCGAGCCGAAGCCGAGCGCCTGCAGCGTCTGCAGCACCGGACGAAAATGGCTGCCGCCCTTCGGCTCGTCCGCCGGCACCAGGTGCTGGCCGACCTTCACCATGCCGACGTTGGAGGAGTGCACGATCACTTCCGCCAGCGGCACCACCCCGAGCGGATGCACGTCCGTGATGGGCTTGCGACCAGGGACGGACAGCCGGCCGTTCTCGCAATCGATGGTCTCCCCGAGCTGCACGACGTGACGGTCAAGCGCCAGTGCCATGATGAACGGCTTGAACGTCGAGCCCGGCGTATAGTAGTCCTGGAATGCGCGATTGCTCCACCCGTCTCCATGCACTTTGTTCAACTGCTCGGGGTCGAGCGGCGGCCACTGGTCGACCGCCAGCACATCGCCCGTCCTGGGGTTCGTGACAATGGCCACGACCTGGTCGGGAGCGTGCTCGGCAACCGTCTTGCCGAGCGCGGAGTGCACGATGTCCTGCAGCAGGAGATCGATCGTCAGCACCACGTCCGATCCGGCGGCGCCGGGGTCGGCATCGAGGCACGGATCGAAGTACTCGACGTTGCGCCCGTCGTGACGCAGCGTGCGCTCGCCCGCCTTCGGCTTCAGCACCTGGTCGTACATTCCCTCGATGCCGAACACGCCGTCCTGCTCGTGGTTCACGTAGCCGACGGTCCAGCCGGTCAGCTCGCCGTGCGGGTAGCGCCGCGCGTAATCCCGGCGCAGGTCGACGCCGCGCAGCTTGCCGTTCTCCGCGAGCTGCATGATCGGCAGCACCACGCTCGGCTCGGTGACGTCGGCGCGCAGGAGCGCATAGGGGCGCGACCCGGCGCTCGGCAACAGCTGCGCTGCGGTGATCGGCAGGAAGCGCCCGAGCGTCGTCGCCATCAGGTGCGCGCGATCGATGATGTCGCGCGGCCGGCTGGCGGCGCCGAGCGCCGGCCGCCACAGCTCGATGTCGTACGCCGGCACCGACTCGGCCAGCGCGCGGCCGGAGCGATCGACGATGCGGCCGCGCGCGCGCGGCTCCTTGACGTCGCGCAGCTGGTAGCGCGTCACCAGGAGGACGGTGGCCGGACTGCGCAGGATCTGCAGGAAAAAGAGCCGCCCCTCGAGGGCCAGCAACAGGACCAGGAGGAAGGCGAAGGCGAGCACCACGAGGCGGCGGCTCCGCAACACAGCTCAGCACTCCTCACTCGCACCGGACCGCGAGCCACGATCAGTCGAGCGGCTCACGACCCGCGGGATCCAACTTCGGGAACAGCGACACCCGATCGTCTCGTGGCGCGCCCCGAGCGCATGGCGCAGCCGGGGCGGAGTGCAAGCCGATCGAGCTCCACCTGCTCGGCCTGGACGTGCTCCTGCCACAGCCGGTGGCGATCGGCGAGATGCGCGACCTGATAGCGGAGCTGCGCGACCCGCGACTGCAGTCCGATCGTGACCAGCGCGAGCACGAACAGAGCACCCACGGCGAGTGCTGCGAGCCAGCTGGAGCGACTGCGGCGAGGCGAGGGAGGAGTGTCGAACAAGAAGGCACCTTGTCCGTCCGTGTCCGACCCGTACCTGTTTGAAGGATACCTCAAGCGACACCCCTCCCACGACCCGCCCCAGTCCGCCGCCATCGACTGCATCACGCCATGGTCATTGCCGCTCCCGGCCGCACATCGGCCTCAACACCTGATCGCCAGCCGCAGCTTCGCGCTGCGGCTGCGGCGATTGCGCCGCACCTCGGCAGCGGACGCCTGCAGCGGCTTCTTGATCGCCAGCACCAGCGTCCTGGCGGCAGCGGCCGCCCGCAGGTGCTCCTTGACGATGCGATCCTCGAGGCTGTGGAAGGCGATCACCGCGAGGCGACCGCCGGGCGCGAGGCGCTCGATCAGCAGATCGAGGCCGCGGCGCAGCGTCTCCAGCTCGTCGTTCACGGCAATGCGCAGCGCCTGGAACACGCACGTTGCCGGATGATGCGAGCGCGATCTCGCCGCGACCCGCGCGACCAGGTGCGCGAGCGCACCGGTGGTGCGGATCGGCGCGCGGCGGCGACTCTCGACGATGGCGCGCGCCACCGCCGCGCTGCGCGGCTCCTCGCCGTACGCCGCGAAGATGCGCTGCAGCTCTGCCTGCGACCAGCGGTTGACGATGATCTCCGCGGTCAGCTCGGCGGCGCCGTCCATGCGCATGTCGAGCGGTCCATCGCGATCGAACGAGAACCCGCGCTGCGGCGAATCGAGCTGCATCGAGGAGACGCCCAGATCCATCAGCGCGCCGGCCATCGGTTCGCGGACCAGCTCGGGAAACACCGCGAGCACCTGGTCGAAGCGGCCGTGCGCAACCCGCGCGCGCTCGCCGAAGGCACGCAGCCGCCTGGCGGCGAGCTTGACCGCCGTCGGGTCGCGATCGAGCCCCCACACCGACACCTGCGGCGGCAGGTGCTCGAGCAGCGCTGCCGCATGACCGCCCGCGCCGACGGTGAGGTCCAGGATCACGCCGGCGCGCAGCGGCGCGAAGAACTCCACCACCTCGCGCTCCATGACCGGCGCGTGCGGCGGCACCTCACGCGGCTCCCCTGCCTCGCTCATTGCCGATCGAACGTGCCCGCGGCGTTGGCCGTGTAGTCTCTCGAGCTCACCTCGCTCAGGCTCGCCCAGCGATCCTGCGCCCACAGCTCCGCCCGATCCCACGTGCCAACCCACACCACATCCTTGACAAGACCCGCCTGTTGCTTCAATTCTTCTGGGATGAGGATGCGACCAGCCGTGTCGAGGTCGCAGCGCCCCGCCTGCGCGAAGAACAGGCGGGCGAAGTTGCGTGCCGCCGGCGTCGCCAGCGACGACTTCTTCACCTGCGTGGCAATCTCGTGAAACTGGCTGAGCGTGAACAGGAACAGGCATGAGTCGAGTCCAAGCGTGACGTAGAACTGGGTCTTCTCGGCGGGATCCGAGATGGCCTGAAGGAACTTGCTCGGCACCGTGACGCGGTTCTTGGAGTCCAGCGAATGGCGGTAAATGCCTGTGAACATTGAAGCTGAGGAAACCTAAGGCCGCCACTCCACGCTGCCCCACTTTCTGCCACTTTCGAACACTTAACTACTCTCCCACACCGTTCCTGTCAATCCGGGCGGCGGCTTTTTTTTATCCCCGCCGATCCGCGTTCCACCCGCGGCACGCGCGGCGGCGGCGCGCACCGCCGCGGAGCGGGCGCGAGGGGGATGGGAAGCGGGCGGCGCTGCGGCGCACCGCGGGCACGGTGGCGCTGGTCGCTCAGGCGGGCGGCACGGGCGGAACAGCATCCGGCGCTGTTCGCAATTCGTTCGGTTCATCGGCGGCCGTGCTCGGCGCGGTCGCGGTTGCCGGCCGGCTCGAATCGATGCCTTCCCAGTCGATCGTGCCGTCGACCAGCTGGGTCAGCTTCTCGCGCAGCGCCTGGATGCGCTCGTCATCGAGCAGCGGCGCGTCGAGCGTCAGCGTGATGCTGGTTCGCGGCTGCGTGATCACCAGCACGTCCTTGCCGGCCACCGTGTCGAAGGCCTTCAGCTTGTAGAAGCGTTTGCGCAACAGCAGCAGCGCGATCAGGTAGGTGAGATCGCGGTAGTTGTCGCCCGGCCTCTGCACCATCTGCTGGAAGACCTCGCGCAGCCGCTCGAAGTCGACCCGCCTGGGTTTCTCCGGCGGCACTTGCCGGCGCGTGCGCCAGTAGATCCGGTCGGGCGCGCGCAGCTTGCCGAAGCAAGCCTCGCAGGCGTCGTAGCGCACCGGCTCGTCGGCCGGGAAGTCGACCCACGAGAAGAAGCCCTCCCCCACCGCGATCTCGCGCTGGCAGGAATCACACAGGCTCTTCGGCTTCGCGATCTTCCAGTCCAAGGATGCCTCTCGAATGGATGCCCTCGATGACGGACCGGTCAGCCACCGACCTTGAGCACCGCGCGCCACTGCGCCGGGCTCGAGGTGAGATCATGGCGGCCGGTGAGGCTCTTCAAGGCCTGCACGGTCACCTCGCACTCGCGCAGCCGCGTGGCCTGCGTGGCACGTTCGAGGAGATCGACCAGGCTCGGCACCGCCGCCATCAGCTTGAGCCGCGCGCACGCCTCGGCGGCCTTGGCGGCGACGAACCAGTCGGCGTCCGCGAGCGCGCTCACCACCGCGGCCTGCACGCGCGCCGACGGCGCGCCGGCCGCGCCGGCCTGGCCCACGGCCGCGGCGCGGACCTCCCAGGACGGATCGCGCTTCAGCGCCGCGACCAGCACGTCCTGCCCCTCGTCGCGGTCGATGCGCGCTGCGGCTCGCACCAGCGCCTTGCGGTAGTTCTTCGGCCGCGCGTCATCGACGTCGCTCGCCGCCACGCTCGTGGCGTACGCTTGCTGCACCGCCTTGCTCGCCTTCATCAGCACGAGCAGCTCGACGCAGCGGTCGAGCGCCACCTCGTCGGTCGAACGGATCGACATCGTGGTGAGCGCGTACGCGAGCACGTCGTCGCCGAGCTGCGCCAGCTCCTGCTGCGGCCGCACCCATGGTGCCGGCTTGCTCGGATCGCGGATCGACTGCGTGCGCAGCATGTCGGCGAGCAGGTTCTCGATCAAGATGTCCTTCGACTCGCCGCGCTTCGCGAGCCACCGGTCGCGCTCCTCGGGCCAGGACTGATCGCCGCTGCGGTAGAGCCTCCAGATGCGATCGAAATCGGCCTTGTCGGCTTCGCTCACGCGCGGCGCCGACGCGCAGCCCAGCGCGAGCGCCATCACCCACGACACCGGCGGCTTCATGCGCGATCTCCACGGCGCCAGCGCGCACACGCCCGTTGCAGCGAGGAACCGCATCGCGCTTGCGCCGGCTCGTCGACAATCCACACGTTATCCACGCAGCTCCCCACCACCGGCCGGGATGCCTCGTCCACAGCGCTCCTGGCACAGCCATCTCCGAGCCGCTATCTTGCCCTCGCTCTGCGGCAGGAAAGCGAGGAACGAACGCCGATGGCTGAGTTCACCCACCTTCACGTTCACAGCCACTATAGCTTGCTCGACGGCAACCCACGCGTCCACGATCTGGTCGATGCCGCCAGGCGCGCCGGCATGGACTCGCTCGCGCTCACCGACCACGGCAACCTGTACGGTGCGATCGAGTTCTACCGCACCGCGACCGCTGCGGGCATCAAGCCGATCATCGGCATGGAAGCATACCTGGCGGCGAAGGATCATCGCCTTCGCACTGGCAAGGACGAGGGCAACGAGACCTACCACATCACGCTGCTCGCCACCAACGAGGACGGCTACCACAACCTGATCCGGCTCACCTCGCAGAGCTTCCTGCACGGATTCTACCGCAAGCCGCGCATCGACAAGCAGCTGCTCAAGACCCACGGCAAGGGACTGATCGCGCTCTCGGGCTGCATGTCGGGCGAGGTGGCGCGCGCGGTGCTGCGCGGCGACCAGGCCGCCGCCAGGCAAGCCGCTGCCGAGTACGTCGACATCCTCGGCCCGGGCAACTACTACCTCGAGATCATGCGCAACGGCCTCAAGGAGCAGGACCGCATCCGCGAGAAGCTCTGCGAGATCTCGCACGAGATGGATGTCCCGCTGGTGGCCACCAACGACGTCCATTACATCTGCCCCGGCGATGCGCTGGCGCAAGAGGTGATGCTGTGCATCAACATGGGCAAGACGCTCGCGGAACAGAACCGCATGCGCATGAGCACCGATCAGTTCTACTTCCGCAGCGCCGACGAGATGGTGCAGCTGTTCGATGGCTTCCCGCAGGCGGTCAAGAGCACGCGCGAGATCGCCGAGCGCTGCAGCTTGAAGCTCAGCTTCGACCAGTACCACCTGCCGCAGTTCACGCCGCCCGACGGCTCGGACTCGAGAACCTACTTCCGCAACCTGTGCACGCAGGGGCTGCGCGAGCGCTACGGCGACCCGCCGCCGCCAGCGGCGGCGCAGCGGCTCGAGATGGAGATGGGCATCATCGAGCAGATGGGGTTCGCCTCGTACTTCCTGGTGGTATGGGACTTCATCCGCTTCGCCCGCGAGAACGGCGTGCCGGTGGGGCCCGGCCGCGGCTCGGCCGCCGGCTCGATCGTCGCGTATGCGCTGCGCATCACCAGCGTCGATCCGCTCAGGTACGACCTGCTGTTCGAACGCTTCTTGAACTCGTCGCGCATCAGCATGCCCGACATCGACATCGACTTCTGCCGCGACGGGCGCGAGCGGGTGATCCGCTACGTGCAGGAGAAGTACGGCGCCGACAACGTCTGTCAGATCGTGACGTTCGGGACGATGGCGGCGAAGGCGGCGATCCGCGATGCCGGCCGCGTGCTCGGCATCGCCACCGCCGAGGTCGACACGATCGCGAAGAAGATCCCGTCGACGCCCGGCACCAAGCTCGAGGACGCGCTGCAGGATCCCGAGCTCGACGCGCTGCAGCGCACCCCGACCTACGAGAACCTGTTCAAGGTGGCACGCAAGCTCGAGGGGTTGAACCGGCACGCCTCCACGCACGCCGCCGGCGTGGTGATCGCCGACCGGCCGCTGTCCGAGTACGTGCCGCTGTGCCGCGTGCAGGACGAGGTGAACACGCAGTTCACGATGACCGATCTCGAGGCGATCGGCCTGCTGAAGATGGACTTCCTCGGTCTGAAGACGCTCACCATCATCCAGCGCGCGGTCGACAGCATCCGCGACCATCACGGCGTCACCATCGACACCGACAACCTGCCGCTCGATGACGCCAGGACCTTCACGCTCTTGCAGCGTGGCGAGACCAGCGGCGTGTTCCAGCTCGAGTCCTCGGGCATGCGCCAGCTGCTCGGCAAGATGAAGCCCGATTGCTTCGAGGACATCATCGCCATCCTCGCGCTGTACCGTCCGGGGCCGCTCGGCAGCGGCATGGTGGACTCGTTCGTCAACCGCAAGCACGGCAAGGAGGAGATTGCCTACCTGCACCCGCTGCTCGAGCCGGTGCTGAAGGAAACCAACGGCGTCATCCTGTACCAGGAACAGGTGATGCGCATCACCAACGCACTCGCTGGATTCGCGCTCAACGAGGCCGACACGCTGCGCAAGGCGATGGGCAAGAAGAAGCCCGAGGTGATGCAGAAGTTCCGCAGCAAGTTCATCGACGGCTGTCGCCAGAACGGCGTGACGGAAGCGACCGCGCAGGCGATCTGGGAACAGATGGAGTACTTCGCGGGCTACGGCTTCAACAAGTCGCACTCGACGGCCTATGGCCTGATCACGTTCAGCACCGCGTACCTGAAAGCCAACTACCCGCTCGCGTTCATGGCGGCGTTGATGAGCTGCGAGCTGTCCGACTCCGACAAGCTGCTCGAGTACCTGGGCGAGTGCCGGCGCATGGGTGTCGAGATCCTCGGCCCGGACCTGAACCACTCGGCGTGGGAGTTCTCGCTCGAGAACCAGGCGATCCGCTTCGGGCTCGGCGCGGTGAAGGGCCTCGGCGAGAAAGCCGTGCAAGCGATCATCGCCGAGCGCGGCAAGCGCGCGAGCGGGTTCGCGAGCCTCGGCGATTTCGTCGAGAGCCTCGACCCGGCCGTGGTCGGCAAGGGCGCGCTCGAGGCGCTGATCAAGTCCGGTGCGTTCGACTGGACCGGGCATCGCCGCGCGCAGCTGTTCGAGGCGATGGACTTGCTGCTCGCGTCCGCCAAGTCGTTGCAGCAAGACAAGCGCCAGGGCCAGCGCAGCCTGTTCAAGAGCAAGCCGGGCGGGATGCGCTTCAACCTGGCCGACGTGCCCGAGTGGCTGGACCGCCAGAAGCTCGCGAACGAGAAGGAGGTGCTGGGCTTCCCGTTCTCGGACAACCCGGTCGCCAAGTACGCCGACGTGTTCAAGCGGTTCACCACCTGCTCGGTGGCCGCGCTCGCGGATCAGGACGACGGCAAGCAGGTCGTGGTGGGCGGCGAGATCGCACAGCTGCGCTTCACCATGGCGAAGAAGGGCCGCAACGCCGGC
>JAXMBY010000098.1:0-12658 GCA_046349655.1 Planctomycetota bacterium
GGCGCGACGATCAGCCAGGCGGGCGACCAGCGCGCGAGCATGATTCCTCCATTTCCAGAAGCTCTCGGGCGCCATGGCATGGCGCACGCGCCGCCGAGCGCAGCGCGCGCACGCAACACCTGCGCGCCATGGCGCCAGTGCTGCGACGCGCGCCGGCTCGATGGACGGCGTCACAGCTTCGTGTACGGCATGTGGAGGGCGTTGGCAGCATAGAACGCGCCGTTGGGCGCGCCCGGATCCAGACCGAAGAACTGCACGAACAGATCGAACGATGGCAGGTCGGGCAGCTTGGTCACCGTGAGCTTGATCTCGCCGTTGGCGTCGAGCTGCACGATCACGAACTGCATCGGCAGTCCGAGATAGTAGCCGCAGCCAGACACCGACACCGCGTCCGCGCTGAGCGACTCGACGAAGATGCCGACGCCCGACGCCAGCGCGTGATTCACCTTGATCACGATCGTTCCGCCCGGGGTTGGCGCGCCGAGCCCGAACAGCGCGGGCACGTCCTTGTTGCTGCTCGCGCAGCCGGGCCCGTACTTGGCGAAGCTCGAGACGATCTGGCCGCGCACCTCGCCGGTGGGATTCGCGCTGGTGTCGATCTCGACGTACAGTCCGAGCTGCTGCAGCGACGTGAAGTCGGCAGTCGTCAAGGCGCCGGTCGTGCCGGTCCAGGAGGTGGGCCCGCCGCTCAGCGTGAACAGCACCGGCCCGTTCTGGCCGAGCGCGCCGGTGTGGATGCTGGCGGCGGTGCCGCTCGCGCCGGTGAGCGTCACGTTGTAGGTGATGGTGCGGTCGCCGTTCACGGTGAAGTCGGCATCGCCGGTGGCGTTGGTCGACACCGGCGGCACCACCTGGCTGCCGACGAGATGGGCGCCGAACAGCACCGGCCGCACCTCGATCTGGCCGCGGATCTCGCCGTCCGGATTCGCCGCGGTGTGCACGTTCACGTAGTAGCCGCTGTCGCGCAGCGTCGCGATCTGGGCGTCGGTCAACGCCGGCGTGGCGCCAGCGAACACATCGGGACCGCCGGACAGCGGGAACACGATGCCGCCATCGACGCCGGGCGGACCCTCGTGGATGTGTGCAGCCGTGGCGCTGAGCCCCTGGTTGTTGAGGAAGTAGGTGAGCGTCTTGTCGGCGTTCAACGTGAACGTCGCCCAGGCCCCCGCCTTGGTGGTGACGGGCGGCACTTCGTTCTGGCCGTCGAGAGTCGCCCGGAATTCGACCTGCGCTCTGGCACGCGCGGCGAGCATGGCCATCATCGGCGCACACAGTAGTAGAGCTCTACGCATCTTGGACACTCCCTGAATGGTTGTCACTCGGTGAATGAAGAGGGCCGGCGAGCTGCGGCGTTTGCACACGCCGTGCCGGTGAGCAGATCGAGGCGTGCGCACTCGATGCCGCGCACGACCCGCGCGCGCGGGTCGACCGGCGCGGAGCAATTGCAAAGACTTCCCCCGGGCGCGGCGGTTTTTGCCTCACGGTCCCGAGCACGACCGGGATGATCGCGGTGTCGATCCCGCCGCTTTTGCTGGCATGCGGTTTGAGGAAGCCGCGCGATGCATAGCGATCGCAATGAGATGGAGGAACCGATCATGCTGCGCTGGTCGCTCTCGTTCCTGATCGTGGCTCTGGTGGCCGCCGCGCTCGGCTTCGGTGGCGTGGCAACGGCCGCCAGCGAGATTGCCCGGGTGCTGTTCTACGTGTTCCTGGCCATGTTCCTGCTGGCGTTGATCGCCGGCCTCGGCAGGCGGCCCCGGCCGCAGTGAGCCGGTCGTCGCTGCCGCAGCAATCTGGAGGACCCGATGGATCTGCAATCGAGCCCCGCGACCGAGCACGGCAAGGCCCTGCCCTGCTTGATCTCTGCGCGCGCGCGCGGGATCAGCGTCGAATACGAGGCGGTCGGCGAGTGTGCCACGCAGTCGCTGTTGCGGCTGTGTGTCGCGCGCGCACCGAGGAGCGGCCTGCTGCTGGTGACGCTCGATCGGCAGTACCTGGACGCCGTGTCGATCGACGCCGTGGTGCCGCCCGCGCACGGTGTGCAGTCGAGCAAGCAAGGCGCGGTGCTGGCATTCCAGTGCGCACCGAATCGCACCGCCACGATCACCTTGCACATCACGTTCGAGCGCCCTGGCGCGATCGCTGGCGACATTGGCATCGAGGGCGGCCCCAGCGTGCCGGTGGTGCAGTGGATCGAGGCGTGAGCCGCGTTCGCATGGTCATGCTGATGGAATGGTCATGCTGATGGAATGGTCCATGGTCCCTGATCATGGTCCCTGATATCGAGGAATTGCCATGGTGAGGCCTCGCGACATCACCGCCGACCTGAGAGAGCGCGCCCACGACGTCCGCGACAGCGTGAGCGAGCTGGCAGCCAGCGCCAAGGACGCGGCGGGCGACGCCGCGGAGCAGCTCCGCGATTCTGCCGTCGCCCAGTATCGGCGCGGCAAGCAGCGAGCGCTGGCCGCGGAGCGCTCGCTCGAGGACCACATTCGCGAGCAGCCGATCACCTCGGTGCTCGCGGCAATGAGCATCGGCGTGCTCGTCGGCCTGCTCTGGCGGCGACGCTGAGCATGCGCACGCTGCTCGTCACCTGCGCGATCGTGATCGCCGCCATGCTCTCCCGGCTGAGCCACACGCCTGACCGCGCGGCCGCGCTGGTCGTGCCGCTCGGCCTGGCGCCGCGGCTGGCGTTCGGCGCCGAGGACCCGGAACGCACCGCACCGCCCGCGGTGCTGCGGCAGATCGCCCACCCTGCCCCGCCGGAAACCTGGACCGATGCCGTCGAGCTGCGCGCCGTGATCGTCATGGTCTACGATCACAGCGGTGGCGCGCGCCGGGACCACGGTGCTGGACGTGACGGTCCCACTGTCCGGAATGCAGGGCGTGAACGCGCTCCGCACGCTGCTCGCGGCCCGTCTCCTGCCGGTGATCGAGCCAGGGCTGACGCGCCTCGATCTCTGCGTGCGACTGGGCTACGCCTCGGGGTGGAGGCAGACGCTCGCGGCCGTACGCTGCGATCTGACACAGGGCAGACCCGCTCGCGGCCGCACCCCGCTCGGCTCTGTGGTGTGGCCCGATCACGCGGCTGTTGAGCATTCCCGTCCGCCATCCCTGGCGCCGCGGAAAGGAGGTCGCATTCCGAGGATCACGGCCGTGTCTGACTCGCCCGACATCACCCGTGCTGCCGATTCGATCATCGCGACCGTCGCGCGGGCCGCGGCGCGGCGACCGGGGGCAGTGTATCGGCTGCAGATGAATCGCTTCTGCACGTTTGCCGATGCCGCGGCGCTGGTTCCGTACCTGCACGAGCTCGGCATCACCGATTGCTATGCATCGCCGTGCACTCGTGCCCGCTCGGGCAGCATGCATGGCTACGACACCGTGGACCCTCGCAGTCTCAATCCCGAGCTCGGCGCCGAGGCCGACTACCAGCGATTGCTCGCGACGCTGGCGCGCCACGAGATGGGGCTCGTGCTCGACGTGGTGCCCAACCACATGAGCATTCACACACCCGAGAACGCGTGCTGGATGGACGTGCTCGAGAACGGCCAGAGCTCGACGTGCTCGGAATTCTTCGACATCGACTGGCAACCACTCAAGCCGGATCTCGCCGGCAAGGTCCTGCTGCCGGTGCTGGGCGATCAGTTCGGACGCGTGCTCGAATCGGGTCGGCTGGTGCTCGACTTCGCCGACGGTGGGTTCCTGGTGCGCTGCGAGGAGCGCGTGTTCCCGGTGGAGCCGGGCACCTCCACGGTGCTCCTGCGTCACGGGCTTGGCGAGCTCGCGGCGAAGCTGGGCGCGGGCAGCCCGCACCACCTCGAGCTGCTCAGCATCCTCACGGCCATCGATCACCTGCCGGCGTGCCAGGAGGTTCTGCCCGCGCTGCGCGAGGAACGCCATCGCGAGAAGGAGATCATACGCCGCCGCCTGGCGGAGCTGTGTCATGGCTCGGCCGAGGTCTTGCAGTTCATCCGCGGCAACGTCGCACTGTGGAATGGCGTCGTCGGCGAGCCCCGCAGCTTCGATCGCCTCGATCAGCTGCTGATGCAGCAGCCCTACCGGCTCGCCTGCTGGCGCGTGGCCGCGGACGAGGTGAACTACCGGCGGTTCTTCGATCTGAACGAGCTCGCCGCGGTGTGCGTGGAGAGCGAGCGCGTGCTCGAGGCCACGCACGTCCAGGCCTGGCGGCACCTCGATCGCACCGGTGCCGGCGGCTTCCGCATCGACCACTGCGATGGCCTGTTCGATCCGGCGGAGTACCTGCGACGTCTGCAGCGACAGCGCTTCGCGACCCTGTGCCGCGCGGCGCTCGCGGACGCGCCACCGATGAGCGACCAGGCGCGCGACCAGCTGTTCGCCGCGCTCACGGAGCGGCATGCGCTCATGGCGCGCGCCGAGCCGCGCGCGCCGATCGCGCGACCGCTCTACATCGTCGTCGAGAAGATCCTCGGCCCGGGCGAGACCTTGCCCGCGAGCTGGCCGGTGAGCGGCACGACCGGCTACGACTTCCTCGCCGACGTGAGCGGCCTGCTCGTGGATCGGACCAGCGAGCGGGCGCTGTCGCGAACCTACGCGCGCTTCATCAAGCAGCGCATCGACTATCGCGAGCTGCTGTACCGCTGCAAGAAACTGATCATGAACGTCTCGATGTCGAGCGAGATCGCGGCGCTCGGACATCAGCTCGACCGGATCTCGGAGACCGATCGCGCATCGCGCGACTTCACGCTGCGCAGCCTCACCGATGCGCTGGTCGAGATCATCGCCTGCTTCCCGGTGTACCGCACTTACCTCGACGGCGACACGCACCAGCAGCGCGACCGGGAGTTCGTGGAGCGCGCCATGCTCGCGGCCAAGGCGCGCAATCCCGCAATCGATCCGTCCATCTATGACTTCGTCCGCCAGGTGATCGTGACGCCGAGCGACGCACAGGGCGCGGGCGAGGCGCGCCGCCGCTTCGTCGGTCGGTTCCAGCAGCTCACCGGCCCGATCATGGCGCGCGGCGCCGAGGACACCGCGTTCTACGTGTACAATCGGTTGACCTCGCTGAACGAGGTGGGCGGCAGCCCGGACTGCTTCGGCATCGACGTGGACGAGTTCCATCGCCGCAACCTGCAGCGCCAGCGCGACTGGCCGTGCGCGTTGCTCGCCACTTCCACGCACGACACCAAGCGCAGCGAGGACGTGCGCGCCAGGCTGCACACGCTGTCGGAGGTGCCCGACCTGTGGTCCACGAACGCGTTCCGCTGGTCGCGCATGAACCACCGGCGCAAGATCAAGCTCGACGGCGAGCTCGCGCCCAGCCGCAACGACGAGTACTTGATCTATCAGACTCTGCTCGGCATCTGGTCGTTCGATCTCGCCGACGCGGGTCGGGCGGCGCTGGTCGAGCGCGTCCAGAGCTACATGCTGAAGGCAGCGCGCGAAGCGAAGCAGAAGACGAGCTGGATCAACCCGTCGCTGTCGTACGAGCACGCGCTGCGCAGCTTCATCGCTGCGATCACCGATCCGCAGCATGCGTTCCTGCGCCACTTCGAGCCGTTCGCGCGCCAGATCGCGCACGCGGGCATGATCAACTCGCTGGTGCAGACCGTGCTCAAGCTCACCTGCCCAGGCGTGCCCGACATCTACCAAGGCTGCGAGGTGCTGAGCCTCACGCTGGTCGACCCGGACAATCGCCAGCCGGTCGATCACGCGGGCCTTCGCGCTCGGCTCGCCGACTTGCAGCGGCGCATGCGGGAGGAAGGACCTGGCCTGGCGCAGCGGCTGCTGTCGCAGCCATTCACTGGCGACGCCAAGCTGTTCACGATCGTGATCGCGCTCGGCGCACGGCGGCGCGATCCCGAGCTGTTCAGGCGCGGCGACTACGTGCCGCTCGCTGTTGTCGGCGCGGGCGCCGATCACGTGTGCGCGTTTGCGCGCCGCCACGCGGCGAACACGATCATCACCATCGCCCCCAGGCTGGCGGCGAAGCTCACCGGCAAGCTCGGAGCGCTGCCGCTCGGCGAGGTCTGGAGCGACACGCAGGTCTTGTTGCCAGCCGAGCTCGGACGCAGCGTCTACCACAATCTCTACACCGGCGAGCGGGTCGACGCTGCCGCGAGGGGCTCGCCGCGGCTGCTGCTGGCAGCGGCCCTCAAGCAGTTTCCGGTGGCGTTGCTGGCGGCGACTCCCGCGCCGCCATGACCGGCGCCCTCACCTTGATCAGCGAGCGCAGCACCTCGGCAACGCTCCACGCCTGGGCGATGCAGCCGCGCGGCGTGAATGGCTCCTGCGCGTCGAAGATCTCGCTGATGCTGCCAATGCACGCCTCGCCGACGTGATGCTCGAAGGCGTCGAGGAACGACGCGGCCTCGGCCACGCGGTCCGGATGCACCTTGAGCCAGGCATCGATGAACGGGCCGATGAGCCAGGCCCACACCGTGCCCTGGTGGTAGGCGAGGTCGCGCGCGCGCAGATCGCCGAAGTACTTGGCCTTGAAGTCCGCGTGGTCGGTGGCGAGCGTGCGCAGCCCGTACGGCGTGAGCAAACGCTCGCGCACGCCGTCGACCACGGGCTGCCAGCGGGACTGGTCCAGCACCGGATGCTCGAGCGAGATCGCCATCAGCTGGTTCGGGCGGAACGCATCGTCGTTGCCGTTCGGCCCGTCGATCACGTCGTACAGGCAGCTGCGAGCCGCGCACCAGAAGCGCTCGTTGAACGCAACGCGCACGCGCTCGTGCAGCTCCTGGTACAGTCGCGCCTGCGGCCCGGCACCGTCATCGGCGAGCCAGCGCTCGATCAGGCACAGGGCATTGTAGTAGAGCGCGTTGATCTCGACGGCCTTGCCGCGGCGTGGCGTCACCACCAGGTCGCCGACCTTGGCGTCCATCCAGGACAGCGCCACCGCGTCTTCGCCTTGCGTGAGCAGGCCGTCGCTCGGGTCGACGTGGATGCCGAAGCGCGTGCCGTGCAGGTGCTGGTTCAGGATGTCGATCAAGGTCGGCAAGAGCAAGCGGATCGTGGTGCGATCACCGGTGTAGCCGAGGTAGCGGTCGAGCGCGTGGAAGAACCACAGCGTGGCGTCGGCCGTGTTGTAGCGGCCAGCATTGTTGCCTTCCGGGAACATGTTGGGGATCAGCCCGTCGCGCACCGAGCGCGCGAAGGTGCGCAAGATGTAACCCGCCTCGATCCACCGGCCGGTCACGAGCGCGAGGCCCTCGAGGCTGATCATCGTGTCGCGGCCCCAGTCCGTGAACCAGTGGTACCCCGCGATCAAGGTGCGGATCTCGTCGCCGTTGGCGCGCGCGCTGGTGGCATCGCGAATGCGCCCGGCCGGACTGACGATGAACTGATCGGCCGCCATCACCAGCTCGGCGGCGAGGCCGTGCTGGCCGCTCGGGTGGGCGCGCAGCAACAGCCGGCGGCGGCGCTGCTGCTCGCACTGGCGCGCCTCGTCGGCGCCGAGCGCCGTGATCACGCGCCAGTCCTCTACCGATGCCACGAACGTCACGCGCCGCCCGCGATCGAGCGGCGCACGAGAAAGCCCGGACTGTAGAGATCGCCGGTGGCCTCGTAGCCGCGTGCGCTCTCCAGTCGATAGCGAACGTTCTGGATGCGCTTGCCCTCGATCGTGAACGAGCCATCGCACTCGAGCAGCTGCATGCGCAGCGGCGGCAGGTCGGACTCGATCGCCACCTCGTAACGATCGTCGACCGCCTTGAGCGAGTACGGCCCGGCGAGCGGCGTGTCGAGGCGACCCTCGTGCGGCCGGAAGTTGATCCACGGCTCGAGCTCGATCAGCACCGGCCCGTCGCCTTCGAGCAGCTGATAGGTCACGTGCACCGTGTTCTGTCCGTACGGCAGGAACACTTGCTTCTCGATCACCGCGGTACCGCAGGCGTAGCGCCACACGGGCAGGCCATGCGCCACGGTGAAGTCGAGCAGCTGCGACGCGGAGGGAAGCAGCCGAGCCTCATCTGGGCGCGGCTGCACGCTGAGCTGGTGCACGGCGCCGCTCTGCAACCGCACCAGATCGGACAGATGATTCAGCATCATCGTGCGACCGTGCGGCGCCGGCAGCGCGGCAATCAGCTGCCCATGGAAGCGCCGCGTGATCAGCCCCGGGATCGTGCCCGAGGCGTAGCCGCCAAGACCGTTGGTCACGAGCCACTCCGGCAGCGCGCGCCGCCACGGCGTGGCCTCCGGATCGCCGTGCAGCACGTCGGCCTCGTGCGGCGCGGCCGCGGTCGTGATCTTGCGCACCACGTCCCTCATCGCGGCACGCGGTCGGGCATCGCCACGAGCAATGCCGCCGACTGTCCAGGCACGCACCAGCCGGCGCTGGTCTCGATCGCAACGATGCCGCGCCCGTGGTAGCGCACGTCCTCGCTCGCGAAGCGCAGGTGCCAGCGCGCGTCGAGCGGCGGCGCGAGCAGCGGCTCCGGCATGGTTCGCAGGCGCAGCTCACGACCCAGGTTGACGACCAGCAACCGATCCAGTCGATAGGGCATGAAGTAGCGCAGGGCCAGAGCGTGCTCGCTCAGCACCGCGCCGTCGAGGCCGCTTCGCGTGGCGCTCCGGAACGCGGGATCGGCGCGACGCAACGCGATCAGGTCGGTCATGAATGCGAGCGCGGGCTCGTGGCCGGGGGCCTGGCGGTCGAGCTTGCAGCGCGCGAACACCTGCGGGTCGGCGGGATCGTGCAGCAGCTCCTGGCTGCTCGGGCTCGAGAGCGAACGGAACTGCTTCAGGAACTCGCCGCGTCCAGCGCGCACCCTGGCAGCCAGCTGGCGATGATGATCGGCGAAGAACAGGAACGGCGCCGCGCTGCCGAATTCCTGTCCCTGGAACAGCATCGGCGTGCCCGGGCCCAGCATCAGCGCCGTCATCATCGTGCGATACAGGCTGTTGCCGGCGATCTGATGCAAGCGCTCGCCGCGCAATGTGTTGGCCACCTGGTCGTGATTCTCGAGGAAGGCGATCGTCGCCTCGCGCGCGACGTCCAGGAACGGTGTGCCGCGCGCGGCGTTCTGCCATGAGTAATACTGTCCCTGATACAGGCATCCCCACTTGAGCGCGGACACGATCTCCTGGGGCGTGCCGCGGTAATCGCTGTAGTAGGCCTCGCGCTGCCCGGTCAGAGCGACCATCGCGGTGTGATGGAAATCGTCGCTCCACATCGCGTCCACTCCATGGCCGCCGGCCGCGATTGGCTGAAGCAAGCGCCGGTCCTGCGGTTCGTTCTCCGCCACGATCCACAGCTGGCGCGGCGCACCGCACGCGCGCGCATGCGCCACCAGCTCGCCAAGCACGTGGCGCGGCGAGGCGTCGTGGATGTCCTGGGTCGCGTCGAGCCGCAGGCCGTCGAAATGGAATTCCTGGATCCAGTAGCCGGCGTTGGCGATGATCAGCTCGCGCACCGGTGCGCTGTGCGGCCCGTCATAGTTGATCGCGGCACCCCAGTCAGTGCGGTACTTGTCGGTGAAGTAGCTATCGGCGTACTGTGCCCAGTAATTGCCGTCCGGCCCGCAGTGGTTGTACACGACGTCGAGGATGACACCGAGGCCGAGCTGGTGAGCGGCGTCGATGAAGCGCCGCAGGTCGTCGGGCGATCCGTACTGATGGCTCGGCGCAAACAGACCGACGCCGTCGTAGCCCCAGCCGAACCGCCCCGGAAACTGATGCACCGGCATCATCTCGATCACCGTGATGCCGAGGCGCGCGAGCGCGGCCAGCTCGGCCGCGGCGGCCGACCAGGTGCCCGCGGCAGTGAACGTGCCGACGTGCAGCTCGTAGAGGATGTGCCCGGCAGCGCCGAGGCCCGGCCAGCGCTCGTCATGCCAGTGGAACCGATCTGGATCGATCACCTGGGAGGGGCCGTGGGGGCCGTCGGGCTGACTGCGCGACGCGGGATCGGGAAACGCGTCGGCGCCGTCCAGGCGGAAACGATAGCGCGCGCCGGCGCGCGCGCCGTGGGCGTCGCCGCTGAAGTAGCCGCCGTCCTCTTGCACGAGCGTCACCGGCGCGCGGCCGTCGAGCATCACCTCCACCTGGCGCCGGCGCGGTGCCCACACGCGAAAGCGCACCCCCTCGGGCGTCACCTCTGCGCCCACCGGCAACGGCATGCGTGGCGCCATGATCGATCACCGTGCCACCGCGACGATCCGTCAGCGGCCGCGGTGCGGCCGGCCGTCGAGCGAGCCTGCTTGCGGCTCGACCGTGAACAGCAGATCGGCGATCTCCTCGGCATGCTCCTCTTCCTTGGCGAGGATGCCCTCGAGGATGATGCGCGTGGTGGAGTCCTTGTCGCCGAAGAACGTCACCATCTCACGATAGCTCTCGATGGCGATGCGCTCGGCCACCAGGTCTTCGCGCAGCATCTCGGCGATCGCCGCCCCCTCGCGGTACTCGCTGTGGCTGCGCTCGTGGAGCGTGGCCGGGTTCATCTCCGGCTTGCCACCGAGCTGGCGGATGCGGCGAGCGAGCTGGTCGGCGTGCGCCTGCTCCTCGTTGGCGTGCTCGAGGAACTCGGCCGCCACCGCCGCCGAGTGAATGCCGGTGGCCATGAAGTAGTGAAACCGATAACGCAGCACGCACACGATCTCGGTGGCGAGCGCGGCATTCAGGACCTCGATCACCAGCGAGCGATCCAGGGCGTAGTCTTGCGTGACCGCGCCTTCTTCCATCTTGCGGCGAGCATGCTCGCGAATCTCCTTCACGTCGCGCACGAAAGTCATGAGTATTCTCCTCGCCCTGGTAACTGGTCCACTGACGGCGATGCGGCTGCCGTTCGTCAGCCGGAACAGGTGGCGGCCCCCTTGCCGACGACGCGGTTCGCGCCGCGGCTGCGGGCCGTGGGAAGCGCATCCTTGCTCGGCCGCGACCCAGTCCGCCGCAGCGCGGCAGGGACGCTCGCCGGCGTGCGGCGCGGCTGCGCGCCGGCCGCACCCTGGAACAGCAGCTCCGGCGCGACGATGAACACCTCGTCGGCGCCGCGCTTGAACGCCCGGGTCAACGCCACGAGCAGGCCTTCCTCCTGATCGGTGAACACGACCTCCCGTCTCGGCGCGCGTCCGCGGTGCAGAGCCGGCTCGCTGCCACCGTGCTCGTCCCGCTTGGGTCGTTCGGGGTTCGACATGGGCATCCTCCGCTAACAGAGATTGGCGATCGCGCTCAGGCGCGCGACCGGCTGCGCGAGCTCAGCATCCCGAACAGGCCGATGACCACGCCCGCGGCGCCACCGATGATGAACCACACCGCCTTGTCGGTCGGGTGGCCAGTGAACAGCTTCGACAGTTCCGAACCCACCGATTGCGATGCATTGACGCCGAACCCGAGCAGGATCGCCCCCGCCACCAGCACCGCCGCGGCCAGCCCTCGCGACATGGTTCATTCCTCCATCGACTGCGATCGAACCGTCGTTGCCTTGCTGCCGGGACGATGGAGCAACTGCTGGACCAACGATTGCCGGCGAACCAGGCGATGGCCGCAACCGGCCCGTGCGCGGACCGGGATGCCCGCCGGTGGCAAGAAGGTGCGACGGGGGATCATTCTTACAGGGCTGCACGCGTCAGGGCCGAGCGCCGTCCTCGCCCGCGGCTCGCTCGCCGCCAGCCGCCGGATCGATGCGCGCGCCGTGAATCTCGCCGCGCCAGCCGCCGGTCGCGATGCCGAGCGTCTCGATGTAGTCGCGGAAGCGTCCGAGGTCGCCCTCGACGCGCGCCGACACGATGCCGATGGCACTGCCGAGCTTCTCGAGCGCGCCTTCGGGCTGGTACTCGACCTTCAGGCTGACCCGCGTGCGCGTGGGACCGAGCGGCTCGAACGTCACGACCCCGGCGTTGTTCTCGCCGCTGGTGCTGTGCCAGGCGATGATGCGGTCGGGCTCCTGGTGCGTGATGGCCGCGGTCCACTCCACCTCGCGGCCGGCCACCTCCGCCCGCCACCAGAGGGTGCGGTCGTCGATCTGTCGCACCGCCTTCACGCCCTCCATGAACTGCGGGAAGCGCTCGAACTGAGTCCACTGGTTGTAGACCACCGTCACCGGCACCTCGACCTCGATGCTCTTCGTGATCTCGGCCATGGCATTGCCTCACGAGCCGTGCTTCTTGCTCAAGCTGGCTGACGCCCTGGGCAGCGCGCGACGCAGAGCGGCGAACTGCTGCCACGGGTCGCTCGCGAGCGACGCGCGCGGGCATCATGCAATGCGCGTGCCCCGCGCGCTGCAGCGCGGGTGAGGGCGCCGCGCGCCGGCGCTGGCACGCCGTTTGTACTGCCGCCGGGCTTCACCAGCGGAGGACTCGCTCATGGATGTGTGGCGCGGCGACTGGTACCCGCTCGGTGCCACGTGGACCGGCGCGGGCACCAACTTCGCCCTGTTCTCCGAACATGCCACCAAGGTCGAGCTGTGCCTGTTCGACGCCGCGGACGCGACCCAGGAACGCGATCGGGTCGTGCTGCCCGAGCGCACCCACTTCGTCTGGCACGGCTTCCTCCCCGAGGTCCGGCCCGGACAGCTGTATGGATTCCGGGTGCACGGCCCGTACGAGCCCGAGGCCGGCCGGCGCTTCAACCCGCACAAGATCGTGCTCGACCCCTACGCGCGCATGCTCGGCCGCGATGTGCAGTGGGACGCGAACCTGTTCGGCTACGAGATCGGCCACGAGCGCGCCGACCT
>JAXMBY010000099.1:0-12377 GCA_046349655.1 Planctomycetota bacterium
ACTACGTTCACAGCAGTCCCGCCGTGGGCAGGGACGGCACGATCTACTGCGGGAGCGACGACCGCGTCTTCCGCGCGCTCACCGACCTGGGGACATCCGCGATCGTGAAGTGGAGCTACACCAACCCCGGCGTTCACTCGAGCCCGGCGATCGACGATGACGGTGTGCTGTACGTGGCGACCCTGCAGACGTCGACCGTCTATGCGTTCAAGAACTAGGAGCCTTCTCATGGAGGGCTCCTAGTCTAGGATCGCTGGTTGTGGCGGCCGAGACCTCCCGTCAGCTGCGGATCTCCGCGAACGGCGCGGCGGTCTCGGCTGCCCTCCTCGTGACGGGTCTCCTCCCCCGACGGACCGTCTTCGTCCCGATCAGCCCGAACGTCCCCTTTTCCCAAATCAACGTGAACGTCCGCCGGAAGAAGTGCGCGACGATGACATCGTCCGGCACCGCCGGCGGTTCGATGCGCTCGCCAATGTTGCACACCACGCGCCACGGTCTGCCCGAAACGCTGCGCCTACAAGCCGGCACTCGCACCCTTGCGCCGCAGCCGCCGCAGATACCAGAGGTAGGCGAGCGACAGCGCCAGCAGCACTGCCGTTCCGAGCAGGAGGCGGCGCAGCCGATCGCCCTCGGCGGCGCTGCCGAACAAGGCGTAGATGCAGGTGCCCGGAACGGTGCCGATCAGCGTGCCGAGGAAGAAGTCGCGCATCGAGATCGGGCTCACGCTGAGCAGCAGGTTGAGCGTCATCGCGTGGCCCACCGGCGCGGTGCGCAGCCAGATGGTCGCGACCAGACCATGCTCGCGCACCAGCTCGAGCAGCCGGCCGAGCCGCCCCAGGCGGCCGTGCAACCGGCGCGCGACGAACTCGCGGCCGAGCCATCGACCGTAGCCGAAGTCGAGCATGCACGCGGCCACCGAGGCGACCTGCGCGAGCAGGCTGCCCAGCAGGAAGCCGAACACCACGCCGGCCAGCGCGGCGAACAACAGCCGCGGCGCGCCCAGGGCGATCAAGCCGGTGGCGATCAACGTGAACACGAGCGGCGCAAAGCTGCCGAAGCCGTTCACCCAGTCGCGGAACGACTGCACGCTGCCCGGCTCGAGCACCCGGCCGAGCGGCGTGCGATGCAAGGCATACAGCGAGGCCACGACGATCAGCACGAGCGCGATCGGCTTGATCACCGACGCGACCGTGAACGGCAGCTCGACGGCGGCCGCGCGCGGCGGCCGCGGCGTGGTGGCGGGCTCGCTCACGGTGCCGCCTCGCCGTCCTGCAGCACGCGATTGCCGCGCACCGCCCGGCGCCGCCACCACAGCATCGCGAAGCAGTCGACGATGCCGCGGAACAGTCAGTTGCGGATGCCGTACTTCGAGCTGCCCGCGATACGCGGGCGATGACTCCACCTCCACCTCGACCACGCGGAAGCCCTGGTAGCGCAGCAAGGTCGGCAGGAAGCGATGCATGCCATTGAACACCGGCAGCTCGCGCAGCGCCTCGCGGCGGATCGCGCGGAAGGCGCAGCCCGCGTCGCGCACGTGATCCCTGGTGATCAGGTTGCGGTAGCCGTTGCCGAGCCGACGAGACCTTGCGCACCCAGCCGTCTTGCCGGCGCCGTCCGCACGCCCACGGCCGCATCGGCGCCGTCGAGTGCCTGCAGCAACAGCGGCAGGTCGGCGGGATCATTCTGGCCGTCGCCGTCGAGCACGACGACGATGGCGCGCGCGCGTGGCCGAAGCCGGTGGCAATCGCGGCACTCTGGCCGCAGTTGCATGCGTGGCGCACGACGCGCACGTTGGCATCCCGATCCGCGATCGCGCGCATCACCGCGAGCGTGCCGTCGGTGCTGGCGTCGTCCACCAGCACGATCTCGCCGCGCTTGCCGAGCAGGTGCAAGGCTCGCTGCACCTCGGCCACCAGGCTGGCCACGCATCCCGCCTCGTTGAAGCACGGGAGCACCACCGATAGTTCGCAGGCGTCAGCTGCCGTCGTCATCGCCGTCTTCCACACCGGCACGGTTGGGCGGCTGCGCGCGCGCCGCGCCGTCGTGCACACGCACGTTGAACAAGCGCGCCACCAGCGGGTGGTGATCGGCGAGCGCCTGCCACTGCGCGAGGCTCGCCCGGCCATTCGCCGTGGCGGTTCCCGCCGGCGCCTCGGCTGCCGCCTCGACCTCGCGGCGCCACGGGTCCACGCCACCGAAGTGCAGCAAGAGGATCGCGAACATGCCGAGCGCGAACCAGAGCGCGCAAGGCCGCGCCTGATGCGCGCGCGCCTGCATGGCCGCCGCCGCGAACGCGAGCCACGTGATCAGCGCGAACGGCAACACCCACGCGAGCGCTGCACCCTTGACCACGTGCAAGAACAAGATGATCAGCGCCGCAGCCACGGCGCCCAGAGCGAGCGCGAGCACGCCGAACCAGCGCAGGCAGCGATCGAACGCCCCGCGCCGGAGAGCGTAGCAGCGCTCCAGCGCATCGGCGCACAGGATCGCGAACAGCGGCAGCAACGAGACCAGGTAGTGCTTCTGCTTCTGCGGCAAGATCGACAGCGCCACGAACATCGTCGCGAAGGCGATGGCGACGAACCGGCGGCGCGGCTCGCCGGCGAGGCACCGGCTCGACGCTGCGCGCCAGGCGACCAGCGGCACCAGCAGCGACGCCGGCGCCGCGGCGATGAACATCTCGCTCACGTAGTACCAGACCGGCCGGTAGTGCCGCGCGGCCGGCGCCTGCGTCTCGACCCCCACCGGCAGCAGTGCGGCGCTGTACAGCGCGTCGAACGCGCCGGGCACGATCAGCACGATCACCACGTACCAGACCAGACCGAGGCCGAGCGCCGCAGTGATCCAGCCGGCCACCCGCCACCGCAGCGCTCGCCGCAAGCTCCGGTGCACGAGCAGCGTCACGACGATCGGCAGCGCGATCAGCAACAGCGCCGCGGTGGCCTTGGTCAAGAACCCGAGCAGGACCCACAGCGCGAACCAGGGCAGCGCGCGCCGCGCGCTGCGGAAGAACGCCGCATCGAAGGCGAGGAGCGCGAGCGTGCAGAACAAGGCGAGCGGCATCTCGGCGACGCCGCGCCGGCCGAGCGTGTAGAACTGCAGCATCAGCGCGAGCAGGAACGCGGCCAGCAACCCGGCGCCTGCACCCAGGAGAGCGCGCGCCCAGCAGGCGGTGACGACGAGCAGGCACAGTGCGCTCAGCGTCGCCGGCAGGCGCAGGCTGAAGTAGCTCATCGCGCCGCACAGCTTCGCGCTCGCGAACACGAGCCAGTAGTACAACGGCGGCTTGTTGAGGCGCGGCGCACCGTCCATGTAGGGGACGAGCAGGCCCTGTCCCGCATACATGCCCGCGGCCACCTCGAAGCAACGTTCCTCGGCACTCTCGGTGATCGGTGCCGAACCGAGACGCACGAGCAGCACCACCGACGCCAGCACCGCCAGCAGCACGAGCCAGACGATCTCGCGCTGGATCCGCACCGGCATCGCCGGCGATTCATGCTCGTTCGGCAACGGCAAGCTTCGTTCTCCGACTGCGGCGGCGCCAGCGCCAGTCTAGCCCGATCGCGGGACGAGCGCCAACCAGCGGCAGGCGAAGGCGGCGACGGCGCTGCCCACCAGCGCGCCGCCGAGGACATCCACCGGGAGGTGCGCACCAATGTACATGGTCGAGATGCCGACCAGCAGCGCGAGCGCGAAGCCGACCAGCGCGGCGCCGCGTCGCGCGACGATGAACGCGAGCAACGTCGCGATCAAGAATGCGGTCGCCGTGTGCCCGGACGGAAACCCCTGGCGGTACTTCGGCGCGAACATGACGTGCAGGTCGAGCTCGCCGCTCGCCAGCGCCGGCGCGAACAAGCGTGCCGGCCGCTCGCGCGCACACCACCCCTTCATGGTGGTGACCACACAGCTGCAGAGCAGCGACGCGACCACGATCGCGACCACGTCGCGACGCCATCGCCCGGGTCGCTTGCGCCAGCTCCACAACGCCACGATCAGCGCCAGCGGACCCGACACGTAGCCGACCCCGAGCCAGTTGCCATAGCCGAGCAGCAGGTCGCCGGCGCACCCGTGCAGATCGTCGTTGACCAGGAAGAACAGCCGGTACTCCGGGCGATGGGCGAGATCGACCGGCGCGGCCGCCGGCACCGGGTTCGCGCGCAGGCGCTCGCACCGGTAGACGTAGAACCGGCGCGCGAGCCGACCACCGCGCAGCACGTCGATCACGCGCGCTTCGCCGATCGAGGCGAACTGCTCCGCGAGCGTCGCCGCCGGGCTCCCGTAACGGTGGCGCTGCGGCTCCTTCAACTGATCGCTCGCCGTGATGTAGTAGCCGCTCGCGCCTTGCTTGAACGACTGGGGGTCGCATGAACGCGAGCGCGCTCCTGATCCAGATCGGCCATGCACACCGTGTCCAGGCCGAGCCGCGCGCCCACGTAGAAGTCGAGGTGCGCCGCCGTGTACCAGCGGCTCGCGAGCAACAGCTCGGGCACCGGGCGACCCGCGGCACGATCCGCATCGCGCAGCTGCTGCACGCCGGCCGCGAGCTCGCGCCAGCCGATCATCTCCGTGGTCTTGTCGCTCGCGCCCCACTCGCGGTACGCAGCGTCGCCGCGATGCGATCGGTCCAGATCGATCACGCCGTGATCGAGCTGCAGCAGCGCGGCGGTCAGCGCCACGCCCAACGCCGCCGCGCTCACCAGCGTGGCGCGCGGCACCAGCGGCGCCGCAGCCCGCCGCGCCAACCGCGCCTGCAGGAACGTGCCCCCCAGCGGCAGCAGCGTGAAGTAGCCGACGCCGGGCCAGTGCGGCAAGCTCGCCGGGTTGGTGATCGAGGTGATGGCGAAGAAGCCGATCAGCGGCAACGCCACCCACAGCAACAACGCGAAGTCGCGCGCGCGCTCGATCCGACCGCGCAGGCAGAGCAACAGCCCGCCGAGCACGCACCAGAACACGTGCGGGTTCAAGTAGAGGATCGGCGCGAGCACGTTGACCAGCAGGCGGCGATGGTCGACGCTCCGGCCCGCGCTCGCCATGCGTCCACCCTGAAAGCGCAGCGAGACCCAGTCGTGCTCGTAGTTCCAGAGAATCACCGGCAGGAACAGCACCAGCGCGATGGCGAGCGCGATCCACGGCTCGGGACGCTTCAGCCACGCGCGCCGCTTTGGGTCGGTGGCGAGGTAGCCGAGCACGCCCGGCACGATCAGCGAGGCGTGGTACTTGGACAGCAGCGCGAGCCCGAGCGCCACGCCAGAGAACAGCACCCAGCGCCGCTCGCGCGTGGTGACCACGACCGGTCCCAGACCCTTCACCAGGCAGGACAGCGTCAGCAGCCAGAAGAAGTACAGCGGCGTGTCGGGCAGGATGACGATGCCGATCGCGGTGAACAGGTACGAGCTGTTGAACAGCAGCACCGTGTACCAGGCGACCGCAGGCCCGCGCAGCGCGCGCACCAGGTCGTACAGGAGCAAGGTGGTGGCCGCGCTCAGCACGATCGCGGGCAGCCGCACCAGGAGCTCGGCCGGGATCGAGGCGCCCCACGTCGCCAGCCGAATCAGGTAACCCCACAGCGGTGGATGGTCGAAATAGCCTGGAGCCGGGAAGCGCGCGTACAGCCAGCCGTTACACTCGTCGCTGGTGAGCTCGAGCCGGTTGGCGAGCCACCAGCGGAACAGCGCGGTGCCGGCGACCAGCAGGAACAGCGGGCGACGGTAACGGGAGTCTTCTCGGTCTGGCATGGCTGGCATGAGCGAGGGCTGCATTCGCACGAGAGGGTCGATTGTGACGCGTTGCGCTCGCAAATCACGAGCGAAACTTCGCTCGCTCGCACCCGCAGCATGGCTCGCGCTCGCAGCGTGCAGCGGCTTCGACTGGCAGCGACTGCAGCCGGTGATCGCACCGCCGGGATTCATCGACTTGCGCGGCTCGGTGCACGTGCACAGCGATCAATCGAAGGACGGCTGCGCGTCACTGGACGAGATCCGCTCGGCCGCCGCCGCCGTCGGCCTCGACTTCATCGTCGTGACCGACCACAACCACCGCACCGCGTCGATCGACGACGGCGCCGCGCTGGTGGTGGGCGGCGTCGAGTTCGGCCCGCATGGCCATCTGCTCGGCATCGGCCACACCGAGGACTTCACCTCGCGCCAGACGCGCGAAGCGCTGCGCGACCGCGTGCACGCGACCGGCGGCATCGCCATCGCCGCACACCCGTTCGACCCGCGCGAGCCATTCCCGCGCGAGTCGCTCGCCGGCATGGACGGCATGGAGATCTACAGCCTGTCGCACGACATCAACCAGGAAGGCATCGCGCTCTACCTGCTCAAGCTGCTCGTGTTCCCGTTCGATCGCTACGCCATCTTGAAGTCGGTCGTCGACGTGCCGCGCGAGCCGCTCGACGCGTTCGATGCGATCGTGCGCGAGCGGGACTTCCTCGGCCTCGGCGCAACCGACGCGCACGGCTGTACCGGGCTCACCCACGCGATGGCGTTCTCGATCGTGCAGACGCACGTGCTGGCGCGCGAGCGATCGGTGCCGGGCATCCTCGAGGCGCTGCGCGCGCGGCGCGCCTACGTGTCGTTCGAGTACCGCCATGCGGTGCAAGCGTTCGAGTTCTGCGCGGTGCGCGGCGAGCGCCGCTTGCCGATCGGCTCGACCATCGAGGCGCGCCCCGGCTGGTCGCTCGAGATCGCGGTGCAGCCGGCCGCCACCATTCGCCTGCTGCGCGATGGCGAGGTCGCCGGCAACTGGCCCGACTCGAGCAGCGCGGCCGAGCCGGTCACCACGCCCGGCGCCTACCGCGTCGAGGTCTGGTACGAACACCAGCCGTGGATCCTCTCGAACGTGATCCGCGTCGTCGAGCGGCACCTCGAGTGAATCACTTGTCGAACAGGAACGCGCAGTCTTCCAGCCGCGCGCCGTTCTGGTCGGCCACTGCGAACTTGCCGCCCGCGAACAGCCCCGCCGAACCGAAACGACCGTCCTTCGCCAGCGCGTACAGCTTGACGTCGAAGCTGGGCCGGCCATCGGCTCGCACGAGATGTGCCTTCTTCGCGTAGTAGGCGATGCGATCGAGCACCGCGAGGCAGGCGTCGGTGGGTGACTTGCCCGTGCGCAGCGCCTCGACCACCATGCGCGAGCCACCAGCGACGATCACCGACTCGCCGCGGCCGGTGCCGCCGGCGGAGCCCACGTCGTTGTCGGTGAACAACCCGGCGCCGATGATCGGCGAGTCGCCGACCCGACCCGGCAGCTTCCAGGGCAGGCCGCTGGTCGACGTCACACCGCCGAGATCACCGGCCACCGATCGCGCCGAGCAATGCACGGTGCCATGGCTCTGCACCATGTCCTTCAGGTCAGGGTCGATCGCGGCGCGCGGATCGGGATTCCAGTTGTCGGTCGCGCTGAGCGTGGCCTTCCAGTACAGCCAGCGCTTGCGTGCCTTCTCGGTGAGCAGGTTCTCCTCGGCGAACCCCATCGCCTTGGCGAAGCGCAGCGCGCCCTCGCCCACGAGCAGCACGTGATTGGTGCGCTCCATCACGAGCTTCGCCACCCTGGACGGGTTCTTGATGTTGCGGATCGCCGCCACCGCGCCAGCCGAATGCGTCGGACCGTGCATCACGCTCGCATCGAGCTCGACCACACCCTCCTCGTTGGGCAAGCCGCCATAGCCGACGCTCGTGTCCTCGGGATCGTCCTCGATGATGTTCACGCCGGCGATCGCTGCATCGAGCGGGTCCTCGCCGGCCATCATGCGCTTGTAGGCGGCATCGACGGTGCGCAGGCCATTGCCGCTGGCGATCGCGACCGGTGCCGCCGCCGGCGGCGTGGCCTGCTGCGCGCGCGCCGCCCCGGCAGCCATCGCCAGGGAGGCGGTGGTGGATGCGTGGACCAGGAACTCTCGGCGGCTGATCGACATGGAGGCGTCTCCTTTGCGGCGCCACGTATACCAGTGCGCACCAGCGCGAACAACCCCGCGCGAGCAAGAACCACGGCGGTTTCTGCTATGATCCGAAACGATGGTGCCGGATCACGTAGCGAGCTATCCCGACCATGTCATGCGCGCCGCGCGCGCCATCGGCGACGGCGGCGGTCGCGCGTTCGTGGTGGGCGGAGCAGTGCGCGATCGCTTGCTCGGAATGCCGGTGCAGGACGTCGACCTCGAGGTGTACGGCGTGCCGGCCGACAAGCTCTTGCGCCTCGCGCGCCGCATGGGAAGGGCGGACCTCGTCGGCCAGAGCTTCGGCATCATCAAGCTCAGGCTGCCGGGCGGCGAGCTCGACCTCTCGCTGCCGCGCCGAGAGCACAAGCAGGACCGCGGCCACAAGGGCTTCCTGGTTGCCACCGATCCCGGCATGGACCCGCGCCTGGCATGTGCGCGGCGCGACCTCACCATCAATGCCATGCTCGAGGATCCGCTGCGCGGCGAGGTGCTCGATTTCTTCGGCGGCCAGAACGATCTGCGTGACGGCGTGCTGCGCCACGTCTCGGCGGCGTTCGGCGAGGACCCGCTGCGCTCGCTGCGCGTCGTGCAGCTCGCGGCACGGCTGCGATTCCGCGTCGCCGCCGAAACCCTGGCGGTGGCGGGCGCGCTCGACCTCGGCGAGCTGCCGCGCGAGCGCATCGGCGCCGAGTTCGACAAGCTGTTGCTCGGCGCGCTCGCCCCGTCGTGGGGGCTCGAGGTGCTGCGCGCCATGGGCGCGCTGCGGTTCTTCCCCGAGCTGGCGGCGCTGATCGGCTGCGCGCAGGAACCCGAGCACCATCCCGAGGGCGACGTGTGGACGCACACGCTGCTCGCGCTCGACCGTGCCGCATGGCTGCGGCCCAGCTCGCCGCGCGCGCGCGTCCTGCTGCTCGCGGTGCTGTGCCACGACCTCGGCAAGCCGGCGACCACGACCAGCGAATGCGGTCGCATCCGCTGCTCGAATCACGACGTGGTGGGCGAGCGCATCGCGCGCACGTTCCTCGATCGTCTCACCACCGAGGTCAAGGTGATCGAGGAAGTGGCCGCGCTCGTGCGAGACCACCTCGCGCCGATGCAGCTGCATCGCGCGCCGAACGTGGGCGACGGCGCGATCCGCCGGCTGGCGCTGCACGTGGATCTGCAGCAGCTCGTGCTCACCGCGTGCGCCGACCACCTCGGCCGCACCCGCGCCGACGACGGCTTCCCCGCCGGCCGCTGGTTGAGCGCGCGCGCCGCGGCGCTCCGCTTGCCGCCAAACGGTCCGACCCCGATCCTGCTCGGCCGCCACCTGCTCGAGCGCGGCTACCGGCCCGGCCCCCGCCTCGGCGCGATCCTCGCCGACGTCTTCGAGCGCCAGCTCGACGGCGCGATCAAGGACCTCGACGCCGCCATCGCCTACGCGCTCGCGCAGCACCCGCCCGACGCCGGGTGAACCGGCGCGCGATCGAGGTCCGGATCCCGCGCAGGCATTGGTGCTGGTGGAGTCCGTTCGTGAACCCGGCCTGGGGGCTCTCCCGGGACACCGTTCGCATGTTAGTTTAGGTGGCGGGCGCGCGAAGCTCGCGAGTCGGATAGGGCGTGGCCTGTGATCAGCCACGGTACACGCGCTCGTTGTGCCACACCAGGAATTCGGCCGCGGGATGGTCCCGAGCCGTCGCGGGGAGTCGAAGCTGACGACCCGTGCAGGGGATAGTAGCTGCGACCGTTGCTGAAGTCCTCGCGGAGGCGACAACGATCCCTGGCCGGACCGGTTCGGGCTTGGCTGGGGGCTGGGCGGCCGTCGCGAGGCACTGCTTCCAGATTCGGCGACCCTCGCCGATCGTGCGACTTGCTTGGGACCGTACGGTCGCACCATTCGGCCGGCTGGGCGATCCAGGCGTCTCTCGGGAAGAACGAGGGCTGAACGATCAGGATGCATCCGATCTGTGGTACGCCAGCTGAAGCCACGTATCCAATCCGTTCGCGGATCTCAGCGATGCGCGCCTCCATCGCGGCGAGAGACTCGCACCCGTTGCCGTCGCCGAAGCACTCCCAGGCGAGCCAGTCCGGCAACGAGCTCCACCGCGCGAAGTAGCCGAAGTCGGCGATGGCTCGATGTCGCGCCTTCAGCTTGAAGAGGAACGGTGAGAACTCGGGAGCGGCGAACGGCCGCCGATCCGACGGGGTCCAGAAGTTGACCTCCGGGAGCGCGCGCGCCGCCAAGAAGTCGTACCATTCGAAGTCCGTCACGGCGACGGTGAACGTTCATGTTTTCACGTCACCGTTTGGAGGGCCGTATTACCAAATCCACCTGCCCGGCGGGTGCGGCGGAGCGTGAACTGTGGGAAAGCCTACTTGACCGCCGGGTCAGGTGCAGTGTCTGGTTCGGCGCTCGGGCCGCTGCGCTCACGGATACGGAAACACTCGGTCGTGGTGCCGCGGGTTCAAGTCGGCCACTCGGTGGTAAAGCCTCTTCACCAACTCGTAGCCGGCGCGAGCGCTTACAGCTAGTTCGTCCATCCGGACCTGCCAATCGGAGGGCCGAGTTGGCCAGTCCGGAACCGGCCCATCATCGGCGACCTTCACGATCTCGTGCAACGCGCGATTTCTCCGCTCGCGCCAGGCGTCCAGCTCGCCCAGCAAGTGCGTCAACTCCGTGTCCGACTCGCACTTCCGCAGTTCTTTGATTAGCCAGCCGAGGGTCTTGAACCCGACGTTCTGCTTGGTCAGCCAAGAGAGCCTGCTCTCCAGCCGATCCGAGATGATGCTCTCGCTGACGGCAATCGCCTCGCAGAAGAACGCCAGTTCGATGCTGCGCTCGATTTGGTCGCGCGCCGCCTCGAACAGCAGTAGACGACGGGTGCCATAGCCTTTCCCATTGTACGCTTCGCCCCGCCTGCGATCACCCATCGGGACACCTCCACGCCGCCGAACGCTCCGGTTCCGGGTAGGGTCGCGCACCAAACCGTCCGCCGCAACCCCTTGTTGGACGGCGGCGCTTCAAACAACGGGTCTCCCAGTTCGCTTTTCTTCGATCTTCCTAGCGAGCACTTCGGCGATCTCCTGAACCTGCGCGTTGATGTCGGCAGCAGGATCGAAGGAAATCCCGCCAACTGGGGAGGTCTCGTCGAACATACCCGGAGGCGCGTTGACAAACCACACCGGAATGACAGCACCGGACTTGAACCGATTCCTAAACTGCTCGGACTCGAATCGAGTCCAAACACGCTTCGGGTACTCCGGACCGAGAAGCACCACGACGTACTCGGCATCTGCTTGATAGATGGGTCGAAGATAGTCTTCGACGTCCTCGGCAAGGATTCGGTGCTGCTCGTTGCGGTCGTAGAACGTTTCAAACTCGCGTTCCTGGAGGCATCGGAAAAGTGCCTCAGCGACGGACCGATCTGGTCCGGCGAACGACAGAGCGAAGTCGTAGCGGGAGGGAAAGTCCATAGTGAGAAAGCCGGCATCCGCCGCAAAACGAGACCATGAAATGTTGCGAAGAAAGTAGACGAACTGTGGGTCTTCGACAGTGAGTTCGCGTGACTTGGGATCGTAGTGAAGAACAGCGGCGATTTCATCGTCCCCGCGCACTAAGTTAAGCAGGTAACCCTTTTCCACGATTTGCGTGACCGACCCACTCAGCGCTTGGTTCTCGCGGATGGCTCGGTTCACCGACAGGGACCAGTCATCGCATTTTGCGAGCCAGTAGAGGAGGTGGAGGTACGGTGCGCGCCCTTCGCGTCGAAACCTTGTACCCCGGGCAAATTTTTGGGTTCTCTTTAAGAATGTCCGCGAGAGCCGCTCAAAGACCTTGCCGCGAGTCAACTCAAAGCTAACCTTGGTCACCAACCGCTCTTCCTGTCGCACAAGAATACCTGAGTCTAGGCATGTCTGGTGCGACAGCATCTGGGCTATATAGAAGCTGCCGTTCGCGGCCTCCGCAATCTCAGCCTTCACGTTGATGTCAACGTTGAGCGCCTTCTCACCGAGCGCGATCAGCTGCTGTACCTTCTCGATGGGATTTGCCTCGAATGTGATGACCTCGAGGCGGTTGTTCAAATCATGTGCAAGCTGAATCAATGCCTCGCCAGCTTTGTTGATGCCGAGAATGACGACCTTGCTGTTCGGGCGTTCCTCATCGGCGAGGACCTTCATCAGGTTGGCGATGGACTGCTTCGTAGCGTCCTGCAGACGGTGAAAGTCATCGATGATGACCGTTCCAAAGTCTGTGATAGAAGGCAACTCGCGGATCAGATCAAGATCCGCTGGCTTCCGAGCGGAGAGTGCAACTACCTTGTCCGCGAGGCCCAACTCGCTTAACGCTCGAGTAATAGACGTGGTCTTGCCGATGCCAGAGGGGCCCTCTATAACCACGCCTCGACCTGGCGTGCGGAGCGCGACCAGGAGCGCAGGATACTCGACCGGTTGCACGAAC
>JAXMBY010000100.1:0-11909 GCA_046349655.1 Planctomycetota bacterium
AGCTCCTGGTGGGCGCGCCGGGCGCCAAGCCGGCGGGCCCGCAATCGGGACGCGTGAGCGTGTACTCCGGCAAAGACGCGTCCGTGCTCTACACGTTCGCAGGCAGCGGTCCCGGCGACCAGCTGGGCTTCTCGGTCTCGGGCGCGAGCGACGTCAACGGCGACGGTCGCTACGATTTCCTGTTCGGCGCTCCCGGCGCGCCCAACGGCGCCGGTCACGGCCGCGTGCGCGTCGTCTCCGGCCTCGACGGTTCGGTCCTGTACGCGCTCGAGGGCAGGCCGACCGCATCGCTGTTCGGCTTCGCCGTCGCCGGCACCGGCGAGCTCAACCGGGATCACCATGCCGACTTCGCGATCGGCGTGCCCGGCGCCGACACGCTCGGCCAGGACGCGGGCGACACCGTGCTGTTCTCGGGTCTGCAGTGCCTGGCCACCTGGACCAACTATGGATCGGGCTGGCCCGGCACCAACGGCATCCCGAGCTTCACCGTGAGCGACAACCCGGTGCTGTGCCGCACGCTCGATCTCCTGATCGAGAACTCGCGCGGCATCAAGCTGCTCGCCGCCATGTTCATCGGTTTGACCGAGGCACAGCTGCCCACCGCATGGGACGGGTTCCTGCTCTTGATCCCGTTCTCGATCGTGCCGCTCACCCTGCCGGCAGGGCTGGTGCAGATCCCGATCGAGATGCCGTGCGACACGGCGCTGTGCGGCCTCACCGTCTATCATCAAGTGCTCGAGCTGGATGACGGCGCCTCCAAGGGCGTGTCGTTCACCCCTGGGCTCAAGCTCGTGCTGGGCGGCGTGTCGTGGCCATGAGGCGTCCGCTCGCCGCGCTCGCCGGCACGGTCTTGACGGCGATGCTGGCGCTCGCAACCTCTGGCCTCCTCGCTGGCTCGGGCGCGCTGGTGCGCACCTGCGCGGCGATCGGCGAGCGGGGCTTCCCGCGCGGCTTCGAGCTCGACTGGCTCTGTGCCCGCGATCGCGCCAGGCTCGAGTTCTTGCTGGGCGCGCCGCGCCTGTTCATCGGCGATGGCGATCCCGAGAGCGTGCGCTGCGGCGCCGCCTGTCTCCTGCTCGCCACCGCGCAGCAGGGCGACCAGGCGTTCGTGGTGAGTGCGGCGCGCAGCGGCCGTCTGTCGTGGCGCATGGCCGCGCTGCATCTCGCCATGACCTGGGCCGCGGACTGGGAGCCGGCACGGCCGCAGGCGCTCGCCATGCTCGCCGGCGATCGGGTCGATCGCGCGCGCTGGCGTTGCTCGCATTGCCGCTGGTCACCGGCATCGACCTCGAGCGGGTCGCCGCTGGCTGGATTCACCCGCTGCACAGAGCGCGCGGCTGGACGAGCTGATGTCCGCGACGTGCTCGCCGCGGCGTCTCCTGCCGAGCTGGTCGCGCGCTGGCGCGAGCGGCTGCAAGCGGATAGGGCGCGCACGCTCGCCGAGCTGCATCGCGACTTCGCCGCGCGCTGCCTCACGCAACCGAGGACGCCGCACTGGGACGCGACCGCACTCGGCATCGGCTGGCAGCTCGCTGTTGGCGCGGCGTTCGCGCGCTGGCGCGAGCACGTGGGTCTGGCCACGCTGGACTGGCGTGCGGACACGTCGTGGCTCGACGATCCAGAGCAGCGCGCGCGCGACGCCGCGCAGGTGCGCACCGCCGCGCCATGGCCGTTCCCGGCGGCAAGCCTGCTCGAGCTGTTCCATCTCGCCGGCACCGCCCCGTTCCTCTGCAACCTGTTCTGAACCGCGCCGCGATCAGGCCGGGCGCACGCGCTCGTGGCGATCGCGTGGCCGCGCGCCGCCGATCACGCGGCCGCGCACCGGCGGCCGATCGCGCTCGTTGCGACTGACGAGAGCCGCCGCCACCAGATCGAGCAGCGCATCGCGCGCCACCGGGCGTGCCAGCACGCCGATCACGCACGGGATGTCGCCCAGGAACTCGACCAGGTCGACGGCGTCGCTCTCGGCGAGGAACACCACGGCGATCGGACTCACCCGCGCCAGCGCACGGATCATCGGCAGCGCCGGGCAATCCAGGCAAGCCGCCGGAACCAGGATGAGCTCAGGCGGCGAAGCACGCACTGCCTCGCTCGCGAGCGCCATGTTGGCGACGGTGTCGACGTCGTAGTGATTGGCTTGCAAGTAGCGTGCGATCGCGGCGGTCTCGCCGTCACGCGAGTCGGCAACCATCAAGATGCGGTGATTCATGAACGGTCTCCATGGGAAGCGATGGCTGGATCGTTGCAACCGACATGCCGCGCGCGCACCGCGCGACCCTGCAGCTGCCGGCGGCAGGTTCGCACGCCTGCGAACGGCAAGTGCAGGATTGCGAGGTCGAGAACTGCTTGCGCGTGCCGCTGCCATGGTCGATAGTGCGCGGTCATGATCCCCTGGCATGCGCTCGCGCTGATCGCCGCGCTCGGGCAGAGCGCCGGCTCGAGCAGCGCCGATGATCGGGCCGAACCGGAGTGGATGTTCCGCTGGTCGGCGACGCTGCGCAGCTTCGCCGGCGCGACCAAGGTGCGCGAGCACGACAGCGAACCCGAGCACCTCGACCTCGATCACGACCTCCACCTCGACTCGTCCACCGGTCTGCACTTCGAGCTGGCGCGCGACTCGCAGGCACTGCAGCTCGTGCTCGAGGCGGACATGTTCGGCCCGTCCGGCAGCGGCGAGCTCGATCACGACTTCGCGTACGACGAGGCCACGTTCGCCGGCAACCGGCCGTTCGACGTCAGCAGCCGCTTCCTGTTCGTGCGCGGCTCGGCGGCGTTCAAGCAAGCGTTCACCGCCGGCGAGCGCGAGCGCTGGTTCGGTCCGGTGCTGGGCTTCGAGTATCCGAACTTCAGCCTGGCGATCGAGCAAGGCACCACCATGACCAAGGAGTACTGGTGGCAGTTCCTGCCCTATCCCGTGGTCGGCGTCGCCGGTGAGTCGCGGCTCTGCTCCTGGCTCACGCTCGAGGCGCGCGTGGTCGGCACGTACCTGCATCGCTGGCCGACGCCGTTCGCGGAGGGCGGCCGAGTGTCGATGTCGGCACGCATGATCACGGCGCAGGCGTTCCTGTCCGCCACGCTGACCGATTGGCTCGGCATCGACCTCGGCTTGCAGTATCAGTACTGGGACGGCGAGCTGCACTCGCACGAGGACGGCAACGAGCTCACGCTGCGCTCGCCGGCGGTGATGCTCGGGCTGCACGTGCGATTCTGATCGCCGCGCGCCGCGCTCGCACCGGGAGCATGCTCACCTTGCCCCGCCGGCGGAACGCGCTATGCTCACGTTCGACCTGCCGATTCCCATGCGTGACCAGGGCCATCATGCCAACCGTGCTGTCGGTGATCGAATTGCGCAAGGTGTATCGCACGGCAGTCGCGGTCGACGGGGTGTCGTTCACCGTGGCACCGAACGAGATCGTCGGCCTGCTCGGTCCCAACGGCGCCGGCAAGACCACCATCACCAGCATGATCCTGGGTGTGCTCGAGCCGACCGCGGGCACCATTGAGATCGAGGGGCTCGATCTCGCCACGCAGCGATCGCGCGCGCTCGAGCGCACCAACTTCGCGGCGGTGTACGCGCCGCTGCCGGGCAACCTGAGCGTGCTGCAGAACCTGCGCGTGTTCGGCCTGCTCTACGGGGTGACGCCCTTGCGCCAGACCATCGATGAGCTGCTGCACGAGCTCGATCTGGAGCGGCTGCGCCACACTCGGTGCGGCGTGCTGTCCTCGGGCGAACAGACGCGGGTCGCGCTCGCCAAGGCGTTGCTCAACCGGCCGCACCTGCTGTTGCTCGACGAGCCCACAGCGTCGCTCGATCCGGCGACGCCGACATCCGGCGCGCATCCGCGCGTTCGCCGCGCGCGGCACCGGCGGCGTGCTGTGGACCTCGCACCATGTACGAGGTGGAGCAGGTGTGCGACCGCGTGCTGTTCCTCGCGCACGGCAAGATCCTGCTGGCAGGGAATCCCAGGACCCTGCCGCACGAGCACGGCAAGGCGACGCTCGAGGAACTGTTCATCAGCCTGGCGCGCGAGCCGTTGACGCTCGCGCTCGACGCCTCATGAAAGCACGTCGCATCGCCGCGCTCGTGCTGCGGCAGCTCTACCTCTTGCGCGGCAGCCCTGCGCGCGTCCTGCCGCTGTTCATCTGGGTGGCGATCGACATGGTGCTGTGGGGGTTCATCACCCGCTACCTGAACGCGGTCGCCGCCGCTGGCTTCGACTTCGTGCCCGCATTGCTGGGCGCGGTCCTGTTCTGGGACTTCTTCATCCGCGTCATGCAGGGCGTGACCACGGCGTTCTTCGAGGACGTGTGGTCGCGCAACTTCTTGAACGTGTTCGCGACCCCACTCACGATCGCCGAGTACGTGTGCGGCCTGGTGCTCGCGAGCATCACCACCAGCATCATTGGCGTGAGCGTGATGCTGGCGCTCGCGACCACCGCGTTCGGCTTGTCGTTCGCCGTCCACGGCGCGCTGCTCGTCCCGTACCTGCTGGTGCTGTTCCTGTTCGGCATCGCGCTCGGCGTGCTCGGCAGCGCCATCGTGCTGCGGCTCGGCCCGGCATCGGAATGGTTCGTGTGGCCGATCCCCGCGATCATCTCGCCGTTCGCCGGCGTGTTCTATCCGCTCTCGACGCTGCCGCCGTGGATGCAGCACGTGGCGCACCTCCTGCCGCCGGCGTACGTGTTCGAGACCATGCGCACCATCGTCGCCGGCGGCTCCGCCTCGTGGGGCGCGCTGCTCCTGGGCGGCGCCCTCGCGCTGCTCGACATCGTGCTCGCGTACGCGTTCTTCAGGAGGGTGCACCGGCACGCGGTGGAGACCGGCCTGATCGCGCGCTACAGCGCCGAGAGCCTGAGCTGACCGCACCGGCTCGCTCGGGATGCGACCCACCCCCACCGTGGGTCAGCCCTCTTTTCGGCGCTTGCATTGCACTGCCGAGCGGCGGCGCGCATGATCGCGCCGCACAGCCGTTTGACGGCCGCGTGGCAACCGTGTCCAATCGGTGCGATCCGGCTGCGCGGGCAGCGATGCGACCCTGCGCTGCCGCTCTCGAACCACTGGATCCAATGCCCCAGCAAGACGACCTTCGCCTGATCCCGTGCTTGACGCCCCATGGCCGGCTCCAGCTCAGGCGCGCCGACGATGCTCCCGAGCTCGAGCATGCCGTCGGCGAGCGTCTGGCGCGCGCGTTCGAGCGCGGGGCCGGGCAGGGCCTGTTGCAGCTCGGCGGCGCCGAGGTCGCCCAGCCGCTGCCGCCAGTGCTCGCGTACTGGCGCGAGTTTGCCAGCCGCTACGTCGCCGCGGTTTGCGCGCGCGACGCAAGCGGCGAGATCGCGCCGCCGGAGCACGAGACGCTCGCCGCGCTCGCCGCATCGGTGCCGCCCATGCCCGGGGCCGAGTACCTGACCGCGGACGTGCTGCACGTGCTGTGGCAAGAGATCGATGCCGCGTTCGCAGCCGAGCATGCGCGATCGCACGTGCCGGTCGCGAGCTTCTTGAAGAGCCTGCATCCCTCCTGGAACGTCGTCGGCCGCGTGCACTTCAATCTCGCCGAGAATCGTTCCGACCCGGAGGCGCCGTTCGCCTTCCTCGCCACCTACACGAGCAGCATGTCCGCGCGCGGCAAGGCACAGCACGTCCCGCTCGGGCAAGCGCTGCGCGAGTATGCCGGCGCCGCGAACAAGCAGAAGCTCCTGTCGCTCCTGGTGCCGGTGCAGCGCGCCGCCGAGCTCTGCCCGTGGCTGAAAGCGATGGTCGATGCCGGCGAGATCTTCCATCCGTTGCGCTGGTCCGCGGGCGAAGCACTGCAGCTGCTCGCGGATGTGTCGCAGCTGGAGCGCGCGGGGGTCGTCGTGCGCATGCCGGCCCACTGGCGTTCCGGGCGGCCGCCGCGCGCGCAGGTGACGGCGAAGATCGGCGCCAAGGAACCAGGCCGGCTCGGCGCCGATGCGCTGCTCGACTTCGACATGCAGGTCACGCTCGGTGGCGAGCCGCTCAGCGCCGCGGAAGTGCAGCAGCTCCTGCAAGGCGCGAGCGGGCTCGCACTGGTCCGCGGCCAGTGGGTCGAGGTCGACCAGGCGCGGCTGCGGCACGCGATCGAGCGGTTCGAACGCGCGGAGCGCCTCGCCAGAGAGGGCGGCTTCACGTTCGTCGAGGCGATGCGCATGATCGCCGGCGCCGGCATCCAGAGCGATGCCGCCGAGCTCGCGGAGTCCTCCTGGTCGGGGGTGGTCGCCGGGCCGTGGCTGGCCGAGGTGCTGCGCGGGCTGCGCGCACCGGAGGAGCTCGATCGTGTCGACCCCGGCCCGGCTCTGAACGGCACGCTGCGGCCGTACCAGCAGGTGGGCGTGCGCTGGCTGCGATTCCTGTCCACGCTCGGCCTCGGCGCGTGCCTCGCGGACGACATGGGTCTCGGCAAGACCATCCAGGTGCTGGCGCTCCTGCTCGTGCAGCGCGGCGGCTCCGTTTCGCGACCGAACCTGCTGGTGGCGCCGGCGTCGCTGCTCGCCAACTGGGCGGCCGAGATCGAGCGATTCGCGCCGAGCCTGAGCGTGCTGGTCGCGCACTCCTCGGCGATGTCCGCGAGCGAGCTGCAAGGGCCAGCACCCCGCGCGGTGGCCGATGCCGATGTCGTGATCACGAGCTACGGATCGCTCCTGCGCTTGCCGTGGCTCGCCAGCACGCCGTGGCAGCTCGTGATTCTCGACGAGGCGCAAGCAATCAAGAATCCGGACGCGAAGCAGACCAGGGCGGTGAAGCGGCTCGCGTCGCGCGCGCGCATCGCCCTCACCGGCACGCCGATCGAGAATCGCCTGGGCGACCTCTGGTCGATCTTCGACTTCATCAACCCGGGCCTGCTCGGCTCCGCCCGGGAATTCAGCGCGTACACCAAGCGCATCGCCCAGCAGAGCAACCCGTATGCCGCGTTGCGCGAGCTCGTGCGCCCGTACATCTTGCGCCGGCTCAAGACCGATCGCTCGGTCATCGACGACCTGCCGGACAAGACCGAGCTCAAGGCCTATTGCGCGCTGAGCCGCAAGCAGGTGGCGCTCTATCAGCAAGCCGTGGACGAGCTCGCGCAGCAGCTCGAGCAGGCGCGGGACGGGATCCGCCGCAAGGGCGTGGTGCTCGCCTTCCTGATGCGGTTCAAGCAGATCTGCAACCACCCTTCGCACTGGCTCGGCGATGGCTCCTGGGCAGAGAGCGAGAGCGGCAAGTGGCGGCGCTTGCGCGAGCTGTGCGAGGTGATCGCGACCAAGCAGGAGAAGGTGCTCGTGTTCACCCAGTTCCGCGAGCTGACCGATCCGCTCGCCGCGTTCCTCGAGCAGGTGTTCGGCCACCATGGCCTGGTCCTGCACGGCGCCACCCCAGTGAAGCAGCGGCAGGAGCTGGTGCGGCAGTTCCAGGATGACGAGACGATCCCGTTCTTCGTGCTGTCGCTCAAGGCGGGCGGCTCTGGCCTGAACCTCACCGCCGCCACGCACGTCGTGCACTTCGATCGCTGGTGGAATCCCGCGGTCGAGAACCAGGCCACCGATCGCGCCTTCCGCATCGGCCAGTCGAAGAATGTGCTGGTGCACAAGTTCATCTGCCGGGGTACCATCGACGAGCGAATCGATGGGCTCATCGAGTCGAAGAAGCAGCTGTCGCGCGATCTGCTCGAGGGCAGCGCCGAGCTCAAGCTCACCGAGCTGAAAGACGCGGAGCTGCTCGAGCTCATCGCCCTCGACCTGAACGCGGTGATCAAGGAGTGAGGCATGCGGTTTGGCTGGCGACCCTATGTGCCCGTGGCGCGGCGCCGCATGATCGCGGCGCGCGAGACGCAGCGGCTCGCGCAGCGCGGCCAGGCAATCACGCCGGTGGTCATCGACGGGCGCGTCATCGCGCACACGTTCTGGGGCAAGGCGTGGTGCGACAATCTCGAGCGCTACAGCGACTACGAGAATCGCCTGCCGCGCGGCCGCACCTATGCGCGCAACGGGTCGGTCGTGCACCTGGAGGTCGCCGCCGGTGAAGCGCGCGCGCTGGTGAGCGGCTCGAGCCTGTATCGCGTGGCGGTCAAGGTGGCGCCGGTGCCGAGGAAGCAATGGGCCGCGATCCGTGCCGACTGCGCGGCGGGCATCGACTCCTTGGTCGCATTGCTGCAAGGGCGGTTGTCGCAGCCGGTCATGGAACGGATCTGTCGCGAGGCGACCGGCCTGTTTCCCACGCCGAGCGAGATGGAGTTCTCCTGCACCTGTCCCGACTGGGCGTCGATGTGCAAGCACGTTGCCGCGGTGCTCTATGGTGTGGGCGCCCGTCTCGATCAAGCGCCGCAGCTCTTGTTCGCGCTGCGAGGTGTGAACGAGAGCGAGCTGATCGCGAGCGCCGGCAGCGGCCTGCCGATGGCGACCGAGGCTGCCGGAAGCGGCCGCGTGCTGCAGTCGGATGCGCTCGCCGAGATGTTCGGGCTCGAGCTCGCCGGGACTGGCGCGGCAAGGACGCGTCCGGCACGCGCCGGGCGAGCCAGGACGCGCTCGGTCAAGGCGCGCAAGCGCAAGGTCGCGGGGAAGCCGCGCGCGCGCAGGCAAGCCGTCGGCGAGCCAGGGTGACGAACGCATGACCGGAACGTCACGGACGTGATCCGGCTTGCGACGCCCGCCACCACCGGAGGAATGGAGTTGCGACACCGCAGAGCCGCAGGCGCGGATCTTGCTCGTGGCGAGCGCGCTCGGTGCCACCTCGTCGGTCGACGAGCGTGATCACGGTGGTGCGCTGGCCGAGCGCATCGCCCGCATCGAGCAAGGCCTCCTGCCGCGGGTCGCCGGCAAGGGCCAGATCGGCGGGAAGCGATCGATCGCGGACGAGATGCGCGCCCGCGGCATTCCGGCATGAGCATCGCCGTGATCGACGATGGTGCGCTGGATTGGGCCAAGGGCTACGGCGTGTGCGAGCTGGGCAGCGAGCAGCGCGTGACCACCGAGACGCGCTTCCAGGCGGGCTCGATCAGCAAGCCGGTCGCGGCGGCCGGCGTGCTCACCCTGGTCGCCCAGGGCAAGCTCGGCCTCGACGCCGACGTGAACGCGACGCTCGCGTCATGGCAGGTGCCGGTGAACGAGCTCCTGCGCGATCGCCGGGTCACGCTGCGCGAGATCATGAGCCACAGCGCCGGCTTGACCGTGCACGGGTTCGGCGGCTACGAGCGCAATGCACCCATCCCGGCGCTGATCGATGTGCTCGATGGCAAGCCGCCCGCGAACAGCCCGCCGATCCGCGTCGACATCTTGCCGGCAACGCGCTGGCGCTACTCGGGCGGCGGCTACACCGTCATGCAGCAGATGCTGATCGATCTCTTGCACGAGCCGTTCCCCGACTTCATGGAGCGCGCGGTCCTGCAGCCGGCGCACATGACCCACAGCACCTACCGGCAGCCGCTGCCCGACGAGCTCGCGCCGCTCGCCGCCACCGGCCACTACGCGAGCGGCGCCAGGGTGGCGGGCAAGTGGCACGTGTATCCGGAGATGGCCGCGGCCGGACTGTGGACGACCGCGAGCGACCTGGCGTCGTTCGCGATCGCGATCCAGGAATCGCTCGGCGGCAAGGACGGGCTGCTGCCCACGGCAACGGCGCTGGAGATGCTGAGCGTCCAGAGCGGCACGTGGGGGCTCGGCTTCAACCTGAACGGCAAGGGCGAACAGCTGCGCTTTTCCCACAACGGTCGCGACGAGGGCTTCGATGCGTCGCTGGTCGCCTTCGCCGAGCAAGGCAAGGGCGCCGCGATCATGATCAACAGCAACAACGACGACGGCTTCGTCGATGACGTGCTGGCGAGCATCGCCCGCGAGTACGGTTGGCCGGGCTCTGCAGAACCATCGCCGCCGCGCAAGTGATGGCGCGACGCGATCGGCGGCCGCTCATCCCGCCGGCCAGTACGCATCCACTGCGACCTTGTAGCTGCCGTCCTGCTGCCGGCGCCAGATGACGGCGAACAACACCTCAGCTCGGTTGCACTTGCCTTGATCGTCTTCGGTGGTGAGGACCGAGCGACCGATCTGGTGCACGAGATCGTCCTGGCCATCGAGGCTCAAGACCTCGAGCTGCCAGTCGACCGGATGCTTGAGGCCGGCCCAGTAGTCGTCGATGGCCTTGCGGCCCTCGATGCGCAGCTGGTTCGGGCCGAGCAGCACGGCATCGTCGGCGTACATCGCCGCAACGCCCTTCAAGTCGCCCGCCCTGAACGCCCGCATCAGCTGCTGGTTCGCCGCCTGGATCGCCTCGAGGCGCTGCGCTTCCGGCGAGGGCGGCAGCTCGTCCAGGATCTCCATCAGCTCGACGTCGAAGATCAACGTCGCGCGGCCGGGAATGCCTTGTGTGCCCTCGACTCCATAGCCGAGGTCGTACGGGATGATGAGCTTGCGCTTGCCGCCGACCTTCATACCGAGCACGCCTTCGGACCAGCCAGCGATGACCTGGTTCAACGGCGTGATGTACGCCTCGCCGCGGTCGAACGAGCTGTCGAACTTGGTGCCGTCCACGAGCCAGCCGGTGTAGTGCACCTTGACTCGCGTCGCCTTGCTCTTCGGCTGCGCGCCCGATCCGACCGCCAGCTCGAAGTACTTGAGGCCCGACCCGGTCTCGATCCACTTGCCATCGACGGGATCGCCCGGAAAGCGCCCGCGCGTCTTCTGGCTCACGATCTTGCCGTCGGCAGCGTCGACGACGACGTCGAGCGTCGCGTCGCGCGCGCACACCTCGAGCCGGATGGTCGGGTGAACGCCGGCGAGATCGACCTGCGCGGCACGCACCACGCCGCCGGTTGCCCGCTGCACCAGCTCGATGGCCGGCGCCACGCTCGTGCCGATCGCCGAGACGCGCTCGAACGTCGCCGCCGGCTCGGGCGGCAGCGATGTGTAGTCCTTGTCCTCGCTCGCCGCGGGTGCGGCCATCACCCAGACGATCTCGAGAATCATCGTCGGCGCTCCTCACCAGGGTCGTTTGCGAATGTCCTTCAGCCGCACAGCACGGCACCGCCATTCACGTTGAAGATCTCACCCGTCACGAACGCCGCGAGCGGGCTGGCGAGGAACGCCACCGCGTGGGCGATGTCCTCGGGCTCGCCAGCGTCGCCCAGCGGTATTGCCCGACGGATCTCGTCGCCGGCGGTGCCGCCGAGAGCGGCGCGGGTCATGTCGGTCTTCACCCAGCCGGGCGCGACGCAGTTCACGCGGATGCGATGCATCGCCAGCTCGTGCGCGAGCGACTTGGTCACCGAGATCACCGCACCCTTGGTGGCCGCGTAGTGCGAGTGCCACGCTTCGCCGCGCTGGCCGGCGGTCGAGGCGATGAAGACGATCGAGCCGCCGCGGCCGCCGGCGATCATGCGCGCGGCGGCGGCGCGCGCGAGCAGCATCGGCGCGCGCAGGTTGATGGCGAGCATCTCGTCCAGCTGCGCCGCGGTCATCTCGGTGATCGGCGCGCGCTTCCAGATGCCGGCGCTCGGGACCAGCACGTCGATGCTTCCAAACCGCTCGACCACCTGCCGGACCAGCTCGATCTCGGCGCCGTCCTGCGACTGCGCATGATCGGACGCGAGCGTGTCGGCGCGCACGCCCAGGACCCGAGCCTCGGCGGCGACCGCGGCTGCTGCGCGCGCGTTCGTCGCATGGTGAATCGCCACGTCGGCACCGGCCCGCGCCAGCACCAGCGCGCAGGCGCGGCCGATGCCGCGCGAGGCACCGGTCACCAGCGCCACCCGACCGCTCAGATCGATCTGCAGACTCATGACGCAGAACCACCTCGCTCGGGCTCAGCTATAATCGGTCTTGCCCACAAGCACACCTGGAGAATGATGATCATGCGCTTCCTCGCCTTCGCGCTCGTGGCCACGCTCGGCGCCTGCTCCACCTACCGTTCTGGCTACGAGTATTCG
>JAXMBY010000101.1:0-11382 GCA_046349655.1 Planctomycetota bacterium
ACCGCCACGTCGGCCTGCGCGAGCGCCGGCGCATCGTTGGTGCCGTCGCCGGTCATCGCCACCAGCCGGCCACCCTCCTGCGAGCTGCGGATCAGGGTCAGCTTCGCCTCGGGCGTGGCCTCGGCGAGGAAGTCGTCGACCCCCGCCTCGGCCGCGATCGCGGCGGCCGTGAGCGGATTGTCGCCGGTGATCATGATGGTCTTGATGCCCATGCTGCGCAGCTGCGCGAAGCGTTCCCTGATGCCGCCCTTGACGATGTCCTTCAGGTGGATCACGCCGAGCACCCGCCCCCGGTCGGCCACGACCAGCGGCGTGCCGCCTTGCCGAGCGATGCTCTCGACCGCGTCGCGCGTCGCGCGCGGGACGCGCCCCTCGTGACGCTTCACGTACTTCTCGATGGCGTCGGCAGCGCCCTTGCGGATCTCGCGGCCGTCGAGATCGACGCCGCTCATCCGCGTCTGGGCGGTGAACGGCACGAACTGCGCGCTGCGTGCGTGCAGGCCGCGCGGGCGCAGGCCGTACTTTTCCTTCGCCAGCACGACGATGCTGCGACCTTCCGGCGTCTCGTCCGCGAGCGACGCGAGCTGCGCTGCATCGGCGAGCTCCGCGATCGCCACGCCGTCGCTCGGCAGGAAGTTCACCGCCTGGCGGTTGCCGAGCGTGATGGTGCCGGTCTTGTCGAGCAGCAGCGTGTCGACGTCGCCGGCCGCCTCCACCGCCCGGCCCGACATGGCAATCACGTTGGCGCGGATCAAGCGGTCCATGCCGGCGATGCCGATCGCCGGCAACAGCCCGCCGATGGTGGTGGGGATCAGGCACACGAGCAGTGCCGCGAGCACCGTGATCGTGATCGGTGCGCCCTGCCCGGCCGCGGCCACGCTGAAGAGCGAGAACGGCAGCAGCGTGGAGCACGCCAGCAGGAAGACGAGCGTGAACCCGGCGAGCAGGATCACGAGCGCGAGCTCGTTGGGCGTGCGCTTGCGCCTGGCGCCCTCGACCAGCGCAATCATGCGATCGAGGAAGGTCTCGCCGGGGTTTGCCGTGACCCGCACCAGGATCCAGTCGGAGAGCACGCGCGTGCCGCCGGTGACCGCGCTGCGGTCGCCTCCGGCTTCGCGGATCACGGGCGCGCTCTCGCCGGTGATCGCGCTCTCGTCCACCGAGGCGATGCCGGCGACGATCTCGCCATCGGCGGGGATGAAGTCTCCCGCCTCGACCAGCACGACGTGGTCGCGACGCAGGTCGATCGCCGGAGCGATGTAGATCTCTCCCTTGGTGATGTCGGTCGCCGGCTGGCCCTTCACGCTCGAAGGGTCGACCAGCACCTTCGCGGCGACGCCGGTGCGGCTGCGCCGCAGCTCGGCGGCCTGAGCCTTGCCGCGCCCTTCGGCAATCGCCTCCGAGAAGTTGGCGAACACGAGCGTGATCCAGAGCCACACGGCGATGGCGAGGATGAAGCCCGCCGGCGCCTCGCCGTGTCCGGCGAGCGCCTGGATGCAGAGCCCGGTCGTGAGCACGCTCACGACCTCGACCACGAACATCACCGGGTTCTTGATCAGGTACGCGGGATTCAGCTTCCAAAGCGAGTCCACGAGCGCGGTCTTGACCATCTCGCGGCTGTACACCCGACGCAATCCACGCCTGGACATTCTCGATCTCCTGCGCCCATCTCGCCCCGTTTCAGTTGACCAGCAGCAGGTGCTCGACGATCGGTCCGAGCGCGAGCGCTGGGAAGAACGTGAGCGCACCCACGATCATCACCACGGCCGCGAGCAGGACGACGAACAGCGGCGTGTGCGTCGGCAGCGTGCCCGGCCCGACCGAAACCTTCTTCTTCTTCACCAGGCTGCCGGCGATCGCGAGCACCGGGATCATCACCCAGTACCGCGCGAGCAGCATGGCGATGCCGAGCGACAGGTTGTAGAAGGGCGTGTTGGCGCTCAGACCGGCGAAGGCGCTGCCGTTGTTGTTGCCTGCCGACGAGAACGCATAGAGGATCTCGCTGAAGCCGTGCGCACCCGGGTTCGCAACGCCCGTCTTGCCCGCTGGCAGCGCCACGGCGACCGCCGTGCCCAGCAACACGGCAATGCACGGGACGAGGACGCCGAGCGACGCCATCTTCATCTCGTACGACTCGATCTTCTTGCCGAGATACTCCGGCGTGCGCCCCACCATCAGGCCGGCGACGAACACGGCGATGATGGCGAACAACAGGAGGCCATAGAGTCCGCTGCCGACACCGCCGAACACCACTTCGCCGAGCTGCATGAGCAGCATCGGCACGAGCCCGCCGAGCGGCGTGAACGAGTCGTGCATCGAGTTCACGGAGCCGTTCGAGGCCGCCGTGGTCGCGCAGGCCCAGAGCGCGGAGTTCACGACGCCGAACCTGACCTCCTTGCCTTCCATGTTGCCGCCCGGCTGCGCCTCGGCGACTGCCTGGTCGACGCCGAGTCGAGCGAGTCGAGGATTGCCGCCGGCCTCCGAGTGCCAGCACCAGAGGAACAGCGGGACGAGCAGCACGAGCATCACCGCCAGCAGCGCCCAGCCTTGCCGTCGATCCTTCACCATCTCGCCGAACGTGTAGCAGAGCGCGCTGCTGATCAAGAGGATCGCGAGCATCTCGAGGAAGTTCGAGAGCGGCGTCGGATTCTCGAGCGGATGCGAGGAGTTCACGTTGAAGAAGCCGCCGCCATTGGTGCCGAGCTGCTTGATGGCGACCTGCGACGCGGCTGGGCCGAGCGCGATCGTCTGCTCGGTGATCGGCTTGCCGTCACCGTCCATGCCGGGTTCTAGCAGGGACGCGGTTTGATACGGCCGCAGCGTCTGCACCACGCCCTGGGAGCCCAGCGCGAGCGCGAGCACCACCGACAGCGGCAGCAAGATGTAGAGCGTCGAGCGCGTGAGATCGACCCAGAAGTTGCCGATCGTGTTCGCGGCGTGCTGGTGCTGGCCGGGATGGCGCGTGAAGGCGCGGATCAGCGCCACGAGCACCGCCATGCCGGCAGCGGCCGAAAGGAAATTCTGCACCGTCAGCCCGAGCATCTGCGTCAGGTAGCTGAGCGTGGTCTCGCCGGAGTAGCTCTGCCAGTTCGTGTTGCTGGCGAAGCTCACCGCCGTGTTGAATGCCGAGTCGGCCGAGACCGCAGGCAGATGCTGCGGGTTGAGCGGCAACCATGCCTGCACGCGTTGCAGGGCATTGAGCATCATGAAGCTGGCGAAGTTGAACAGCAGCATGGCAAGCGCATAGGCCTTCCAGGTCATCTCCTTGACCGCGCTCCGCCCGGCGAGTCGATAGATCGCTTGCTCGAGCGGTCCGAGCACGCGGTCGAGGCCGCAGGGCTTGCATTCGTACACCCTGGCCATGTACCACCCGAGCGGCTTCACCAGCGCGAGCAGCACGGCGAAATAGACGCCCGCTTGCAGCCACGCGTGGCCAGTCATTCGAGCTTCTCCGGGGCGAGCAGCACGACGAACAGATAGGCGAGCAAGGCAACCGCAACGACGGCGCTGATCAGGTACAGCATGGCGCGTCCCTCACTTCACTCGGTCGCACAGCTCGACGAGCGCCACCGACGCAGCGAAGAACACCACGGCGAGCGCCAGACACAGGAGTTCCATCGGTCATCTCCAGCAGCCGTGAATCGAGCACACCAGCGTCAGGATAGTCGCGCGCGCTGCTGAACGGCCGTCAAGACGGGATCAAAAGCAGCAAGCAACGCATCAAGAAGACGTCAAGATGCGTGATTGCTCGTGCGGGATGACGCAATGGCCGGTGAGGCAGGACTCAACGCACCTGCAGCACCACCACCTTCAGGTAGCGCGTCTCGGCGCACTCGAGGGCCACCGGGTGATCGGCGCCGGCACCGCGGATCATCAGCACGCGCGCATCGCGGGCGGCGGCCGCGGCGGCTTCGCGCAACGTGGCGAGGAACAGCTCTTCCGACACCGCGCCCGAGCACGAGCAGGTGACCAGCAGCGCGCCCGGCACGCACTTCTCGAGGGCAATGCGGTTGAGGTCGCGATACCGGACCAGGCCATCGCCGATCTGCGTCTTGCCCGCAACCCACTTGGGGGGGTCGAGCACGATCAGGTCGAACGCACCGCGCTTGACCTCGCGCAGCACATCGAACGCATCGGCGTGGCGACAATCGATGCGCTGCTTGTTGAGCGCGGCGTTGCTGCGCGCCTGGGCGACCGCATCCTCGTCGAGGTCGACGGCCAGCACGGCCTTGGCACCGCCGAGCGCGGCAGCGATGCCGAAGCCGCCCGCGTGACAGAACAGATCGAGCACGCGCCGGCCGCGCGCCAGGTTGCGGACCAGCTGGCGATTGTCGCGTTGATCGGCGAAGAAGCCGGTCTTGTGCCCCGAGGCTGGCAGCACCCGGAAGCGCACGCCGCGCTCGACCACCTCGGTCTCGCGCGCCGGCACGCGCGCGATCTTGCCCATGCCTTCGCGCTCGGCGGCAGCCTCCTCGACGCTCAGCACCAGGCGCTTGCCGGGATAGCGGCGCGCAGCGCACGCCTCGACGTGCTCCATGAGCTTCAGCATGCCGAGCGAGAATGGTTGCGCGACGATCCAATCGCCGAGCAGATCGAGCACCAGCCCGGGCAAGCCGTCGCCTTCGCTGTGTGCCAGCCGATACGCGTTGCTGACCGACGCCAGCCCGAGCGTGTTCTCGCGCAGATCGAAGGCGGTCTCGAGCAACAAGGCGAGGCGTGCGTTCACATCCTCGGTCGGCTCGTGGCTGAACAGGCGCAGCGCCAGCTCCGAGCGCGCGTTGTACAGGCCAATGCCGACGAACGCACCCCCACGATCGACCACGCGCACGATGCCGCCGGCCGGCAGCGGCTGCCTGGGCTTGTCCACCATCTTGCGGAAGAACCACGGATGGCGGCCGCGCACGCGGATCTTGAGACGCACTTCGGGCAAGGACATGCGGCGCATCCTCACCCGTACCGCCGGCGCAGGCAACCGGAAACTCACGCGAGCAAGGAGTCGATCGTCTCCTCGGCCCGCATGCGCAGGGAGTACACGTCCCCCATCAACAGCAAGAACTGATCGTCGCCGAGCGAGAGCACCCGCTTCACCTCTCGCTGCACGTCCGCGCGCAAGCTCACGTTCAGCGATTCGGTCAGCAGGCAGGCGAGCAGGTTGGCGACGGTGATGAGCACGTCGAGCGGGCTGGCGTGATCCGGGTCGCCGATCGACTGCAAGTGCGGCAGCTCGTGGAACTCGGCGGCGCGCCGCACTGCCTTCGGCAGCCGCCAGCGGTCGCTCAGCATCACGCCGAAGGTGAGGTGCGACGGCAGCTCGTAGTGAGCCTCGGCGGCGATCAGGAAGCAGCCGTGCTGCTCGCAGTAACGCAGCATCTCGCGGTAGTGATTGGGGTACAGGCGCTGGTAGACGAGCTTGCCGATGTCGTGCAGCAGTGCAGCCGAGTACAGGTCGTCGATGTCGTACACGCCCCGCACGCGGCGGCTGATCAACTTGGCAATGACCGCGGTCAGGTAGGAGTGCAGCCAGAATGACTTCGCCTGCTCACCGTCCTCGGGTTCGAGTGCATGGATCACCGACAGCGCCAGGGCGATGCGAGCGATCTCGTTCAGTCCCAGGTAGGCGATCGCATGGCGCAGGTTGGTGATCGGCGGTGAGACCGAGTAGTACGCCGAGTTCACCACCTTGAGGATGTGTGCGACCATCGCCGGGTCGCGGCCGATGTGGTCGGCGACCTCGTTGGAGCTGGCCCCGGGGCGGTTCTGGATGGCAGACAGCACGCGCTCCAGCGTCCCCGGCAGCGGCGGCAGCAGGTGCTGGTCGCGCAGCAGAGTGTCCGGGTCGATCCTGATCGGCTCGAGCGCCATCGCGTTCCCTCGAAAAGCGGGTGCCACTGGGAAGCACGCTTCTCGGGAAAGTGGGCCGGAAAAAATCGCGATGAGCCGATGGGGATCCCCTGGAGTGCCGCGGTTGTTCAGGCCGGTCGAGTCCCAGATCTGCAACAATTGTCAGGGTCGAAGCAAGGGAACGGCCGGGCTCGGGGAGGGTGGCGAGCACGCTCAGAACAGGACCGAGAGGCCGCCGAAGAAGCCGTAGAGGTCCTCGCTGCCGCCGAGGTCGCTGCTGATGTCGATGTGCCGGTAGCGCAACGCGAGGCTGATCGCCGCGCGCTCCGAGACGAAGAAGCGGCACCCCACGCCACCCTGGAAGAACAGGCCGCTGTCGTCACCCTTGAACCGGGTGCCGTCGCCAAGCCGGACGTCGGCATCGAGATAATAGGTGCCCACCGCGGCATCGACGAACGGAACCAGCGACTCCTTGCCCGGGAGATTGAAGCGGAAGTTGGGCCCGAACAGATAGGCGATCGAGTCGATGTCCTCGCCGCCGCGCGAGTCTTGATCGCTGGCCTCGAACACCAGCACGGGCCCGAGCTGAAAGCCGCTGGTGATGGCGGTGTTGAGCAGCACGTCGAGCTCGGCCGCGTTCAGGTCGCTGAAGTCGTTCTCGCGCCGGGCCAGGCTGGTCGTGCCTTCCAGCTCCCAGTCGCCGCGCTTGATCTTGTCGTTGGTCTCGCATCCCACCAGCAGGAGGGGCGCCAGCAGCACGAGCATCTTCATGTTTGCCTTCGTCACGTGGTTCGTCGCTTGTGCGCGCGCAGCCGCTCGGCCTCGAGACGCAGCGCCGCGAGCTCGCGCGCCAGCAGCTTCGCCTGCGCCCGGTGGTGCTTCAAGGCTCGTCTCAGCATCGCCGCGCGCCGCCCCAGACGATCGTAGTCATCGATCGCGCGCCGCGCGTGCGCGATCAGCGCCGCGAAGAGCTCGGGGAGGCACTCCGCGCGACCCGCCTCGCGGAACAAGTTCTCCAGGAACTGCTTGCGCACGACCGCACTGCCCGACAGATTCAAGTCGAGCGCGAGGCGCTTCAGGAACGGCCGCGCCAGCACGATGCCCGAGCGCGCGGGTGCCATCAGCAGGTCCGCGACGTCGTGCAGATTGCCCTGTCTCAGGATCTCGTGCATGTCGGATCGGCGGCATCGATCATGTCAGACCTCGAGCGCGAGCATTACACCGAGAAGCAGGTGAGCAAGCTGCGCAAGCAGCTTGGCCTCGCGCCCATGAAGAGCCGCGTTGGCCAGGCGATCTGCCCGCACTGCAAGCACCTCGAAGCGCGCTGGCGCAGCGAGGTCGACCCGGCACACGGCGGGCAGGCCATGGTACGCGTCCGCTGCAGCCAGTGCCAGCTGAGCGCCGTGTTCCGCGTGCCCTGATCGCACCGCCGGCCCTCGGGTCACGATGTCTGCTCGTTGCCCCTCTCCACAAGATGCGCAAGCTGCGCCAGGGCGCGCGAGAGCAGCGTGCGCACGGCGCCTTCGCTGCGACCCATGCGCTCGGCGATCTCGGCACGCGTGAGACCGACCACGCGCGCCAGCACGATGACCTCGCGATATTCTTCCGGCAACCGCTCGAACGCAAGCTCGACCCGACCCAGCTCCTCGCGCATCATCGCCTGCTGGCTCGGCGTGTAGAAGCGCCGATAGCACTGGAGCAGCTGATCATCGCCTGGCGTTGACGCGGTCTGGTCGAGCGACACTTCCTTGGCGGCGTCGCGCTTGCCCGCACCGTAGTACTCGTGGCGGTTGCAGATCTTGCGCAGCGCGGTGGCGTACAGCCAGTGCTTGAAACCAGCTTCGCCCTGGAACTGGAACCGCTCGGCATGCTGCAAGATCTCGCGACACACCGACTGCGCGAGATCCGAGGTGGACTCCTTCTGGCGCACGAGCGCGCCGGCGCGCAGCCGGATGAAGGCGCGCAACCCGGGCAGGTAGCGGGCGAGCAGCAGCTCGACGGCGGGGAGCTCGCCGCGGCTGGCACGCGCCACCAGATCGTTCAGGTGCTCGGTCATGAGCTGCAGGATGGATCACGTTGCGCCCAGCGCAGCCGCGCGGAACCGCTGCGCGGGTTCGACCGCCGCTCTGCCGCGCCGGCTTTGAGCGGCGCTTCGGCGATGGCGGCATAGATACCACATCGGCGTCCCGCGCGGAACGCCTCCGCCACGCGCTCGTCCTCGCCGCGGTGAAAGGACAGCACGGCGACGCGCCCGCCGGGGCGCAGGCAGTAGGGCAGCACGCGCAGGAATTGCTCGAGCCCGCGCAGCTCGTCGTTGACCAGGATGCGCAGCGCCTGGAACGTGCGCGCGGCCGGGTGCAGTGTGCGCTGGTCGCGCCGCGCGCGCTCGCGCCACTGTTCCTGCGTGATGCCCTTGGCAGCGAACACCACTCGCCGCAGGTCGCGCGTGCTCGCGATCACCGACCTGGCGCGCTCGAAGGCGATGCGTGCCGCGATGCGCTCGTGATCGGGCTCGTCGGCGAGGTCGCGCAGCGCCGCCGAGAGCTCGCCTTGCGAGAGCTCGCGGATCAGGTCGCCGGCGGTCGTGCGCAGGCGGTCATCCATGCGCATGTCGAGCGGGCCGTCATGCTTGTAGCTGAAGCCGCGCGCGGGATCGTCGAGCTGCATGCTCGAGCAGCCGAGGTCCGCGAGGATCGCATCGTAGCCGTCGAGCGCGTCGCTCGCGAGCACGCTGCCGAGCCCGGCATAGTGCATGCGATGCACCGTCAGGCGCACGCCCGCCGCACGCAGCCGCGCGCTGGCGCGGTCGAGCTCGCGTTGATCGACGTCGAAACCGATCAGACGCCCCGCCGGAGCAACCCGGCGCCACAGCTCGAGCGCATGGCCGCCGTGGCCCAGGGTGGCATCGGCGACGATGTCGCCGGACCGCAGCGCCAGCACCGCCAGCACCTCGGGCACCATGATCGCGACGTGTGTTCCCGCCGGCGTGCCGCCGCGCGCCCGCACCACCGCGTGCATGCCCGGATGTCGGTCCGGGTCGAGCTCCTTGTAGCGCTCCACGAACCGGCGCGGATGCGTTCCCGTGTAGCGCACCCGCCGCCCTGATCGATGACTGGATTCGGTCACGAGAGATGCTAACCTCAGTCAAGAGACCGCCGCTCGACCACGGAGGGCTCATGCTCGATCGCGCTCAAGTTCTGGACGCTCGCACCCGGGCCGCGCAGAAGCTCGCCGAGGCGCAGGTCATTCTAAGCGCCGCCGAGCGCGAACGGATCGAGGTCGCCGACTTTGGCCTCGGCATGCTGGCGCAGATCGGCCTGCAGCTGTTCGTGTACGTGAACACCGCGCGCGTCTGCGCCAAGGAACTCGTGCTGTTCCCGGGGCAGATCTGCCCGGAGCACCTGCATCCCGACGTGGCGGGTGAACCCGGCAAGGAAGAGACGTTCCGGTGCCGCGCCGGCGAGGTCTACCTCTACGTTCCGGGCGCCCGCACGGCAAACCCCAGGGCGCGCTTGCCGCCCGGCAAGGAATCGACGTTCACCGTGTGGCACGAGATCGTGCTCTTGCCCGGCGACCAGCACACGCTCGTGCCGAACACCAGGCACTGGTTCCAGGCGGGCCCCGCCGGTGCGATCGTGACCGAGTTCGCGACCCGCAGCCGCGACGAGACCGATCGCTTCACCGACCCCGCGATCGTGCGCGTGCCGCGCCTGGTCGACTGACGTGGAAGCGCACGATCCGCGACTGGTCGAAGGGCTGCGGCTGATCAACGAGGGACGCTACTTCGAAGCCCACGAGGTCCTCGAGGATCTCTGGATGGCCAAGGTGGGCGAGGACAAGTTGTTCGTGCAGGCGCTGATCCAGGCGGACGTGGGCCTGCATCACCGCCAGAACGGCAACCACGCCGGCGCCGCGAAGCTGTTCGCGTACGCAGCCGCGAAGCTTGGCGAGCTGAGCCGGCCCACCATCGCCGGGATCGTGGTCAGCGAGCTCGCCGCGCAGATTGCGCCGCTGCTCGCGGAAGCGCGAGCGCTCGACTCCGGGTCGGTGCCGGCACCGGATCCGGCGCTCTGCTTGGTGGTGCCGGTGGACCCGGCGCTGCCGCGACCGCGCTACACCATCGACGATCGCGGAGAAGTGCATTTCCTTTGAGGCGCGTGCCCCCCGGCGCGATCGCCAGGCCGCCTCTTGCGCGCAGCGCCATCGGGCGCACAAGATGGAGCTCATGACGAACCGCCTCGCCTGCGTGCCCATGTTCTTCCTGGTCGCGGCGTGCCGCACCATCCCCGACGGGCCCGAGCTCAAGATCGAGTATCAGGACATCGTCGTGCACGCGGTTCCCGACAAGGCCCGGCTGCTGTTCACCTGCACGGTGCGCGCCTCGCACAGCGCGCCGGCCGCACAGTCGCACCTCGTGTTCGCGCTGGCGCCGGACCACCCGGTGGCGCTCACCAGCGTGCGCGACGAGCATGGCCGGCGCGTCGGCGAAGGCGCGGTCCGCACGCTCAACTCGGCGGGTGACGCCGGCTACTACACCGTCGTGCCGGTCACGCTGCGGCAGGCGCTGGCCGCCGGCGATCCCACCGAGCTCGAGTTCGAGTACGCGGTCGACCTCGACGCCGCCCCGGGCGGCGAGCTCGTCGTGCAGGAGAAGGACCTGATCACGCCGATCGGGCACAGCGACCTGCGCCGGCGTCTGAGCGGCGGATCGCCGTCATCCCGGTTTCCCTATCGCCTGGTTGCACACCCGGCAGATCCCCCCGACCCGGGTGCATCACGCTACTTGTGGGTGGGCATTGCGCCCGGTCAGCGCCAGGAGGCCGAGGACCCGCCGCTGCAGCAGATCTTCCACGTGCGCACGCCGCGACCCGCAATGGTGATCGCCTACGGTCCCTACCGGCCGATTCGCGAGGACTCGCCGTCCACGCTGGAGATCGCGGCGCTGCCAGAGATCAGCGCGCCGCGCGCGCATCGCTGGCTCGCCCTCGCCGGCCAGCTGTCCGCCGCCACGCAGGAGCTGCTCGGCACGAGCGACGCGCCCCAGGGTCCGCTCAGGCTGCTGCCGGCACCGGTGGCGGCCCCGTTCGCCTCGGGCCGGCTGGTGGTGCTGCCGCGCGCGAGCTTGCTCGGCTTCGCCCAGGACAGTCCCGATCTCCTCGACCTGCTCGCCACCAGCGTGGCCAGGTCGCAGCTGTCGGCGCGCGGGTTCGAGGTGGACGAGCATCATCCCGCCCTCGGCGAAGGCGTCACGCGCTACCTTGGCCTGCGCGCGCTCGAGCAGGACCACGGCGACGTCGCCCGGCGCCTGGTAGACGATTATCAAGCTCGCGCCAGCGCCCACGCCGCGGCGGGCGACGGGATTCGGCTCGCGGACGTGGACCGCATGCCGCTCGACCGGCATCGCCTCGCTGGCGAGAAGCTCGCGCTCGCGCTGCTGATGCTCGATCAGGAGGTCGCGCGCACCAGCCTCACGCGGCCGGTGCAGGACGCGCTGCAGAAGCTGTCGCCAGGAGCGGCGGTCACGGTCGCGAGCTTGCTCGC
>JAXMBY010000102.1:0-11061 GCA_046349655.1 Planctomycetota bacterium
AGCGGCGTCGGCTGGAGGTACTGACCGAGCGTGACGATGTCGACCTGCGCCGCACGCAGATCTTGCAGCGCCTCGTCGACCTCCTCGGCGCTCTCGCCCAGGCCCAGCATGATCGACGACTTGGTGATCAGCTCCGGGCGCATGTCCTTGAGCGCGCGCAGCACCCGCAACGACTGGTCGAAGTCGCAGCGCCGATCGCGCACCTTGCGGGTGAGCGAGCGGGTGGTCTCGACGTTGTGCGCGACCACCTCGCCGCCGGCCGCGGCGATGACCCGCAGGCACTCGCGGTCGCCGCGAAAGTCCGGGATCAACGACTCGACCAGCACTGCGGGCGCCGCTGCCTTGATCGCCGCGACGGTGCGCGCGAACACCCCCGATCCCTGGTCCGCCAGGTCGTCGCGATCGACCGACGTGAGCACCACGTAGCGCAGCCGCATCGCCTGCACCGCCTCTGCCACGCGGCGCGGCTCGCCCTCGTCCACGACCTGCCGCGGATTGCCAGTCTTCACCGCACAGAAACGACAGGCGCGCGTGCACACGTCGCCCAGGAGCATGAAGGTCGCCGTGCCGGCCGCCCAGCACTCGCCGATGTTGGGGCAGCGCGCTTCCTCGCACACCGTGTGCAGGCCGCGGCTCTGCATCACGCCCTTCAAGAACACGTAGTTCTCGCCGCCCGGCGCGCGGACCTTGAGCCACGGCGGCTTGCGGCGATCAGAAAGCGCTTTGGGAACGGAGGTCTTGGGTCGCATCGCGGTTGCAAAAGAAGACCCATCCTAGTGGATGGGCCCGCCCCATGTCATAGGGAATTTCGGCGGTCAGCGATCGCCCCCCTGTTTCAGCCCCTGACTGTAGCGGATCGCTTTGCCGTGCGCCTCGGCGTGGCATGCGGGGATCGCCAGCACGCAGAGGAGACCCAGGCGCGTGTCGACGCTGGTGCGCACGTCGGCGACGTCATCGGCGCCGAGCGCCTTCGCCTGGTCCGCGAGCGCACGCAGCGCCCGGCCGAGAGCGATCTCGCCGCTGTAGGCGTGCGCGTCCGCGGCGACCTCGCCCAGCACCATGATCGGTCGCTCGATGCTCGCGAGCTCGGGGTAGGACAGCCGCACATCCTGGTAGGCGCAGCCGAGCATGAGCAGCCCGAGGCTGCCGCACCAGCCGAGCGTGCGCGCGGTCACAGGCCGTGCCTCTTTGCCTCTTGCCACAGCTGCTCCATCTCCTCCAGGGTCGCCGCCTCGAGCGACTTGCCCAGGTGCGACTCGACGTAGCGGAAGCGCCGCTCGAACGTGTCGGTCGCGCGCCGCAATGCCAGCTCGGCATCGACCTTGAGATGCCGCGCCACGTTCACCATGGCGAACAGGAGATCACCCAGCTCGCGCTCGATCGCCTCGCGCACGCCCGACTCGATCGCCGCGTTCAGCTCGGCCCGCTCCTCGTCGACCTTGCGCTCTGCGCCGCGCAGGTCAGGCCACTCGAAGCCAACGCGCCCCGCCTTCTCGCCGATGCGGTACGCCCGCAGCAGCGCCGGCAGCGCGCGCGGCACGCCCGCCACCGCCGAGTCATCCTCCTGCTCCTGCGTGCGCTCGGCCTTCTTGATCTTCTCCCAGTTCTGCAGCACCTGATCGACGCCGCTCACCTGCTGCTCGCCGAACACGTGCGGATGACGCCGCACCAGCTTCTCGGCGATGCCGCTCGCCACGTCACCCAGGTCGAACGTGCCGTCTTGCTCCGCGATCTTCGCGGTGAGGACGACGTTCATCAAGAGATCACCGAGCTCCTCGCGGATCTTGGCGGCGCGCGCGGACTGGATCGCGTCGATCGCCTCGTACGCCTCCTCCAGGATCATCGGCGCCATGCTCGCCACGGTTTGCTTCAGGTCCCACGGGCAGCCGCCCTGCGGTGCGCGCAGGCGGTCGATCACGTCGACCAGGGACTTCAACGCGGCGAGTCGATCGGACATGATGGCTCCGGCAAGACGACCACACCCGGCACGACATGAGCAGGAACGATGATCGATCCGAGCACGATCCCGTGGCAGTGGACGCGGCATCCAGGCATCGGCCTGTACATGTTAGCGCACGACGCGCAGACCGGCGACGCCGCGGTATTCATCTTCATGAAAGCGGGCCGCGGCTATCCAGCGCACCGCCACATCGGCGAAGAGCATGTGCTCGTCCTGCAAGCTACGAGGATGGCAACGGGCGCCATGCACCAGCACGTTCCGCCCACTGGGCATCCCGCTGTACTCCGCGCGCACGCGCGCCGCGCGCGACTCGCCGATGGCGATTGCATCCTGTTCGCGATCGCGCATGGCGGCACGCCATCTTGAGTTGAGCGCGCCTTCGATCGCGAGGCCTCGCAATCGCAGCGCATCGGATAGAAGCTCGAGGCCTTGATCACCGTCTCGAGGTTCGTAACGTGACCCGCGCTCGACTCGACGGCTGGGCAACGTTTTGCGGTCATGTCGTTGATCAGTTGCCTGCTGGCATCGCTCGCCGCCGGGTACAGGGCAGGTGTGGGCGTGGCCTGGACCCGAGCAAGCCCGCCACCGGCGTGTACCGCAACATCAAGGTGCTGGAAGGACGCCTTCGGTGTGGGCGAAGCGGCATGGCCATGGAGTTCATGGCGGCTGCGCTCGGCGTGCGCTGCGATCACTGCCATGCGCGTGGCTTCGAGCGCGACGAGAAACCGCCGAAGGAAGCGGCGCGCCGCATGATCCAGATGGTGCGCCTGCTCAACGAGAACTTCGACGGCGAGCCCAAGGTCAGTTCCGCGACGCCATCACGGCCAGCCAGTGCCAAGGTCGGCTCCGGCGGTCGAGGACGGCGCCGAGCCGACAGCCGGCCGCTGCTCACCGCGAGCACGGTGCTTGCCTGATTCCAGAAGCGATCGGCGGCGAGGCCGCGATCACCAAGGTGCAGGGCGTCCTGCCTGGGGTGCAGCGGTCGCCGCGCGGTACGGTCGCGTTCGAGGCGCTGGAGCCGCGCAGGGCGTGTGGCGCTCGACGGCACGCTCGATCGCGCGATGACCTGGGCGGGCTTCGACGGCAGCGACGCCTGGATGGCTCAGCCGGGACGCGTACGCAACCTCTGGGCGCGCGGTGGCGCTGCGCATGGAAGCCGATCTGATCGAGAACCTCGACTCCGAGGCACGCTTGAGCAGCTCAAGGTGACGGGTCGCGAGCGCATCGCCGGGCATGATGCGATCGTCGTCGCTGGCACGCCGAGGACCGGCGAGGAAGGCGCCGCGCCATTCGAACGCGAGCAGCTCTTCTTCGACGCGAAGAGCGGTCTCTTGCTGCGGCGCGTGCGTGAAGCGCACACCGTGCTCGGCCCCTTGCCGATGGTACACGACCTCGAGGACTACCGTGCCGTCAACGGCGTGCAGTTCCGCCCGCTGCCGCACCGCTGGAAGCGGCCGCGAGGCGCGCACGCAGTTCGAGCAGATCACGCTCAACCCGCAGGTCACCGACGCGAAGTTCGCGCGGCCGAAAGCGGGTGAGCGACCCGCTTGCGTGCTCTGGCACGCGCTGCTGTTCACGGCTCGCCCACCTGCCGAGGTGCGCGCTGGCCGCGCGTTTCGCCGGCTCGTCCCTTGTGGAGGACAATCTCGCTCGGATCTTGCGCCGTCTTGAGCGGTCCTGAACAATCAGCCCACCGTCACGCGGAGCCGCTCCGGTGCCCGCACGGTGGTGCATCACCTTCGGGAGGAGGACCCAGCCATGTCGCGCCGCTTCACGCCGCCGTCGTCTTCTGCCTCGCCTTGCCTGCGCCTGTCCGGCGCGCGCGCAGGTACGCAGCCAGATGGACTGATGCAGGGCCGTGGGGGGGGGGGGCCATCGCGCTCAAGCTCCGGCTCCTGCCCAAGTTCGTCCAGAAGTCGCTCGGCATCTGCTGGCGCGATTGCCAGATCAACCAGGTCGCTCCCTACATCGCGCGCTGGAGCCAGCCATTCCAGTCGTACTACAACGGCGTGCCGGCCTGCGGCTGGTTCGACATCCGCCTGCAGCTCTACAGTGGTGCGATCCTGGTGTGGCAGGGCAGCCTGCGCTGACGTACTCGCGCACCTGGCTCGAGCTCACGCCCACCACCAGTTCCAGGTGTGCGGCGGTTCCTCGCCAACGGCGACCTGTTGCCCACTGCGGTTGCGTGGGCGCACCGCCGTGTCCGGTGCCGCCGTGCGCACCGATCACGAACAACCGGGTGCGGTTCACGGGCTACCTCGACTATGCGATGGACTGTGCCACCAGCGCGTTCTCGCATGCCTGGATGCTCAGCCACGTGTGCGACTTCCTCGATCACGACCCGGCCTTCCCGCGGGGCGGCGTGTTCCATCCCGATCGCGCGTACACGTTCCTCGGCCCGGCCGCTGGCTTCGTCCCGGGGCCGCTGCAACCGGTCGAGTTCGGCGCGCTCACGTTCGAGGCGTTGCGGCGCACGGACGTGCCGCCGGTCGGCGCGGTCGGCCCGGTGAACTGCGTCTACGAGGAGCTGGTCGTCACCGGCTCGATCGATCCGTTGCAGCAGTTCTGCCTGTGCAGTCCAGCCGGGGCGACGCCGCAGTGGGCCCAGGCGAACCTGCTCGCCGGCGGCGGCTGCGGCACCAAGGTGCAGACCATTCCCGGCACCGAGAGCTTCCTGTCGATGGGCATCGGCAGCTGGACGAGCCCGACGCAGTACCCGGGGCCGGAAGCGCTGCGCTGGAACTACGGGCTCTACGACACGCTCGACATCTGCGTCGGCTTCCCCAACCGGGAAGTGTTCTTCGGCGTCACCACGTTCAAGGGCTTCCCGGCGTTTCAGATCATCGCCGGCGGCGTGGGCGCGGCGCTGCCGCCGACGTTCGTCGATCAGGGCAACTCCAAGCGCTTTCCCGGCGGCGGTCTGATCAAGAACGTGCCGTTCCGCTCGGATCGCGTGCTGAACTTGAACCTGCCGTGAGCAGACGCGCGAGCGGCACGCATGGTCCGCGGCGTGCCGCCGCCGCCCACGTGCGCGGCATCTTTGCGGTCAGGCGCACGCCATGCGGCTCGCCATCACTCGCGGCATCAGCACCGCGCTCGAGCGCTGCGAGCTGACGCACCTCGCGCGCCAGCCGATCGACATGGCGCGCGCACACGAGCAGCATGCTGCCTACGAGCGCGCGCTCGCGGAGCTGGGTTGCGAGGTGCGCCGGCTCGCCGCCGAGCCCGATCTGCCCGATTGCGTGTTCGTCGAGGACACGGCGATCGTGCTCGACGAGCTGGCGATCATCACGCGGCCCGGGGCGCTATCCCGCCGGCGCGAGACCGGCGCGGTCGCGGCCGCACTCGCGCCGCATCGCGAGCTGCGCTTCATCCAGGCGCCGGCGACGCTCGACGGCGGCGACGTGCTGTGCATCGACCGCACGCTCTACGTCGGCATCTCGCGCCGCACCAACGCCGCGGCGATCGCACAGGTGCGCGCACACGTCCTGCCGCTCGGCTACGCCGTGACCGGCATGGCCGTGACCGGCTGCCTGCATCTCAAGTCAGCGGTGACGCCGGTGGCGCCGGGCACGCTGCTCATCAACCCGCGCTGGGTCGATCCGCATGCATTCGAGCCGCTGCGTCTGATCGCGGTCGATGCCGCCGAGCCGGCGGCCGCCACCGCGCTCTTGATCGGCAACACGATCGTCTATCCGTCCGCTCACCCGGCCACGCGCGAGCGGCTCGCGCGGCACGGCATCCAGCTCTGCAGCATCGACGTGAGCGAGCTCCTGAAGGGCGAGGGCGCGGTCACCTGCTGCAGCCTGGTCTTCCGCGCGCCGGCCTGAATCAGCCGCGCGCCCACTTCTTCTCCGCCTTCGGGCTGGGCACGACGCTCGCCTTGTCCCGGGCATCGCCGCGGTCGGCCCGGTCGTACTTGCCATCGCCGTTGCGATCGAGACGCTCGAAGAAGCTGCGCGGTCCCGGGAACTCGCCCGGCACGACGACGCCGTCGCCATCGAGGTCGTAGCGCGCAAGGAAGCGATCGTCGCAGCGGCGCGCGGTGTCGAACAGATCCTCGCCGCGCGCGTTCTTCACGTCGTCGAACTTGATGAACCCCTGAGTCTTGGCGTCGAACGCGCGGAACAGATCGGCGCGATTGGGCAGCTCGCGCTTCTCGATCTTGCCGTCGCCGTCCTTGTCGACGCTCTTCCAGTAGTCCATCAGGTCGCGCACCACGAGAGGCGGCAGCAGCACCGGCCGCGGCCAGGGGAACTCGTCGGGCGTGATCCTGCCGTCGTGATTGGCATCGAGCTCGAGCAACGCATCCCTCGGAATCACCAGCTCGGTCCCCGTCAGGCGCTTGCGCCGGTCCGCCGGGCCGCCGTCGAGCAAGAACGGCAGCAGCTTCGCCTCGTCGGGATCGAGCGCACCGCTGCCATCGACGTCGATCTGGTCGAACAGCATCGCCGCGAGCTCGCGCGGTTGCAGCGCGCCATCGGCATCGCGGTCGTACGCGGCAGGGTTGGCGCCGTCGAGCACGCGCTGCCATTTCTCCCTGGGATCCTCGAGGCGAGCGATCAGCTCGGGTGAGAGGTACTTCGCCACCTGTCGCACCTCGCGCAGGTACAGGCCGCCGTTCTGGTCGCGGTCGAGCGCCGCGAACAGCACATCGTCCTTCAGCTCTTCCTTGCTGATCTTGCCGTCGCGATTCTGGTCGTGCCGGGCGAAGAACGCTTCGAGATCGGCGACGCCGCCGAGCGCCCAGGCCAGCATCACCACGATCATTTGCCACCTCCGGTGCGTCCGACGCTCGGCCGCTCGCGCTGCGGCGGCAGCGGCACCTTGAGCAGACGCTCGATCTCGGTCGTGTTCAGGTAGCGCGCGTTCGGGTGCGAGATGTCCTTCACCGGCTTGCCATCCTCGGTCACCAGGCGATCGAACGAAAACTCCTCGAACGCGATCGTGCGCGCGCCCGCGTACGCCGCGGCACCGATCAGCTCGGGCTTCTTGCCGCGGGTCACGTCGTACTGGCGGATGCCGCCGTCGCCGGCGCACACCAGCGTGTGCTTGAGCACCGGCGGATTGAACGAGCGCACGACCTTCATGTCGTTGAACAGGGCTTGCAGGTTCTCGAGCGTGATCAGCTCCAGGCTCTTCGGGTTGGTGATCCGGAGCACGCCCAGCTCGTGTCGTATGCCGCGCCGCACCAGGAAGTACGCATAGTCGTTCTCCTCGGTCGGCACCTCGCCGCCGGGCGAGCCGAGATCGAACAGCGTGTCCACCTGCACCGCCTCGAACGCGAGCCCGCTGTCGTGCGACTGCGCCGGCACCACCAGCGCTGGGCGCGACGGCTCGGTCGCGTCGACGATCGCGGCGCCGCTCGCGCCGTCGGCCACGATCGCGAGCAGCCGCGGCACCGAGCGCGTGTGCTTCGCGGCGTCGATGCGGCTGAACTGGAACACGACCTGCACCTCGCGCGCGTCGTCCTCGGTGTCGGGCTGCCGATCGAGATCGATGCGTGCCACCTCCGCCAGCGCTTCCTGCGGGTGAGCCACGTCGAAGATCACGAGCCCGCCCGCGCCATCGGCCACGAACAGGTAGGGCCATGCGAGCGCGAGACCGCGCGCCTCCCTGGTTGGCGCCGAGGCGATGTCCACGAGATCGGCCGGGTCGCTCGCGTCGATCACGCGCACGCCGCCCTCGCCGTCGGCCACGAACAAGGTCTGCCCGGCGAGCAAGAGATCGCGCGGATCGTGCGCGGCGATGAAGTCGAGGCGCACTGGCACCTCGGGCCGGCGCAGGTCGACCGCGAACACGCCCGCGCCGCGGGCGATCACGAATGCGGTGCGGGTGACGCCGGTCACCTCGTCGGCGGCGAGCACCACCCGTGCCGCACCCGGCAGCGGCAGCTTCGCCACCGGTGCGCCGCGATCCAGTCCCAGGCGATCGTACGCCATCACCTCGAGGCCGCGATCATCGGTGACCACGTACAGATTGCGTGCGAGCGAGTAGCGGCCCGAGCCGAGCCCGTAGGCGACCGCGCTGCGATGGCAATCGGCGCACGGGCGGGCGACGTCGCGGGTCGAGTGGGGATTGTGCGCGACCAGGGTCATCCCGGACAGGCCGGCGCGCGTGACCGGCAGGGCCTGGTCGATCAGCGTCTCGCCGTGGCTGCCGTGCACCGTGCCCATCGACGAGAACCCGACCAGGTACGGCGCGATCATGCCCTCGCTGTTCCAGCCGAGGTAGAGCTGGCGGAAGGTCGCGAACACCTTCTCCTGCGTGCTGACGCGCCCTGGCGTGCGCTCGCCCGAGAGCAGGTCGAGCTGCGTGAACTGTAGGTTGCGGTCGAAGTGGAAGCCGAAGAAGTTCACGCTCCACGCCGCGTGGCAGGCGTAGCACTCGAGCCGCTGGTGGGCGCTGGTCATCGCCACCTGCGCGCGCGGATTGAAGTCGGGATGGCCCGGCGTGACCACTTGCTTGGCTTGCTTCACGCGGTGCTCGCGGCCGTCCACCTTGCCGATCAGGAACACGTCGTCGCCGCGGCGCACGAGATTCTCGAGCGGCGCTCCGCGCGAGGTGGTGAGCGAGGACACCGCCGCCGGCGTGCCGTGGCAGTCCTGGCACTCGACCTCGACGGCAGTCTCCATCTTCGCGTAGATGTGCCCGTCGCCCATCACGTCGTTCACCGTGTGGCAATCGATGCAATGCATGCCGCGCTCGTGATGGATGTCGGGCGGCGTGACGCGCGGGTCGTCGATGTAGTACGTGCCGTTCTTGAGCTGCGCCGTGGTACCGCGCACGTCCGGTCCAGCGGGCATGCCGGGCACGAGCTGCGCGAGCCCGCGGTAGTGCATGCCGACCGAGGCGTCGCCGTAATGGCAGTGCGCGCACGTGTCGGTGGGAATCCGGCGCGTGAGCTCGTGCGTGATCGGGTGCCCGGGCCGTACGTGATCGGCGGTCCTGTCCTGGCTGCGAGCGGCCATCGTCGGCATACTTCGTGTGGCACGCGGTGCGCGCCGCGAAGCCGCCACCGAGGCGGCTCTCGCCACCGCCTGCCCCTGTGATCACAGGTGATGCGCGCGCATGCAGGCCTTGCGCGGACGTCGCGGAAGTGTGCGCCGAGGTCGCGCGCGCGCCGTGCTTGGCGTCGTACGGCGGGATGCCATCCACCGACTGGAGCGCGCCCGGCACGAGCTCGGCGTCGTCGCTCACCGGGAAGATCGCGACCGAGTCCAGGTGCGCGCGCCAGTGACGCCGTTCTCGTACAGACCATCGGCAAGGTGGCCGATGGTGGTCGCATGCAGCGACCGTGTGACGTGGCGCACCGCATCGCCGTGGCACGTGCCGCAGGCCTGGTCCGCGATCCGCAGGTCGGTGGGATTCTTGAAGCGCACGAACCCGGGATCGAAGTCGCGCGGCACCACGCGCTCGTCGCTCGGCCAGGTCGCGGTCGGCTTGACGTGCGCGGTCTCCTTCAGCGTGCTGGTGCCGTTGCCGCCGTGGCAGTCGACGCAGGTGAGCGCGTACTTCGGATGCATCTCCTCGATCCCGGCGTGACAGCTCGTGCAGCCCGGATCGGCGCGCGGCCCCTTTGCGCTCGACTGCGGCGCCACCGCCTGCACGAGCACCACGACGCACGCGGTCGCGAGCGCCCCTGCGGTCACCGCCGCGATGGTCATGCCACGAGCTTCTTCAGTCGCCCACCCTGAGCCTGCGGCGTCTTCACGCCGAGCAGCGCGCCGATGGTCGGGCACACGTCGATCGAGGCGATGTCCTCGGTGGCGGTCTTGCCGCGCGGAAAGTCCGGGCCAGCCGCGATCATCGCCACCTTGAGCAACTCGTCCGACTGATCACCATGGTCAAGGCCGTTGCGCTGGTTCAAATCCTTGTCGCGGCCGAACTCGGGCAGCAGGAACACCGCGGTGCTGTCGCTCAGCTCCTGGTCCTTGTCGATCAGCTTGAACAGCTTGCCGAGCTCCTCGTCGTTGCGGCGGATGATCTCGACGTAGCGGTTGTAGCTGCCGTGCGCGGTGTCGGCCTCGCCGAGCACGATGCCGAGCAGCCTGGGCCGGAACAGCTGCAGGATGCTCGCGCCCACGCGGATCGCCTTGGCATCGGCGGCGCCAGGTCCGGTGAGGTCGCGCGTGGAGTGGCCGGTGATCTCGTTCAACAGGTAGCGTTCGATGCGCGCCGCCGCCTCCTGGTCGTTCAGGCGCTCGCCCGCGGCGAGCGCGAAGTCGGGCCGCATCGCCGAGCGCAGCTTCAGCACCAGCGCCTCCTCGCTCTCCGCCAGCGCGCGCGGCGACCCGAGCCTGGTCACCGCGTCGGTCAGGTCGGCGTTGAACAGGCCATCGCCGGCGATCACGTTCGCGCCGTAGGCGGGACCGTAGTCCTTGTGCAAGCCGTACGAGAAATTGAGCTGCTGCGCACCCGCGGTGGTCGACAGCCACACATCCGACGCCGGTAGCTTGAGCTGCTTGCGCACGTACTCGAACAGCGTCGGGTTGAAGCCGCGCGTGTTCTCGCGGATGCCCATGTACTCGGTGCAACCGGTGAACAAGGACAGGGTCGCGCCGAAGTGACCGACGTTCATCACCCGGGTTGCCGGGAACACGGTGCCGCGCTCGGCAAGCGCCATCAGGTTTGGCACGTTCTGCGGCGCCAGGATCGTCTCGCGGCTGCGCACGCCGCCGGCGAACGCCACGAACAGGACGCGCCTGGTCTTGCGCCCGCCGGCCGCCGGCATGGCGAGCGCCGGCGCCGCTGCCGCCATCCGGGCGAGCAGCGCGCCGCCAACGAACGAACCGGTCTGCTGCAGGAACTCGCGCCGCTTCATGGTCACACTCCAGTCGAGGGCCATCTCAATAGTACAGATACTCCCAGTGAGTGACCAGCGCGCGCGCCGTGGCGAGCGGCGAGCCAGCCGGGTCGGCGAGCGCGGCGACGAACGCAGCCGCCTCTTCCGGCTTGGGGTCGCGCCCCAGGAAGCGCTGGAACTGTGCCTGCACGAGCTCGGCCTCCGCGCCCGGCCTCGCGCTGCCGAGCTTGGCCTGCGGCGCGGTGAGCAGGACGCGCGCGACCACGGCGCGCAGCGGTGTCTTGTCGGCGATCGA
>JAXMBY010000103.1:0-9494 GCA_046349655.1 Planctomycetota bacterium
CCCGCCGCGTTGGCGAAGAGCCTAGTCGCGTTGCCGGGGAAGCCGGTTCGAGAGAGGTGGATCATGAACAACAACGAGCTGCCCATCATCGATGAGGCCGAGGTCCTCGCTCGCGTCGATGGGGATCGCGAGCTGCTCGGCGAGATGGCCGAGCTGTTCTTGACCGATTGCCAGGGGCTGCTCGCCAAGGTGCGCGAGGCGGTCGAGCACCAGGACCGCGCGCTGCTGCAGCGCGCCGCTCACACGCTCAAGGGATCGGTCGGCAACTTCGCGGCGAAGGCCGCCTACGAAGCAGCTCGCAAGATGGAGCTGATGGGGCGCAACGGGGAGCTCGCGGGCGCCGAGCAAGCGTACGCATCGCTCGAGCAGGAGCTCGCGCGCCTGACCCCGGTGCTGACCACTCTCTCGCAGCACAAGGGCGGCTGAGGCGCTCGCACATCGGGCGACCCGCACCGGCGCGGGGCGCGCAATTCTTCGTGTTTGGTTCTCGACAACACGATGCCACTCGCGCACGATCTGACGCTCTGTTGAGCTGGCCGGAGCCGGACCTCGGGCGTGTCGATCGATGCAATCCGTGTGGACGCAAGCGCTGCTGAGCATCGCGGCGGTGAGCCTCGTTTCCCTCATCGGCGGGATCACGTTCATCCTGCGCGCGCGGTTCGACCTGATGGTGACGGCGCTCACGGCGTTCGCCGCCGGCGGCCTTCTCGGCAACAGCTTCCTGCACATGCTGCCGAGTTCGATCGAGATCGCGGGCTTCGACCGGCGCGTCTCGTTCGCGGTGCTCGCCGGACTGCTGGTCTTCTTCCTGTTCGAGAAGCTCTGGCTCTGGCGCCACGAGCACGGCGACGGCTCGCATGCCGAGCATGCGATGAAGCCCTACGCGTTCATGACGCTGTTCGGCGATGGGCTCCACAACTTCATCGACGGCGTGGTGATCGCCACCGCCTTCGCGGGCGCCGGCACCAAGGTCGGCATCTCCACGACGCTGGCGGTGATCCTGCACGAGGTCCCGCAAGAGCTGGGCGACTTCGGCATCCTGGTGAAGGGTGGGATCAAGCCGTCGCGGGCCTTGCTGCTCAACTTCTTGAGCTCGCTGGTCGCATTCGCCGGCGGCGCGGTCGCGATCCTCATCGGCGAGCGCCATCGCGAGATGTTCCCGTACGTGCTGCCGTTCTCGGCCGGCGGCTTCATCTACATCGCGGCCGCGGACCTGATCCCCGAGATGCATCGCGAGATGAGCCGCAGCCGATCCGTCCTGCAGGTCGTGCTGCTGATCGCGGGGATGGCGTTCATGGCGCTCTTGCTCGGCTCGCACGGCTAGGTGGCGCGATGAAGGCCGCGCGTGAAATCGCGCATCGGCGCGACTCGAAAAAAACCCGGGCTGGTCCGCTGGACCAGCCCGGGCCATCGCTCCGTCCTCAGGTTCCCGAACTCCCTCTCCGGACCTGGCCCACAGCCCAGGTCGGGTCTTCCAAGTCGCCAAGGCCTCCTCGGACTGCCTGGACGGTGCTCGAGGCAATTCGCCTCCCCTTCACCCGTAAGTCTCCCGGGGAACGCTTGACTCTCCACCAAGAGAAGCGGGATTCGAAGACGTCGCGGACCGAAAAAAAATCGCGAAAGCCACAGGGGCGAGACGCGCGTACAGATCTGTTCCGATCGTGGATCAACGCGCTCAGAAGAGGCGCAGCTGCCGGCGCCGCTGCAGGACCTCGTCCCAAGTCTTGCCGAGCACCTTGAGCACCGGCTCGGCCGCGGGCTGCAGGTGCTTGTCGAGGTAGTGGCGGTAGTCGATCGGGCCGGGGAAGCGAGGCACCTCGAGCAGCGGCTCCGGCCCTGAGCGCGTCATCACAGACTTCACCGAGCGCGCCTCGTTCGACGGGCCAGTACAGCGCCGCCTTCACGTGCGGCGGCGTCGTGGCGGTGTACTCCTCGAGCGACTTGCCGAGCCCCTTCTTGATCACGAGCTTCGCGTCGAGGCGACCGGCCTCGAGGTCGGCGACGAGCGCGCGCAGATAGGGCTCGATCGCCTCGTCCCGGAACAGTCGGAGCAGCAGCTCGCGCTGCAGCTCGCGCACCAGGACCGGACAGTCGCGCCGCACCGCCTCGAGGCCGACGACGTCGAGCGGCTCCTCGGCCTCGCCCGCCAGGAGGCCGGCATAGCGCTTCTTGCTGCCGCGCGCCGACGCGCGCAGCTCGGGCATCAGGAAGCGGTGATAGAGCTTCGCCAGCGTCAGCTCCACCCGGGGCGTCACCCGGTGGCGATCGGCGATGCGGCGCGCGACCTCGGCTCGCGTCTTCTCGAGCAGCCCCGCACAGGCGGCGCGCGCCTCGGGCTCGGACGCCGCGCGGGTGGCGACGAACAGCGAATCGGTGTCGCCGTAGATCACCTCGAAGCCCTGCTCGCCGATGACCTCGCGGGTGAGCTGGATCAGCCACTGCCCGAAGTGCGTGATCGCGTTCGCGATCGCCGGCGAGAAGAAGCGGCAACCGGGAGTGCCGAACACCCCGAACAGCGAGTTCATCAAGATCTTGATCGCGTAGGACGCGAGCGGGCGGCCGGTCTGGCGTGCGCGGTCGCGGTGCTGCCACAGCTCCTCGATCAGCTCGGGCAGGATGCCTCGGGCGCGGGCGAAGCGGGCGCCGTTGGGCGCCACGATCGGGTCCGGATCGGTGCTGGCGAGCGCCATGCTGATCGGATCGATGTTGAACGTGCGCATCAGGCTCGGGTAGAGGCTGCGATAGTCGAACACCGCGATCCAGGAATGCAGCCCCGGGCGCGACTCGAGCACGTAGCCGCCCTCGACCTCGGCCGGCTCTCGGTCGCTCGAGACCGACGGCGCGACGTAGCCCCGGCGCCGCAGGGGCGGCAGGTAGAGCGAGTCGAAGGACGCGACGCTCGCGCTGACGCGGTCGAGCGGCATCCCCGTGAGGCGCGAGCGCTCGACGCACAGCTCCACCAGCGAGAGCTTCCGCAAGATCTGCAGCACGAGCTCCGAGTCGTCGAGGTTGTAGGCGGCGAGCTTCTCGGGATCCTCGCGATAGCAGCGCTCGATCTCCTCGAGCTTGCCCACGGGGCCGATCTGCTTGCCGCGTCCGAGCGCGTGGCGTGCGACCGCGTCGAGGCCATACTCGTCGAGCTTCACTCCGGCATCGCGCACGAGCAGCATCCCGTCGAGCACCTGGCGGCCCGGGACCGAGGCCCGGCTGCTGAAGGTGAAGGTCTGATCGCGCTGGAAGAGGATCACGTCGCTGGCGCGGCCGAGCGCGAGCGGAACGTGCGCGCGGCGTGCGAAGCGATCGAGCGCGCGCAGATCGAAGTCGATCACGCTCCAGCCGGTCAGCACGTCGGGGTCGATCGCCCGGATCGAGCGGACCAGCTCCTCGAGCAGAGAGCGCTCGTCCGGGAACACGCGCGCACCGCGCACCTCGCGATCGTGGCGCATCAGGACCTCGTGCACGCCGTCGCCTGCGAGCGAGACGCTGTAGAGATGCTCGCCGTCGGTGCTGGTCTCGATGTCGAGCGCCAGCACGCGCAGCGAGGGCGTGAACGGGTCCGGGTCGATCTCGGGATCGGTGAGCAGGTGCGCGGTGTGACGGCCCGCGTGCGTGAGCCCGCGCAGCCGCAGCCCCGCGCGCACTCCGCGATCCATCAGGAAGCGCTGCGCGAAGCGGATGTCCGCCTCGAAGCAGGTGACGCCGCGGGCGCGCAGCCCATCGCGCAGGCGCGGCAGGTCGCCGGGATCGCGCGTCTCGATGCGCACGACCGGTGCTCCGTCGAGCGCGCGCAGCGCGGTCTCCGCCGGTGCGAGATCCGCCACCTCCGCGCGGGCTGCGGCGGGGACGAAGAAGTAGGGCCGCGCGCGGGTCTCGATCGCCGTGAACGTGGAGCCGTCCTCGAGCACGCCCACGAGCTCGATCTCGAGCCCGGCGGCGCGCCGGCGGTAGCTCGAGGTCAAGAGGAAGCCGCGCGCATCCAGGGAGGGCATGGCCTCCATGATAGCCGCTGGTTGCACCGCTCCGGCGTTCGGCATAGCATGGGCGCGCCTTACTTTACCTCGCGTGCTCCGGCAACCATGTGCTGCGCCGGTGATGCCGCCTGCCCATGCCGGGGTTCGCCGTTCGGGGAGATCCGAGAGATGAGCGTCAGCAAATCCGTGAGCCTCGGGCTCGTGATCGTGGGCGCCGTGGCGCTGTGTGCCGTGGCCCAGAACAAGCCGGATGCGGCCAAGCCCGCCTCCGCCCCCGCCAAGGCCGCGGCCGGGGGAAAGATCGTGCACGGCTCCGCGTTTCCGTCGGAGAAGTGCCTGGTGAGCGGCGACCCCATCCCCGCCGATGGGCCGGTCCATCAGGTGCAGGGCCGCAACTTCCACCTGTGCTGCAAGGACTGCATCGCGGAGCTGGACAAGAACGGCGACACGTACGTGAAGAAGTTCGACGAGGCGGTGATCGCCGCGCAGAAGCCGACCTACCCGCTCGACACCTGCCCGCTTACCGGCAAGAAGACCGCGGTGCAGTTCGTGGTCGGCGATCGCCTGATCCAGACGTGCTGCAAGAACTGCCAGGCGAAGGCCGAGAAGGACCCGAGCGCCGCCCTGCAGAAGATCGACGAGGCCGTGGTCGCGGCGCAGAAGGACAAGTACCCGCTCAAGACCTGCGTCGCGTGCGACAAGCCGCTCGGCGATGGAGCGGTCAACTGCGTGGTCGGCACGCGGCTCGTCCGGGTGTGCAGCGATGCCTGCGTCCAGGCCTTCGAGAAGAACGAGGCAGCCGGCCTGAAGAAGCTCGCCGGCGGCACGAAGACGAACTGACACGCCGCGGCCGCGTCATCCGATCGCGGTCTCGGTGCTCCCGGCGGTCAGCGTGAACGTCAGCTGGCCGCCGGTTTCGTCGACCGACACGGCGGCCAGGCTCTGCAGCCGGCCGGAGAGCACCATGTCGACGACCGGGTAGGTCACGTGCTCGCGCACCAGCTTGCGGAGCGCCCAGCCTCCCTCCTGCGTGCAGCTCGCCGCGAGCGCGAGCAGGTGCGCACGCGCCGTGTCCTCGAGGGCGATCGAGATGTCGTCCATCCCGCAGCGCCCGAGCTGGCGCGAGACGTCGAGCACCAGCTTGTCGAGCAGCGCCGGCAGCACGTCGTGCCGCAACGGCTTGAAGACCAGCACGCCATCGAGCCGCTGGAACAGGTCGAGACCGAGCAGCTCGGCTGCGCTGCTCTCGGCCGTGCTCGCGATCCGCTCCTCGAGCTCGACGGCGGTCGCCTCGCTCGGCTGCGGCCGGAAGCCGACGCCCGAGTGCAGCACGCGCTCGACCCGCTCCGAGCACTGGCGGCTCTCCAGCACCAGGCACGAGCGTCCGAACAGCAGCGTCTGGTTGAACTGCACCGGCAGCTGGCCGACGTCCACGAGGTGGTTCACGAGCGACAGGAAGCCAGGCGTCGCCTTCTCGACGTTCTCGAGCACGATGACCTGCTCGACGTCGCCGACCATGCCGTCGCTCGCCTGCCGGAATCCCACGGCCGGCAGCACGCTGCCGACGAAGCTCTCGGCGCAGAGGTCGGCGGTGCAGGCCACGTTCAGGATGCGCGAGCGGTCGCCGTAGAACAGCTCGGCCAGCCGGCGCGTCATCTGGCTCTTGCCGACGCCGGTCGGTCCGAGGAACAGGAACAGGCCGAGCGGGCGGGTCATCACCTGCGCGCGCAGGCGCGAGATCGTCAGCGTGCGCACGAGCGAGCGGATCACGTGGTCCTGCCCGATCACCTCGCTGCGCAGGAAGGACGCGATCGTCTGCGAGAAGGTGGGCGCCTGGAGCGGATGCTCAGGCGTACAGGTCACGTACGTCGGCCACCACGACCGCTCCTCGTTCATCGAGATCTCCTGCGCGAGCGCCAAGCGCGCCATCGGATGGCTCGCGCGGAGAACTTGTGTCCGATATCCGGAGCGGCGGGAGGGCGCGGCTCGCGGGATGAGGAAGGAGAGACGGGCGGTGGTGGGTTGGGGGGGCGGCGCGGCCGCAGGCCGTGTCCCGACGCCGGCCTCCTTTGCGGTGGGGCCCTGACCGAGCGAAACCCTGCCAAGGGAGGTCAGATGTGTTCGAAGTACTCGAGTCGGCTTGCAAGTTGTGACGAGCCAGATGCGCGCGAGCCGGAGCGCTATGATCATGTCTTCAGGGTGAGGACAACTTCACGCTGACCAGGTTCTACGCTCGTGATCGATTCTGCGACCCCAGGCATCCGCAAGCCGCAGCCGGAGTCCGATGCGGCAACCAGTGTTCCGACGCTGGCCTCCTTTTGCAGTAGGGGCCCCTGGCCGAGGCGAAACCCCACTGCAAGGAGGCCAGCCATGTTCGAAGTGCTCGAAGTTGCTTTGCAAGTCGTGACAGGCCTCGGCAGTTGCATGGAGTCGTTGCGTCGGATCGACGGTGGGCTCCACGATCAGATCCGCCGCGCCGCCGCATCCCGGTCTGCCTCAACCTCGCCGAGGACGACGGCGAGTGGTCCATGATCGGGTGCATCACCTGGCGGGATCGGCAGCTCTGCAGACGAGCTGAGGACTGCGCTCGGGTGGCCGAGGCGTGGGGTACGCTCAAGGCGGATGACCTTGTGCCGACCCGACGGCTGCTCGATCGGGTTTTGGCGATGCTGTGGCGCCTCACGCACGAGCAGGTGCGGGGACGTAGCTCTCGCGATTCGGTTGACGCAACCGCGGCCGCAGTCGCAGCCGGAACCGAAGCCGTGGCCGGAACCGCAGCCCAATGGCGTCAATGGCCCGCGCTCATTGCGTGAGCCGCCACAGGATGGCTAGCACCTGGTCGAGCAGCCGATGGGTGGAGCGCGTTGCTTCCGGATCGAGCGTCCTGCTCGACAGCGCGCAGTCCTGCAAGGGCCGATCACTGAACGGCATGGATCCGTGGCTTGATCGGGGCCGCAGCGCGCTGCTGCTGTTGGTGACTCGACGCTGTCTCTGTCTCGGCAACTGCTGCTGATACCGTTGCCGATGCTGCCACCGCTGCGGACAGGCGCGCAGTAGTCGAAGACCAGAGCCGATCGGTTAATGGCATGGAACCGCAGCCGTGGCCGCTGCGGGCTTTGCAGGCCGCAGCGGCCTCAGCCCGGGCGCAGCGCGGATGCGGGATGCGAAGGCTCGGGCAGGACGCCAATTCGGCGCCGTCGATGGTCCGCTCGGCGACTCACACCACGGGCTAGAGGCGGCCGGCGCGTCGCGGTCGCGCCGCACCGGTGCTGCCTTTTGCCGTGGCGAGCGAGCGGTAGCCGTCGACCACGACCTGGAGGTTGCGGCCGGGACACAGGGTCGCGGCCAGGTTGCCCTCGCGATGCATCTCGGAGTGCGTGTAGACCTCTTCGCGGGGAATGTGGTAGCGCTCGCGCGCAGCTGGTCGAGCAGGCGGATCGGTGCGTCGTGCTGCGGGACAGTTCGACTGCTGCTCGAAGTCGCCGAGCAGGCAGATGCCCACGTTGCCGCGGTTGAGCGCGTTGTTGCCGGCGTGCGCGCTGATAGGCGATCTCGCGCCCGCACCAGACTTGCCGGCCGCCGGGTCGATGACGTAGTGGTAGCTGATGTCGGCCCAGTGCTTCTGGTTCACCAGGTGGACGCCCTGGATGTCGTAGATCACCGACGCGGCCTGCTGGCGGCCGGTGTCGCTGTACTGATCCCCCGAATGATGCACGGTGATGCGGGTGATCTGGGACATCGGCTCTTCTGGTCCTTGCGCGTGGGGCGCGCGTGCCTCGCCCCGGCCGATGACGCCGAGGCCGCTCGCGTCGCTCGCCACCTCGGTGCGCGCAGGCTGCCCACGCAGCCCGAACCGGGTGCGCGCCGCGACCAGCGCCGGATTGGCGGTGGACCCGAGCAGCCGCCGATAGGTCTCCATCGCCGCGGCATCGTTGCGACGCTCGGCGATGAGATAGAGCCGCGCGGCCACCTCCTCGGCGACGCTCGACCCACCGCGAGCGGCAGCGCGCGCTCGTAGTCCTGCGCCGCCTCGTCGAGGGCGTCCCTGCTTCAGCAGCAGATCGCCGCGTGCGCTGTACAGCTCGACCGCGAGCCGTTCGCGCCGCGAGCCGCGCTCGATCGCCTGCAGCTCCTGATCGGCACGCGCGAATGCGGCCGCAGCCAGATCGCCGGCACCGCTGTCGCTCAGCACGCGCGCCCGTGCGATCTCGTCCTGGGCGATCGCATAGGGATCGGCGCGAGTGGGGAGGGAGGCGGACTCGGGAGTCTCGCGGCGAGGGGGACCGACGCAGCCGAGGCTCGAGAGCAGCAGGATGATCACACCGCGGGAACGCGAGGGCATTGGGACCCTCCCTGACCTGATGCCGGACAGTTGCTCGCGCGGCGTGCTGCGCGCGACACGCAGCGAGCGCTGCGCCCGCGCTGCACATGCAGCGCGCGCACCGGCATTTAACCACGCATGCAAAGTGCGTCCGCAAAGAAAACACGCACGCGCGACGCCGCTCGGACATCGCGCGACGCGCTCAAGCAGCGACAATCGGTGAGCCGATGGCGGAACGGAACCATGCCCGACGCTGGGGGTTGTCGTGCAAGACTCGGAAGACAACGTCAAGCAAGTCCGCGAAGTCGCTGTGGGTGTGCTGAGCTTGCATTTGAAGACCAAAGCGCAGCGCGCCAGCCTACCGCCGATCCGCCAGTGCCTCGAAGGGGTGCTGCGCGGCTGGCGTCATCCGGGGCTCGAGGAGGAGGAGATCAGCGAGATCCTGCTCGCGCTGCTGGAGGCCTGCAGCAACGTGATCGCGCATGCCTATCGCGGGCGCGAGGTCGACGACATCGACGTCGACGCGCGTCTCGACGACGCCGGCATCACGATCGTCGTCAAGGACCGCGGCATCGGCTTCGATCTCGAGCGCGTTCCGCCGCCCAAGTTCGGACGCAAGCCGGCGCTGGGCGGCTACGGCCTCTACCTGATGCGCGGGCTGATGGACATCGTGCGTGTCGCCCGCGAGGGTGACGAGACCGTGCTCACGTTCGGGCGGCGCTGGCGCTCCGGCACGGCGAAGCCCGTAACGGAAGGCGGCCGATGAGCCAGGGGATCATCAGCGATTCGGTCCTCCGCGCGCTGAGCGAGATGGGCCATGGCGCCGTGCGCGCCGTGGTCCTGTTCGACGACCAGGGCCGCGAGCGCGAGCGCCTCGAGCTGCCCGGCGAGGCGCTGCCGCGAGCCCTCGCGCTGCACCCGCCGACGCGCGCGGTCACCGGCCTCGAGGGGACGCCGTGGCGCGCGCGGGTCGACGCGTTCGAGCTGTACGGAAAGACCTCGCACTTCGTCGCGCTGCTCGAGCGCGGCGAGGCGCGCGCGCCCGACGCGGCGCTCGCGTCGGCCACCGGTCTGGTCGCGCGCCTGACCGAGCTCGAGTACGAGCTCTCCGAGCTGTCGCGGGAGCTGGCCCGCCGCTACGAGGAGATCTCGTTCCTCCACAAGCTGCACGAGGACTTCGCCACCACGATGGGCAGCCTGCG
>JAXMBY010000104.1:0-6443 GCA_046349655.1 Planctomycetota bacterium
GGACAGTACCCCTCGCGCGCACAACCGGACGCCTCGTCGCTCGGCTTCGCCTCGAGTCGTCGCGGCACCGGCACCAGCGACTCGGCGACACAGTCCGCCAGGCGAAACGGGCCCTCGACGATGCGCGCGAGCTCGCCCAGCGTCAGGTCCTCCGGGTTCATCGCGAACACGTAGCCGCCACCCACACCTCGGACCGAGTCGATGATGGCGCGCTTGGCGAGCAGCTTGAGGATGTTCGCGAGGATGGGCAGCGGGATGCGGTACACCTCCGAGATCGTGCGCGCACTCACCACCTGACCCTTGTTCAGGCAGAAGTGCGACACGGCCAGAACGGCGTAATCCAGCTTCCTGCTTACCTTTATCATCGGATCTCGCTAAACCGCACCTCGTTGGTGCTATTTTAGACGAGATTCTGCGGCACGCAATCGAGGTTTCCAGAAAGTCTTGCGGCGGCTCCACCCTGTCGCGTTTTCACACGGCGATGCTCGCCCTGAGACGCAGTGCGATGTCATCCGCCCGAGCGCTCAGGCGATCAGCCTCCACCGCCAGGCTGGCGCGCAGCTCCGCGCGCTTGAGCGACGGGAGGTTGACGCGCACGTTCAGCACCGCGCCCAGCACGGCCGCATGCAGGCAGTGGGTCGCCACCAGCGCATCGCTGCTCAGGTTCTTGTTCAGCTTGCCGTGCAGCACCTCGATCGATTCGAGCGCCTGCATGCTCGCGAGCGCGGTCTCGAGCGGCACCTCGGCCGCGTGCTGGATCGCCCGCTCCGCTCGTTCGGCCCGTGCCGGGTCACCGGGATCCTCGCGCGCGTCGCGCGCCGCCCTGACCACCGCGTCGTAGGCGGCGGCGTCTCGATCCACTTGATCGAGGAGCTCGCTCGCGAGCAAGGTGGCGCGCGCCGTTGCCTGCTCGAGCGTGAGCCGATCGGCCTCGGTGGTGTTCTTGCCGACGCTGTAGCGCAGCGCCATCACCAGCAAGGAGGCCCCGAGCGCCCCCGAGAGCGCCGCCACCGAGCCGCCGCCGGGTGTCGGCTTGCGAGCCTGCAGGGCTTCGAGGAATTGCGGCAGCGTGCTCTCGATCAGCATGGGTCACACCCCCGTGGTCGCCTCGGGCACGAACGCCGCGGCCCCCGCTCGAGTCCCACCGGGGGCCCCCCGACGATCGCCGATGCTAATCATTCCGCCGGCCACCGGAAAGATAGGGCAGCACGCGCAGGAAGAAGTAGAGGAACTGCAAGGCCGCGACGATCAGGCCGGCCAGGTACGTGTAGGCTGCCGCCACCAGCACTTGGCGCGCACCCTCGGTCTCGTCGGCCTGCAGGATCCCGGTGTTGCCGAGCAGCTGCAAGGCGCGACGCGACGCGTTGATCTCGACCGGCAGCGTGACGAGCGCGAACGCGAGCGCGAGCCCGAAGCAGCCGAGTCCACCGAGCAGCAGGGTCCGGCCGAACAGAGACCCACTGGCCGCGAACAGCATGCCCAGGAACAAGAGCAACCAGGCGGCCGAGCTGCCGATCTGCACGGCTGGCACGATCGCCGAGCGCAGCTCGAGCGGCGCGTAGTGGTCGGCGTGCTGCAGCGCATGACCGGATTCATGTGCCGCGACCCCCACTGCCGCAATCGAGCTGGAATGGAAGTTGCCTTCCGACAGGCGCAGCACGCGATGGCGGGGATCGTAGTGGTCGGTCAGGAAGCCGCGGGTCGGTTCGACGGTGACGTCGGTGAGGCCGCGCGCACGCAGCAGCACCTTGGCCACCTCGCCGCCCGTGATGCGGGACCTGGTCGCGACGCGCGCATACTTGCTGTAGGCGCCGTGAACCTTCGCCTGCGCCCAAGCCGCCACCAGCATCCCTGGCACCATCAGCAGCAGGTAGAGCGGGTCGAAAGCGTAGAAGAAGAACAGCAAGGTGCCGCTCATCGCGTGATCTCCCTCGGTCGGGGCCGGCCGCCGGATTCTTTGGCACCGCACCCCTCGGCGCTTCGAATCGAGCGCGGCGGTCCTTATTATAGGTCGGAGAGACGACCTGTCCGGAAGCGAGACGGCGAGCCTGGGTTGGACTGATGCAGATCGCTCGTTCCGCCACGGAAATGTTTTTCGCCGGAAGAGCCACCGGCACCCCGAGTCGAAGGGCGGTATCTCCCGAAACTCGGCGACCGCCCAAGATCGGCTGCATTTGGCCCTTGCCGCGGGCCGATCTTGGTCTTTGCTGACGCGGTGCAAGCTCGACGGCGATGTAGGAGCGTGTGATGTCGACGCCGGAGAAATTCCTGATGGTATTCGTGGTCCTGCTGCTGGGCGGCGTGGGCTACTTCGGCTACGTGAGCTTGTTCAGCGCCGATGAGCCCAGGGCGCACACGGTCGAGCCGGCGCCGGTCGCGAACACCAATCCCACACCCGATCAACCGGTGGAGCTGCCGCCGGGGCCAGGCAACAGCGGGACCCGCACCGAGGTGACCGCCACGCCCGAGGTGAACGGCGAGCAGGTGCAGACCGCCCCGACCAACGGCCCGTCGGGTGGCCTGCGCGGACGGGTGCTCGATCCGAGCGACCAGCCCATCAAGGATGCCGTGGTGCGCGTGTTCCGCGGCCCCGCTGCGTTCCCCATCCCGACCGCGCGCACCTGGATCGACAACGTCCAGGCGACCACGGACGCGGAAGGCGCCTACATGATCGACGGCCTCACTCCCGGCGAGGACTACGGCGTGGTCGCCGAGCACACCAAGTATGCACCGGGCGAGGCAGCGCCCTTGCAGGTGGTGGCGAAAGACTCGCGCGAGGTGGCGACCATCAAGTTGAAGCCCGCCATGGTGGTCCACGGCAAGGTCACTGATCAGGGCAACACGGCGCTCAAGGGTGTCTCGATCGCCATCTTCGATCAGACCAAGTCGATCGCGGTGCAGTTCGGCAAGCAGCCGGAGAAGAAGCCGTTCAAGACGATCACCACGGACGACCAGGGCGAATACCGCTTCGAGAGCCTGACGTTCAAGAACTTCGAGGTGCAAGCGTCGCTCGAAGGCTACGAGACCCAGGTGAAGAGCAACACGAGCTTCCTCGAGGACGTGAGCGACAAGGAAGTGAACTTCGAGCTGGGTCGCGGCCTGTCGATCCGCGGCATCGTGCGCTCAGAGGACAACCAGCCGCTCGACGGCGTCAAGGTGACCGCCAATCTCTACGGCACCAAGTTCCAGTCGGGCAACAGCGGCAAGACCGATGCCAGCGGGCGCTTCGCGCTCGACGGGCTGGCCGATGGCTTTTACATGATTCGCGCGGCCAAGGAAGGATTCTCGGAGGAGATTCGCCAGCGTGAGAAGGCCGGCACCACCGACTTGCAGATCATGATGGCGCCGCAGGGCAGCATCGAGGGCCGGGTCGTCGACGACGCCACCGGCACGCCGATCGGCAACTACCTCATCGTCGTGAAGAAGTTCCGCGAGGGTCAGGCGCCCACCGGCACGCATGCCACCAGGCGAGTGACCAACTCGAGCGGCACCTTCACGGTGGGCAGCCTCGACCCGGACGTGTACTCGCTGTTCATCGTCGCCGAGCGCTACGCGGTCGGCCAGTCGAAGTCGATCCAGGTCGCGCGGCGCGAGACGGTGAAGGACATCGAGATCCGGCTCGATCAGGGCGGCTCGGTCTCGGGCAAGGTCACCGACAGCCACGGCAAGGCGATCGAGAACGCCAAGGTCAAGCTCAACGCCAACAACTTCCGCAGCAACCCGCTGCTCGAGATGTTCCAGAATCTGGCGCGGGATCTGGCGAGCCCCGATCGCACCACCACGACCAATGCTCAGGGCGAGTTCCTGCTCGAGTTCATCGCCCCCGGCACCTACCAGGTCGAGGTCGACCACGCCGAGTACTCGAAGAAAGCGGTGGACGACATCGAGATCGTGCGCAAGCAGATCGCAACCGCCGGCACGATCGCGCTCGACAGCGGTGGCATGGTCACCGGCACGGTGTTCGGCGAGGACGGCAAGCCGCTCTCCGGCGCGACCGTGCAGGCGAGCACCGAGCAAGGCTTCCTCAAGCCGGCGCGCGCCGACGAGCAGGGCACCTTCCTCATCCGCAACCTGCCAGCCGGCAAGTACAACCTGACCATCCAGGACTGGAACGCGGCCGGCACGAACAACTCGAATCCGCTGGTCAAGCTGGTGATCGCGAAGAACAGCACCGTCGAGGTGTTCGTGCAGGAGGGCGGCACGATCCGCCAGGACCTGCACCTGCGGCGCAACTAGGGGCATCCGTCACGGGGAAACTCGCAGCAAGACGCTCCCGTGACGCACGCTCCTGGCAATCGGCTTCCGGTCCCGCTCCGACACAGCTGTTTCCGAAACGGCGGTGCAGGGCTATACTCGTGCGCTCCGGTCCCTGCCAGCGAGCTTCCGCACCATGACTCCATGCTCCGCGCTGATGCTGTTCGTTGCCCTCGCCCCGACGCCGGTGACCTCGCCCACGATCTCCTTTCCCGGCCTGTGCCTGGTGAAGAAGAACCTGCCCGTGCACGTGACCGGCGATCCGGGCGGCAACACCCTCGCCGTGATCGGCGTCAATCTCTTCAACCCGCCGATCGGCGGATTGTGGATCGCACCGCCGCAGGTGCTGCTGTCGCTCGGCAAGATGCCACCCTCGGGCGTGATCGACTTCGAGCTGCGCATCCCGAACGACGCGGCGTTCGTCGGGCTCACCTTCTACGCGCAGGCGCTGGTCGACACGCAGTGGTCCGACCTCGCGCGCAAGCGTGTCGGGCCAGTCACCATCCTGGACCCCACACCCAAGTCCAACTCGAAGTTCGGCTGGTCGGTGGAAGCCGCCGACTACAACAGCGATGGCTTCGACGACATCTTCATCGGCGCACCCAGGGCCGAGGTTGGCGGTACGCTGAACCGCGGCCTCGTGTTCTACGGCGACGGTCCGGACCTCGCGTCGTTCCAGGTGCTCGACCCGCCCGGTCTCACGTCGGGCGCCTGGTTCGGTGCAGCGATCGCGTCGGGCGACATCAACAGCGACGGGTTGAAGGACGTGGCGGTGGGAGCGATCCTCGCGACGGTGGGCGGCCTCACCGAGGCCGGGCTCGCGTACATCTACCTGAGCCCGAACCTGCAGCAAGTGCAGATCGTCGGCGATCCGACGCCGGAGCAAGGCTCGCACTTCGGTGGACCGATCGTGATCGGCGACCTGAACCACGACGGCTTCGACGACGTCGCCATCGCCGCACCGCTCAGCACGGTGAATGCTCAGGCGCTCGCCGGCGAAGTGTACGTGTTCTACGGGCCCACGCTGGTTCCCAACCTGCACCTGACCGAGCCCAACCCCGAGACCAATGCCATCTTCGGCTCGTGCCTGTCGATCGGTGACGTGGACGGCGACGGCTACCTCGACTTGCTGGTCGGCGCCTCGTCTGGCACGGCGGGCGGCCAGCCGCAGGCGGGCGAGGCCTTCATCTTCTTCGGTCCATCGTTCGCACGTGTGCTGAACTTCAGCGATCCCGACCCGCATCCGGTCGACCGCTTCGGCCGCGCCAGCACGATCGGCGATTTCAACGGCGACGGCTATGGCGACGTGGCGATCTCATCCTACCGCGCGAGCACCGGCACGCTCAGCCAGGCCGGCGAGGCCTGGGTGTTCATGGGCCCGAACCTGTATCCCTTCTATCATCTGATCGATCCGATCCCGGAGGAGGTGGGCGAGTACGGCGTGTCGATGGCGAAGGGCAACGTCGACGGCAACGGCAAGGAAGAGCTCGCGGTGGGCGTCGAGTTCGCGAACCTGCCCGGCGGCTACGAGGACGCGGGCGCGGTCATCCTGTACCGCAACATGGACTGGGACGACCCGCAACGGCTGGTCGAGTACGAGCCGCAGGACGCGTCCGTGTTCGGGTTCAGCATCGTGTTTGCGAACCTCTACGGTTCTGGCCTGCAGTCGATCCTGTCAGGCGCGATCCTGTCCGACTACAACGGCTTGTTCGACGTCGGCCGGGTCACGCTCTATCCGTAGCACGCGGGCGATCAGCGCGGGCGCAGCTCGCTGTAGGTCTTCTTCACGTGCTCGATCCACTGGCTGTCGAGCTCGCCGAACGTCAACCCGAACAGCTCCTTGATCGATTCACGCAGCGGCTTGCCCTCCTTCAGCCGCACGATGAGATCGCGCACGCCGTTCGGTGAGCGGGTGACCAGGAACTGCGCGAACGACCACGCGAACGCGTGATCGAGCCCCTGCAGATCCGGGGTCTTCTTCGCCGCGATGGCGGCGAATCCGGGCTGCGTCCCGAGCCGGACCGCGCGCGCCACCTCGCTCTCGAAGTTCACCTTGTCGAGGTTCTCCTCGACCTGCTCGCGATTGCACGAGTTGCCGGCGCCGTCGAAGTTCAAGATCTCGAAGTAGTGGCCGAGCCCCTCGTACAGGAAGCCGTACTCGTCGAGCAGGTTCTTGAGCCGCACCACCG
>JAXMBY010000105.1:0-6066 GCA_046349655.1 Planctomycetota bacterium
CGTGCATCATATTCGCTGGCGGCGCCATGGCGGCGCGACTCACGCCGGCAATCTCACCGTCGTGTGCGATCGGCACCACGCCGCGATTCATCGCGGCGACCTGGCGCTCAGCGGCATCGCGCCCCACGGAATTCGCTTCGTGTCCAGGCCTGTTCCGGCAACTCCGTCCGTCGTTCCGGGGTAGCACGACGCCGCGGAAATGGTGCATGGACAAGGTGGGACGGCTTCCTTAGCGTGTAGCGACGCTGACCGACATCGCTTGCTACGGCGTGGAGCGGAGACAGTCCTTTCGTCTGCGAGGAATCGCGGATTATCGAGGGCACGAAGTGGGCCACCAGTGCAGCAGCGATTGCCTGACGAGACGTCGCGGGTCCATGCGCGGAAGCATCAGCTGGGATTCGCTCGCGCTCAGCGGCCTCGTGATGCTGGCACTCCTGGTTACGTCATACGTCGGGCGCATGACGAGCGATCGAGCATTGCGGCTCACGGTGGTCTCTTCGGTGTGGGTTGCGATACTCGTCTTGATGCTGGTCAATAGGCTCTGGTTTCGCCCTCGGAGTGTCCGTTTGAAAGTGGAACGCCTGCTCCGCGAAGAGGCTGCCGGCATTCCACCGAGCCCGCGCGATTATCGCTTCGCCATTGCGATGGACTCAGCTGGCCTCACCGTCACCGATCTGCGACGCAAGAACACCGAGCCCCTCGGGATGCGCTGGATCGAGATCCACCGGGTGATCGCATTCAAGCGCGACCTTTTCGCCGTTGATCGCCTCTGCCTCTTGTTGGCAGATGCCGATGGCCTCGGCATCGAGGTCCATGAGGACATGGCACGCTGGCGTGCTCTCGTGACGGCCCTGCCGCAGCACTTGGTTGGCTGCAAGCCGTGGTCCGAGTGGTTTGCGGCGGTTGCCTTCCCGGCTTTCGCGACGAACCAGACCGAGATCTACAAGCGCGGCCCAACCGATGGCGTCTGATGCCCATCACAAACATCCGCGCGACCCGTCGGGCTCCGCCCTCGAAGGTCGTTGATCGCCTGCCTGGCCCGACTCCTTGCGCTCGGAGGTAGACGTGGCGCGCAAGAGCGCAGATGGGATGGTGTGGGTCACCGACGTCGGCGACCGGATCGGCAGCGGGCGGTATGGCGGTTTTCGTCGCTGACGTTGGGTACGACCTCCCCCATCGTGGGCATCTCTCGGTGGATTCCCAGGTCGTCGCGCTCGCTCGGAGTCTCGCTGATCGCATCATCGTGAGCCCGAGCTCGTACGGGAGGCACTCGACCAGCGGGAGATGAGTGCTCAGTGGCGCTCTGCTGGCAACCAGCCGCAGCTCTTGCAAGCGATCGGGCGGCACGCGCGCTGGCTCGCCCAACTGATCTACGAGGCGCACTGGCAGCATGAACGCGGGCTTCAGGACGAGGTCAAGCCGCTGCGACCGCGGCTCGTCCGCGATCGCGATCGTGGCGCGCGCGGCGCGCCAGCCGTTCGCATCGGCCTCGATCGTATAGGAACCGGCTTCAAGGCCGGCGAGCGCATACGTACCATCGTCGACGTGCATCGTGATCGGCAACTCGCCGTTCTCGGGCGCAAACCTGACTTGCGCTCGCGCGATGCGCGTTCCGTCGGTGCCCTTGAGCGAGCCGAACACCAGGCGTCCGGTTTGGGCGACCACAGGAACAACCGGTGCGCGTGCGCCAGCCTCTGCTGCCTCCGATGCGGTTCCCGGTGTCGAGGTGTGATCCTGACGTGCGACCTCCGGCGGTGCGCTCTTCGCACCATTGCCGGCCGAGGCCGGTCGCGGCGATTCTGCGGGCTGCATCCCCCAGAGAGTGAGCCCGAGCACGATGGCGAGCAGTGCGCCAGCGATCATCAGCTTGGAATGCGTGCTCATGAGCAAGGCCCCAGCGACCAGCGAAACTGCGGCACCGTGCCACGCGGTAAGCGGCGCGAACACAAGCACCCACGACTGCCGATCGCCGCCATGCATGCGGTCGAGACTCGCGCGCACCATCTCGAGCCCGCGCTTCAGCTGCGATCGCACCGTCGCTGCGTTGGCACCGAGGCGCTGCGCAATCGCCCGTGGCGGCAGACCCTCGAAGAAGCGCAGGATCAACACGGCGCGGTACGGTTCGCCGAGATGCCACAGGGCCTCGACCAGCTCGCGGTGACGCGCGAACCGCTCGAGCTCTACGCTCGGATCGGACACCGCCGCGAGGTCCGTTGCCGCACGCTCGTGCCATCGCCGGCGGCGTTCCGAGCGCTCGCGCTGCCGCGCCGCGTTGCGCAGCACGGTCGCCAGCCACGCGCGCGGCGTCACCGTGCGCACCGGCGGCTTCCCCAGCGCGGCGAGCCAGGTATCCTGTACGAGGTCGTCAGCCACGAACGCGTCCACCACCAGGCGCCGCGCAAGTCGCTTCAGCCAGTCCGCGTGGCGCAGGAGATCGTCGATCGATGGAGGCGCCTCGTGAGTCATGGGAGTCGGGCCCGGAAATGCCGGCCGGCGCACGATCGTGGCAACAGAATCGCTGGCAGCGAGCATCGGATACCGATGCAAGTGCGCCGCATCATGGCGGGTCGCACGGTCACCGATCTGGATCCGACCGCTTGCCTGTAACCCTCGGTTCCGGAGCACGTCCTCCGTGATGGATGACATGCTCTGCCGAGATCGCATCGCTTGCCGATCGCACTCGCCACGCGTACCGCCGGCGCGAGCCCGAGAAGACTCTGCTGTATCGAATCCTGCAGCAGCACCTCGAAACCTTCCTCGCTCGCACGGACGAGCGTGGTGGATTGCCTTGGTTCGTACGGCGCGAGCTGCGATCGTTCCTGGCCTGCGGCCTGCTCTGCTATGGCTTCGCTCGCGTCCATTGTTCGAGCTGCGGCAAGGACATGCTGGTTGGGTTCTCGTGCCGCGGCCGCGGTTTTTGCCCGTCTTGCGGAGCGCGCCGCATGTCCGACACCGCCGCCCATTTGGTCGATCACGTGCTCCCGCACGTGCCCGTGCGTCAGTGGGTGTTGTCGCTCCCGTACCAGATCCGCTTCCGGCTCGCTTCACGCAAGGCTCTCCTATGCGAGGTGCGGCGCATCGTTCTGCGCCGGATCCTCGCCTTCATGCGCCGGCTCGCCAAGGAGCACGGCTATGATCGCGCGCAATCCGGCGCCGTCACCTCGGTGCAGCGCTTCAATTCGGCTTTGGGACTCGACGTACACCTGCACTGCCTGGTCTTGGACGGCGTCTTCACGCAAGCTTCGACCACTGCTCGTCCCGTCTTCCATGACACCCGCGCGCCAACCACGCTCGAGGTGGCGCGGCTCGCGCTCAGCATCCGCAAGCAAGTCTTGCGGCTGCTGCACGCACGCGGCTTCTCGTTCGACTCTTCCGAACCAGAGCTCGACATGAGCGAGGATGAGGACGCGTTGCTCGCCGCGTGTCAGGCAGCTTCCGTGCAAGGCCGGATCGCGTTGGGGAACGACGCTGGGAAGCCGGTGGTGAGGATCGGCCGCGGACCGGGCGGAGCCAAGGTCCGCGTCGCGGGTGAGCGGTGCGCTGACGTCGAGGGATTTTCGCTGCACTGCGACGTGAGGGTCCCGGGTCGCGAAAGGTCCCGCTTGGAGCGGCTCGCCAGATATGTGCTTCGTCCGGCGCTCGCCACCGAGCGACTCACCGAGACCGGCGATGGCCGGGTCGCCTATCACTTCAAGAATCCCTGGAGGGATGGCTCCACCCACGTCGTGTTCACGCCGCAAGTCTTCCTCGAGCGACTGGCGGCGCTCATCCCTCCGCCGCGAGCCCACCTCGTGACTTATCACGGCGTTCTGGCTCCCGGTGCAGCTCTTCGCGATCTCGTCGTGCCAGCGCCGCCACGGCGCAAGAACCGATCAGACAACCGACCTTCGCAAGACGATCGCCTCGTTCAAAGGCTGAAGGTCAGGAACCTGCCGGACTACCAACGCCGGTATCCGTGGTCCGAGCTGCTGCTCCGAGTCTTCCTCGAAGACGTGCTCAAATGCCCGTGCGGCGCCAGGCGCAAGCTCATCGCGTTGATCACCGATCCGCCCGTTGTGACCGCCATCCTGAAGTCGCTCGGATTAGCGACGCAACCACCCGCCGTCTGCGCCGCTCGACCGCCACCCGCCCTTGAACTCCAGCCCACGTTCGAAGAAGAGACTCCACCTCAAGATTCCTCGCCGAACTGAACGCGTCTGCCAGCTGCCTCCTCGCCTCATGCTCAAAAAAAACCCGCCCTGACCGCTTGCCCTACCCAGCGTCGCCCTCGTCCTGCTCGGTCTCGAGCTTCCTCGCCCAGCCCCTTGGCGTCAGCTCTTGCGTAAAACTGCAGCTTGTTTAGGCTATCCCCTGGGAAGCCGCGCGCTCGAGGTGGCGAGGAAGCGGACCGCGGCCCAGAGCCCGCCGAGCATCGCGAGCAGCAGCAGGAGCCCCGTGGCGACGTGGCCGAGCCACCACGAGCGGAGCAGCTGGCTCAGCCCATCGGCGATGCCCACCGCGAGCAGCGCCACGCCCGCCACCACCGCGGCCGCGAGCACGAGGCCCGCGACCAGGGCCAGCGCCAGCGTGAGGAAGAGCCTCTTCAAGGTCAGCTTGTTTAGGCTATCCCCCGAGACCATCGTGAAGCCACGCAAGAGATACGGCTCGAGTGACACGGCAAGCGAAGGGCCGGTAACCTATGCGAAGCGAGTGGTCGGGTTGCCTGGCGATACCGTGGAGTTGAAGGATGGCAACCTGATCATCAACGGCGCAGCCGTGCCGCGATCGGAGATTGGCGTGATGGAGGAACCCGGCTTTCCAGGGGGAGTCCACGTGTGCGCCGAAACCCAAGGTGGCAAGACGGTGACTATCTACGATCTCGGCAAGAACTCGTGGGGTCGCTTCGGTCCAGTCACGGTGGAACCAGGTCGCTACTTCGTGCTCGGCGACAACCGCGCCAACTCGTTCGACAGCCGCGAGCTGGGCACGATCGCTCGGGAGGACATCATTGGGAAGGTGTCGCACGTCTACTTCTCGCGCGATCCGGAAGAATCGGCAGTGCGCTGGTCGCGATTTGGGTTGCGCATCGAATGACGCTCGAGCATCGAACTGCGTAACGAACTCACAATCGTTGACGCTGTCGTCCGTTTCGACTGTGTTAGTCAACACAGTCGTGAGCATTGTCAAGGCACTATCACTGACAAGGAGATGATTGATGACACGGTCCATGAATGTGTCGGCGAACTTGTCTGGAAGCGAGCTGCGCCTCGACATCAAAGAAGCCCGCGAGCAGGAGGAACAGGGCGAGTATCTTTGCTGCCAGTACCTGCTGAGAATCGAAGCTAGTCGCTGTTATCTGACCTGGGGTTTCGCGAGCGTTCGGGAGTATGCCGACATCGAGCTTGGGCTCACGCCGCGGCAAGTCACCGAGCGGCTGCGGGTGGCACGCGCGCTCGGGCCGCTGCCAGCACTGCGCCAAGCTCTACAGACTGGCGAGCTGTCGTTCAGTGCGGTTCGGGAGATCACGCGCGTGGCGACGCGAGCGACCGAGGCGGATTGGGTGCGTGCTGCATGCGGTGCAAGCGCGCGCAATCTGGAGCGCCTGGTGACCGCGTCCAAGGACGGTGAGGTTCCCGAGCGCACCGGGTTCGGCTTGCCGCGCAATCTGGTGACCGTCTCGTTCCAGGTGACGCCGGACCAGCTCGCGCTGCTCGAAGCCGCGCGGGACCAACTGGCCGCCGAGACTGGTGCGCACGCGACGCTGGCCGCGGTGGTCTTGTGCTCCGTGCAGGAGCGATGGAGCACCGAGCCAGCCAAGCAGAAGACGCGGGTCGGAAGGCGTGCCGTGCCGCAGATCTGCTACGTCAAGTGCCCCGATTGCGCGCGGGCGGCGGTGCATACCGATGACGGCTTGGTGCCGGTGAGGGACGAGGCGATCGTCGCGGTCGAGACTGATGCGGAGCATCACGATGCCCCCACAGTGGGCATCGACCACGCGCCCACCGATGCGGAGCTGCGTGCCTTCGTGCTCGCGCGCGATGGGCATCGTTGCCGGGTACCAGGCTGCACGTCGCGTTCGGCGCTGCA
>JAXMBY010000106.1:0-6034 GCA_046349655.1 Planctomycetota bacterium
CGCCCGCGGCGGCGCTCGAAGAAGATCTTCAGCATGCCGCCGACGATCGGGCCAGGTCGGATGATCGCCACCTGGACCACGAGGTCATAGAACGTGCGCGGTTGATGGCGCGGCAGCGAGGCCATCTGCGCACGGCTCTCGACCTGGAAGACACCGACCGTGTCGGCGGCGCGCAGCATGCGGAATACACGCTCGTCGTGTTTTGGCAGCTGCGCGAGATCGATCGTCTTGCCCTCGTGCTCGCGCACCATGATCACCGCCTGCTCGAGCGCGGCCAGCATGCCGAGCCCGAGCAAGTCCACCTTGATCAGGCCCAGGTCGGCACAGTCATCCTTGTCCCATTGCACCACCACGCGTCCGGGCATGCTGGCCGGCTCGAGCGGCACGACCTGATCGAGCCGGCCGCCTGCCAGCACCATGCCGCCGGAGTGCTGGCCGAGATGACGCGGCAGATTCTGGATCGCGAGGAACATGCGGGCGAAGTGCTGCGCACGGCTTTCGTCGGGATCCACGCCAGCCGCCGCCAGCTGCGGCGCGAGCGCGGCGGGCGCCGCGTCGATCTCGCCCAGGTGCCAGTGCGACAGCTGCTGGCTCAAGCGATCCACTTGCTCGGTGGAGTAGCCGAGCACCTTGCCCACTTCACGGGCTGCCGACTTCGCCCGGTAGGTGATCACGTTCGCAGTCATCGCCGCTCCGTGCGTGCCGTACTTCTGATAGACGTGCTGGATCACCCGTTCGCGCTTGTCGCCCGAGGGCAGATCGAGGTCGATGTCCGGCCACTCGCCGCGCTCCGGCGAAAGGAAGCGCTCGAACAGGAGCTCCATCTTCACCGGGTCGACCGCGGTGATCGACAGCGCATAGCACACCGCACTGTTCGCGGCCGAGCCGCGGCCCTGGGCCATGATCTTCTCGCGCCGACAGAACTGCACGATGTCCCATACCACCAGGAAGTAACCCGCCAGCTCGAGCTTCTCGATCACGCACAGCTCCTTCTCGAGCTGAGCGCGTGCTGGCAGCGTGAGCGGCCGGAAGCGCTCACGTGCACCGCGCCAGGTGATGGAGCGCAAGAACGAGATCGACGTCTCTCCGGGCGGCACGGGGTAGCTCGGGAAACGATAGCCCAGATCGGCGAGCGTGAAGTCGAGCTGGTGCGCGAGATCGATGGTGGCATCCAGCGCTCGCGGCAGATCCGCGAACAACGCGCGCATCGCCCGCGCATCCTTCAGGTGCCGCTCGCGATTGCCGTCGAGCAGCGCGCCCGCTGCGTCCAGCGGCAGGCCGTGTCGAATGCCGGCCAGCACGTCGGCCAGTTCCTTGTCGGCGCGCTTCGCATAACGCACGCCATTGGTCGCGACGACCGGCAGCCCAAGCGCACGAGCCAGGTCGAGCAATGCCTGATTGCGATGTTCCTCGAGGCGCTGGTGGTGGCGCTGCAGCTCGACGTGCAAGCGCCCGGGGAACATCTCCATCAACCGCTCGAGCAAGCGCCGCGCGTGCGGCAGGCCGCCCTCGTGCAGCGCGCGAGCGAGCGGCCCTTCTTCCCCGCCGGTCAGGCAGTGCAACCCATCGGCGTGCACGTGCACTTCCTCGTAGCTCACCACGGTGGCGCCCTTGCCATGACGCAAGGCCCCACGGGTGAGCAAGCGGCAGAGGTTCTGATAGCCCGCGCACGAACGCACCAGCAGCGTGAGGCGGGGGCTCTCGACCTGGTCACGTGCTGCCGTGCTCGTCGTCTGGCGGTCGCCGACCACGCTCCAGGCTGGCATGAGCGTCACCTCGGCGCCCACCAGCGCCCGCAGCTGCACCGCCCGCGCCGCCTTGTAGAAGCGCGGCGCTCCGTAGACGCCATTCCAGTCGACCAGCGCCATGGCCGGCAGCTGCAAGGCAACCGCTTGCTCGACGAGGTCTTCGGGCAGCGACGCGCCGCGCAAGAACGAGAACGCCGACGCCGCGTGCAGCTCGACGTAAGGCCGCTCAGTCATAGACGCCGTCCACGAACCACTTCCCGTGTGTGGGTCCGCTCGCACCGTCGCGGTAGATCCGGTAGAGGCCGGTGTGCAGCTCGATGTCGAAGTAATCGCGCACCATCGCCTCTGCCAGCCACCACCCTTCCTCGCATCGCCAGGGTCCAGACGCGACCCTCACCACCCCCGCGATCTGCAAGCGCCGCGAACGTGGCTCCAACTCCCGATCCGGCGCGCGCACTTCACAAGGACGATCCTCGTTCAGGATCACCTCGATCGGCACCGGCGGGCGCAGCACGCGCACCGCCAGCACCCGCGTGAGCCTCGACAACCAGCGCGCGGTCGACGGCGCAGGCGGGTCGAAGCGTTCGAGGTCGCAGCGCTCGGGACGATGGCCGGCCGCCAGCTTGGGGCGGCCGACGCGATCTGCGCCCAGGCGCGCCGCGAGTCGGGCAACGGCAGTCGCGAGCTTCTCGGGCACGAGCGCGGGCGGACCGAACAGGAGGTGCTGCAGGATGCGCGGGCGAGCGGCATGCGCGGTCAGCACCACGCCGGCGATGCCGGCCGCGGAACCTCCCCCCGCGGGCGAGCGAGACTCCAGATCGAGCTTGATGAGCTGCAGCAACGTTCGTGCGTCACGCGTGGGCGCAGGCAGATCGATCGCGCGCGATTCATGACCATCAGGGTCGAGCTCGAGGTCGACCTCGATACGCTGGCAGGCGAGCGCCAGGGCATCCAGCCGCTGCATCAAGCACTCGATCATCGGCAGCAAGAGCGCGAGCAAGCTCTCGAGCGAGCTCGGCGCCCATTCGAAGCTCGCTGCCTCCAGGAACGTCGCGCGCGGAGGGCGCATGAACAGTGGCCGCTCGTCCTGGCCGCGCGCCGCAGCGTGCAGCTCGCTGCCGATCTTGCCCAGCCGGCTCATCACCTGGGCCACCGGCAATGCCGCGAGATCACCCAGCGTGCTCAGTCCCCAGCGCGCGAGCGTCTCCGCCATCCGCTCCGGCATGGGCAAGCAACGCAGCGGCAGCGGCGCCAGGAAACCGGACTCGCTTCCGACAGGAATGATGGTGGGGCCGCCGCCAAGCGGAGCTGCCACACGTGCGACGAGCTTGCTCGAGCCCATGCCGACGCGCAGCGGCAACCCCACCCGCGACGCCAGGATCGCTGCGGCGTGGGCCAGCTCGAGCTCGGGGTTCGCTCCGCGATGGTGAACCTCCATGCCAGTGACGTCGCCATAGGCAACTCCTTCCCCGCCCTCCTCGACTCGCGGCGTGAGCGCTTCGGCAATCTCGAGCAACGCCTGCTGCGCCGCCCGCTCACCGTCCACGTCACGAGGTCGAGCAACGAGCCGCGGCAACAACGCCCGCGCCTGCGGCAGCGAGAGCCCCGGCCGGATGCCTGCCTGGCGAGCTGCGCGAGTCGCGGCGACCACGCAAGCGCTCGCACCTTTTCCGTCGAGGATGACGAGCGGCTCGCTCTGCAACGCGGGCTCGTGGCGCAACCGAGCAGCCAGCGGAAAGAGCGGCACCATGAGGCAGGCGATGCGCGTGCCGGCAACCATGGCATCACGCCGTGACCCTGAGCCGCGACCTGTTCACCACCGCGCGCGTGCTCGGATCAGCCTCTCGAGCCGACCATGCATCCGCCATCATGAGCCACAGGCTCGTGGCCTTGACCCCGGTCAGCCCGCGTCGCTTGCGCAGCAGCACGCGTGTTGCCATGCGCTCGAGCAGGCCTGCACCTGCTGGCAGCCAGTGCGCGCGCACGCGCTCGATCGAGAGCGCCACATCGGCAGCGAAACCACACACCGGGTGGCTGGTCGAGATGAGCAAGGCGGCTCCGCGCGCCGCGGCCGTCCGCTGGAGTCGTACCCAGAAACCTTGCGATGCGGCCCGCACCCGTTCCAGCCCCAGGTCGAGCACGACGAGCGGCATGCCGGTCTCCATCACGATCTCGGCGCTGGCGAGCGCGTCCTTCAAGCGCCTGGGCCGGAGCCACAGCAAGCGCGACAGGTCGACGCCCATGCCGTGCGCCAGCTGCGGATCCAGGTGATCGCCGAGATCGATCAGCGCCGCCGCTTGATCGGTGGTGGCGACGGACGCCATCACGGCCAGCACGAGCGCAAACCGACCGCTGGAGGCAGCCCCCGCCATCTCGACGAGCGAACCTCTGGCGATCCCGCCGCAGAGCAGATGGTCGAGCTCGTCGATCGTCGTGGGGAAGCAGCCCCGGTCCCGGCGCTCGAGGTCTTTGTGGAGCAACGCCGCACCCGAAGAGAGCACGCCAGCGCAGGGATGGTCGGCAGGGTGTGTGGTCATGGGTGTCCCCTCGATCGATACCAAACAAATACCTTATAACAGCTAACATATACCTAATCAGAGATCTGGTCAAGCGCCTCGTCCAAGCCGAGAGCACCCCATCGGATCGACCAGGTCCGCGAACGCACTGGCAAACCCGACCCACGCTCGCGACCGTAGTAGCGAGTGACGCCATCCCCCGAGGAACTGTCGATGAACACGGCTCGTGCCCGGCTCCATCTCGCTCTGCTGCTCGGTCTCGGGGCCGCGCTCGCCAGAGACGCGCACGCGCACGACCTCGGTGTCATGAAGGTGTCGGCGTGGTTCGCCGCCGATGGCACCTACACGATCGACGTTCTGGTCGACACGGAGCATCTCCCGCGCGACCTCAAACCGCTCGGGAGTCTTCCGGCGGGACGCACCAGCAGCACGAGCGCGCTCGGGGCAAAGCTGCTCGACCATGCCGTGCTGTGGTTCGACGGGATCCAGGCGCGCCCCGAGCCGGTCGATGCGCCGACCATGGCGCCGCCGGGCAAGATCGCGCTGCGCTGGCAGGGCAGCGTGCCCGACGGCGCGACGAGCTTCACCTGGCGCCATGATTTGCCGCTCGGAGACTATCTGCTCTCGTTGCAGAACGAGGGTGACGCCGAGCCTAGCACCGAGTGGTTGGCGGGTGGCAAGTCGAGCCAGCCATTCGCGCTCGCGCCCCGTCTCGCTCCGCGGCGCGGCAACGTGGCCCGGCATTACCTCGCGCTCGGCTACCTGCATGTCCTCACGCGCGGACTCGACCAGGTCCTGTTCGTGCTCGCCCTGTTCTTGTTGAGCGCGCGCTGGCGTCCGTTGCTCGCCCAGGTGATGGCATTCACCGTCGCGTACTCGATCACGCTCGCGCTGTCGATGAATCAGCTCGTGTCGCTCGCACCGCGCATCGTGGCGCCGGTCATCGCGCTGTCGATCGCCTACGTCGCGCTCGAGAATCTCCTCGTCCGGAACTTCACGCCATGGCGGGTCGTGGTGGTGTTTGGCTTCGGCCTGCTGCACGGCATGGGGCTGGCTGGCGCGCTGCGCAAACTGGGCCCACCGCGTTCGCAATTCCTGACCGCGCTGGCCTCGTTCAACGTCGGCGTCGAAGCCGCTCAGCTCAGCGTGATCGCCGCCGCGTTGCTCCTCTTGGGAGGCTGGCAGGGAGCGAAGCCGTGGTACCGGACGCGGGTGGCGCTGCCATTCTCGGCCGCGATCGCCGCGGTCGGACTCTACTTCACCGCGCAGCGCGTGTTTCTCGGCTAGCGACGCAACGTCGCTCGCCGGTTCGCCAACCGATGAAGCCGTGGCGACTGATCGCGATCACCGCATCGAACCTGAGATCATCGCGACATCGCGATCATCAGTGCCACATTGCATGGATGAATAAATCACACGACCCACAGAATCTGAGCGCGTCCTTGTCAGTGCACTGTAGCGCCCGCCCTGGACGGCACGTTAATACAGGAGGTGCCGGGGGCATCTGCCACGCATGGAACCTCCTGAGAAACCCGGGGTGCGGGTTTCTATTCATTCCACCCCTGACCGCGGTCCTGCGATCAGGGGTGGGTGTCTTTCCAGCGCGATGATCACCGGGCCGGATCGCTCGCGGTCAGGTGGTCACCACCACCGGCTGCCGCCGGGACGAGCGCGCGGACGATGATGCCAGCGAGCTCGCTCTCGAACCGCACCAGAGCCGAGAAGTCGCCGTTGCGCGGGCGGCGCAGGGTGCCGGCCGCAGCCATGGCG
>JAXMBY010000107.1:0-5605 GCA_046349655.1 Planctomycetota bacterium
GAGGCTCGGCCGAGGCCTGCGCTCATGCTGTGCCGTGCCGATCTCGCTCGCAGTACGCGAGCGACGGAACCTGTGTCAGGTGGCAGGTGGCAGATCTTCGGATGGCAGATCTTCGATCCTGCATTGAGCAGCGCTTCCCCAACTCGTAGCATCACGCTCGGCGTTCGTGACAGCGAGCGAGTGCCCTCGCGCACCACGGCAGGATCTGTCGTCAATCCGTGCTGGCGAGGGCCATACACACCTCCAGGCAATCGGCACCACGATCTGCGACCGCGAGCGCGTCAGCGACGCCGTCGACCGCGATTCCAGGACCACCTGCGTCACAACCATCAGGATCTCGTCATGCGCATCCGCTACGTGGATCATCTCGCTGGCATCGCAGCCGTTCAACTCGAGGGCTTCTTCGTCGGCTGGCCGAATCCGCCCTCGCCGGCGACACACCTCGAGCTGCTGAATCGCAGCGATGCAATCGAGCTCGCCCTCGACGATGATGATCGCGCGCGCGTGGTCGGTTTCATCACCGCGATCAGCGACGGCGTGCTCTCGGCCTGCATCCCGTTGCTCGAGGTCTTGCCCGAGTGCCGCGGCAACGGGATCGGCAGGGAGCTGGTCAAGCGCATGCTCGCGCGCCTGCAGCATCTCTACATGGTGGACCTGTCGTGCGACGCGCGCCTCCAGCCGTTCTACGCGAGTCTCGGCTTTCGGCCAGCGACCGGCATGATGTTGCGCAACTACGAATTCCAGTCGGGAGCTAGGCGATGACTTGCACATTGTCGCCGACGCGGCGGTAGCGCGTGAGCGTGTGCAATGGCTCGACGCCGCGCTTGCCGGTGCGTTGGTCGGTGGCGGTGATCACCGAGCGCGAGCTTGGCTTCACGACGTCGAGCCCGATCGTGCCGATGCGGATCCTGCGCCAGCGGTCCTCGAATCTCGAACAAGGCGGGCGAGCCCGCGATGACCAGGTTCGGCCGCAAGTCAAGCAGCCCCGCACCGAGCGCGGAAGATCGATCGCCCTTCGCCCCGCGCGTTTACGGTGTGCAGATCAGCGTCTCCCGGCCGCATCGCCGGCACCAGAACCCCCGGAACGTCATCGCAGCCGCGCAAATCGTGTCCTCCCGCCACCAGAGACTGGACACGCAGGCAACCGCCGGGCAGCGTCGACACGATGCTCGCATTCGCGCTGCATCGGGGCTGAGGATTGCCACTCATCGTCTGACATCGGTGGGCGACCATGAAGAACCTGAGCAAGCTGATGGCGCTCATCTTGCGGCATGAGCCGGAGCGGTTCGGCGTGTCGCTCGACCCGGAAGGATTCGTGGCCATCGATGATCTGGTCGCGGCGATCGCGCCCAGCTGGCCCTCGGTGACGCGCGAGCACATCGTCGCGGTGGTCGGGCAGAACGAGCCGAAGAAGCAACGCTACACGATCGTGGGCGACGACATCCGTGCCAACTATGGCCACTCGGTCGCGCTGCGCATCGCGCACGACGTGGTGCACCCGCCGGTCGAGCTGTTCCACGGAACCCACGCGGGCGCGGTGACCGCGATCCTCGCCGAAGGCCTGCGCCCGATGGGGCGCCAGTACGTGCACCTGACGAACGATCGCGAGCTGGCGCGCCGGGTCGGACGCCGCCGCGGAGAGCCCGTGGTGCTGCGGGTGGACACCGCGAGCGCGGTCGCAAACGGCATCGTCTTCCGGCGCGCGAACCAGGCCTTCTGGCTCGTCGATGCGATGCCCGCTGCGTGCCTCACGATCGAGTGACTCGCTGCGACGACGAACGATCGGGAGTCATCGGCACCGGTGCGTCGTGCATCCGGCTCGGTCGACACTCAGGGGCGCATGCTCGAAGAGAGAGGCTTGTCGCTCGACCCGAGCCTTGACGACGTAGACGACGACTCGATTCGCGCCACCTGTCAGGCAGCCTCGGTGCAAGGCAGGATCGCATTCGGGGAACGGGCGGGCACGCGCGCACCAACCGTCGTTCCGCTGCCGCCATCGACGTCGATCAAGAAGCGTCGTTGTGCCGAGCTGGAGGGATTCTCGCTGCACGTCATCGTGCGGGTCGCGGCGCGTGATAGAGACACGCCGCTCGAGCTGCTCGGGAGACTCGCGGGCGCTGGTGCCGCCACCGCGCGCGCATCTGGTGGTCGACGATGGCGTACTCGCGGCCAATGCCTCCATGCTTGATCAAATCCTGCCGGTGCCGCGCACGCGATCTCGGCGAGCTCGTGCTGCATCGCGCGGTCAACGTGCTCGGCTCGCTGGTGTTGTCCGAAAGGACTTCGCGATCGAGATTGCTGCGCGCGCCGATCCGTCGATCGCCATCCTCGAGCCGACGGTGTTCGATCGCGGGCTCGCCTTCGAGCTCGCGGAGGACCTTGGCTTCCGCCTGCCGGGGCCATCTACCTGCTGTTCTATCCGCTCGAACAGGGCCATGGCGCGCCTACGGCGTGCTGGACGAGAACGCCGGGATCGCGCTGCGCGGCTCGTTCCTGATCGATGGCGAAGGCACGGTGGTCTCGGAGACCGTCAACTTCTTGCCGGTCGGCCGCTCCGCCAACGAAGCGCTGCGCACGCTGAAGGCGTTCCAGTAGGTGTCGAGCCACAGCGGCGAGGTGTGCCCTGCCGACTGGGATGAAGGCAAGGACACCATGAAGGCGGATCCCGAGTCGATGCGCAAGTACCTCGCGACGCATTGATCGTGCGATCCGCGCCAACCGCTTGAGCAGCCGTCGTTGCGGTCGCTCGCGAGCTAGTGCACCACGATCGTCACCGCGTTCGAGGTATTGCCCGCCGGCGCCGCGACGCCGAGGATCTGCGTGATGATTGCGAGCCCGGGCGGCAAGCTCGGCGGCAGCGTGACCTGCGTGCTCGACGGGATCGTGCCCCACGGCGTGACGATCCACGGCGCGCCGAAGCCGAACAACAGCGCACCGAACGGGCGGAACGCGGTCTCGCCCGGTTGCGTGCCCACCCACAGGTAGCTCTTGAGCCCCGCGGTCCCGGTGACGTCGATCTGCAGCACGCCGCCCGGCGTGGCAGATCCGCTTACCGCGAGGCGGGCATGGTCGAACTCGTACGCGCCGCAGTCGATCACCATGACACCGGTCAAGTGGCCGTCGAGGCAGCGCGGGCTGCCCGCGATGTCGGTCGACGCGAGCTGATCGGCGGGATTGCCCGCATCGATCGCGGGTGACGCCGACTGCAGCGCGAAGTTCGCCGTCGCGGAGTCGACGAACTTCGGATCCGCGAACAGCGAGTGGCCATCCTGGCCGCTGCCCGCGCGGTAGGCGGCGAACCCCGTGTACTGCGAGTTGCGCCACACGAACTCGGCGTTGCCCGCACCCGCCTCGGCGTACCAGGTGTTGAAGTCGAGCGCGTTGTTGACGTTGCCGTTCTCCGAGTAGAGCAGCACGTTCTGCGCGGTGCTGTAGAAGATGTTGTCGTGCACCACGTTGTCCGACGCCCAGTTGATCCACAGCTCGCCGAGGAACTGGCCAGTGGTGTCGTTCTTGAAGCAGGTGTTGCCGAGGAACTGGCAGCTGTTGACGCGCCCGGCGGTGCTGTCGTAGCCGCCGAACACCAGGCCAGCTTGCAGGTTGCCGTACAGCACGTTGTCGCGCACCACGACGCCGGTGACCACGATGCCCGCGTTCTCGGCGCCGATCTCGATGCCCAGGTCGGATTGCGTGACCACGTTGCCGCGCACCACGATGTCCTTGCCGCCGTCGACGTAGATGCCCGCCGCGAAGCCACCGCCATAGTTGGCATTGGCGCGCTCCACCAGGTTGCCGGCGCACACGCCGTTGCGCGCCACGAACGAGGGGTTGATGTCGGCCTCGCCGCCGATGAAGTCGATGCCGACGTTGTTCACGTCGCGCACCACGTTGCCGGTCACCGCGAACCGCTCGACGTTGCCATTCAGCACCAGCGCTTCGCTGTCGGCCGGCTCGCAGTCGTGGATCTGGTTGCCGGCGATGATCAGGTCCGAGATCGACGCGGACGCGGACGTGCCGTACACGGTGATGCCCATCGCACCGACGCCGCGCATGTCGTGAATCACGTTGTCGCGCAGCTCGAGGAACGCGCCCGAGCCGGTGATGCGGATCCCCGAGCCATCGTTCACGTTGGAGTTGTTCCGGATCTCGAAGCCGATCACGCTCACGTAGCTGCGGTTGTGCAGCAGCATCATGTTCGCACCCGTGACGCCGGTGCCGTCCACGATCGGGTGGTGTCCTGGATAAGCGCGCAGTGTGATGGGGCCAGCACTCGCGTTCCCGTTGCGCGGGAAGGCGAGCTTCTCGTGGTACGCGGATGGGTTGTCCTTCACCAGGATCGTGTCGCCCGCGATCGCCACGTCGAGCGCCGCCTGGATCGTCGTGAAGTCGCCTCCCGATGGCGCCACGACGTAGGTGGTCGCGCCGGCGATCGAGGCACCGATCAAGATCCCCATCACCACCAGCATCGCACGCATCGGAACCTCGCGAGATGGATCGGTCAACAAGCTGATCGTCGCACGCAGCCCAGCAGAAACCATCGCGCTTGCGTTGTCCAGTGGTCGTCTCGTATGTCATCGCCGCCAGCGCGCCAGGATTATCTTGAATGGCCGGTGACCTGGGTGGCCTCATCGCATGAGATGCTCGCGGCCGGCACCGCGACCCGCGGCTGGATCAGCTCGACCTGACCGCGCGCATCCGGTCGGTCGCGCTGCGCGTGCGCGACCCCGCCGGCAATCCCGTCGCGCAAGCGACGGTGAGCTTCCGGCCCGAAGCATCGCGCGACCTGCGATGGGCGGAGACGTTGACGAGCGTTGCGGGTGACGTTCGGCTCTGGCACGCCGCCGCAACGCTCGATCAAGATCGACGCCGCCGGTCACGAGCCCGTGGCACTCGCCGCAGTGGACCGCGATTGCACCGTCCCGCTGCGACCGCGGCGCTGACCCGGTCATCGCTGCGGCGTGCTCGGCACCTGCTCGGCCCACAGCTCGCGCCCGATGCTGCCATCGTCGGCGCTGAAGAAGATGCTGCTGCCGATCACCACGATGTTCTTCGGGTTCGAGCTGCTCGCTCCCGCCGCGAGGTCGCGCACCAGCTTGGTGCCCGCGCTGGTGCCGTCGCTCTCCCAGAGCTCCATGCCGGAGATCGGATCGAACGCCGCGAATACCACCCTTTGTCCCACGCCGGTAAAGACCAGGCCTTGCGGCATGGAGCCGACCAAGCCAGGAAGGATGTCCTTCACCAGCACCGTGCCGGCCTCGGTGCCGTCGCTCGCCCATAACTCGGCGCCGCTCAAGCCGTCACTCGCCCTGAACAACACGATTGCGTTGGTGCCGGCGAGATCGGCGGGCAGCGAGCTCGCCGAGCCCGGCGCGATGTCGCGCACCAGGTGTGTGCCTTGCGCCGTGCCGTTGCTGCTCCACAGCTCCTGCCCATGCACGCCGTCATCGGCGCGGAAGAACAGGGTGCCGGCGACATGGACCGGCGGGGTTCCGAACAGCTGGACACCGTCGGGCGGGCCCGGGTTGATGTCCTTCACCAGCACGGTGCCCGCCTCGGTGCCGTCGCTTCGCCACAGCTCGGCGCCGCTCACCCCATCCATGGCGAT
>JAXMBY010000108.1:0-4801 GCA_046349655.1 Planctomycetota bacterium
CTGTCGCCGACGCCAGCCCGCAGCGCAAGCTCGAGTACGTCCGCTCGCTGCAGGGCGAGGGCCGTCGCGTGCTGATGGTCGGCGACGGCATCAACGACGCGCCGGTGCTCGCCGCCGCCGACGTCTCGGTCGCGGTCGGCCACGCGACGTCGCTGGCGCGTACCGCCGCCGCGGTGGTGCTGCTCGGCCCGTCGCTGACCGACCTGCCGGCACTGCGCGCGCTGGCGCTGCGCACGCGCTCGATCGTCCGCGCGAACCTCGGCTGGGCACTGGCCTACAACGTCGTCGCGATCCCCGCTGCCGCGCTCGGCTGGGTGCCGCCCTGGCTCGCAGCGATTGGCATGTCGACGAGCTCGCTGCTGGTCGTGGTGAACGCGCTGCGCCTGATCCCGGCCACCGCGAAGGGCGTCGCGACGGCGCGCGGGAATGCCGCCGCACCGCAGCGTGGCGCCCGCGCCGGAACGACCGCGCACGGGAGCCCCTGATGGAGGCGCTCTACCTGCTCATCCCGCTCAGCCTGGCGATCGTCGTGCTCGCGGCGTGGATCTTCCTGCGGATGTCCGACAGCGGGCAGTTCGACGACATGGACGCACCCGCGCATGGCATCCTTCTCGACGACGATCGACCTGCCCCGTCGGATATCACCCGAAAGGGTGTGGCGCCCGCGCAGCAGGATCCACCTCCGGAATGAGGCGACCTCCATTACGCCTGCAACCGGGCCGTGTAATTGATCCAGCGCAAGTGCGAACGTGGGCGCGCTCACGATAATTCGGGCGACGAATCAGGGGGATCGAATGACCTACAACTACAAGGTCGTGCGCCAGTTCGCGGTGATGACCGTGGTCTGGGGCGTGGTGGGTATGCTGGTCGGGGTATGGATCGCGGCCCAGCTCGCGTGGCCGCAGCTGAACTTCGACATCCCGTGGATCACCTACAGCCGGCTGCGTCCGCTGCACACCAACGCGGTGATCTTCGCGTTCGGCGGCTCGGCGCTCTTCGCGACGTCCTACTTCGTGGTGCAGCGCACCTGCCAGGTTCCGCTGTTCGCGCCGAAGCTCGCGGCGTTCACGTTCTGGGGCTGGCAGCTGGTGATCGTCGCAGCCGCCGTCACGCTGCCGCTGGGCCTGTCGACCACCAAGGAATATGCCGAGCTCGAATGGCCGATCGACGTGCTGATCGCCCTCGTGTGGGTCGCCTACGCCGTCGTGTTCTTCGGCACCATCGCGAAGCGCAAGACCCCGCACATCTACGTCGCGAACTGGTTCTTCGGCGCCTACGTGATCACGATCGCGGTGCTGCACATCGTCAACAGCGCCGCGCTGCCCGTCACCTGGACCAAGTCGTACTCGGCCTACGCCGGCGTGCAGGACGCGATGGTGCAGTGGTGGTACGGCCACAACGCGGTCGGCTTCTTCCTGACCGCCGGTTTCCTGGGAATGATGTACTACTTCATTCCGAAGCAGGCCGAGCGCCCGGTGTACTCGTACCGGCTGTCGATCGTGCACTTCTGGGCGCTGATCTTCACGTACATGTGGGCCGGCCCGCACCACCTGCACTACACGGCGCTGCCCGACTGGGCGCAGAGCATCGGGATGGTCTTCTCGCTGATCCTGCTCGCGCCGTCCTGGGGCGGCATGATCAACGGCATCATGACGCTGTCGGGCGCCTGGCACAAGCTGCGCGAAGACCCGATCCTGAAGTTCCTCGTCGTGTCGCTGTCGTTCTACGGCATGTCGACCTTCGAGGGGCCGATGATGTCGATCAAGACGGTCAACGCGTTGTCGCACTACACCGACTGGACGGTCGGCCACGTGCACTCGGGGGCGCTCGGCTGGGTCGGCTTCATCACGATGGGGTCGATCTACTACCTGATGCCGCGCCTGTTCGGGCGCACGCAGATGCACAGCGTCCGGCTGATCGAAGTGCACTTCTGGGTCGCGACGATCGGCGTCGTGCTCTACATCGCCGCGATGTGGATTGCCGGCGTCACGCAGGGGCTGATGTGGCGGGCGACCAATCCCGACGGCACGCTCACCTACGCATTCGTCGAGTCGCTCAAGGCCACGTACCCGTACTACTACATCCGCGTGCTCGGCGGACTGTTGTACCTGACGGGGATGGTGATCATGCTCTACAACTGCCTGATGACGATCCGGAAGGGCAAGGCGATCGACGCCGAGATCCCGAGAGTCGCGGTCGCGCACGCCTGAGCCCCCCCGGAGACGACGATGAAATTCGCGCACTCGCTGATCGAGAAGAACCTGCCGCTGCTGATGGTGCTGATCGTCGTGGCGATCAGCTTCGGCGGCCTGGTCGAGATCGTCCCGCTGTACTTCCAGAAGTCGACCACCGAGCCGGTGGCCGGATGGAGGCCCTACGGACCGCTGGAGCTCACCGGTCGCGACGTCTACATCCGCGAAGGCTGCGTGAACTGCCATTCCCAGATGATCCGGCCGTTCCGCGCAGAGACCGAGCGCTACGGCCACTATTCGGTGGCCGGCGAGTTCGTCTACGACCGGCCGTTCATGTGGGGCAGCAAACGCACCGGCCCCGACCTGGCACGCGTCGGCGGCCGCTACAGCGACGAATGGCACCGCGTGCACCTGAACAACCCGCGCGACCTGGTGCCCGAGTCGAACATGCCCGGCTATCCGTGGCTGGCGCGCGCCAGGGCCGACGACGACACGATCCAGCGCAAGATGCAGACGCTTCGCAAGCTCGGCCATCCGTACTCCGACGCCGAAATCGCCGATGCGCCGAAGGCACTCGAGGGCAAGACCGAGATGGACGCGCTGATCGCCTACCTGCAGGTGCTGGGCACGGCGATCCGCAGCACCGCCCGCTGAGGCAACGGGCGCCGCGATGGACATCAACGTACTGCGAGGGGTGATCGCCGTGGTCTGCCTGGTGCTGTTCCTCGGCATCGTCTGGTGGGCCTACAGCCGACACCAGCGGGCGCGCTTCGAGGAAGCCGCGAACCTGCCCTTCGTCGAGAAAGACTAGAAACGGAGCAATCGGACATGGCCGACTTCACCGGTTCCGGCTGGAGCCTCTACATCTCGATCGTCACGCTGGTGTCGATTGCGTTCTGCATCTGGCTGGCGCTGGTGCTCGCCAAGGGCCGTGCGCCCGGTTCGCAGGTCGACACCACCGGGCACAGCTGGGACGAGACGCTGCAGGAGTACAACAACCCGCTGCCGCGCTGGTGGCTGTGGCTGTTCATGATCACCTGCGCGTTCGCGCTGGTGTACCTGGCGCTCTATCCGGGGCTCGGCACCTGGCAGGGCGTGCTCGGGTGGAGCCAGAAGGACCAGTACGAGCGCGAGGTGGCGCGCGTCGACCAGGTCGTCGAGCCGCTGTTCGCCAGGTACCTCGCGCAGGACATCCCGACCGTGGCTGCCGACCCGCAGGCGCGCGAGATCGGCGAGCGCATGTACCTGACGTACTGCGTGCAGTGCCACGGCTCGAACGCGCGCGGCAGCCGCGGCTTCCCGAACCTGTCCGACCGCGACTGGCTCTGGGGCGGCGAGCCCGAGACGATCGTCGCCACGATCACCGGCGGGCGCCAGGGCGTGATGCCGCCGATGGGCGCGGCGGTGGGCTCGGCCGATGACGTGCAGAACCTCGCGAACTACGTGCTCTCGCTGTCCGACAGCGGCCACGACGCGGCGCGCGCGGCGCTGGGCAAGCCGAAGTTCGCGGCGGCCGGCTGCACCGGTTGCCACGGCGCCGACGGCAAGGGCAATGCGGCGCTGGGCGCGCCCAACCTCACCGACAAGACCTGGCTGTACGGCGGTGGCATCGCGACGATCACGGAGACGATCAACAAGGGCCGCTCGAACCAGATGCCGGCGTTCGGCGAGATGCTCGGCAAGGGCAAGGTGCACCTGCTGGCCGCCTACGTCTGGGGCCTGTCCAACCGGCCCGAGGGTCAGGGCGCACCCCGTTGAGTTCTCCCGCGCCTTCCCCCCAGGGCGCCGGCTCCGAAGTCGAGGTCGCGCTCTACGAAGTCCGGCGCAAGATCTATCCGCGCGCGGTCACCGGCTTGTTCGCCGGCTGGCGCTGGGCGCTGGTCTGGTTCACGCAGCTGATCTTCTACGGGCTGCCCTGGCTCGAGTGGGGCAACCGGCCGGCGGTGCTGTTCGACCTCGACGCGCGCCGCTTCTACCTGTTCGGCGTCATCCTCTATCCGCAGGACTTCATCTACCTGACCGGGCTGCTGGTGATCTCGGCGCTCGGCCTGTTCCTGTTCACCGCGGTGGCAGGCCGGCTGTGGTGCGGCTACGCGTGCCCGCAGACGGTCTACACCGAGATCTTCATGTGGATCGAGCGGCGCCTCGAGGGCGACCGCGCGCAGCGCATGAAGCTCGACCGCTCGCCGATGAGCACGTCGAAGTTCGCGCGCAAGGGCGCCAAGCACGCCCTGTGGATCGCGGTGGCGCTGTGGACCGGCATCACCTTCGTCGGCTACTTCACGCCGATCCGCGAGCTGCTGGGCGCGCTGCTCACGATGTCCACCGGCCCGTGGCAGACCTTCTGGGTGCTCTTCTATGGCTTCGCGACCTGGGGCAACGCGGGCTTCATGCGCGAGCAGGTCTGCAAGTACATGTGTCCGTACGCGCGCTTCCAGAGCGCGATGTTCGACAAGGACACGCTGATCATCACCTACGACCCCGAGCGCGGCGAACCTCGCGGCTCGCGCTCGCGCAAGGCCGACCCGAAGGCGCTGGGCCTCGGCGACTGCGTCGACTGCGAGATCTGCGTGCACGTCTGCCCGACCGGCATCGACATCCGCAAGGGC
>JAXMBY010000109.1:0-4392 GCA_046349655.1 Planctomycetota bacterium
TGTCGCGACCGGTGGAGACGCTCGATCCGTCCGACCACCTGGAGACCGCCGCGCTGCTGATGCTCAGGCACAAGATCGGCGGCGTGCCGGTGGTGCAGGGTGGCGTGCTCGCCGGCATCATCACCGAGTCGGACATCTTCCGCGCGCTGTGGGGCGTGCTGTCGTCGGGCCAGGGCACGCGCGTGATCCTCGAGGAGCCAGCCACAGGAATCGACTTCTTGAGCTTGTTGCTCAAGCACCACTGCCAGCTGCAGACGCTGATGCGCTTCGCGCCAGCCGCGGGCCCGACCATGAGTCACCTGCGTGTCGAGGGCAGCGAGACCAAGGCGCTGGTCGAGGACCTGTGGTCCTTGGCGGCGCGGGTGCTGTCGGTGGAGGGAGCGGTCAGCTCGGCACCGCCAGGATCTCCTTCGCGGTCTTGACGATCAGCATCGGCGAGAATGGCTTGGTCATGTACTGGCGCGCGCCCAGGTCGATGCCCCTGGTGCGGTCGGACTCCTGACCCTTGGCGGTGAGCAGGATGATGGTGCTGCCCGCGAGCAACCCCTCGTCGCGCAGCACCTGCAGGACCTCGTAGCCGGTCTTGCGCGGCATCATCACGTCCAGGAACACGAGCGGCGGCCGGTGCACGCGGATCACCTCCAGGGCCTCGTCGCCATGGTGCGCTTCGAGCACGTGAAAGCCTTCCTTGCGCAGCACGTAGGTGACCGAACGCAAGATGAACGGCTCGTCATCCACCACCAGGACCTTGGGCGCGGGTTTGTCGCTCATCGTTGTCGGACCATGCTCGGGAACGGTGACCTCGCCACTCGATTGATCGAATGCGCCGCCCGCCATCTTGAGCTGGCCGCGCTCATGTCTTCTTTATGACCACGACGGCGTGATCATCCTGATCCGCCTCGGGATCCGGATCGCGGTAGCGACGCACCGCCGCGTCGATCGCCTTCGCGATCTCCTGCGCCGATCCCTCGAGCGCCTGGCTCGCGGTGCTGGCCAGCCGCTTCTCGCCGAACAGCTTCTTCTTCACCGACCGCGCCTCGGTGATGCCATCGGTGTACAGGACCAGGACGTCACCCGGACCCAGCACCTTCTCCTTCTCCTCGAACGTGTACGCCGGCAGGATGCCGACCGGCAATCCTTCCGCGGCCAGGCCCTCGTGCCGCTCGCGAGGCTCGCCTCGGCGCAGCAAGATCGGCGGCGGGTGGCCGGCGTTGGCGTAGCGCAGGCGGCCGCTCTTGCCGTCGATGTCGAGCAGGAATCCGGTCAGGAACAGCTCGGACTTGCTGAACTCCGGATAGAGGTCCTCGTTCATGCGCCGCAGGATCTCGCGCGGGCTGCTCTGCGAGCGCGCCTCGGACTTGATGATCGCCCGCGCCAGCACCATCATCAGCGTCGAGGCGATGTCGTGGCCGGAGATCGACGATCACCGCCCGCAGCCGCCCGCATCGGTCATCTCGTGCCAGTCGAAGTAGTCGCCGCCGATCTCGCTCTTGCTGCCGCGCCGCGCATCACGCTGCCGATGTCGAGGCCCGGGATCTTGACCTCTGGCTGCTGCATCGGCGGGTCTGCAGCCGGCGCGCGATCTCGGTCTCCTTGCGCAGCTCCATGCGGTATTCGGCGAGCCGGCGATTGTGCAGGATCGCCGCGAACGCGTGGCGATGGTCTCGGCCAGGTGCATCGTCCGGACTTGAACACGGTCGCACCGGCCGGCTCGCGATCCATGAGCAGCAGCAAGCCGAGCGTGCGCTTCTTCCAGTGGAGCGGCGCCACCAGCAGCGAGCGGAAGCCGTTCTGCGCGAGCGGGCCGAGCAGGTGAGCGGGTACCTGCCGCGAATCGTCGATGACGCGCGACCTGGTGCGTGCGCTGCACCTCGTCGAAGATCGTGCGGTCGGAGAAGAAGAACTCGCCCGACGTCTTCGCCAGCTCGTGCGCCGCGCGAATCGTCGCGGCCGCCGCGGCCTGGTGAGCAGCACCGCGCCGGAGCGCGACGGCAAGGCCTCGAGCGCGCGATCGAGCAACCGCTGGCACAGCTTGCGCATGCTGCCCATCGAGGTGGCGAAGTCCTCGTGCAGCTTGTGCAGGAACGAGATCTCCTCGTAGCGATGCGGCTCCTTCGACAGCTCGGACAGCTCGTACTCGAACTCGGTGAGCCGCGCCGCAGGCCGGTGGCCGACGAGAGCGCGTCAGCGGAGGCGCGCGCATCGCCTTGCTCGAACAGCGCGACGTAGTGCGAGGTCTTGCCGTACAGCTCGAACGCATCCACGCGTGCACGCCACCCGGTGCCGTCGAGCCCGGTCACGGTGCAGGGTCGCGACATCCAGGCCGAGCTGTGCCGGCAGCAGCTCGCCGGGCAGAGTGATGCGCTCGCGCTCGCGCCCGCGGTATCGAACAGGAGCGCGGCCCGAACCGCTCCTTGCCCGATCTCGTTCAGCGCGCGCAGGACCGAGTCGTTGATGATCGTGCCCTGGCTCATCGACTCGCTTCCGCGCCGGGTGTCCCGGTCGGGCTCGATCGCCAGCGACGGGTGATGGTGAGCACGGTCTCGCCGCCGTCGCGCGAGACGCGCACCAGGTCCATCAAGCCGCGCATCATGTACAGGCCGTAGCCGCCGAGCGCCGGCTTGCGGCCGAACTTCGGCGGCGGCACCGCCTCGAGATCGAAGCCCACGCCGCGATCCTTGATCGTGATCGTGATGCCGATCGGATCGAGCCGCGTATCGATCTCGATGTCGTCCACCTCGCGACCTTGATAGGCGTGGGCGATGACGTTGCTGCAAGCCTCGAGCAGTGCGAGCAGGATCTCGCCCACCTCCTCCTCCTCGAGACTGGGCTGGCGCCAGCCGCGCAGCACACCCTCGAGGCACTGGCGGATGGGTGGGAGGTTGCAGCGCTGGGCCTTGGCCTTCAGGTGCAAGCTGAGCGCCGCCCCAGTGGCTTCCTGTGGCTGCTTGGCTTTTGCTTCCGGGTCGTGCACTGCATCCCTCGATGGTCGGGCATGGTTCCGCTTCGCCATCGGCTGGCCGTTCCATCGCGCTTGAGCGAAGCGACATTTCGCCGAACACGCTGGCCACCGCGCGTTTTCTTTGCACACGGTCCGCACGCCGTGGTTAGATTCTCGCCATCGCCAAGTCGACACTCAGGACTCGTGCTGTCCGGCATCAAGTCAGGAGCGTTCATGCCTTCCCGTCACGCCGTCGTGTTGCTGCTGCTGTGCTCGCTGGGCTGCGTGTCGAACCCGCGCCGGCCAGCCGAGCCGCCGCTCGCATCCGTGCCGCACCCCGATCCCTACGAGATCGTGATCGACGAGGTGGCACGCGCCCGCTTGCTCACCGACTCGGGATCGCCCGACGCCGCGGCCGCGCTCGCGCGCGCGCTCGAAGCGCTGCAGGGACTGCCCCAGGGAGCCCGCCGCGAGCGCGCCGCGGTCGAGCTGTTTCGCGCGCGCGGTGACTTCCTGCTCAAGCACGGTCGGCTCGAGGAAGCGGTCAAGGACTTCGAGCGCGCGCTGCCGCTCGCCAGCCCGGCGATCGCCGAGGAGATCGCCGCGCGCCTGTACCTCATCGCCGAGACGCGCGGTGACGAGAACGGCGTGCAGACCTACCGTCGCCTGCTCGGCTCATCGACGCATGCGGCGATCATCGCCGCGCGCGCGAGGTTCGGAATGCGCGAGCCGGTGGCGAAGGCGAGCAGGCCGCGCGACGACGGCGGCGCGGCCGTGCTCGAGCGAAGCGAGTGGCATGCGCGGCCGACGCGGCGCGATCAAGAGAGCCCGATGAGCAGGATCACGCGCATCACCGTGCACCACTCGGGCGACAGCTTCACCGACACCAGCCGGCAGCTGGCAGCCACCACGATCTACGACATCCAGGGCATCCATCAGAATCAGCGCGACTGGGCCGACATCGGCTACCATTTCGTGATCGATCCGGCCGGGCGCGTGTGGCAGGGCCGCGAGCTCTCCTACCAGGGAGCACACGCCGGCAATCCGGATCTCAACCGCGGCAACATCGGCATCTGCCTGCTCGGCAATTTCGACGCGCAGAGCGTGCCAGCGAAGCAACGCGATGCCTTGCTGCGACTCATCGACGAGCTGCGCGAGCGTTATCACGTCACGCGCCAGAACATCTACACGCACGCCGAGATGCACCGCGAGGGCAACCTCGCCGCCACTGCCTGTCCAGGGCAGAACCTGCAGCGCATCGTCGACGGCTACCGCTCGCAGCTCGCGTCCACCGCCGGCGCTGCCGGCTGGTCGAACGGCACCCGGCGCACCAGCAGCAAGTGAGCGAGGGCTCCGCCCGCGTCCCTGTTGCGACCACGGACACTCAAGTTCGCCTCGCGCGTCGTCCGATGCGCGCTCGGGGAGTTCACGTTTCCGCCGGAGCCTTTGGC
>JAXMBY010000110.1:0-3332 GCA_046349655.1 Planctomycetota bacterium
CGGATCGACTCGGGCGGCGTGAACAGCGGCACGTGCGGCGCGGATCGCTCCTCGACGTGCTCCTCGGTCGAGCCGATCGGCGTGGCCGGGAGCGGCTCTTGCGGCACGGCCGCAGGCGCCGAGACGCGAAACCAGCTCAGGCCGCGCGCGATCAGCTGCTCGCGCTCGTGCCGCGGCATCATCAAGAACGCGCCGCCGAGGCCGGCGGCGCCGAGCGCGAGCAACAAGGTGGCCGCGCGCAGCATCGGCACGTGGTAGGCGGGCTCGGCGACCGGCAGTGCCGGTTCCGGCTGCGAGGCCGGCAAGGCTTCCTCGAACTCGCACAGCCGCAGCGCGTCCAGCACGTCCTTCATCGAGCCGTAGCGCTCGTCGGTGTTCTTCGCCAGCATCTTCACCACGACCGCCGAGAGGCTCTCGCCGATCTCTGGGTTCGCCTCGCGCGGCGACGGGATGTCGACGTAGCGGTGCCCCTCGGGCGGCTTCTGGCCGGTCAGCATGTAGCGCAGCACGAGGCCGAGCGAGTACACGTCGCAGCGCTGGTCGATCGGGCCGTCGCGCTCCTGTTCCGGCGCGAGATAGAGATACGTGCCCATGCCCGGCTCGGTGTTGGCGGGCGAGCCGGAGCGCAAGTCCTTGGCGATGCCGAAGTCGGTCACCTTGACGATGCGATTGCGGCCGACCAGGATGTTCTCGGGCTTGACGTCGCGATGGATGATGCCGTGACGGTGCGCCTCGCTCAGTCCGGCCGCGCACGCGGCGGCGATGTAGCGCGCGCGGTCCGGCGGCAGCTTGCCGTAACGCGCGAGCAGCTCGGCGAGCGTGCGGCCCTCGACGAACTGATAGACGATGAAGTAGCGGTTCTTCTCGTAGCCGACGTTGAACACCTGCACGATGTGCGGATGCTCGAGGCGCGCGACGCGACGCGCTTCCTCGACGAATCGATGCGCATGCTCGGCGGTGCCTGCGTAGGCGCGCTTCAGCACCTTGATCGCGACCTTCTTCGACAGGCCGATGTGCGTGCCTTCATACACCTCGGCCGAGCCGCCCTCGGCCAGGAAGCGATCGACGCGGCAGCCGCCGAACATCTCGCCGACGTTGAGCGCGCGGCCCTCCTCCATCGCCGGCGTGACCAGCGCCGCCGGCTCCTCGGCATCGCCCGGGAAATCGAGCGTGCGCTTGAGCGGCTGGCCGCAGTTGGGGCACACCTGACGGCGCGTGCGCGTCAGGTCGCGCGGCGTGAACACGCTGTTGCACGCGCGGCAGCGCACCACCATCCGTTCCCAGATGGCGATGATCTCGCGCACCTGCGTGACCGTGAGGTAGCCCTTGCGGACGCAGATCTCCTCGACCCGCCGCTGATCACCCATCACGCGGTTGTTGTGCTTGACGAACAGGATCGCGCGCATGCGCGCGCGGTTGACGAGCCCCCATTCCTTGGCGATGCGGATGAAGAAACGCTCGTCGTCGCGCACCAGCGACGGGCGCTTGCGCGCGATGGCGCGCTTCATCGGCGTCGCGTTGGTGAAGCTGCCGGGCGCCGTGGATTCGCCCGCGCCCACCGCCGAGGCGATGATCAGGCTCTCACCGATCTGCATGCGATCGCCGTCGTGCAGCGTCGTGCGCTCCACCGGATTGCCGTTCAGGACCGTGCCGGCGCGGGTCTGCAGATCGGTGGCGGTGATGCGGTTGCCGTCGTGGGTGAGCGCGAGGTGGCGCCGCTCGAGCGTCGGGTCCTTGAGCGGATGGTCGCACGATCGGTCGCGGCCCAGGATCACGGTGCCCTCTTCGAGATCGAAGCTGAGCACGTCGTGTTGTGTGATGACCGTGAAGCGAGCTTTCATCCGCCGTTCCGCCACCCCAGATCAGGCCGGAGAAGTATGGTGGGCGATTATCGTCCGCTCGGAAATGGACCGCAAGCCGCAATTGTGGCTCTACTTACGGCCAACCGTCCGGCCGACTGAAAGTTATTTTGCCGGGAAGACCGGGTTTTGACGCGCGTCGAAGTCGGCCGCAGATGACGATAACCCTCGGGCACCATCCATGGCATCGATGCGTGCTCGCCAGGACTCTCGCGGTGGATTGCTCGAGTGCGGAGGCGAAGTCGATGACGCAGGATCTCCTGAATGGGGCGATGGACGAAACCCAGGCGTCCCTCGCCCGGACCATGAAGCTCGCCGAGAAGCTCGCCGCCCAGGGGCGGCGCGAGGAAGCACGCGCAGCACTGGAGAAATCGCGCCGCCAGGCCCACGGCCTCTTGTCCTGCATGAACGGTTCGAAGCCGCGCGACCGCGCCTACAAGGAGATGGTGGAGCAGGACCTCGCCAACCTCGAGAAGGCTGTCCAGAAGATCAAGCAGCCCACCGACCCGCGCCGCCTCAAGCGCACCGCGCTCATCCTCGGGGCGATCGTGATCCTCGCCGGCTTCGCCGCCCTGCTCGTCTGAGCGGGGCCGCTCCCCTCAGAACGAGTCGTGCCGAGGCTGCCGGCCGTCGCCCGCCAGGATGCGCAGATAGCTCGCGAACCGCTCCCTTTCGATCGCGCCCGCCTCGGCCGCCTGCTTCACGGCGCAGCTGGGCTCGTGCGAGTGCGTGCAGTTGGGGTAGCGGCACTGGGGCGCGAGCGCGCGGATCTCCGGGAAGCAGAAGCCGAGCTCGGACGACTGCGGCATGTCCGGGACCTGGATCTCGCGCACGCCGGGCGAGTCGACCACGTAGGTGTCATTGCCGAGACCGAGCAGCTGCACGCTGGTGGTGGTGTGCTTGCCCTTGCCGTGCTTGCTGCTCACCTCGGCGACCCTCAGCCGCAAGCGATCGTCGACCCGGTTCAACAGCGAGCTCTTGCCCACACCCGAGTGGCCGACGAACAACGACGTGTGCCCCTCGAGCCGCGCGCGCAGGTCGCTCACGCCGGCCTGCGTGACGATGCTCGTGAGCAGCACGTCGTAACCCAGCCGCCGGTAGCGCTCGGCCATCGTGTTGGCCTGCGCCGCCGCATCGAGATCGAGCTTGTTGATCACGACCAGCGGTGCGATCGCCTCGCGCTCGGCGATCACCAGGAACCGATCGATGACCCCGGGCCGCAATGCCGGGGAAGCGAGCGACGCGACGATCACCAGCAAGTCGACGTTGGCGGCCACGATCTGCGTGCGCCCATCGCGGCCGCTCGGCTTGGCGATGCGTGAGGTGCGCGGCAGCACCGCCTCGATCACCCCTTCGGTCGGGCCGACCTGCACGAGCACCCGGTCGCCCACCACCACCGGGCTGGCCCGATCCTCCTCGAAGAACCGCCCGCGGATGCTGCACTGGAGGAGCTCTCCGCCGACGGCGACGAAG
>JAXMBY010000111.1:0-3161 GCA_046349655.1 Planctomycetota bacterium
TGGCTCGTGTACCGGATCGGCAAGCGCCTGTTCGACACCAGGGTCGCGCTGCTCGCCGCAGCCGCGCTCGCCGCCAATGCCACGCACACCATCCGCTCGCCGCTGGTGACCAACGAGACGTTGATGGCGTTCCTGGTGCTGGTGTTCTTCGACTGCCTCGTCGCCGCCGCCGAGCGGCCGAGCACCTGGCGCCGTGTCGGTTGCGGGCTGTGGCTCGGTCTGGCGATCGCCGCCAAGTACAACGCGCTCGTGCACCTCGTCACGCTCGCCGCGGCGCCGTGGTTCTGGCGGCGGCCCTGGTCGAGTGCACTGCCGGCGTTCGCCGCGGTCGCCGCGGGATTCGCCATCGGCTCCCCGCCCGCCATGATCCACCCCCACGAGTTCGTGCAGCACTTCACCACGCAGCTCGGCTTCTTGCATCACGGCTATGCCGCAGCCGATGCCAGCGCCGGGTCCGGCTATCGCTACTACGTGCTGACATTCCCGCTCGGCAACAACGGCATCGGCTTCGCGCTCGCGGCGCTCCTGGGCTGCCTGGCGATGACCTGGCGCGCCCTCGCCCGGCGCGAGCCGCGCGCGGTGCTCTTGATGGCCGGCATCCTCCCCGCCTACCTGTTCCTCGGGTCCGGGGTGTTCCACGAGATGCGCTTCCTGCTGCCGGCGATCGTGCTGCTGCCGCTGGTGGCCGCATGGGCGATCGATCGCATCCTGGGCGCAGCCGTCGCGTTCGCCGCCGCGCGCCGCGGCCGGGCAGGCCCGAGCGCGGCGTTGCTGTTCGTGGCCCGCTCGCTGGCGGTCGCCTCGCTGCTGCCGGTCGTGGTCGCGACCCAGCGGGAGATGAATCGCAAGTTCGGCCGCCTCGACCCGCGCCACGACCTGCTCTGCTGGGTCGAGGCCACGCTCGATCCAGGCGCACGGTTCGTCGAGCTCGCGATCCCGTCGCACTGTTCCTTGCTGCAGAGCTACGCCGCGTTCCGCACGCTCGCACCCGGCCAGCGAGCGCCACGGCAGCGGACGTACGATGCCACGCCGATGGACACGCTGTTCGCACGCTGCGCCACGTTCGCCGAGCTGGAGCGCGCGCTCGCCGCCTACGACTATCTCCTGCTCGTCGTGCCGCGCCACTTCACGCTGCTCCCCGGCCGCGTGCCCGACCTGGTGCGCGAACCGCTGATCGCCAGCTGCACCTACTGGAACGATCTCGTCGCCCATTGCGCGCGCCTGCCCCATGACCGGCACTCGTTCAGCGACGACGGCACGATGATGGCGTGCCTGGTGACGCTGCGGCACCCGTGAGGCTTCGCCCGGCAATCGGCCAGCACGCACCTCATCCCGGCACAACCGCGTTCTTGCAGCGCAAGATTCGCCGCATCAGCGCCGCTGCCGCCACGACGCCGGACGATAGAGGCAGCAAGGGGCGGTTGCATGCAGCGAGGCTCGGCACTGATCGACACCTTGATGGCCGTCGCGGTGATGGCGATGGGCGTGCTCGGCTTCAGCAGCGCGTCCCTGCACATGAACGCACTCGGCAAGGCCGGCCTCGCGCGTGAGGCCGCGAGCGGCGCGCTGCAGCGCGAGGCACAGGTCCTGCGCGCCGCCGACTTCGACTCGCTGCCGGGCCGCGACGGCGAGCCGTTCCGGGAGCAGCTCGACATCGACCACGATGGCCAGGCGGATGACTCGCTGATCCGGGTGACCGAGGAGCAGCCGGGCCTGCTCGTGATCGACCTGTCGCTGCAGTGGGGCGCGCGCGCATCATCGCGGGCGCACCAGCGCCTGCTGGTCACCAATCGGAGGTCGCTCGGAGAATGAACGCGCGTCGCGGATCCGCACTGGTCGAGATCGTGGTGGCCGCCGGCATCATCAGCATGGTGATGATCGCGGTCGCGCGCAGCATCCGCGCTGCCCAGCGATCGGCCGAGGTGAGCAGCCATCATCAGCTGCTCGAGATGCGCGTCGAGCGCGCGCTCGACCAGCTGCGCCGCAGCCTCCCGTTCGCGGGCATCTCGACGCTGCGCGCGGTGCCGGCCGGCGGCTCCACCGATGCACCGATGGTCGACGGCGTGACCTACGACAACGTCGCCTATGGCGAGGTGCGCGATGCCGGCGCGGGCGGACCGCAGTATGGCCCGACGCTGGTGGTCGGCCTGCGTCCCGACCCGCACGATCCGCCCGACCTGCGCGACGACGACGGTGACGGCGCGGTCGACGAGCAGCTGCTGGTCGCGAGCACGCCCGGCACCAGCCGGGTCCTGCTCACCCAGGTGCAGGCGTTTGCGGTCGTCAAGATCGGCGCCATGGTGTCGGTGAGCGTGACCGCCGTGGATGCCGCCGACGGCGCGGTGATCGCGAAGCAGGCAGCGTTCACGACGACGCTGCCGAACGATTGAGGGATGGGAACATGGTTGCGGTAACAACCACTCGATCGAGGCGAGCCGAGCGCGGGTCGATCACGCTCGCGGCGTTCGTGCTCGTGATCCCCCTGCTGGTCCTCGGCTTCGCCTACCTGTCGCTCGCGACTCGCCACAACATCGAGCGCGGCATGCGCTCGCAGCTGCGCGCCGCCGAGGAGCTCGCGCAATCGGGGGTGGATCGGGCCCTGGTCGAGCTGGTCAACAGTCCGAGTTTCGAGCGCGGCCAGATCCAGCTCGACAACGGCGCGGTGAGCTATGCCGTGATCGACCGCTGGAACGACAACGACTCGCGCTTCGCCCGCATCCGGTCGACCGGTTTCACCAACCCGATCGTCGACGACCTCGGCAACCTGGTGGCCTCCGCGGCGTCGGCGCACCGCACGTTGCTGGCGGTGGCGCGAGAACGGACGCATGACTACGACGTGCGCCAGGGGCTGTTTCTCGGCGATCCCAACGCCCAGATTCAAGTCAGCGGCACCGATTTCGCGATTGAAGGCTCGGACCGCAATTACACGGACAATCAACCGGGCAGCGACGGATCGCGTCCGGCGCTCGTGACCACGGGCGACGTCAGCGCAGTCCGCGGCCAGCTCAGCGCTGCGCAGGCGGGCAATCTGCATGGTCTCGGCGGGCCGCCGAGCATCCAGCAGCGGTTGGGGCAAGGCGAGTTGGTGCAGAGGTTGATCGAGTACTATCACAGCTCGGCATCGGTGCGATTCGGACCGGAATCAAGCTACGACGGCGGCA
>JAXMBY010000112.1:0-3144 GCA_046349655.1 Planctomycetota bacterium
AGACGCGGTTGTTCCTGTGGCCGGAGGCGCGCTTTGCCACTGGGCTGCGGCGTGCCGACGTCGAGGCGGCGCTGCAAGCGGACCAGGCGCGCGAGGTGTTCCTGGCGCTGTTGAGCTGCGCGGCCGGCGAGCGTCGCGCGGCGATGACGAGCGCGCTCGCGCTGGCCCCGCACGCCTCTGACCGGACCCGCCGCGCGGTCCTGGCGGCGCTGCACTGCCTGACCGGCAAGGAGCTCGGGCTCAGCATCGAGCGATGGCAGAGCTGGTGGGAATCCGAGGGCGGGCGGACCACGTTCTGGTGGGAACGCAATCAAGAGGGCTAGCGCGTGGGCGACATGGACACCGGGATCGCGGACGTGGTCGAGCGGCAGCTTCAGGTCGTGATGCGCGGCGTGGTCAAGTGCGTCGATGAACACGAGCTCAAGGGCAAGCTCGCGCGCTCGCTCGCGAGCAAGAGGCCGCTGCGCATCAAGCTCGGCGTCGATCCGACGGCACCCGACATCCACCTCGGCCACACCGTGGTGCTGCGCAAGCTGCGCCAGTTCCAGGACCTCGGTCACTGCGCCGTGCTGATCATCGGCTCGGGCACGGCGATGGTGGGCGACCCCACCGGCAAGGACCGTACACGACCGACGCTGACCGCCGACGAGGTCGACCGCAACGCCGCCTCGTATCTCGAGCAGGCCGGCAAGATCATCGACCTGCAGCGCACCGAGATCCAGAAGAACGGCGACTGGTTCCGCGCCATGGGCTTCTTCGACTTCGTCAAGCTGGCCGCGCGCATGACCGTGGCGCGCATGCTCGAGCGCGATTTGTTCCAGACACGGCTGCGCGAGGGCAACCCGATCAGCATCCACGAGTTCATCTATCCGCTGATGCAGGGCTGGGACTCGGTCAAGGTGCGCGCCGACGTGGAGCTGGGCGGAACCGATCAGCTGTTCAACCTGCTGGTGGGCCGCGACCTGATGCGCGAGGAGGGGATGGAGCCGCAGGTGTGCCTCACCACGCCGCTGCTCGAGGGGCTGGATGGCACCGCCAAGATGTCGAAGAGCCTCGGCAACTACGTGGGCGTGGACTTCGAACCGAGCGACATGTTCGGTAAGATCATGTCGATTCCCGGACGCGCTGATGGAGAAGTACCTGCTCTTGCTCTACCGACAAGGCGTGGGCGAAGATCGAGACGCTACAATTGCACCGGACCCATCCCAAGGAGGCGAAGAAGCGGCTGGCGCGTGCGGTGACGGCGAGTTTTACCGCGGCGACGTGGCGCGACGGCCGAAGAAGCCTTCGAGCGGGTGTTCCGCGACCGCGAGCTGCCCGAATCGATCGAGCGCGTCGTGATCGCGGCCGATCAACTCGACGACGGAAATCTGGGTGGTGCGCCTCCTGGTGAGCCTGGGGTTCGCCAAGAGCAATGGGGAGGCGCGGCGTCGATCGAGGCGGTGGCATCGCACGTGGGCCAGGAGAAGGTCACCGACGTCGAGCTGCGCGTGCCGCTGGATGAGCCGGTTCTGGTGCAGGGCAGCAGCGTCGGTTCTATGCCGTCGCTGCCTCGTCGAGGCCGCTACCTGGAACGGGTCCACCGCATGGAAACGTGCTCGTAGGTGCCGCCTCAGCCATCCTGGTTCTCGCCCTCGGCGCTGGCGAAGAAGTTCGGTCGTTCAGCGTCGAGGCCACAGGCGGCCAATCGCTCCGTTGCCGTGAGGAGCGCGACGGCGCGCGTGACCGGCTCCGCGACCCGAGGACGCCAATCGCGACGGTGTTGGCGGCGTTGCCGCTCACCGCGCGTGGAGCTGCGGCGGCTGGCAGCCGGGCTGCCGGAGTTCGACACGAGGCCGGGACCGGTGCCGAGTATCTGCAGCAGCTCGCGGTCGAGCCCGACCCAGCCGCAGCCTGCAACTCCCGCGGTGGCGCTCGCGGATCATCCCGAGGTGGCGCCAGAACCTGCGCGCGCTGCTGTCCCAGAGCGCGCCGGCAGCGCTCGGGGCGGCCTACGAGCAATACATGCGCGCGAAGATCCAGCTCGCCATGGACGGGCTCGTGCATGGCGGCGTGCTGACCGGTTTCTATCAGGGACAGTTCCGGCCGCTGTACCAGCTCGCCGACGACATGGCCGAGCGACTCGCGGCGATGGCGAACGACGATCGGCTGAACCACACCGTGCGGCAGCTTGCGATCATGGCCCTGAACGAGTCGGGCGACCCTCAGCTCCAGAACAAGCTCAAGCCGCTCATCATCGATGTCGCGGAGGAAGTGGCGAAGGAGCTGCGGCGCTCCCAGCTCGCTGCGCCGCCAGCGAGCGACGCCGAGCAAGTCGACTACCAGAGGGTGCTGCTCAGCCGCTATGCACGCTATGCGCTTGCCAAGGCAGGCTACCCGGACGCGGTGAAGGAGAAGATCAAGGAGTACCAGAGCCGGTTGCGGGATGCGCTCGAGCGCCTGGCGCCGAGAGCGCTGCGCGAGCTGATCGACCTGCCGAACGACCAGCTCGTGAAACTGATGGAGAGACCAAAGGACCCGAGCCAGCGCGCCAGGATCGATGCGCTGCGCGACGCAGCGCTCGCGCCGATGACGCTCGGCGTGCAGCTGCACATTGCCGACATGATGTTCGAGATCGCCTACCACTACCAGCAGCTCAAGCGCTACGACGACTGCATCCGCCAGTATCATTTCCTGTGCTTCCTGTTCGAGCAGTCGCAGTCCGGCAACATGCAGTCGCAATCGGCGCGCTACAACCTCGCCTGCATCTTCGCCCTGCGCGGCGACAAGGAGCGGGCGCTCGACGAGCTCGAGGCGGCGGTGGCGATCGGCTACTACGACTTCGAGTGGGCCATGGAAGATCGCGACCTGGCGTCGATCCGGGATGAGCCCCGCTTCAAGAAGCTGGTCGGCATCGGCGGCTGATGCCACCTGGCCTCAGCGCAGCTGCGCGAGGTAGCGGCTGTAGAACCCGATCACGCTCGATGCGACCAGGATCAACACCACGGCGTAGAGCCCGCCGGTGACCAGGCTCACGAGGCGCGTTCGTCCGCGCGCCACGTCGTCGGCGTAGAAGGCCTCCACCTTGCGCAGCGCCTCGCTGAGTGCGCCGGTCTGCTCGCCGACCCGGACCAGCCCGAGCTCGCTGTCTTGCAGCAGCGAGAG
>JAXMBY010000113.1:0-2374 GCA_046349655.1 Planctomycetota bacterium
ACGAGCTTGGCGGCGCGGTAGCAAAGCGACGGGCGGCGCGCCAGCACCGGCCGGTGCTCGAGCCAGCGGCTCAGGTCCTGTGCGAGTGCGGCAGCTGATGCGTAGCGCTGCGGCTTCTCCTTCGCCAGGCACTTGCGCACGATCGTGTCGAGATCGCGCGGGAGATCCGGGCGCAGCGCGCGCGGCGCGATCGGCTGGTCCTCGACCACACGGCGGAGAAGGCGCACGAGGTCGGTGTCGGCGAACGGCGGGCGGCCGGTGAGCAGCTCGTAGAGCGTGGCGCCGAGGCCGTACACGTCGGTCTGCGCGTCGACGTCGTGCCCGCGGCCGCTGGCCTGCTCGGGCGCCATGTACGCTGGCGTGCCGAGCAGATGGCCGGACAGGGACAGCGACGCGCCGACCGCGGTCACCTTGGCCAGGCCGAAGTCCATCACCATCACGCGCTCGCCTTCGACCATCAGGTTGTGCGGCTTGAGGTCGCGATGCACGATGTCGTGCTGATGGGCGTAGTGCACGGCGAGCGCGGCGTCGCGGATCAGGGTCACCAGGCGGCGCGGGTCCTGGGCGGGCAATGCCGAAAGCGGCGCGCCATCGACGTATTGCAGGACGATCGCGCCATCGATCACGTCGTGTACCGCGGCGATGTTCGGATGGTTGAGACGCGCGACCGCCAGCGCCTCGCGGTGGAAGCGGGCGCGCTGCGTCTCGCTGCTGAGCGCCGGCGCGGCGATCACCTTGAGAGCGACGCGGCGCTTGAGGTCGGGGTCGAGCGCTTCGTAGACGACTCCCATGCCGCCGCGGCCGACCTCGCGCACGATCGTGTACTTGCCGATCTGCGCCGGCGGTTGCAGCTCGGCGAGCAGCGGCTCCGCGTCGCCGAGCAGCCGCTTCAGCGCGTGCTCGGGCAACGGGCCGCTCATGGCAGTTCCCTGCCGAACAGCCAGAGCAGCTCTTGCTCGAGATCACGCCTGCCCACAACCGTCTCGCGGATCAGCGCGGTCAGCTTCGCGCGATACAGCCGCTTGGCGTGCATCAGGTGATTCGACACGGCCGCACGGCTGATCTGGTGGCGCTCGGCGAGCGCGTGGTAGTCGAGGTCTTGCGCCGGGTCGAGGAAGTAATCGCGGAACACCTGGAACACGACCTCGCGCTGTTGTGCGCGCAGCTCCGCCTCGACCGCGCGCAAGGCGTTCTCGACCAGCTGGGCGCGCCACTGCTCGTCGAGCTCCTGGTCGGAGCGGCCGCGCCCGCGGATCGGGCAGATCGAGCGCGCTGCCATCGTGCTCGAGCGAGACCGCCGCGCGCGCGCCGCCGCGCTTGCGCGTGCGGCGCTCGCGGTCGTGATCGGCGACGTAGTTGCGGAGCGCCACCTTGATGAAGGCGCGAAACCGACCGCGGCTCGGGTCCGCCTTGGCGAGGAACCCGGTCTCGATCATCCACAGGAAGAACTCCTGGGTCAGATCGTGCGATTCGGCGCGCCGCCGCAATGCCTGGCGCAGGTAGGCCTCGATCGGCCGCCAGTACCGCTGCGCGAGCAGCTCGAACGCGGTGCGCTCGGCGCCCGCGCTGCCGACCGCGAGCTGCGACCAGCAGGTGGTGGGAAACCGCACCGAATGGTGTTGGTCGCTCATGCGTGCGCGTGACCCGGAAAACCTCGATGAACTCGGCGCGCGATCTCGTACCGGGGGTTAGCATACCGCAACTCTTCCCTGGAGGCGCTCATGGAACCTGCTCTGTGTCTGTCGCTCACGATCGCGCTCGCTGCGGTGCTCGGGCTGCGCGACGATCTGCCCAAGGCCGAGACGCTGCTCGACCAGTGGGAGGCCAAGGGTCATGATCTTCTGGCGCGAGCCGCGCTGCAGAGCCTGGTGATGAAGGGCGCGATGGTCGTGCCTGGTCTGGCGCAGAAGGCATCGTTCGAGGAGGTCTATCTCGGGACGAGCCAGGTCAAGTACACGACCAGCTGGCCAGTCATGGGCAGGCAGACGCAGGGCACCACCGGCGCACTGTCGTGGACCACCGACCCTGCGTTCGGCGTGGCGATCAAGGAGGGCGATGCGCAGGCGAGCGTGCAGCGCATGTACGCGATCTCGCGCCGCGCACCATGGCGAACCTTGTACGAGCGCGCGGCGACGTCGCGCAAGATCGAGGTGGACGGCCGCCCGCACTTCGAACTGCTGATGACGCCGAAGGTGGGCGCCGCCGACCGGTGGTTCCTCGACTGCGAGTCGCTGTTGCTGTCGTGCGTGGACTTGAGCCTGCCCGATCCGGCCGGCGGCGGCGAGCTTGCCTGCCGCTTCGCCTACGCCGACTGGCAGCCGGTGAGCGGCATCCTGTTCCCGCGCGTGAAGAAGCAGATCGTGGCCGGCATGGA
>JAXMBY010000114.1:0-2320 GCA_046349655.1 Planctomycetota bacterium
AAGCCATTGCCGAGCGTCGTGATCGGGATCGTCACGTGCGGGCCGACGATGTCCACCAGGATCAAGGTCGGGCCGAAGAACAACGACGCCTTGGCGAAGCCGATGAACAGGAACCCGCTCGTGCCGGTGAGCGTGTTCTCGCCGCGGATCGTGAAGTTGGTCGAGCCGATCTGCGGATCGTTCTTCGACGTGATGTGCGGGACCAGCCCGAACGATCCCGCCGTGCCGGTGCCGTAGTTGGTCGGCGTGGTGCAGTCGTTCTGCAGCGCAACGCCCGGGAAGCCCTGCTCGCGGAACGCCGCGTCGATCTCGTTGTAGTGCGGCGTACCGTTGAAGATGTTGCCGTCGGTGTCGTCGATCGTCAGCCAGTGATCCTCGATCGTGGCGCAGATGGTCTTGTCGTTGTAGACCTGCATCCACTTCACGAACAAGGTGTCGGCGATCAGATCGCCCTGCGTGTCGCCGTAGGTGTTGTTCAGGTTGCGGCGCACCTTCCACAGCGCGCCCATCAACACCTTGCCGCACTCGTGCACCTCGGAGCAGCTGCCGCCGCACGAGCCGTCGTACTTCTTCTTGTTCTCGCCATCGCGCACGTAGGTGCCGGTGCCGCAGCAATCCTTGCCGTTGTAGCGATCGTCGGCGCCGTACAGGCACCACGCGTCGGCGTTGCCTTCGCCGAATCCGTCGCCGCCGTTGCCGGACGAGAACTTGTCGTTGTACCAGTGTCCGAGCTCGTGGCCGACGATGGTGGAGTAGGCGAAGTTCTCGCAGCCGCTGCCCTTCTTGTAGAAATTGATGCTCGAGCCATCGTAGTACGCATTGCAGTTCGCGTTGAGCATGACGTGTGCGGTCGCCTTGAAGTTGACGTGCGTGTCGCTGGGGTCGATGTTCTTCACCATCTGGTACTGGATCAGCACCCAGCGCTGCGCGTTCACCTGCGCCGTGCCGGCCTCGTCCTTGACCGTGTTGAGCGTGAACTGCGCCGGCACGCCCGGGGTGATGGTGAGGTTCTGCGACAGCTCGGCGCCGGCGTCGTTCAGGACGTAGGCGCGCTGGTTGTCCGAGCCGAAGTCCACGGTCGTCGATTGCGGCGAGCCGCCCGCGTAGCTGATGACGAAGTTGCCATCCACGTCCGTATCGGCATCGCCGATCGGCGAGTCGACGCGCACGTAGTACAGGCCGAACAGCTGCTCGGGGTTGCTCGATTTGTCGGGCAGCACGCCCGGCGAAGCCCAGCCGTTCACGTTGCCGGTGAGGTCGGTGAAGAAGTGCACGCTGCTCTCCCGATCCAGCACCGCACCGGTCGCGGCATCGATGGTGAAGCGTTCCTGGATCGGCGCGCCGTCCAGGAGATCCGGCGAGCGCAGCTCGACCAGGTGCACCAGCACGGCACGGCCGGCGTGGGCGGCGATCGAGGTCTTGAGCTGCAGCACGTCGCTCACTGGCCGGCCGAATTCTCGGGCGGCGATGGCGAGCGCCCGGTCGGCGCTGATCGCGGCGCGCGGCTCCAGGTCCTGCGCGCCGGGAACGGTCTGGTTCTGCACCGCGAGGATGCGCCCGTCCTGATCGAACAGCACGCACAGCGACGCCGCCTCCACGCTCATGCCGTGCGCGGTCTGCGCGAACTCGACCGACACCTTGTCGCTGGTGCCGATGCGGCCCAGCTGATGGCCAGCGTGCGCTTCGCCCTGGTCGAGATCGGCCTGCGCGCACCACCGAGCAGGTCAGACCACGCGTCCACGAAGGCGCGCGCCACGGCGACGAACTCGGCATCGGTGCGCGGGCGTAGTCCGAGATCGAGCGCGCGGCCATGGAGGTCTTGCACGAAGCCCGTGTCCGGGTTCAGGTTCATGCGGAGGTGCTGGAGAAGTCGCGCCGGCAACGCGTTCCCAACGCCCTGTGCCATCGCCGGCGGCGCAGAGAGCAAGGACCACACGAGGACGCCACTCCAGCGGTGCAAACCGATCATTGGGGTCTCCACGAAAAGTCGGGAGGACGGGAAGCCGTGCGGCCGAGGCTATCAGAGCCGCCGGCTTCCTGCAAGGCGGGCGGCGTCGCGGCATCGACCTCGATGCAGGGCACAAACCAGGGGACGAACGCGCCGAGGCGCGATCGCTCGCGCCTCGGCTCGATCCATTGCCTCCGGCCCCCGCCGGGGGATCAGCAACCGCAGCAGATCGTGGTGTCGAGGCCCTCCGTCGCGGAGAACCCGGACGACACGGCGCTGTCGCTGAACAGGTACTGCGAGTAGAAGTGCAGGTTGTCGAGCCCGATGTCGTTCGGGATCGCACCGATGATCTCGATGTAGCCGCCGCCCGGC
>JAXMBY010000115.1:0-2272 GCA_046349655.1 Planctomycetota bacterium
CGTGCGACGGCTGTCGGCGGAGGCGCGGCCGCAGGTTGGTCCAGGTCGTCCTGGCGAGTGATCGCCAGGACGTCCGGGCCCGAGAACTAGTCACCTGCACCAACGCTGATCGCAGCAATCGCGCGGCCTTCCTCAACTGACACGATCAGCAGCGCCTCGGCATCAAACTCCCACGGCGCCTGCTGACATCGCCATCCCAGCTTCACGAGTGTCAGACAACTCGCTGGCCAGGATCGCCTTCCCCACCCCCGGCCGTTCCTCCGTAGGTCTTGCGGCCCCTGGCGGACATCGCTTCTCCCCGCTCCAGCTGGTGATCACAACCACATGACCGGCAGCGATTTCCAGTAATCTCCAGTTTTCTGGCGGCAGTGGTTTGAACTGGGACGTCTAGGTAGTTACACGTAGTCATAGATACGTGTTTCTACTGATAAACGCTGGATCTGAGGGAGGTCCTCATGAATCGCGCTCCAGGACTTCTGTTGACGGCGTTGGCCGTCGTCGCGGCGCTGTTGCTCTCCGCCCGGTTCCTGCCGATCCAGGCCCAGGAGCCCGGCCTCGCGCGCGAGCAGGTCTCGACCCACGGGGGCAAGGCCTGGATCGGCAGGGAGCATGCCTTCGAGGTCGTGCGGGACGGCCGCCAGGTCCGCCTCTACGGCTACGATCGCAAGGGTGAGCCCTGCGACCTCGATGGCCTCGTGGTGCAGGCCAAACTGCTGCCGATGTCAGCGGGCGCGGCGGCGCTGCCGCTCGTGCTCGAGCGGGGCTCGTCGGCGCGGCACTCCTTCCTGGTGGCCGACCTTGGCCCGACTGCGCGCAGCGCCACCTCGATCCGGTTCGTCATGGCGGGACTGAAGGGAGCGATCGAGCGGCAAGTCACGTTCGAGATCTCGCTCGCTCCCTGACTCCGAGTCCCCGTCCCCGCTGCGACCTTGGCGGCTGCGCCAGGGTCCACCCATGATCCGGGAGGAGGTCCCATGGACACGCTCGCTCGACTGCCGTCTGGTTTCTGGGAGTGGGTCGGCCGCACCCAGGCACGTCTGCTGATGCTCGAGTACGAGGGCGTCGTCGCCCCGCGCGGGCTCGACCGCGAACAGGTCCTGCCTCACCCGCGCATCTACGCGCTGCTGCGCAAGGTGGCCGAGCTCCCCAAGACCAGCGTGGCGATCGTGTCGAGCTGGCCGGCGCGCGACCTGGCTCGGTTTCTCCCGGGGCTGCCGATCGACCTCGTCGGCGAATCGGGCTGGGAGCTGCGAGCGCGCACGGGACTGTTGATCGAGCATCCGGTGCCGCCGCCACAAGCCCGGTCCCTGGCGGATGCGGCGGCCAGCGCACGCGCGCTCGGACTGGGCGCGGCGGTGACGGCGCGACGCGGCTCGGTGGTGCTCGACACCCGCCGCCTGTCGCTCGCGAGCACGCAGGAGGTCGAGCGCCGATGCCTCGCCGCCTGGGCTGGCCTGGCAAGGCGCGGCGAGCTGCGCTTGAGCCAGCTCGACGGCCGGCTCGAGCTCGCCGCGTCGGGCCGCGACCAGGGGATCGCCGTGCGGGAGCTGATCGCCGCGGCGCCGCCCGCCACGGCGTGCGTCTACCTCGGCGGCGATCCGATCGATGGGGATGCCCTGCGCGCCGCGCAGGCGTCCGGCTTTGGTCTCTGCCTCGAGAGCGCTGCGTCGACCGCGAACGCGTCGGATCGCGGCGAAGACGTGGCGGTGTTCCTGCGCTGCTGGCTGGTCGCCACCAGTCCCGCCAAGGAAGTGGGCGCGTGAACCCTACCCCAGCTCGCCGCGGGTCAGGTTGCGGTGACCCTCGTGCGTCACCACGACATTGTCCTCGATGCGGATGCCGCCGCAGGGCTTCAACCGATCGATCAGCGCCCAGTCGAAGGCATCGCGGTTCGTGCTCGTGCGGTGGGGCCGCAGCAGCATCTCGATGAAGTACAGGCCGGGCTCGATGGTGAACACCATGCGCTCCTCGATGATGCGCGTGGTGCGCAGATACGGATGTTCCTTGGGCGGCGGCGTCCTGCCGCCGTCCTCAGCGCTCTGGTGGCCGGCCACGTCGTGCACCTGCAGGCCGAGGAAGTGACCGAGACCGTGCGGGAAGAACGCCGCGGTCAGCCCGCGCTCGAGCGCCGCTCTGCCGCCGATGCGCAGCACGCCCACGTCGTGCAGCAGGTCGCCGATCTGCACGTGCGCCATCTCGTGCAGCTCGAGGTAAGGCAGTCCTGGCCGCACCGCGGCGCACAACGATCGCTGCAACTGATCGAAGCGCTGCA
>JAXMBY010000116.1:0-2206 GCA_046349655.1 Planctomycetota bacterium
GCGCTCGCCGCGCAGAACCAGGAGCTGCAGCAGCGCGGCTTCGAGGTGGCGCGCAAGAACGTCGAGCTGCTCGCGGCCAACCGCGTCAAGGACGAGTTCCTGGCGACCATGTCGCACGAGCTGCGCACGCCGCTGAACTCCGTGCTCGGCTTCCTGTCGTTGCTGCGCGAAGGACTGTTCGCGGACGACGACGAGCAGAAGACGTTCCTCGACAACGCGCACGTCTCCGCCGCGCACCTGCTCAAGCTGGTCAACGACATCCTCGACTTCACGCGCATGCAAGCCGGCAAGCTGACCGTGCACAACGAGGGCATCGCGATCCCGGCGCTGATCGACGAGGTGCTCGCCGAGTTCGAGCCGGCGGCCAGCAGCAAGGGGCTCAAGATCCACCGGCCCAGGAACCTCGCCGCGGTCCGCACCATCCAGGCCGATCGGACGCGCATCCGGCAAGTGCTGTCCCACCTGATCGACAACGCGCTCAAGTTCACGCCGGAGGGCAGCGTGACGTTGAACGTTCGCTGCGACCAGGACGACGACTTCGTCACGTTCGAGATCATCGACACGGGCATCGGCCTCGAGCCGGACTTCGCCGCGCATGCGTTCGAGATCTTCCGCCAGGCCGACGGCTCCTACACGCGACGCTACGGTGGGCTCGGGCTGGGACTGTGCGTGAGCAAGAAGCTGGTGGAGCTGATGGGCGGGTCGATCCAGATCGCGAGCGATGGACTGGGACGCGGCACCAAGGTGTCGTTCGTCATTCCCTGTGTTCCTGAGGAAGCCGGCCTCGAGAGCGGCACGGCCCGCAGGGCGAGTTGAACAGAGAGGCAGCTGAGCGGCCATGGCGAACATCCTCGTAGTCGAAGACGACCCGATGTCGGCGGACTTCCTCCGCCTCTGCCTCGAACGCAAGGGCGGCTATCAGGTGCGCGTGTCGATCAACCCGGCCCAGGTGCTGGAGACGGTGAAGGAGCTGTGGCCCACCGTCATCCTCATGGACGTGTCGCTCGGCGGCGCCGAGCTGGAGGGGCGGGCGATCGACGGCCTCGAGCTGACGCGCCGCGTGCGCGCCATCCCGGGAGCGGCGAAGATCCCGGTGATCCTGTTCACCGCCCACGCCATGGCCGGCGACCGCGAACGGCTGCTCACGCAGAGCGGCGCCGACGACTACGTCACCAAGCCGATCGCGGACTACCGGCTGTTCCTGCAGAAGCTGCGCACGTTCGTGGTCAAGAACGAGCCGCCGCCGTGATGCCGATCGCGCGGCGCCGCCTCGAGGCGTGACCGCACGATCGAATTCCTGCCTCGCGTGCCCGACCACAGCGTCTATCATCCCGCGCTATGACGCGCCCCGTCCTGCTCGGCATGCTCGCCTCCACGCTGATCGCTGCCTTTGCCGCCCTGCGCGTCGCCGACCTCGCCTGGCGCATGAGCCCCACCTACGACGAGCCGAAGCACCTCGCGACCGGCCTCACCTACCTCGCGCAGGGCTGGTGCTGCTTCGGCAAGGACAACACGCCGATGGTGGGCCTGAACGCAGCGCCGCTGTACGCGATGGGCGCGCTGCCGCGGCTCGACGTCGACGACGCCAGGCTCGCCGTCACCGCGCCCGCGGGCCAGAACCCGATCCGCGTGCGCTACTACCGGGCGCGGCTCGCGAACCTGATCCTGCTGTTCCTCGTGCTCGGCGGCGTCGCGGCACTGTGCGGCCGCGCTTACGGCCGCGCCACCGGCGTGCTCGCGGCGCTGTGCCTCTCGCTCGAGCCCAACCTGATCGCCAACGCCGCGCTCGTGAGCCCCGACTTCCACGTGACCGCGACCATGACGCTCGCACTGCTCGCGCTCGCGGTCCAGCTCGATCGCGGCTGGTCGATCGCCCGCGTGCTCGCGAGCGGCGTCGCGATCGGCGCCGCGCTGCTCAGCAAGTACAACGCGCTGGTGCTGATCCCGGTCGCGCTCGCGGTCGCCGCGAGCCTGCCAGCGGCCCGCTGGCGCGAGCGCGGCGCGCGCGTGCTCGGCGCCGCCGCGGCCTGCCTCGTGGGCGCGGCGACGGTGGCGCTCGCCTACCAGCTGCCCCGCGCCCTGGGTGGGCTGTGCGGGCTGGGCTGGTGGCCGTTTCCCGACACGGCGCTGGCGAGCGCGCTGCGCCAGGCGGTCGACCCGCCGGTGCAGGACGGAATCGCGTACGGCTTCCTCGGCGGCCTCGACG
>JAXMBY010000117.1:0-2035 GCA_046349655.1 Planctomycetota bacterium
GAAGGTCTCGTCGCCGATCGTGACCTGGCGCTCCTGCATGGCCTCGAGCAGCGCGCTCTGCACCTTGGCTGGCGCGCGGTTGATCTCGTCCGCCAGCACGATGTTCGCGAAGATCGGGCCGCGCTTGATCGTGAACTCACCGGTGCGCTGATTGAAGATCGGCGTGCCGACCAGATCCGCGGGCAGCAAGTCGGGGGTGAACTGGATGCGCTTGAACTGCAGGTCGATGGTGCGAGCGAGCGTGGCGACGGTGAGGCTCTTCGCCAGCCCCGGCACGCCCTCCACCAGCACGTGGCCCTGCGCGAGGATGCCGATCAGCAGCCGGTCGAGCATGTCGCGCTGGCCGACGATCACCCGCTCCACCTCGTGCTCTATGTCGCGCAGGAAGCGACTCTCTTCCTCGATGCGCTTGCTCATCTGCAACAGCTCGGTCATGACAGCGTCCTCGGCCGCGGCCAAAGCGCGGCCTGCTCAAGGGCCGGAACGTCACTCGCTGGTCTGGAACAGAACGGGATCATGACCCCGTTGGGCGGGATTCTTTACCGCATCGCACGGCGATTCACCAGAGGTAGATACGCGCAGGTGTTTGAGCCGGTCGCCTCGACCAGGTCGCCGCCGCCGGTCACTTGCCGGCGCGATCGTGCCAGAACCGCTGGCGCGCCTGGAGCTGCTCCCGGGTCGCCTCCTTGAGCAGGGGGTCGACGTGCACCCCGAGCAGCTCTTTCAGCAGCACGTCGGCATCCTCGCGCACCGCCCAGCGCGAATCCATCAGCCGCTCGATCAGCGCCGGTACGACGACGTCCCGTTTCGCGCCGGGGCCGCGCAGCTCGGCGGGCGACAGTGAGCCCGAGAGCCCGGTGGCACGCAGGTACAGCTCCTCGAACGGACGCCCCTCCTTGGCAAGCACCTCATAGCGGAACGGATCCTCGCCGAGGTCTTCCACGAACAGCTTGGTGAGCGCGGCGCGCGCATCGGTGCGGCGTTCGGGCTGATCGAGCAGCGGGATGAGCACCGGCGTGGCCTCGTTGTCGAGCAAGTGGCCGAGCAGGAGCGCGGCGTCGGCCCTGAGCTCCGGCTTGTCGCCGTGCAGCAAGCTCCTCATCTTGACCCGCACCGGCTCACCGCCGATCCGGCGCAGGCCGGCAAGCGCTGCCGCGCGCAGGTCGTTCGGCACGCTCTCCAGATGCAGCTCGACCAGCAACGCATCGACCGCCTCGCTCGTGCCGAGCTCGGCCATGCCGGCGATCGCGGCGAGCTTGAGCGCCGCGTCGTCCGCGCGCAGCGCATCCTGCAGCAGCGCGAGCGCATCGGCGCCGCCGATGCCGCCGATCGCCTGGATCGCGGCGGCGCGATCCGCACCCTTGCCGCTGCCGGCGATGAGCTTCAAGTGCTCGAACGCCTGCCGGCTGCCAACGCGTCCGAGCTCGCGGATCGCGGCGAGGCGGACGTTGCGGTCGACATCGGCCAGCGCGTCGATCAGGATCGGCACCACGCTCTCGCCTTCCTCCGCGGCGCGCTCGATCGCCAGCCGCCGCACCATCGGCAGGGGATGCGACAGCGAGCTCGCCACCTGGTTCAGCGCCACCATGCTCTTCCCCACCAGTCCCGCCGCGGCTTCGCCGAACGTGGTGGTGAGCACGCCGCACAGCGGCGAGAACCACAGCGGGTCGCGGGTGGAAGCGATCAGGTCCACCGCCTTCTCGACCACCTCGTTCGGCCGCTCCTGCACACCGATCAGGAGCAGGATCGAACGCTCGAGCGAGCTCGTCTTGGTCACCGCCGGACCGAGCGACTCGAGGTCCTCGAGCGCCCGCAGCGCACGCTCGCCGGAGAGCGTCGCCAGGCAGCCGCCGATCGCCGCGGCCAGCTTGCTGGCGCGCTCGCTGGGCGTGCGCTCCGGCGCATGCCAGAAGGCGTACTCCTTGTGCCATGCGGCGCTGAACCCGATCGCCGCCGGCGGGTAGAGCTGCCAGCGTTCCCGCTCGAGGCACACCCGCAATGCTTGCTCGATCAGCGCGCCCGCGGCGCTGGACTC
>JAXMBY010000118.1:0-2002 GCA_046349655.1 Planctomycetota bacterium
TGCGCTGCTCGCGCACATCGCCGGCGAGCTTCACCACCGCGCCCACACCCGCGATCAAACGGTGCCGGCCGGGATCGAGATAGGCGGTGGTGATGCCACCGGCCAGCCAGTCGCGGTGGTGCGCGTAGAAGTCGAACGCGTCGAGCGCCTGGTACTGCGCGCCGGCGGTCTCGGGCCCGCCAGCATCGACGCCCTGCATGCCGCCGGCAGCCACCAGGCCGGGAATGACGACCGCGTTGCCGAGGTCGACCACGTCGGCGTCCGGCGGCAGCGGCTCACCGTGCGCCAGCACGCGCACCTCCTTCGGGTCGCGCACGTACAGCGCGCCGCCCGCGATCGGCGCCGAGTCGCGGGTCGCGCCGGTGTAGATCTTGCTCGCCTGGAACACCACCGACCGATGCGCGGCCGCGGGGCTCGCATCGCCGCACGCGAGCGCGAGCGCGAACAGCAGCGCCGCCATCAGCTTTCCTCCTTGGCGCGCGTCGGATCGGTGAGCTTCTTCAGGCGCTTGTCCTTGGCGCGCTCGTAGATCACCTTGCCCTCGAGCACGACCTGATCGACCCAGGTCGTCGCGCTCAGCGGGTCGCCGGTCAGGATCACGAGGTTGCCCACCTTGCCCGGCTCGAGCGAGCCCAGCCGCTCGCCCTGGCCGATGATCTGCGCCGGCGTGAGCGTGATCGCCTTGAGCGCGAGGCTGCGGTCCATGCCCTGGCGCACGGCGAGCGCGGCCTGATACCACAGATGGCTGCGCGCCATGTCCACCTCGTTGGTGCGCTGGAACGCGAACGGGATGTTCTCCTTGGCGAACACGCCAGGGACGAAGGTCTCCTTCTCCTCGAGCGTGACCGGATCGATCTCGCGATGGATCAGCTCGGGGCTCAAGATCACCGGCCGTCCGGCTTCCTTCAGCTCGTCCTTGGCCTTCCAGCAGGAGGTGCCGAGCACGAACGTGGTGCGCGCCAGGAAGCCGCGCTCGCGGGCGAGCTGGATCGCGGGCAGGACGTCCTGCGGCTCGCCACAATAGATGTAGGCGGGCACCTTGCCTTGCGTGAGCGCGTACAGGTTGCGAAAGCGCTCGTCGATGTCGGCGTCGCCGATCAGCGCCCGACCTTCCTTGCGCGCCGCAGTGGGATCGTAGTGCACTTCGTCCTTGCCGCTCTCCTCCTTCTTCTTGTCGGCGTACTTCTTCTCCGCCAGGTCCTCGATCGCCCGATCCAGCTCGAGGAACGCCTTGCGCATGTCCGCCATGTGCGTCATGCGATTCGCGCCCATCCTCGGCGATGTGGCGAGCTTGAGGCCGCCCATGGGATCGACGGTCAGGTCCTCGACGTTGAGCGCGCCCGATGGCTTGATCACGCGCCCCATGCCGCCGATGATGCAGTTGTTGCCGGCGATCACGAGCATGGTGGTGATGCCTTCGCGCGGCACGTCCTCGAGGTAGAAGCTCAGGGGATCGAGGGCGTCGTACACGTTCACGAACGGTGTGACGCTCACGCCCGTCTCGTTGGGCTGGTCGAGCCCGCCCTGCGTCTGCGCCTCCACCAGACCCGGGAACACGACCTTGTCGCCGGCGTCGATCAGGATCGCGTCGAGCGGCACCGCCACGTCCTGCCCGATCGCCTTGATCATGCCGTTCTCGATCACGATCGTGGCGTTCTTCAACTCGTCGCCGACCACCGGGATCACACGCCCGGCCTTGATGGCGATGGAATCCGCCCGCGCGGTGAATGCCGCGGCAGCCACGAACCAGGACGCGGTGAGCGTAACGATCGACTTCATGCAAGTGTCTTTCCGAGAGCGATCCTCTGTCAAGCCGTCCGCGGTCAGCCGTTCGCTTGGGCTTGGGAGTAGGTGACCTGTCCGTTCACGATCACGAGCAGCGGCCGCGTCTCCAGGCTGAAGACCGGTCCGCTCCACACCACGAGATCGGCATCCATGCCGGCCTTGAGCGAGCCGAGCCGCGCGCCGACGCCGAGCATGCCTGCGGGCACCGACGTGATCG
>JAXMBY010000119.1:0-1948 GCA_046349655.1 Planctomycetota bacterium
CAGCCACCAAGAGCGTCGAGCTCGTGAACGGAGCGGTCGACGTGCCACCGCCGGTCAGGACGTACACCTCGCCATCGAACGGACCTGTCCCCATGTCGGCGGGCGCGCCCACGGCCACATCTGCAAAGGCGTCGCCATCGAAATTGCCAGCCGCGAAGGCACTCTCCTTTCCCTATTGGACTGCACGCATCAGGGGAACGATCGGTCACTCGCCGTTCGGGGCTGGGATCACCCCTTCGGCATGCGCTGTCGCAAATGGGAGCACCAACATCGTGACGGCGTTTCCGCGCTCATCATCGTCAGCAAGCGCGCGAGTCCCGCCAGTGGCGCGAGCTCCTTCGCGGTCGATCGCACGCCCGACATCGCCTGGGTCGCCATTGGAAGCGCACGGCGAGTTCCACGAACGGGTCTACCAGCATCGACTTCTGGCGATGGCTGAGGATCGGATCTTCGTACCGCTCGCATGGGCGCCATCGCAACACTTGCTCGTGGCGTGTGAGCGTGGAGGACCGGCCAGCCGCGGCGCCGAGGTTACACGGATTTTCGCCGCCGGCTTCTGGCCGCAGAGGAAGGAGAGAGCGCGAGGGACGCCCCACCGGAGCGCCCCTCGCCACCGGAGCGCAGCTACGCGCCGCGCTTCAGCATCAGGAAGTGACGCGTGTCGCCGGTCTGGACCAGGAGGCGCACGCCCTTGTCGAGGTCGTGCTTCTTGATCTGGGCGCGACACTCCTCGGCATCGCGCACCGGCTGATCTTGCACGGCCACGATCACGTCGTTGGCGCGGATGCCCGAGCGCGCCGCAACGCCGTCGGCGTTGACCGACTCGACCAGCGCGCCGCGCAGCTCCTGGTCGAGGCCGAGGTCTGCCGCCGCATCCGGCGTGAGCGACCGCAGCTCCATGCCGAGCTCGCCACCGGCATTGGGAGCGTGCTCTGCATTCTCGGTGTCGTCCTTGCGCTTGAGCTCGCCCAGGTCGACGCCGATGGTCTTCTGCTCGCCCTTGCGCACGATCACCAGATCCACCCTGGTGTGCGGATCGGTCATCGCCACGAGGTTGCGCAGCTCGTTCGCCGAGGCCACCGGCACATCGCCGAACTTGGTGATGATGTCACCGGCCTCGATGCCGGCCGCCTTGGCAGGACCGTCAGGCATCACCTCGCTCACCAGCACACCGGTGCCGCGGTAATCGAACGATGCCGCGAGATCCTGATCGAGCGGCTGCACGATCACGCCGAGCATGCCATGCTCGACCTTGCCGTGAGCGATCAGCTTCTGCATCACGTTGCGCACCATCTCGCTCGGGATCGCGAAGCCGACGCCCTGGAAGCCGCCGCTGTTCGACGCGATCGCCGTGTTGATGCCCACCACCTTGCCCTCGAGGTCGATCAGCGGCCCACCACTGTTGCCCGGGTTGATGGCCGCATCGGTCTGGATGAAGTCCTCGAAGCGTGCCAGGTTGACGTTGCCGCGCCGGGTCGCGCTCACCACCCCCACGGTGAGCGTATCGGACAGGCCGAACGGCGCGCCCAGCGCCAGAACCCACTGGCCAGGCTCGAGCTTGGTGGAGTCGCCGAACGTCGCCACCGGCAACCCGCTGGCATCGATCTTGATGACCGCGAGGTCGGTGGCGTCATCCTTGCCCACCAGCTTGGCGACGTGCGTGCTGCCGTCGTGCAGCTGCACCGACAAGCGATCGGCGTCGCCGGCGACGTGGCTGTTGGTGAGCACGTAGCCGTCCTCGCTCACGATCACGCCGCTGCCGAGCCCTTGCTGCTCGAGCGCCGGCGGCGCGCGGTGCGGCGAGCGCGGCTGCGGCTGGTCGAAGAACCGGCGGAAGAAATCACCGCCGGGACCCTGCCAGAAACGGAACCCGTCGATGCTCGGACCGTCGTCGCTGCCCTGCAGCTTGATGCGCTTCACCGAGCGGATCGAGACCACGGCCGGCCGC
>JAXMBY010000120.1:0-1796 GCA_046349655.1 Planctomycetota bacterium
GACCGCTCCGGCGAGCGGCTTCAGCGCGGTCAACAGCGCGGTGTCGCCGGAGCGTTTCGGAGAAACGAGGAGAACCGCGTCATAGGGCGGGATCGCGCCTTTCGGGTCATCCAGCACCACAAGGTCGAACTGCGCGATGCGGCCGTCGCTGGTATAGGCGGAGATCACGTCGACCTCGTTGCCCGCGGCCGGGTACATGAATTCCGCCTGCATCGTGCGCTCGGCTTTGAAGGAGAGACCGTAAGCCGCGCGCAGCGCCGTCCATTCGGGGCGGCTCAGGAACTCGTAGTCGCCTGCGATGGTGAGCTGCGGCGCGTGGCGGGCAAGGTCGCGAAGACTGCGGATGCCGAGGCGGTTGGCTTCGCTCCGTTTCATCGCGAGCGCATAGGCGTTCTCGAAGCCAAGCGCGCCGGCGAGCGTGATCGCGCGCTCGCGCTCGAGCCATTGCGCGACCTCGGCGAGCGTCTGCGCGCGCGGCATGATCTCGGTGCGCTTCATCACATTGGCCCAGATCGTGCCGGTATATTCGACATAGGCGTCGATCTCGTTGCCGGCGAGCGCGGCGAAGATGATGCTGGAGCCGAGCCCTTCGCGCCGGCGCGCGGGCAGTCCGTCCGCCTCCAGCCGCTGCGCGATCAGGGCGGCGAGGATATATTGCTCGGAGAAGGTCTTCGCCCCGATGATGTAGCCTGTCTTGCGTGCGGCAAGCGGCGGCGCCAGCGCGAGCACGACGACCAGCGCCAGGCCCGCCAGGCCGGCAATCATGGGCGCGCGGCGGCGGCCGGACGCGCCCCGCTCCATCAGCGCCAGCAGGAGGTCGACGGCGAGCGCCAGCAGCGCCGCGGCGACGCAGCCGAACAGGACCGAGACCCAGTTCTGCGTCTGCAATCCGCTGAAAATGTAGTTGCCGAGGCTGGTCTGCCCGATCGGGGTCGCGAGCGTGGCGGTGCCGATGACCAGCACCGCGGCGGTGCGGATGCCGGCCATGATGACGGGCAAGGCGAGCGGCAATTCCAGCATGAACAGCGATTGCCGCTCGGTCATGCCGACGCCCTGCGCGGCACGGCGCAGCGACGGGTCGACGCCCGCGATGCCGGTGATGGTGTTGCGGATCACCGGCAGCATGGAATAGAGCGCGAGCGCCAGCACCGAGGGCAGGAAGCCGAGCGCGGAAAAGTCGAAGCCGAGATAGCGCGCGGTGAGGGCGGCGGCGCCGAGCAGGAGCGGATAGAACAGGGCGAGCAGGGCGAGCCCCGGGATCGTCTGCACGATGCTCGCGACCGCCAGCAGCGCCGCGCACAGATAGGGCCGCCGCACCGCGTAGAGCGAGAGCGGCAGGCTGACCGCAAGCCCGAGCGCGAGCGCGGTCAGGCTCACCAGCACGTGCTGGCCGAGATAATCCGGCAGCCGCGACCAGGCATCGGCGAAAGCAGGGCCGTTGAACATCATCCGCTGCCGTTCTCGCGCATCAGCGCGTTGAGCCGCTCGGCCTGCCGGCGTGGCATGTCCATCAGCGCGCGCACCTGCGGATTGGCGTCGCGCATGAGTTCGTGCGGGGTACCGAAGCCGATCATGCGGCCGTCGTGCATCACCGCGATGCGGTCGGCGAGCAGCACCGCCTCGATCACGTCGTGGGTGATCATGACGCTGGTGAGCGACAGCGTATCGTGCAGCTTGCGGTAATCGCGGCTGAGCGCGTCACGGGTGCGCAGATCGAGCGCGCCGAACGGCTCGTCCATGAGAACGATGGCAGGCCTGGCAGCGATGGCACGCGCGACACCGGCGCGCTGGCGCTG
>JAXMBY010000121.1:0-1783 GCA_046349655.1 Planctomycetota bacterium
CACGGCCAGTGCCCGTGCCTCGGTGAGCCAGGCGGCAAGGTCGGGTGCGATCGCGGCGCGCGTGGGCCACAGCTCGTCCGACCGCCTGAGCAAGGCTTCCAGCCGCCGGTGGTCGGCGAGGCTCAGGATCTCGTCGCTCGCCGATCGGGACCGTCGCTCGTCGGCACGCAGCGCGGTATCCGCCGCGGCGATCTCGCGCTGCGAGCGCTCGAGCCGCGAGCGATGGCGCGCGGCGAGCGCGTTGACGGAGAGCGGCGTCGCGAGCAGCAAGGCCACGACGCCGGTCAACGCGGTCGTGAGCGCACGATTGCGGGCAACCCACTTCCGGAGCTCGGGCCACGCGCCTGTCGCGTACGCGCGGACCACGCGTCCCTCGAGGAATGCCAGCAGGTCCTGGCGCAGGTCCTGCATCGCGGCCGAGGCGCCGTTCGCGTGCGTCACGGCCTGGCGAATGATGGCGCTCAGTTCTGGGGACGGACGCGACGGCCAGAGCCCGGCGATCCGCTCGAGCAACGCTCCCAGCGCGGCGCAGTCCTCGCTCACCGATCCCTTGCGCCCCATTCCCCAGCTCGTGATCACCACCTCGCCGTGGCCGCCCACGAGAACTCCGTGTGCGGCGAGGCTGCCGTGGACGAATCCCTGTTGATGGGCATGTTCGAGCGCATCGCTCACACGTGCCAGGATGCCGACCAGACGCGACGGCGGCCACGAGCCCTGCGAATGCTCCGCTTCCTGCAAGACGTCCTCGAGGGAGCGGCCGTCGAGTGCCGGCATGATGAAGTACGCATGACCGTCCTTCTGCCTGCCCGCCTCGTGCACGCTGATGATGCCGGGATGATCGAGCTGGCCGAGAGCACGCGCTTCGGCGATGACGAGCGCGCTCGCGGCATCGTCGGTCGCCCGCTTGACCAAGACCTCGCGGCGCAGGACCGCGTCGAGCCCGCGCCACACCTCGATGCCGCCGCCGGACTCGAGCAGCCGATCCAGCGTGGTCGGCGTCTCTCCATCGTCGCACTCGAGGATGCGGGAACCGGCAGCGCTCATGGTCGTCACTCCTCGATCGCCCGTGCCGGGCGGACGCCGCCGGTGGGAAACCGGAGCGGAGTGTCGTACGCGCTCGCCGCCTCGGAGCGCGTTTCCAGGATGCGGCTGGCCGAGTCGCGTGACACGCGCCTGCCGGTCTCCTGCGCTTCGAAGCGGCCGCCGTCGCCGTCGCGCGCAGGCAGATTCACGGTCGAGTCGGCGCACCACTCGGCGGCGTTGCCGTGCACGTCGTACAGCCCGAACGGGTTCGGGCGGTACGAGCCGACGCGCGCGATGCTGGCGCAGCCGTCGTCCCAGGGAGCATACGACCACGACGGCTCGCCGATGCCCAGGCGCAGGTTCGCCTGATCGGCGAAGTTGCCCGCACCCTCGAGGCTCTTGAGGTCGTCGCCCGTCCACCACTTCGTGGTGGTGCCCGCCCGGCAGCCGTACTCGCCCTGCGCCCAGGTCTGCAGCGCGAGCCCGAGCTCGCGCATCACGCGGTCCGCCTCGGGCCAGCTCACGAACCCCACGGGATGCGCGAGGGTGATGGGTTCGCCGCTCCAGTCGTTGCGCTCCGGGCACATCACTGACGGGTTCTCGCCCGTGGCACGCAACCACTGGCCCTGCGTCATCTCGTACTTGGACAGGAACACCGGATCGAGCCGCACGCGACGCGTGGGGTGACGCAACGAGCCCGGCGGCAAGAGCACCAGCACGATGCCGGTGCCGTCTTCGATCCTGAGCTGCCCGGAGGCGG
>JAXMBY010000122.1:0-1717 GCA_046349655.1 Planctomycetota bacterium
CGATCGGCAGCTCCTCGTGCCGCTCGCGGATCGTGCGCAGCAGGTCGTGCCCGTCGACGTCCGGCAGGCCGAGGTCGAGGATCACCAGCGCCGGCTTCTTGGCGAGGAGCTCGAGGGCGCTTCTGCCATTGGGCGCCTCGAGCACCTCATAGCCTTGCGAGGCAAGGCCCATGCGCAGCAGCTTGCGAATGGGCGGCTCGTCGTCGACGATCAGGACCTTGATCGGGGCGGTGCTCATGCCGCGACCTTTCCGTGCTCGGGTGATTTCAGGGCGGGCAGCGAGATCGTGAAAACGGCGCCCGTGCGATCGGTGCGATTGGCGGCCTCGATGGTGCCGCCGAGGGCCTCGATGAACCCGCGCGAGATGGCGAGGCCGAGCCCGGTTCCGGCCCGCACCTGGTCGCCTTTGCGCGCACGGTAGAATTTCTCGAAGATGCGCTCGAGGTCGCCGGTCGCGATGCCCTCACCCTCGTCGAGCACCTGGACCATCACCGCATCATTCTCGCGCCAGCTCCGGATGCGCACGGTCGTTGCGGGCGGCGCGTACTTGGCGGCGTTGTCCAGGAGGTTGAACAGCACCTGCTCGAGCAGGACGGCATCCACCGACACCATCGGCAGGTCCGGCTTGATGTCCACTTCGACGCGGTGGCGGGCAAGGATCTTGCGTGCCCTCTCGAGCGCGCTGCCGACGATCTCGCCGATGTCCTGCGGCGCGGCGTTGGGGGTGACGGCGCCCGACTCGAGCCGGGTCATGTCCAGCAGAGTGGCGATGAAGCGATTGAGCCGCTCGGACTCCTCGATGATGGTGGCGAGCAGGTCGGCCTTGGCCGCCTCGTCGAACGAGTCGGGCAGGTCGCGCAGCGCCCCGGCGGCGCCGATGACGGCGGCCAGCGGCGTCTTGAGATCATGCGAGATGGACGTCAGCAGCGCCGAGCGCAGGCGGTCGGTCTCGGCGTCGCGCTTCACTCGCTCGATGTCCTCGACCAGGTTGACGCGCTCGATGGCGAGCGCACCCTGGTCGGCGAGCGCATTGAGCAGGCGGCGCTGGTCCGCGCGCAGGAGCGGCCCGGGTTCGTCCCGGCTGATGCCCAGGATGCCGATCGCGCCGCGGCCGGTGCGCATCGGCAGGAACAGCCATTTCGCGCCGGGCAACGCATCGGAATCGCGGCCGGCGGGGCGGTTCTTGTCCCACGCCCAATGCGCGGCAGCCAGGTCCGCGGCATCGAGCGCATCCTCGGGCGGGTAGCCGGCGCGCAGCGTGATCGCGCCGTTCTCGGGCAGCAGCACGACGACGCGGACCTTCAGCATCGACGCGATCTGGTATGCCGTCGCCCAGAGCGCGTCGTCGAGCTGGCGGGCGCCGGCAAGCTTGCGGCTGAAGGCATAGAGCGACTCGATCGACCGGACGCGCTCGCGCGCGATCTCCGTCTGCCGGCGCCCTCGCGCGGCGATTTCGGACACGAGAATGCTCAGCAGCATGAACAGCGCGAACGCTGCGACGTTGGTCGGCTCGGTGATGCTGAACGTATAGATCGGCGGCAAGAAGAAAAAATTGTAGCACAGCGAGGCGGTCACGCTGGCGGCGATCGACGGCCAGAGGCCGTAGCGGACCGCGACGCCGACGATCGCCGTCAGGAAGATCAAGTCGACGTTCTCGATGCCGAAGAACGGCCGAACGAGCAGGCAAAGGCCGAGCGCCGCCGCGACCGCCAGCATC
>JAXMBY010000123.1:0-1552 GCA_046349655.1 Planctomycetota bacterium
GACACGCTGCAGCAGGAGTTCGCGGCGCTGCGCACCGAGATCGACCGCATCGCCAACGTCACCAAGTTCAACAACAAGGCGCTGCTCGATGGCTCGAGCACGAGCATCGAGTTCCAGGTGGGTTCGGGCACGTCGTCGGACGATCAGATCACGCTCACGTTCACCAACACCACCACCACCGCGCTCAGCATCGACACCCTCGACATCGGTTCGACCGGCAGCGCGACCTCGGCGCTCAGCGGGCTGGACACGGCGATCAACACGATCGCCTCCGCGCGCGGCACGTTTGGCGCGATCCAGAACCGACTCACGTCGACGATCGCCAACCTGGGCAAGTCGGTCGAGACGCTGTCGGCCGCCGAGTCGCGCATCCGCGACGTCGATGTGGCGGCGGAGACCGCCGATCTGACGCGCAACAGCATCCTGCAGCAGGCGGCGACCGCGATGCTGGCGCAAGCCAACGTCAGCAGCCAGCTGGCGCTGCGGCTGCTCCAGTAGCACACGATACTCTTCGGCGGGCGAGGACGAGGCGCGAGGAGCAATGCTCCTTGCGCCTCGCGCGTTTGCCGAGACGCTGCCAATGGGCAGCACGCCAGCCGCTGCGGTCGGCGCGGCGTTTCACGCGCGGCACCGCGCGATCGGCCGCGCCCGCACCGATGTCCGGTCACATTGCCAGGGATTTTTCCAGATTCGGTTGGTTCTCATCCTGTGCCACACCGTGTTCCGGTGCTTGCCATGCGCACTGTCTCGGGCAACTCGCGGCGACCACGCCACTGTCTCCGGGTCGCATGCTTTCCGCACCAGCATCGTCTCGAACACCGCCGCGCAGCGGCTCGCGTGCCACGCACCGATGCGCGGCCAGCGAGGCAACGCTCGTGCGAACCACGGTCGCGTGCCGCCCGCGGTCGTTCAAGCCGTACGAAAACCGGCCTATAAACGCTGGCGTGAGCGAGACCGAAAAACGGACGGCCGCTCGCAGTGTGAACGAACAGAACAGCGACCGCGCGCAGCGCGGGGTTGCCCTACCAGCGAGGCGATGAACCATGAGCCTGCGAGTCAATACCAACCCAGCATCCCTGAATGCTCAGCAAGCCTTGACGCAGATCGGCGATCGTCTGGCGAAGAACTTCGCCCACCTGTCGTCGGGCCTGCGCATCGCCACTGCCGCCGACGACGCTGCCGGTCTGGCGATCTCCGAGCGGATGCGCGCCCAGCTGCGCAGCCTGGGTGCGTCGCAGCGCAATGCCAACGACGGCATCTCGCTCGCGCAGACCGGCGAAGGCGCGCTCAACGAGGTGTCGAACATCCTGAGCCGCATGCGCGAGCTGGCCGTGCAGTCCAGCAACGGCACGCTCAACGATTCGGACAAGGACACGCTGCAGCAGGAGTTCTCCTCGCTGCGCGACGAGGTCGACCGCATTGCCAACGTCACCAAGTTCAACAACAAGGCGCTGCTCGACGGCACCAGCTCCTCGATTGATTTCCAGGTCGGCTCCGGTACCGGCTCGGACGACAGCATCTCGCTCAGCCTGTCGAACACCACCTCGACCGG
>JAXMBY010000124.1:0-1547 GCA_046349655.1 Planctomycetota bacterium
TCGTGGGTGCCGGGCGCACCGAGCTGCTGCGCATGGTCTTCGGTGTCGAGCGGCCGCGCCGCGGCACGATCCGCGTGGCGGGCGAGCCGTGCCGTCCGGCGGCGCCGCAGGACGCGATTCTCGCCGGCGTGTTCTTGTGCCCCGAGGATCGCCAGCAGGAGGGCATCGTGCCGATGCGCTCGGTGGCGGAGAACATCAACCTGTGCGCGCGGCGCCGGAACGCGCGCTGGCGCTGCCTCCTCGATCGACGCTGGGAGCGCGCCAATGCCAGCCGCCAGATCGAGAGCCTGCGCATCAAGACGCCATCGCTCCGTGAGCTCGTGCGGCATCTCTCGGGCGGCAACCAGCAGAAGGTGATCCTGGCGCGGGCGCTGTCGGCGCCGGTGCGCGTGCTGCTGCTCGACGAGCCGACGCGCGGCATCGACATCGGCGCGCGCAGCGAGATCTACGAGATCATCGCCACGCTCGCCGCGAGCGGCATCGGCGTGCTGCTCGCGTCCAGCGATCTGTGCGAGGTGCTGGGGGTCGCCGACCGCGTGCTGGTGATGCGCCAGGGGCGCCTGGTCGGCTGCCTCGAGCGGGGCGAAGCCACGGAGGAGAGCGTCTTGCAACTTGCCTTGCCGCGATCGTTGAAGGCACCCGCGTGAACCACGAGGCTCGTCCGCCATCGCCTGCCCGTCAGGTCGCCGGCGTGTGGGAGCGCGCCGGCATGCTGGGCGTGCTCGCGCTCCTGGCCGCGGCCTGCGCGCTGCTGGTGCCGAACTTCGTCTCGTGGGTGAACCTGCAGGGGCTGCTGCTCGCGGTGTCCACGGTCGGGCTGGTGGCGTGCACGATGCTGTTCTGCCTCGCCTCTGGCAATTTCGATCTGTCGGTGGGCTCGGTGGTGGCCTGCGCCGGTGTGATCGCGGCGGTGGTGATGAATGCCTGGCACAGCGTGCTGCTCGGCGTGCTCGCGGGAGTGATCTCGGGCGGCGTGGTCGGATTCCTGAACGGGCTGGTGGTTGCGAAGGCGCGGATCAATCCGCTGATCACGACGCTGGCGACGATGCAGATCGTCCGCGGGCTCGGCTACATCGTCGCCGACGGCAAGGCGGTCGGCATCGGTCGCGAGTCGTTCTTCGTGCTCGGCAACGCATCGCTCGCTGGCCTGCCCGTGCCGGTGTGGCTGTGCCTGGTCGCGTTCCTGGGATTCGGCCTGCTGCTCGAGTGCACCACGTTCGGGCGCAACACGCTCGCGGTCGGTGGCAACGAGGAAGCCGCCTGGCTCGCCGGCGTGGATGTCGCGTTCGTGAAGATCGCGATCTTCACGCTGCAAGGACTGGTTGCGGCATTCGCCGGCGTGGTGCTCGCGTCGCGCATGACCAGCGGACAGCCGATGAGCTCGCAAGGCTTCGAGCTCGAGGTGATCTCCGCCTGCGTGCTCGGCGGCGTCTCGCTCACCGGCGGCGTCGGCAGCATCGGCTGCGTCGTGGCCGGCGTGTTGATCATGGGCGTCGTGCAGAACGCGATGAACCTGCTCAACGTGCCGCCGTTCTATCAGTACGTCG
>JAXMBY010000125.1:0-1540 GCA_046349655.1 Planctomycetota bacterium
ACCAGCAGCGGGGTCGCGAACGCGAGCACGCCGCTCAGCACCGGGCCGAACCATCGGCGCCGCGGTCGCTCCTGGCGAGCGCGCCGCTCGAGCCATAGCTGCAGCGCCACCAGCGCCGGCAGGTAGAACAGGAACGTCGGGTAGCTGAGGCACGCGATCATCGCCACCAGCCACAGGCTGGCCTGCAGCACGAGGTGGCGCCGCTCGTGCGCGCACAGCGCCAGCCAGGCGCAGATCGGGAAGAAGCTCAGGTCGGTGCCGAACGGCGTCTGCAGCGTGTGGAAATAGAGCGCCGTGGGCGAGAGCGCGAACGTGATCAGCGGCACGGCGGCACCGAGCGGCGACAAGAAGCGGCGCAGCACGCGCCACGCGCACACGAGCGCCAGCGCCTGCAGGCACAGTCGCACCCACTTCGCGGTGTGCAGGGTGAAGCCGACGGTCTCGTACACCAGCAGCAGGATCGCGTACCAGCCGACGTTGCTGTTGCCGTCGTACACCAGGCGATGCCGGAGCCAGAAGACGTCGCGCACCGATTCGGCCAGCTCCTCGGCCCTGATCTGGAACAGCGACTGGCTGATGAAGATCGCCTGGACCGCGAGCACCGCGAGCAGAACCGCCACGGACAGGATCCGCGTCATCGAGTGCGTTTCCGAAGGGAAGGCAGGCGCGGCGGATTCTATCCCTCGGCGCCGGCGAGGGCAAGGCGAGCGATGGCGCTGCGGGCGCGAGTGCTCGACGCGACGCGGCGCGCCGGTCTACAATGTGCGCGCTCACCACTCTGATGCAGGAGCCTCGAGGTGCTCGTGGTGCTCGCCGCTCTCGTGTTGGCCGTGCCCTTGATCGGTGCGCCTGGCGATCTCGTCGACGACGATCGCGAGTCGGTGCACCTGAAGAGCGACCTCGCGCGCGACCAGCGCGACCTCGTCCATGCGCTGGCGACCGACACCCGGCGGCGGGTCGAGGAGCTGCTCGCCCGGATCGGGCTCAGCCAGAAGAGCACCGGGCTCACGCGCTTGCGCGTGTACGCCGCCGAGGCGGACTTCGAGCAGCGCCGGCGCGCCACGACCTCGGTGCACCACCAGTGGGCGGCGGCGTTCTTCGACGCGGCCAACAACGAGGTCGTGACCTGCTGGCAGGGAGGCACGGACGCCGGCCGGCGCGCGCTGCGGCACGAGCTGACCCACCTGGTATTGAGGGAGCACGCCAAGAACCCGCCGCTCTGGTTCGACGAGGGGCTGGCCGAGTACATCGGCAGCCGCCAGCACGATGCGTTCGGCGATGTGCTGGTCACGGTGGACCGGAGCCACCTCGAGACGCTGCGGTCCGCATTCGCTGCCAACCGCATCTGCCCGCTCTACCAGCTGATGGAGCTGAAGGAGATCGAGTTCTACGGGCGCGCGGGCACCAAGAAGCTGCCGTGGGATCGATCCATCACCTACGCCGAGTCGTGGTCGCTCGTCTACTTCCTGCTGCATGCCACCGCCGCCGAGGATCGTGACTTCCTGCAGCTCGTGGTGCAGCGGCTCGAGAGCGGCAGCTC
>JAXMBY010000126.1:0-1494 GCA_046349655.1 Planctomycetota bacterium
TCGCGGATCAGCAGCCGCTCGGCGTCGTCGCGGTCACGCGCGGGCACCAGGCACTCGAGAATGGAGACGATGGAATCGTCCCAGCCGCCCTCGCGAAGCACCGCGATGCCGAGCAGCTCGCCGCTCCTGTCATCGCTCACCTCCAGCAGCAAGTGTTCGACGTCGGGGTGATCGGCATAGCGCCAGTTGAGGTACGCGGCGTCGCGGATCGTGGCGGTGGTGATGGTTGCCTTCGCACGCTCCCACAGCGCATCGACCGCGGCGCCGAAGCGCGGCACGCGCCTCGCGCTCACACCGCGAGCCGCACCCACCAGCGGGATGCTCGCCTCGCGCACCAGGAAACTGACGTCGCGCAGCACCTCGAACTTGAGAAGCCGAACGCCGACCCGCAGCAACGGCGGTTCGGGAAAACCATCGAGCAGCGCGTTCGTGCGGCCGCCGAACCGATCGAGGTACAGCTCGGCCATGCGCACGATCAGGCCGGTTCTCTGCAATCCCCGCCGGTGCTCGGGGTCGATGGCGACATCGGACTGAACGCTCTGGCGGCACCGCTCACCGTTCAAGACGCAGGCGCTGGGAATCCCGGCGTACTGTGCGACGCAGCGCCCATCGCGCCGCATGGCGAGGATCACCTCGGTGGCACGCAGCGGATTGTCGCGAAACTTCCAGTGCCAGTGGTGCCGGGTCCGCGGTCGGGCCTTTGCGAACACTCGATTGTGCAGGTCGAGCACCGCCTCGGCATCCGCCTCGGCAAAGGGCCTCACCGTCAGCCGCTGGTCAGGCACCGGTTCGCTCGGCGCGACACAGCGCCGTGATCTCGTAGGCCAGGTCACCGTTCTCGAACGCAGTCTTGAGCAGGAGACATTGGCTGATCAGCTCGCGAATCTCGGCCGCCAGCTGCGGCCGCAGGTCGGCAAACTCATCGCACCAGAGGTTGCGCTGTCGCTCGAGCCCGTCCACGATCAGGTCGAGCGTCGGCAGGACGTGCGCCACGGCAACTTCCTGATGCCGTGCCCGAAAGCCACGCCCGAGCGCGGCGGCCATCACGCTGCCGCGGCGATGAAACGGAGCCACGCGCCAGGGCAGCTCGGGGATCGTGACGACATCGCTGATGACGATCACACCATCGGGGCGCAACAGCTTCACACAGTGCTCGAACAACGGTTCCAGGCGCGGCATGTGCTGCAGCACCTCGATGAACACCAGCCCGTCGAACAGGTCGTGCTCGCTCGCCGCCTGCTCCGCGAGGCTCACGAACGAGCGCGGCTCGAAGCGCACGTCGCCAGCTGCGCCGGCTGACTCGCGAGCATAGTGCACTGCCAGATCGCACGGATCGATGCCGACGGCCTGGTGTCCCAGCGCCGCCAGCAATGCCGTCGTGCCGCCGAGGCCGCAGCCGACGTCGAGCACGCGGCCACCGCCAGTGAGGAACGACGCGTTCAGCAACGCCAGGCGATGTTGCGCCGCACCCAGCGAATCCGATGGGCTGGCGAA
>JAXMBY010000127.1:0-1462 GCA_046349655.1 Planctomycetota bacterium
ACGCGCAACGCCTCGGCGTTCGTGCGCCCTTGCACGCCGCAGCCCAGGATCGCGAGCACCTGCGCCCCCGGCCGGGCAAGAGAGCGCGCGGTGGCCGCGGTGCACGCGCCAGTGCGCACCGCGGTGATCCAGCTCGCATCGAGCACGCCGACCGGAATGCCGGTGTCGGAGTCGTTCATCACCATCAGGCCCGAGATGTAGGGCAGGCCGCGGAGCGGATTGCGCGGGTAGCCGGACACCCACTTGATGCCGGTGGCGCTCTTGCCCGGCAGGTGCGCCGGCATGGCATGCAGGAACGAGTTCGCGCGCGGGTGCAGGTCGGTCTTGGGCGGCAGCTGCACGTCGCCGCGTGCCTTCTCCTCGAGCGCATCGATGACCACCTCCACCACGCGCGCCATCGGCACGTCGAGCGACTCGACGTCGTCCCGGGAAAGGTACGTGATCTGCATGCTGCCTCCGGTCGGGGAATGGTCCGGCTGGTAGCCTACTGGTTCGCGAGCGCTCTGTGCATGAACTGTACCAGATCCTGCTTCAGCTTCAGCAAGGATGGCGCGTGGATGTACATCATGTGGCCCGCCTCGTAATGCTCGAACGTCAGGTGGCCGCGCAGCGATGGATCGATGCCCATGTGATCGATCGTGTACTGGGCAGCGAAGTACGGGGTGGCGAAGTCGTAGTAGCCGCCCGCCACGAACACGTGCAGGGCCTGGTTCTGCGTCATGGCGCTGCGCAGCGTGTCGGCCACGTCGAGATACCGATTGCTGCTGCCGAAGCTCCATGGGTGCACGCGGCCGGTCAAGATCTCGTAGGGCAGGTCGCTCTCGAAGTGCAGCTCGCGGCGCACGTAGTCGTTGAGCGCCGCGGTGAACGGGCCCTGGATCGCCGCGTAGCTGGCGTCGAACTGGAAGGTCTCGCCGGCGGCATCGCTGTCGATGCCGAGGTAGCGGCTGTCGAGCCGCCCGAGCGTGCGGCGCTCGGCGCGCAGCAGCTCCTTCGTGAAGCGCTCCATCGACACGCGCAGGTTGGCGCGGTCGATGAACTCGGGCGACAGCCCGGTGTAGCGCGCGAGCCGCTGGGCGATGCCGTGCCGCTCGGCCTCGCCGAGCGCGCTGCCCTGCATCAGCGCGAGCGTGTAGTCGCCGGCGGCGAACTGCTCGACCTCAGCGAGCGTCGTCCGCAGATCGCGCTGCAGATCGGACGCGAGCCGCTGGTGGTACCACGCGGCTGCCGCGAACGACGGCAGGAACAGCGCGTACGGGAGATCGTTGCCGCGGTCATCGGACACCGTCTGCCAGTTCAGGATCGCCGAGATCAGGATGACGCCGTTCAGGTAGATGCCGAGGTGATCCTGCAGATACCCGGACAGGCCGGCGGCGCGCGTGGTCCCGTAGCTCTCGCCGGCGATGAACTTGGGCGACGTCCAGCGCTTGGCGCGCGTGCAGTAGAGGCGGATGAACTCGGC
>JAXMBY010000128.1:0-1356 GCA_046349655.1 Planctomycetota bacterium
GAAGGCGGAGCGGAAGCCGCTGTGGAAGCTCGTGGTCGACATGTCGCCCGCACAGCTCGTCCAGTGCATCGATTTTCGCTACATCACCGACGTGATCACGCCCGAGCAGGCGCGCGAGCTGCTCGAGCGCAAGCACAGCTCGCGCGCAGCGCGCGAGCGCGAGATGCTGGCGCTGGGCTTCCCCGCGTACACGACTTCGGCGGGCTGGCTCGGGTATCCGGACGACAAGCTGCGGCGCCTGGCGCGCGAGGCGATCGCGACCGGCTGGTCGCACTTCAAGATGAAGGTGGGGCTGGACCTGGACGACGACCTGCGCCGCGCCGCGATCCTGCGCGAGGCGATCGGCCCCGAGACCAAGCTGATGATGGACGCGAACCAGCGCTGGGACGTGGGCGAGGCGATCGCGTCGATGCAAGAGCTCGCGCGCTTTGATCCGTGGTGGATCGAGGAGCCGACCAGCCCCGACGACGTCCTGGGCCATGCCGCCATCGCCAGGGCGATCGCGCCGATCGGCGTCGCCACCGGCGAGCAGTGCCACAATCGCGTGATCTTCAAGCAGCTCCTGCAGCTCGGCGCGATCCGGTTCTGCCAGATCGACAGCTGCCGGCTCGGCGGCGTGAACGAGGTGCTGGCGGTGCTGCTGATGGCGGCCAAGCTCGGCGTGCCGGTGTGCCCGCACGCTGGCGGCGTGGGCTTGTGCCAGTACGTGCAGCACCTGGTGATGATCGACGACATTGCCATCGCTGGCTCGCTCGAGCAGCGCCTGTGCGAGTACACCTCGCACCTGCACCAGCACTTCGTCGATGCGATCCGCATCGCCGGCGGGCGCTACCTGCCGCCGCTGGCGCCAGGCTACTCGATCCAGATGCGGCGCGAGTCGCTGGACGAGCACGAGTTCCCCGGCGGCAAGGCGTGGAGGAGCTGAGGTCATGGGCAAGCACATCGCGTTGATCTCGACCGGCGGCACGATCGAGAAGACCTACGACGACCTGTCGGGCGTGCTTGCCAACCGCGTGAGCGTGCTCGACGTCATGCTCGGCTCGCTCAAGCTGCGAGGCATCGAAGTCGAGCGCATCGGCCTGATGAACAAGGACAGCCTCGACATGACCGAGGCCGATCACGAGCTGATCGCCACCACCACCCAGCACTTCGCCGAGACCCACGATGGGGTCGTCATCGTGCACGGCACCGACCGCCTCGCCAAGACCGGCGATCGCATCCACGCGCGCTTGCCGAGCCCGCGCGTGCCGATCGTGCTGACCGGGGCGATGATCCCGTACGTGATGCGCACCACCGACGCGCTGCAGAACCTCACCGAGGCGCTGCTCGCGGTGCAGGTGCTCGCGCCGGGGGTGT
>JAXMBY010000129.1:0-1340 GCA_046349655.1 Planctomycetota bacterium
CTCGGGCGGCGTGACCGCCGCGCCCGGGTCGAGCGCGCTCCTGCCGTACGGGAAGCTCGCCTCGGTGGCCGCGGCGATGCGCGCCATGATCGCCACGGCATCGGCCGGGTAACGCCCGGCAGCGGTCTCCTCCGACAGCATGACGGCGTCGGTGCCATCGAGGATGGCGTTGGCGACGTCGGTCACCTCGGCGCGCGTGGGGCGCGGGTTGTCGACCATCGAGCGCAGCATCTGCGTGGCGGTGATCACCGGCTTGGCGGCGCGGTTCGCGCGCGCGATCAGCTCCTTCTGCAGGCGCGGCACGCGCTCGAGCGGCACGTCGACGCCGAGGTCGCCGCGCGCCACCATCACCCCGTCGGCGAGGGCGATGATGGCGTCCAGGTGATCGAGCGCCTCGTGCTTCTCGATCTTCGCGATCAGCGGGATGCTCGAGCGCCGCTGCTGCAGGAACTGCCGCGCGCACTGCACGTCCGCGCCGCTGCGCACGAATGACAGCGCGACGAAGTCGACGCCGTGCGTGATGCCGAACTCGAGGTCGCGCCGGTCCTTGTCGGTCAAGCTCTGCACCTGCAGCGTGCGCGTCGGCAGGTTGAGGCCCTTGTGCGAGCTGAGCGCACCGCCCACGATCACGCGGCAGACGATGTCGGTGGCCTGCGTGGCGATCACCTCGAGCTCGATCGCGCCGTCGCTGAGCAGCACCGGGTCGCCGGCCTGCACCTCTGCGGGCAGCGTGGCGTGGCTGACCGAGACCGCGCGCTCGCTGCCCGGCACGGCGCGCGTGGTGAGCGTGAACTCCTGGCCTGGCACGAGCGTGACCGACGGCTCGCGGATCGCGCCCACGCGCACCTTGGGACCGCACAGATCGAGCAGGATCGCGACCGGCTGCTGCTTCTGCTCGGCGATCTCGCGCACCGCGTGCATCACCTCGCGGTGCTCGTCGTGCGTGCCGTGCGAGAGGTTGAGCCGCGCCACGTCCATGCCGGCGTCGACCAGGCGCGCGAGCGTCGCGTGCGCGCGCGATGCGGGGCCGATCGTGGCGACGATCTTGGTGCGTTGCTGCATGGCCCTTACTCTCGACTTTTGCCAATCCCCCTTCAACCATCTGGATTTCGCCGCAGTGCCGCGCCACGATAGGCGCACTCTCCGCGAGGTACTGCATGAAGGCACCGATGGCTCGTGAGCGTGTGCGTCTGATCGGCGTGCCGATGGATCTCGGTTCGGGCCGGCGCGGGGTCGACATGGGACCGTCGGCGATCCGCATCGCCGGTGCCAGCGAGCGGCTGCGCGAGCTCGGCTACGCGGTTCGCGACGACGGCGACGTGGCGGTGCCGGTGCCCGAG
>JAXMBY010000130.1:0-1336 GCA_046349655.1 Planctomycetota bacterium
GAACGCGAGCGCTCTGCTGGCGGCGGCGCGCGCGTCGACCTGGTCGCGCGCGAGCAACGCGCGCGCACACAGCGCGGTGGTGGCGACGACGAGCGGCTCGAGGCGCCGATCGCCAGATCCCATGACCTCGGCCGGGCTGATCCACGAACCATCCGCGCGCTGGTGCGCGAGCAGGAACCGCTCGGTGTCCGCACAGGCGCGCTCGAGCGCCGCGGCGGGCAGCGGTTCTGCCGGCGGGCGCCGCACCGCGGCCAGCACCTCGTCGCTCGGCCAGCCGCCATGGCCGCCGCCGCGCAGCGCTCCGGCCACGCTCAAGTACGCCGCCGAGAGCCACCCCCAGCGACTCTCCGGATGCGATGTGGCGAGCGCCGTCCAGATGGTCTTCGCACCGGCGAGGTCCGATTGCGCGAGCCGCACGCTCGCGTCGAGGAACTGCGCGGCGAGCGCGTCGCGATGGCTCGTGGGGATCACGCGCAAGGCGTCGCGCGCGTCGGCGAAGCGGTCGAGGCGCACGAGCAGGGCGGCACGCTCGAGCGCAAGCTCGGGATCATCGGCGGCGCCCGCCTGCGCCAGCTCCTGCAAGGCTGGCTCGGCCTGCCGCTGGTGGCGCAGCAACCGTGCGCGCAAGCGGTGCTCGCGCGGCGTGGCTGGCTTCGACAGCAGCACGCTCGCGCGCGCGAGATCGCCGCGGCAGAGGCACCATTGCGCGAGCTCGGCGCCCGCGAGCTCCGGCGGGTCGCTCGGTGCGAAGCTCGCGGCTTGCTCGGCGAGGAAGTCGTACAGCGACGAGCTCTCCATGGTGAAGGTGTCGCCGATCACCTTGCCGTCTGCGTCCGCCACCAGGATCGAGGTGCCGAACGTGTAGGGTCCCATGCCATAGGCGTCCGGCGCGACGAACGGCGCGGGCGAGCCTTTCGCGAACCGCAGCGGCACGAACCGCGCGCGCACCAGGTCGATGATGTCTTGATCCATGAACGGCCCCACCATCGACGCATCGGGCACGTCGAAGCCGCTCAGCGCATGGAACGCGATCAGGATCGGCCGGTGCTCGGCGCGCGCTCGCTCGGCGGCGGTCGACCAGCTCGAGAGCCACTCGATCTCGCTGCCGCAGCGCAGCGCGAGCTGCTTCAGGTCGTGCGGCTCGTCCGCCGCGCGGCAGGTGCCCGCAGCGAGCAAGACGGCCAGGACGGGCGTGATGACGGCTCGGCTCACGACGTGTTCCTCCGCTACCTGCCTTGCGCGCGGCGCTGCATCAGGACGACGGCGCCCACATCGATCAGGGCCGCGCCTTCGTGTTCTTCGGTCCGTGGCGTTCCGCGTCCGCGCCCCCTGTTCG
>JAXMBY010000131.1:0-1327 GCA_046349655.1 Planctomycetota bacterium
TGGCCCAGACCCTGGCCCAGGTGCTGGATCCCAAGGAGATCGCGGCGGCAGAGAACAGCCGCGTGATCTCCGTGACCGGCTCCCCCGGCGAGCTCGATCGGGTGGCCGAGCTGATCAAGGCCGCGGACCGTGCCGTGCCGCAGGTGCGCATCGAGGCGCGGCTGGTGGAGACCACGATCGGCGACCGCGATGCGCTCGGCATCGACTGGCAGCTCGTGGGCGGCGTGCGCGGTGCGAGCCGGCCCACGACCTTTCCCTTCGACTCGCGCCACCAGGGCGGCGTGTTGTTCCCCAACAACAACACCGAGGGCTCGCAGATCACGCAGGATACACCCACGACGACCACCACCACCACGAACGGCTCCGCGTTCGATCCTGGCGACTCGTTCCCGCTCGCGCAGCGCCCCGACTTCGTGTTCGGCAGCCTGGACTTCACGCAGTTCCAGGCGATGCTCGAGATCCTGCAGGCCAAGGGCAACGCCAAGCTGGTCGCCAGCCCGCAGATCACCGCGCTCGATGGCGTGGAGGCGCGCATCCACATCGGCGAGACCATCCCGGTGCCCACCTACTCGCGCAACGAGCAGTACAACGTCACCTACGTCACCGGCTACCAGGACCGCGACGTCGGCACGACGATGCTGGTGACGCCGCATGTCAACGACGATCGCACGGTGACCCTGGACGTGCGCCCCGAGGTCTCGGTGATCACCGGCTACGTCGGCCAGTTCCACGAGGTGCCGATCGTCGCCAAGCGCCGCGCCGAGACGCAGGTGCGGCTGGTGTACGGGCGCACGCTCGTGATCGGCGGCCTGGTGCGCGACAAGGAGATCACGCGCGAATCCAAGGTGCCGCTGCTGGGCGACATTCCGCTGCTCGGCTACCTGTTCCGCTACCAGAGCACCGAGACCGAGAAGACCGACCTGCTGATCTTCGTCACGCCCACGATCGTCGACCAGGATCAGGAGGAGCAGCAGTCCAGCGGCAAGCAGGAATTCCACGGCGCCTGGATCCCGACCGAGGATGCGCAGCGCTACGAGCGCATCCTGGCGACGGCATGTCACCGCGATGCCCTGCAGCGCATGCAGGCAGCCCGCGATCTCGGCTTGCTGCGCACCGATGCAGAGCGCGCCCTGATCCAGCCGGCCGACGTGCTGGCGCGCATGCTGCTCGCCGATCCGGACGAGCAGGTACGGATCGCGGCGGGGCGCGCGCTGATGCGTTGTGATCCGCGCGCGTTCGTGGGCGCCATCACCGAGATTCGCGAGCGCCGCGACACCGGTCAGATCCAGACGCTCCTGCTCCTGGCGCTGAACGAGGAGGTGATCGA
>JAXMBY010000132.1:0-1271 GCA_046349655.1 Planctomycetota bacterium
TACGGACGCGGCACCGGCCTCGGCCTGCCGATCAGCCGCCAGATCGTGCAATCGCTCGGCGGCTCGCTCACCATCAACAGCTCGACCAGCACCGGCACCACCGCCGTGGTCGCGCTGCCCATCTCTCCTCGCGATCGTGGCGATCATGCGGCCGAAGATCCTCGTCTGTGACGACGATGCGCTGCTCGGCCGTTCGCTGCGCGAGCTGTTCGCCGCTCACGAGCTCGATTGCGAGAGCGTGAAGACAGCGGCGGAGGCGCTGCTCGCGCTGCGCCAGCAGCCGCGCGACATCCTGATCACCGACGTCAATCTCGGCACCGCCGCCGACGGCTTCCGGCTGCTGCAGGAAGCGCACGCGATCGACCCGGGCCTGGCGGTGCTCATGATCACCGGCTATGGCTCGATCCCGAAGGCCGTGAGCGCCATCAAGGCCGGCGCCGAGGATTACATCGCCAAGCCGATCGACGATCAGGCGCTCCTGGTCGTCGTGCGGCGCTGCCTCGAGCGCCGTCAGCTAAGGCAGGAGAATCGGGATCTCAAGCAAGCCCTCACCGAGCGCTGGCGCCACGCGTTGATCGCGACCGACCCGCGCATGATGCAGGTGATGCGCATGGTCGACGCCGCCGCCGACACCCGCGCCACCGTCTTGATCACCGGCGAGAGCGGCACCGGCAAGACCATGCTCGCGCGCGAGATCCACCAGCGCTCGTCGCGCCGCGCCATGGCGTTCGTCGAGGTGAACTGCGGCGCCCTGCCCGAGAACCTGCTCGAGTCGGAGCTGTTCGGCCACGTCCGGGGAGCGTTCACTGGCGCGCTGCGCGACAAGGTCGGCAAGTTCGAGCACGCGGGCGGCGGTACGATCTTCCTGGACGAGATCTCCACTGCTTCGCCGGCCCTGCAGGTGAAGCTGCTGCGCGTCTTGCAGGACCGCGTGATCGAGCGGGTCGGCGGCCTCACGGCAATCGAGGTGGACGTGCGCGTCATCCTCGCCACCAACACCGATCTCGAGTCTGCCGTCAAGCAGGGGGCTTTCCGGGAGGACCTCTACTACCGCATCAATGTCGTCAGCCTGCGGCTGCCGTCGCTGCGCGAGCGCCCCGAGGACGTGCTGCCGCTGGCGCACCACTTCCTCAAGAAATACGCGCTCGAGAATGCCCGGCCGGTGCCGGTGCTGACCGCCGCCGCGCTCGCTCGATTGCAGAGCCACGCGTGGCCAGGCAACGTGCGCGAGCTCGACAATGCCATGCAACGCGCGGTCATCATGGGCACCG
>JAXMBY010000133.1:0-1241 GCA_046349655.1 Planctomycetota bacterium
CTGATGCGCAGCCGCGCGGTGCTCGAGGCGAGCGCACTGCAGTTCAAGCGCATGATGCCGATGGTGTTCAAGAAGTGGATGGAGGCGGGCGCCACGCCGAAGGAAGCCGACGCGCTCGCGCGCGCGGCGCAGGGCGCGAAGATCGAGCTGTCGCGCTTCCGGCGCTGGGCCAGGAGCGAGGCGCGGCAGCTGCGCAAGATCCAGCCGGTGTACGAGCGCGCCGTCGCCGACGCGCAGCGCGAGCGCGACGAGGCGCGGGCGGTGTACGGCAGCATGGTGGTCGAGGCCGAGCGCGCGCGCGACGCCGCGCGCGAGGCGTTCTGGAACGAGGTGCATCGCCGCGAGGACCGCGAGCGCTGGCTGCGCCTGGTGATGACCGAGATCAAGATGCGGCGGGTGCGCGAGCTCGATGCATCCGAGCAGGTGTTCCTGGATGCCATGGCAAAGAACGACGAGGCAGAGGCAGAGCGCGCGCAGGGATCGGACGGCAGTGCACCACCATCGCCAGCAACGCAGAAGACCGGACCATGAACGCACCTGACAGAACGGCCGCGACGCAGGCAGCGCGCCGTCCGTTTCGCATCAAGGGCCTGCACCAGCTCAAGATCGGCGTGCTCGAGGGATCCAGGTTCCTCGCCCGCACCGCGTACCGGCGCTCGCGGCCGCTGCTGCGCGCGCTGCTGCAGGCCCTGGTGCTGCTGCTCTTGCTGCCGCTCGCCTGGCTGCTGCTGGTGTTCACGTTGCTGGCCGATCTCGTCGCCACGCCGTTCGTGCTGCTCGCGCGCCGCACACGGCAGCGGCCGTTCGAGCGCCCGCGCACCAGGAGCGCCTCGATCATCACCGTCTCGTTCGACGGCAAGCACTTCCTCGAGAAGCTGATTCCGTCGCTCAAGAAGACCGTTGCCGAGTGCGGCGGTCGGCACGAGATCATCATCGTCGACAACGGCTCGAGCGATGGCACCGTCGACTGGCTGGCGCGCGTACACCCAGACGTGCGCTGCGTGGCGCTGCCCGAGAACCGCTTCTTCGTGCGCGGCAACATGGCGGGCGTGCAGGAGGCAGAGCACGACATCCTGGTGTTCGTCAACAACGACATGCAGGTGAACGAGACGTTCCTGCGCGACCTGCTCGACGGCTTCACCGACGCCGACGTGTTCGCGGTCTCGGCGCAGGTGTTCTTCACCGATCAGACGCGCCGCCGCGAGGAGACGGGCAAGACGCGCGCGCGCTGGAAGGGCGGC
>JAXMBY010000134.1:0-1238 GCA_046349655.1 Planctomycetota bacterium
CTGCGCCAGTCGCTCGGCGCAGCGCAAGCGGCGACGATGCGCATGCCAGCGCACGTGGCGCGTGCGCTCGAGGCCGCGGCGCGCGAGTCGGGAGCGCGCGAGCTGGGCCGCGGCTCGTACCGGGTGGCATTCCCGCCGGCGGCGTCGAGCGGTGCGATGCGGGACTTCGCCGCGGCGCGGCGGCAGCGCGCCGTGCACGTGCTCGTGGGCAAGGTGGCGAGCGCCGATCACGTCCGGCGCGTCGTGGTGCTGGCGGCGACCGTCGAGAGGGGTCGCATCGTGCACCTGCGCCGGGTGCACAGCCGATGAGCTGGCGCGGTCGCGTCGTGCGCAAGCGGCTGGCGGCCGGGTCGAAGAGCGAGTGCGAGGGGCTGGTGCTGGTCACCAGCGCTGGCGAGCAGCTCAAGCTGCGGCGGCTGGGCGGCAATCCCTTCCGTGACGCCGAGCTCGAGCCGCTCGTGGGTCACGAGATCGAGTGCGAGGGCGCGCTGCGCAACGGCCAGATCATCATGACCAGCTGGACCGTGGTCGGGTGAGCGCACCGCCGACGGTTGCGCATGCGCCGCAGAACGGCGGCACGCCGGCGACCTGCGTCATTCGCCCTTCTGCGGCAGCGCGGCCGCCTCGTCCTCGAGCTGTGCGCGCAGCTCGATGCCTTCCTGGCGTCCAGGCTCGTCCTTCAGCAGTTCTTCCAGCGTTGCGCGGCATTCGGCGGTCCGGTTCTGCTTGTGGTACAGGCGGGCGAGGTTGACCAGCGCATCGGTGAAGGCCGTGAACGCATCGTCCTTCTTCACCTCGTCCTTGGTGTCGGCGAATTCCTTGCGGCCGAGCGCGATCGCGTGCTTGAAGTCGCCCTCGGCTTTGTCGAGGTCCCGGTTCAAGTGGTAGAACAGGATCAGCGCGCGATCATTCAAGAAGCGCGCGTTGTCGGGCTCGAGCGCCACGGCCTTGTCGTATGCCGCGTAGCTCTGGTCGTAGCACTCGGTGTCGCGCGCGAACAGCCCGAGGTTGTTCCACCAGTCGGCGTGATCGGGCATCGCCTCGGTGATGCGCGCGAAGAAGTCGCGCACCTGCGCCAGCTTGATCTCCTTCGCCTCGGACGCCGCGTACAGCTTCGCGCCGAGCTTGTCGAGGCCGTCCGTGACGTCGAGCTCGGGATTGATGCGGCGCGCCTCGAGGAAGTGCCGCTCGGCCTGCGCGTAGGACCTGGCCGCGGTCAGCGCGTAGCCGGCATAGGA
>JAXMBY010000135.1:0-1208 GCA_046349655.1 Planctomycetota bacterium
ATCAACACGTTCTTCTCCGGCCCGATGCTGTTCGGCATGGTGATGGCTCCGCACCTGAGCTCGATGGACTGGCGCGTGTTCCTGGGTGCGATCGCCGTCGCGGTGATCGTCATCTGGCTCGCGATCAAGGGCTCGTTCACCGCCGGCAGCTCGTTGTGAGACCGGGCGCGTGTGCGGCTGGCGGCCAGTGGGCGATTTGTCGTGACTTTCGGCCTATGCCCGCCACCGCCGTGAGCCAGTATGATGCCGTGCCATGGACACGGCCTCGTTGGTTCCGCGATGGTGGCGGCTCGCCGGCCTGATCACATGGGTCGTGGTGGGGGGGACCTTCCTGGTCGATTTCGCCGAGTCGCCGGGCCTGCTCCACCAGCGGCGGGTCTGGGCGCTCGGGTTCGTGTACGTGCTGTTCGCGGTGCTGTTCGCGGCGACGGCGGCGCCGCGGCGCCGGCTCGCGCGCCCGACCCGCGTGACCTTGATCCTGGTGCAGGCCGGCGCCGCCTTCCTGATCGCCTATCTGCCGCAGAAGGCCGTGGGCTTCATCTTCCTCGTGCTGGTGGCCGGTCAGCTCGGCACCCTGCTCGCGCCGCGGCCGGCGATCCTCTGGATCGTCGCGCAGTCGACGGTGATGGCCTGGATCTACCACGCCATGCTGCCGCTGCAGCTCGCGGTGGCTTACATCGGTGTGTACCTGGGCTTCGAGATCTTCGCCTATCTCACCGTGCGTGCGGCCGAGAGCGAGGCGTGCGCGCGCCAGGACCTCGCGCGGGTGAACGCCGAGCTGCGCTCGACCCAGGCGATGCTGGCGGAGCACAGCCGGGTGGCCGAGCGCATGCGCATCGCCCGCGAGCTGCACGACGTGCTCGGGCACGACCTCACCGTGCTGTGCTTGAACCTCGAGGTGGCGCGCCACCTGACCGATGGCGACGTGCACAAGCACGTCAGCACCAGCCATGCGCTCGCGCGCCGGCTGCTCGCCGACGTGCGCGGCGTGGTGAGCGACCTGCGCGGCGACGGCGTGGTGGATCTCAAGCGCGCCACGCGCGCGCTGGTGGAGGCGGTGCCGCGGCCGCAGATCCACGTCGCGCTCGCCGATGACCTGCACGTGGAGGATCCGGTGTGTGCGGACGCGATGCTGCGCTGCACGCAGGAGATCGTCACCAACGCCATCCGCCATGCCGGCGCGGACAACCTGTGGCTCGAGTTCAGCA
>JAXMBY010000136.1:0-1205 GCA_046349655.1 Planctomycetota bacterium
GTTGGGCAGGTAGTCGTCCTGCACGCGCACGATGATGTCGCCAGGCTCGAGCCCGAGGCGTGCGAGCGGTGCGCCGGCGGCGACCTCGCTCAGCACGACGCCGCCCGGACGCTGGATCGCACCGTGATCGTCGGTCACCTCGAGCGTGCGCAAGGTGCCGTGCCCGGTCGCGCCGAGCAGGCCGAGCTCGAATCGCTCCCGCTCGGGCTCGGCGCCGGCTTGCTTCGCCATGCTGGCCGGGCGCTCCGGCGAGCACGCGGCGAGCGCGCACAAGGCAACCAGCACCAGCGCCGCGAGGCTCATGAGCGGCTCACTTGCCCGCGGCCGCGGCGTCGCTCGCGAACGTCTGGTCGAGCATGCCGTGTGCCCTCAGGTAGTGCTCGAGGCACAGCACGGCGAAGCCGGTGCCCCACTTGTCGCCGTAGTCGTAGCAGATCGTGTCCCACCACGAGCCTTCCTTCTCCTGGTTGCGCAGGATCATCTGCGCCAGGTGCGCCCAATCGCTCTCCTGTGCGTCGCCGCCGAGATAGGTCATCGCCTCGGCCGCGTAGTTGGCGCCGTAGTACAGGAAATAGCCGGAGATGTTCTGCGGCGCGTCGCGGTGCGGGATGATGCGCTTGTTGCCGATCTTCTCGACGTAGTCGATGTTCTTGAAGTAGTCGCGGTTGCGATCGATCAGGTCGGCGCGCGTGAACGAGTTGTCGAACAGGTGCTCGGCCAGCCCGCACACCTGCGTGCGCCCGCCGCAGCTCAAGTCCTCGAGGTGGTGGTTGCCGTTGTACTTGAGGTAGGTGCCGTAGATGAAGTTGTGGTTGGGCAGCATCATGGTCTTCAAGATCTTGCCAGCGTCGTCGATCATGCCGCTCGGGATCTCGAACCCCTGCTGCTTCGCCTCGCTCAAGCTGATCAGGATGGATGCGGTGATGAAGCTGATCGACGAGCCCTCCATCATCACGCTCGTGTAGTAGGCCCAGCCGCCCTCCGCGGCCTGCATCTTCTTCAGGCCATCGATCAATTCCGGGATCGCCTGCTTCAGCTCCTTCTGGTACCGCGCGCCGTCCTTGTGCGCGCTGAGCGTGGTGAGGAAGTCGAGCGCGAACGCGTAGCCCCAGCAGTTGAACGCGTTGCCGGGATCGTACGCGAGGTGCGTGCTCTGCAGCACGTCGCGGATGGCCTTGTCCAGCATTGCCGTGTCGTCCTTGCTG
>JAXMBY010000137.1:0-1184 GCA_046349655.1 Planctomycetota bacterium
CGGGAAACCAGCGCCGGTGTGGTCCGGATTGCGTCATGATCGTCGCAGCGTGAGCGGTGCGGCCGCGTACTTGCGCACCGACCAGGCCTGCTCGAGGTAGCATGCCAGGCGATCGCGGAACTGCCGGTACGAGAACGTGCTCTCGATCCGCTGGCGGCCGGCACGGCCCATGCGCTGGGCCAGCGCCTCGTCGGTGACGATGGCGCGAATCGCGCGCGCCACCGCCGGCACGTCGAGGGAGTCCACGACCAGCCCGCTCACCCCTGGCGCGACCGCCTCGGCCGATCCGTCGTAGTGCCCGGCGATGATCGGCTTGGCGCACGCGCTCGCCTCGAGCAGCGCGAGCGGGATGCCCTCGCCCTTGCCGGGACCGCGCTCGCTGATCAGGATGCCGAGGTCGCTGACGCGGTACAGATCGACCAGCTCGGCGTCGGCCACCGCTCCGGTGAAGCGGCACACGTCGCGCAAGCCCCACTCGCCGGCGAGCGCCTCCAGTCGGGCGCGGTCGTCGCCGTCGCCCACGATCAGGTAGGCGAGCGGCAAGTCCCGGCAATGATCGCGGATCGCACGCATCACGCACTCGTGCCCCTTGTACTGCGCGCCGCTCACCAGCCGGCTCACCGTGATCAGCGTTTTCGTCCCGGCTGGCAAGCGCCACCGCGCGCGGGTCGCTGCCGATGCACTGGCGGGCGCGAACAGCTCGGTGTCGACGCAGTCCTCGAGCACCGTGATCTTCTCCGGTGTGAGCTTGAGCTCGTGCACCAGGTGGTCGCGCGTGAAGCGGCAGTCCGGGAAGATCGCATCGGCGTGCCGCAGTCCCGCCATGCGCGCGCGCGACAGCCCGCTCCACACCTCCATGCCGTAGGTGTTGACGCAGTACGGCGTGCCGAGCAGCCGCTTGATCAGCAGCGCCACCGGCGCCAGCGATACGTGGTTGCACAGCACGAGATCGAACCACTTGCCGCGTGCCAGCCTCAGCGCGCGCCATGTGTAGCGCCAGTTGCGCAGCCACCGGTGCGTGCTGCCGTGCCACGCCTCCACCTCGACCGGGTCCTCGAACCCGTGCTCGGCGGGCGGCAGCAGCGAGAGCACCGAGAGCTTGGCGTCGCCGTGCAGCTCGCGCAGCGCACGCACCTGGTGGCGGGAGTAGCGCTGGATACCACCGCGCGCGAAGACGTCGGTCA
>JAXMBY010000138.1:0-1181 GCA_046349655.1 Planctomycetota bacterium
GTGCGCTGGGTGAAGCGCCACAAGAACGCCGCGCTCGTGCCGCTGCCGAGGCTGGTGGCCGAGGTGCGCGCGGGTCTGCCGGTGCGGGTGCGCGGCACGCAGCTGCCGGTCGGTTATCCGGTGCTGCAGGCCGATCAGCTGCACCCCACCAGGGAGGGTCTGGCGGTGCTCGCGGTGCTCTCGCTCGATGCGCTCGCCGGCAACGGCTGCGATCTGCCGCCCGACCACATCACCTGGGATCCGATCGCGCTCGGCCGATCGGCCGCCAAAGGGGCACCGGCCGCGGGGCGCTAGCGCGCCGCGCGCCAGGATTTTTCCTGCTGGACCTCCACATCACCGTGGCTCCCCCCGGTACCCGAATGCGATGACCAGGCACATGGCCTGGAGCGATGCAGGACTCGAGGGGGTTCCATGTGGCAGGGGAAGATGTCGTCGGTGGCCGTGCTCGTGGCGATGAGCGGATCGGCGGTGCTGGCCGACGCGAAGGCGCCGCGCGTGGCATGGGAGCGATCGCTGGACGGCGCGCTCTCCCGCGCGCGCGAGGATTCGAAGCCTGTGATCATCGCCTTGAGCAGGGACCACGATGCCGAGTGTGACGACCTTGCCGATTTCGTCTATCCGTCGCTCACGTTCGTCAAGAGCAGCCAGCGCGTGATCTGCGTCGTCGCCTGCCCGAGCCAGCATCACGAGGTAAAGGACGAGGGCACCGGCGAGCTCGTGTGCGCGCGCTTCCGCGGGATCCGCTGCGCCGACCACATCGCCGCGGCCGAAGCGGTGCGCCGACAGTTCCTGCAAGATCTCGACGACTTCACGCCGCGCCACCTGCTCGTGCTCAAGGACGGCGCCCTGGTCGGCATGCGCGACGGGTTCCTGGACGAGCACGCGCTCAAGAAGCTGATCGCCGCTGCGGTCGACGCGTCGCGCTGCCCCGCCCGCGCGGCGACGATGGAGCAGCAGTACGTGCTCGAGGTGCTCACGTGGACGCTCACCGGCAGCCGCGGCGAGCGGATGGATGGCGTGGTCGAGCTCGCGTACCTTCTGTGCGGCTGGTCGCGTGACGTGGCCATCACCGTGGTGCGGGCGCGCGCTCCCGCGGCGCTGCGCCAGCGCCTCGCGCGCCAGCTCGTCGAGCATGGCGCCCGCTCCGAGCCCGCGCTGCTCGCGCTCGCCGCCGATCCCGT
>JAXMBY010000139.1:0-1167 GCA_046349655.1 Planctomycetota bacterium
TCTTTTCCAAACGACGACACCGACATCACGATCACCAACTCGCACGCCGTACAGACCGGCGACCACAACGCGTGCAGAGCATCGTCGCCTCGTTCGAGCAGCTTGTCGCAGAGATCGATAAGGCCCAGGCGAACTCAGAGGAGAAGCGCGAGGCGAAATCCCGCTTGAAGGCGCTGCTCTCGCATCCGTTGCTCGTGCAGATCCTCGGGGATGTGGCCGTAAGGCTCGCGCTGCACTGACGGTCACCGCGGCAGCAGCTCTACCGACTCATTCTAGCGCTCGTCATGCGAAGCCTACGCCCGCAGGCCCCTCTTCGCTGCCCCACATCCCGATTCGCCTCAAGGCGAGGGCGGCGCGCTCTCGAACCACTCCCCCTCGCACACGGTGACGGCCGGTCCGCTCATGAACGCGGGCTCGCCGCCGCCGTTCCACGCGATCGTGAGCGCGCCACCGCGCAGCTCGACCTGCACCGGGCTTTGCACGTGGCCGGCGGCGATCGCCATCACGGCGCCGGCGGTCGCTCCCGTGCCGCACGCGAGCGTCTCGCCCGAGCCGCGCTCCCACGTGCGCTGGCGGATGCCATGCGGGCTCACCACCTCGACGAACGCGACATTGGTGCCACCCGGAAAGCTCGCGTGGCGCTCGATCAGCGGACCGTAGCGCTCTACCGGAAACGCTGCCACCCCATCCACGAACGTCACGCAGTGCGGGTTGCCGAGCGTCAGCGCGTGGATCACGAACGTGCGGTCTGCGATCCGCAGCGACTCGGCCATCACGCGACCCGGCTCGCGCTCGAACCTGGGCACACCCATGTTCACGGTCGCGCCGACGACGCGGCCCGCCTCGATCTCGAGCGCGACGTCCTTCACCCCGGACAGCGTGTCGATCTTGATCGCGGTGCGGCGCACCAGGCCGCGATCGAACAGGAACTTGGCCACGCAGCGAATGCCGTTGCCGCACATCTCGGCGCGACTGCCATCGGCGTTGTAGATGTCCATGAACGCGTCGGCGCGCGGCGAGGGCTGGATCAGGATCAGCCCGTCGGCGCCGACGCCGAAGCGGCGATCGGCGACGCGCACCGCGACGGCAGCCGGGTCGGCCACCTGCGTCTCGAAGGCATCGACATAGATGTAGTCGTTGCCGCAGCCTTGCATCTTGACGAACTTC
>JAXMBY010000140.1:0-1135 GCA_046349655.1 Planctomycetota bacterium
CGCCCACCACGAGCCAGCTCACGACTGCAAGCCAGGCGCGGTGGCGGCCGAGCGACCACAAGAGCGGCGCACGATAGGCGCTCGCCATCGTCGCGAAGCTGCCGCGGCCCTCGAGCCGGGCGATGACGATCACGCCCACGAGCGCGAGCAGGACGAGCGGCACCGATGCGGCGGTGGCCGCGCGGTGGTCGCCGAGATGCGCATAGTCGTAGAACACCTCGGTCGCATAGACGTGGAACGGCCTGGTGGTGGTGGTGGTGAAGTAGTCGGGGGTGCTGAAGTCGGAGATCGTGAACACGAGCACGAACAGCGCTGCGGCGATGATCGCAGGCGCGGCGAGGCGCAGCGTGATGGCGAAGAACGTGGAACGCTTGCCGCGCGTCAGGATCGCCACCTCCTCCATGGCCGCGTCGGTGGTCATGAACGCGCGGCCGGTGAGCAGGACGACGAGCGGGAAGTAGGTGAGCCCGAGCATCAGCACGATCCCGGGCGCGCCGCTGATGCGCACGTGGTGCGTCCAGGCAATGCCGGCGATGTAGGGCGGCGTGATCAGGGGAAACAACGACAGGAGCTCGAGCGCCCGGCGGCCGGGGAGGTCGGTCCGGGTGACCAGGAACGCGAGCGGCACCCCCAGGACGAGCGCGAGCAGCACCGCCCCGCCGCTCGCCACGACCGTGTGCCAGAGCAAGCCCCAGTGGCGCGCCTCGGTCAGAAGCCCATGGTACGGCTTCAGATCCAGGCGGCCCTCGTGCACGATGGACTCGAGGTAGACGAGGACGTCTGGCGCGAGCGTCCAAAAAAGGAACAGCAAGAAGACCGATCCGAGAAGCACCCGCTTCATAGTCGCTACCGCCCGGTAAGAGGGGGACGGTCTGGACGGTCCCCGATCGTGGCGCTATTCTTCCTCACCTCTGGCGGGGAGCGGCCAGAGCAAATCAAACGCCAGGTCGGGATCGACCCGTCACGTGCCCTCGTCCCTTGGAGGAATCTTGGCGCCATCGCTTGCGTCAAGCCGGTCTCTGAGCTTGCTGCTCGCCGTCCTGTTCTCGTTCCTGGCGCTTGCCAGGGCGCGAGTTGCAGCGGCCGGCACGGCCGTTCGTGCCGACTTTCCCAAGCTCACGGCAATGGACGGCCA
>JAXMBY010000141.1:0-1112 GCA_046349655.1 Planctomycetota bacterium
GCACCTTGCTCGCTGCCGAAAAAGTTCTCGCTCGGAGTGGGCCCCGGGCGCGTATCACCGGCGACAGGTCTCAGCACCACTGATATCCTGTCGCGATTATCCTGTCGCGATGCCGGATGGTAGCACGGATGGACCCTATCGAGGCTCCGGGACACGGCCATGGAGATGACGGTTTGCGCCAACTGCAGCCATGTGCTCGACGAGCAAGCTCATTATTGCCCGGTGTGCGGAACCAAGGTCGGGCTCAAGGCGGAGCGCGGCGACCCGCTGCTCGGCAAGACCCTGGGCGGCAAGTACCGCGTGCTGCAGAAGCTCGGTGCCGGCAGCATGGGCACGGTGTACCTCGGCGAGCACATCGGCCTGAAGAAGAAGGTCGCGCTCAAGATCCTGCACCCCGAGCTGCAGGTGACCGATGAGGCGCTGCAGCGGTTCCAGCGCGAGGGGATCGCTGCCGGCCAGTTCAACCACCAGAACGCGATCCAGATCTTCGACTTCGACCGCGAAGGCCGCATCTGCTACCTGGCGATGGAATACGTCGAAGGGCGTACGCTGCGCGAGGTGATCCAGGACGGCCGAGCCCTCGATGTGCGCGCGGCAATCGACTTCGCGCTGCAGCTCTTGCGCGTGCTCGCCGAGGCGCACCGCCACGGCATCGTGCACCGCGATCTCAAGCCCGACAACATGATGATCATGGAGAGCGCCACGGGTGAACGCGTGCTCAAGGTGCTCGACTTCGGCCTGTCCAAGCTGCTCGGTCGACCGCTCGGCGCGAGCATGCAGACCCAGGTCGGCCGCATCGTCGGCACGCCGCTCTACATGGCGCCCGAGCAGGGCGAGGGCGAGGCGGTCGATCACCGCTCCGACCTGTACGCGGTGGGGGTGATCCTGTACGAGATGCTGGCCGGCGAGCCGCCGTTCCGCGCCGGCTCCCTCGCGGAGATCTTGCTCAAGCACAAGACCGAGCCGGTGCCTTCGGTCAGCGCCTCGCACCCGGGCGGGCGCATCCCGCCCGACCTCGAGGCGATCGTCGAGCGCGCGCTGGCCAAGCGCCGCGAGCACCGCTTCCAGAGCGCGGCGGAGATGATGCACGCGCTCGAGGACGTGCTGGCCGA
>JAXMBY010000142.1:0-1102 GCA_046349655.1 Planctomycetota bacterium
CACGAGACCGAGCTCACCAAGGGCTCGTTCAAGACCGGCGACCGGGTTCGCGCGGCGGTGTTCGCCGATCACCGCTTGCCGACCATGCGCAATCACACCGCCACGCATCTCCTGCACTGGGCGCTGCGCAGGGTGCTGGGCAAGGAGGTCGAGCAGCGCGGCTCGCTGGTGGCAGCCGACCGCCTGCGCTTCGACTTCACCTACCCCAGGGCGGTGCCGGCCGATCTGCTCACGCTGGTCGAGCGCCTGGTGAACGAGCAGGTGCTGAAGAACCTGCCGGTGAGCAAGGAGGAGAAAGCGCTGGAAGAGGCCAAGCGCTCCGGTGCGATCGCGCTGTTCGGCGAGAAGTATGGCGAGCGGGTGCGCGTGGTCAGCGTGCAGGATGCCGATGCGGAACGCCGCTCGGTCGAGCTGTGCGGCGGGACGCACTGCGAGCGCACCGGCGACATCGGTGCCTTCAAGATCGTCTCCGAGAGCTCGATCGCGGCGGGCGTGCGCCGCATCGAGGCGATCACCGGCCTGGCGGTGCTGGGCGAGCTCGATCGCCTGCGGCTGCAGCTCCTGGAGACGGCGAGGGTGCTGAAGGTCGACCTCGATGCCGTGCCGGGCAAGGTCGAGGCGCTGCAGGCCGAGCTCAAGAAGCTGAAGAAGGACCTCGAGAAGGCGCAGAAGAGCGGCGCGAGCGATCACCTGCAGGAGATCAGCGCCGCGGTGCGACACGTCGACGGGGCGGATCTCTACGCCGCGAGCGTTGCGGGCCTGGAGCAAGATGCGCTCATGGGTCTTGCCGATCGCCTGAAGCAGGGCGCGCGCCTGCCAGCGGCGATCGTGCTGCTGTCGGAAGTGGAGGGTCGCGTCAACGTGCTCGTCGTGCTGAATCAGGGGCTCGCCGACCGCGGCGTGTCAGCCGGCGATCTGTGCCGCGATGTGGCGGCGATCGTCGGCGGCAAGGGTGGCGGCAACCCGCTGATGGCGCGCGGCCAGGGCAAGGAGCCGGCGAAGATCCCGGTGGCGCTGGAACGCTGCCACCAGGTCCTGCGCGACCGGCTCGGAGCCGCCCGGTCGTGACGGCCCGGCGCGCGCCGAAGTTTCTATTGCGCTC
>JAXMBY010000143.1:0-1090 GCA_046349655.1 Planctomycetota bacterium
GACCCGGGCTTCGTCTACGGCATCCTGCAGGCGAGGACCGTGGGTCGCGTGGTGCTGCGGCTCGCCGGCGCGGACGTGCTGCCGTTCACGTTCGGCGGCTTCGCGGAGACCGTGGGCAAGTACCTGGACGAGCTGGTGAAGCTCACCGACGAGCTGCGCCGCAGCACCGACGAGTTGAACCGCAACGTCCGCGAGAACACGCTCTCGATCGCCGCCGACGCGCGCGAGGCATTCGTGCCGCCAGCGCCGAAGGAGCCCGTGCCGTTCCTCAATTTCGCGCCGCTGCAGAATGCAGTGGTGCGTCTCAAGCAGAGCGCGAGCAGCCACGAGCAGGCGCTGGTGGACGCGCGCGCGGCCGGTCGCTTGCTCAATGCCGAGCAGATGCAAGCTCTCGACCGCATCCTGATGCATGCGGAGCAGGCGCTGACGCGCAAGGACGGCCTGCCGCGCCGGCCGTGGTACGTGCATCAGATCTATGCGCCCGGCTGGTACACGGGCTACGGCGTCAAGACGCTGCCCGCGGTGCGCGAGGCCATCGAGCAGCGTCACTTCGACGAGGCCGAGGCGCAGATCCCGCTCGTGGCCGCGACGCTGGATGCGTATGCCGCGCAGATCGACAGCGCGACCAAGATCGTCCAGGGCGCGAGCCCGTGAGCGAGGGCGAGGGGCGTGGGTCCGCGGCGCCTCAACGCCGCTGGAAATCGACCACCGCCTCGTCATGCTCGCCCACGAGGGTCACGTGACGCGTGAGATGCGTCGCGTTGCCACCCGGCTCTGTCAGCGTGCACTCGACGGTGTACATTCCCGCCGGTATTGCCAGCCGCTCGTCGAGCGACCCCGGCCGAGACATGAAAGTGACTGGACCGTCTGGGCCCGCTAGCTCGATGCGTGTGAAGGCGATGGAGTCGTCGTTCTGCACCAGCCGCACGTGCGCAGCTGGCTCGAGCGCGAGCTTGAGATCAGTGATCTCGGAACCGGCCCCAAGTACGAGATTGCTGCGGAGCACGCATCGATCGTCGGTGGAGGCGAACACATTGTAGGACCCGGGCTCGAGGTGCGGGAACAAGAAGCCGCGCGCATGAGCGGGAAG
>JAXMBY010000144.1:0-1083 GCA_046349655.1 Planctomycetota bacterium
GATCATCCAGACCAACCGCAAGCTCGGCATGAAGACCATGAACCAGGGGCTGGCCGAGCTCTACTGGGCGAACCAGATCAGCCACGAGGAAGCGCTCGGTCACTCGTCCGAGTCCGACGAGCTGGATCGCCTCATCTCGAGCCGCAACAGCGCCACCTGATGCCCGAGGAGCGATCACGGACGATGTCGACCTTCAACAAGAAGCTGCGCCAGATCCTCCTCAAGGACGGGCGCATTCCCGCGACCGAGGTCGAGAAGGCGCTGCATGCCTCCACCGAAGACAAGGTGTCGCTGTCGCGGTTCCTGGTGTCCACCGGCAAGATCGCCGAGAAGGACCTGGTGGGGCTGCTGTCGCGCGAGATCGGGTTCCCGCCCATCGACCTCGACCGCGTGCAGCCGGATCCCGAGGTGCTGAGCATCGTCACCGAGGAGATGGCGCTCGAGCACGGCATCTTTCCGCTGTCGAAGATCGGCAACTTCCTCACCGTGGCGGTGGCCGATCCGTTCGACGTGCTCAAGCTCGATCACGTGCGCATCGTCACGCGCTGCGAGATCCGCCCGGTGGTGACGTCGGAGGCGCAGCTCAAGGCGGCGATCAAGAAGGCGTACTCGGGCGGCGACAAGGAAGTGGCCGACCTGATCGAGGGCTTCAACGAGTCCGAGGTCGAGCTGGAGGAAGACCGCAAGGTCGAGGCGACGCTCGATCTGAACGATCTGCAGACGGCCGGCAACGCGTCGCCGGTGGTGAAGCTCGTCAACCTGATCGTGTTCCAGGCGATCCGCGAGCGCGTGTCCGACATCCACATCGAGCCGTACGAGCAGAAGGTGCGCGTGCGCTATCGCCTCGACGGCATCCTGCGCGATACCGTCTCGCCGCCCAAGAACCTGCAGAACGCGCTGGTCTCGCGCATCAAGATCATGGCCGGGCTCGACATCGCCGAGCGGCGCAAGCCGCAGGACGGCAAGTTCCAGGTGAAGGCGGAGGGCCGGCACATCGACTTCCGCGTGTCGGTGCTGCCCGTGGTGCACGGCGAGAAGGTGGTGATGCGCGTGCTCGACGGCGCCAACCTCTCGCTGCGCCTC
>JAXMBY010000145.1:0-1060 GCA_046349655.1 Planctomycetota bacterium
CGCGTCTCCTGTACCTGCGGCGTTCCGCGGCAACCCGTCGTGAGGTCCACTGGCCATGCTGCAACTGATCGGCGCCCTGGTTCTCGTCCTGGCTCAGGAGAAGGCGGGCAGCCTCAAGCTCGAGCCCGACAAGGTCGACTTCGGCCAGCTCGAGCGCGGCGCGCGCAAGACGCAGAACGTCAAGGTCGCCAACGGCGGCGCGAGCACCATCCGCCTGATGTCGATCGGCGAGACCGGCCGCGGCGTCTCGGTGCGCGTGCTCGACAAGGACGGCAACCAGCTGCTCGACACGGACGGTAAGGGGCCGTGGAATCGCATCTTGCTCGCGGGCGCCGAGATCACGCTCGAGGTGAGCGTGGAGGCGCGCGCGCCCACGAACAGCTTTCGCCGCAAGCTGATCCTGTACACCGACGAGCCGGCGTTGCCCAAGGTGCCGCTGGTGGTGACCTACACCCTCCTTGGCGATGCGCCGGCCGTCCCGGCCGGCGAGAAGCGACCAGCGCCGCGCCTCAAGCTCGACAAGGAGGAGCTGCAGTTCGGTACGCTCCTGTCCGGCGAGGACCCGAAGATCGCGGTCAAGCTCGAGAACGTGGGCGATGCCGATCTGCTGATCGCCAAGATCCAGGCATCGTGCGGCTGCACTGAGCCGACCTTGGTAACGCAGAGCCGCACGGTGACGGCGAAGCAGCTGGACGCGCTCACGGCGAAGGGCACGCCGATCCGGCTCGTGCCCAAGGAGACCGCCGCGCTCGAGGCGCACCTGGTCTCGAAGGGGCTGCTGGGCGAGGTGCTGAAGGAGATCATGATCACCAGCAACGATCCCATGCTGCCGACGCGGCCGATCCAGGTGCGCGCGCATCTCGAGCGCGGCTACAAGCTGGAGCCGGGCGCGTTCCTGTTCGACAAGGTGAAGCAGGGCGAGGCAGCGACCAGGAGCGTGAACGTGGTGGCGGACTTCGCGCCCACGCTCGAGATCATCAAGCTCGAGCCCCCGGATCCGAGCGTGCACCTGAGCGTGACCAAGCTCGACCTGCCGCAGCTCGTCTACCGCATCGATTAC
>JAXMBY010000146.1:0-1059 GCA_046349655.1 Planctomycetota bacterium
GCATCGCCCGCGCCGCGGCCGCAGCGCGGCGCAGCTGCGGCATCATGCTCGGCGTGGTGCGGCTGCCGAAGGTGCCCATGTCGTAGGGCGTGAGCTGCGTGTCGCCCATCACCAGGTCGACCGCACCTGCCGGCACCAGGAGCTCCTCGGCCACCGCCTGGGTGAGCGACGTGCGGCTGCCCTGGCCCACCTCGACCTTGCCGGTGGCGGCGGTGATGCGGCCGTCCTCGCCAATCTTGAGCCATGCGGCGAGGTCGTCCGGCATCCGTGCACCGCGGCCGCCCCGGCGCCGGCCCGGATCCTGGGCGCGCAGCGAGCTCGGCGCGGCGATCAGCACGATCAACCCGCCGCCGAGGAGCTTCACGAACTCGCGGCGATCGAGATCGAAGCGATAGCGCGCCGCCTCGCGCAGCTCGTAGCGCTCGACCTCGAGGTGCGCGAGCGACTCCGGCTCGCTCTGGTCGGTGTTGCGGTTCATCGCCCACCGCCGATCGCTTGCGATGCGATCTCGATCGCATGCACGATGCGCGGATAGGTGCCGCAGCGACAGATGTTGCCGTTCATCGCGCGCACGATCTCGCCGGTGCTGGGCGCGGCCTTCTCGCGCAGCAGCGCGCACGCCGACATGATCATGCCGGACGTGCAGTAGCCGCACTGCATCGCCTGCGCCGCGAGGAACGCGTCCTGCAGCGGATGCAACCGGCCGGCAGCGGTCAGCCCTTCGATGGTGGTGATCTCCTGGTTCGCCACGGATCCGACCGGCAGCACACACGAGCGCACCGCCCGATCGCCGAGCAGCACGGTACACGCGCCGCACTGCCCCTCGCCGCAGCCATACTTGGTGCCGGTGAGCTCGAGCTCGTCGCGCAGCACGCTCAGGAGCGACCGTTCGGCGTCGCCTTCGAGCTGGTGCGTTGCGCCGTTGATGCGCAGGGTGAGGGCGCGTGGCATGGGGTGTCCTCGCTGGTAGGGTGGTGGGGTCCAACCCGCCAAACGACCCGCGAGCCGTCGCGTTGTGGCACGGAAAAAATGGCCGACGAAGCGGCGCGGGACCCCAAC
>JAXMBY010000147.1:0-1021 GCA_046349655.1 Planctomycetota bacterium
CCCGAGGTCGTCCGTGCGTCGCGTCTCGGTCTTGCCGTAGAAATCGCCGTGCGCTGGCTGGGTTGCACTCGGTCGCAAGCGCCCGCGATCGGCATTGCAGCCAGAGATCGTGATCGGCGAGCGGGCGATGGGCTCGCCGTCGGGCCCCAGTACCTTGCCCTCGATGCGACGCGCCACGGGCAGGACGATGTCGCCGAGGTCGATCACGCCAGGCCCGGCGGGATGCGGGTCGAAGTCGATGAGCAGCCGCCCATGTCCGGCCGCCTGCACGGCGAGCGTGTGCGCCAGATCACGGCGGAGGCTCGTGAGAACCAAGCTCCCATCGTTGCCGGTCTCGGCCGATACCGAATCGATCTCCTGCGCGCCGTTGACTCGCGCGCTCGCGATCGCCGTGATGCGTGCGCCCGTCACCGGTCTCCCGGATGCGGAGAGCACGCGGCCCTCCACACGATCCCCTGGCATCAGCTCGAAGTCCACGTCGCCGGCGGACGGCACCCTCTTGCCCTGGCGCCCGTACCCTTCGACCGTCACGTGGAGGTCATCGACCCCGATCCCGGTCCAGCCGAGAAACGCGTAACCGCCGTCCTCACCCGTGCGTACTGGCCGATCGAGAACCCAGTTCGCGCCGACGCTCGCGCCGGCAATTGGCTGGTGGGTGACCGCGTCGACCACCCGGCCGTGGACCGTGCGCCCGGTGGGCATGGTGACCTTGTGGGTGGTGGTCCCCGACCGCTTGATGCTCACGTGCTGCCAGCTGGGGCTGCCGAGCACGGGATGATCGAGGCTGATCGTGGCCGTGCCAGGAGCGAGATCGAAGAAGACGCAGCGACCATCATCGCGCGTGGTGCCCTCGCGCTGGTCGAAGATCGCACCGCCCGGGTCGTGCTTCCAGAACCGCATGTGCACGCCCGCAACGGCGCGCCCGGACTCATCCACCGTCACGACCTCGAGCGCCGCGGCCGCCAGCAGAATCACGCGCACATGCTCTCCGGCCAGGCAATCGGGCAGAACGGCCGTCGCG
>JAXMBY010000148.1:0-2306 GCA_046349655.1 Planctomycetota bacterium
GCGGGAACGATGGCGAGGAGCTGACGGGCGATCTCCAGGCTCGTGGCGGTGACCAGGTGCACCCTGCCGCCTGCCATCGCGCGTTCCACCTCCTCGAGCTTCTGCGGCGAGGGAGTCGCCGGGCGCCGCTCGTACACCATCGCCACCTGCACCCGTGCACCGCGAGCGGTGAGCGTCTGCTCGAGCAACTCACGGCCGCCGGCGCCCTTCACCAGCAGCACGCGCGCGCCCGCAACGCGGAGCAGGCGCGGGCTTTCCAGCAGGTGCTCGGAGTCGAAGCCCTCCGGCGGCACGATGCCGATGCGATAGCCTTCCTGGTTCAGCGCGCGGGCGGTTGCCGGGCCGATGGCGGCCAGCGTGAGGTCGCGCCGCCCGGCGAGGAGCGGTGCACCGAAGCGCACCGCGTTGACGCTGGTGAAGATGATGAGGTCGAAATCCGGGAGCGGTGCGAGCTGTGCGAACACGGCGCGCCGGTCCGGGTGCTCGACGATGCTGATGGCCGGCAGCTGGTACACCAGGGCGCCCTGTGCCTCGAACAGCCGGCACAACGGCCCGGCCTGCTGCTCGGGCCGGGTGATGAGGACTCCGACGCCGGCGAGGGGATCGGACATGGGCAGCGTCAGTGCGCGAGGCGCTCGAGCAGCGCCTTCGCACCCTGTGCGAGGATCCCGTCGGCGAGCTTCATGCCCAGGGACTGCGCATCTCCGGGCGCTCCGCTCACCGAGTCGCGCCAGAGCCTGGAGCCATCGGGCTCGGCCACGAGGCCGGTGAGCTGCAGCACCCCCTGCTCGAGGCGGGCGAATGCCGCGACCGGTGACTGGCAGCTGCCGCCCAGGCGGTGGGAAAAGGCGCGTTCGGCGCTGACCGCGATGCGCGTGGGCGCGTGCTCGAGCGCCGCGAGCCGTGCCAGCGTCGCTTCATCGCCTTCACGGCACTCCACGCCGATGGCGCCCTGTCCCACCGCGGGCAGGCAGGCGGTGGGGTCGAGCATTTCGGTGATGCGCGCTTCCCAGCCCAGCCGGATGAGACCCGCGCTGGCGAGCACGATGGCATCGAGCTCGCCCTCGTCGAGCTTGCGCAGCCGCGTATCGACGTTGCCGCGCAACGGCAGGATGGCAAGGTCAGGCCGTTTCGCGAGGAGCTGCGCCTGGCGGCGCAGGCTGGAAGTGCCCACGCGCGCACCGCGCGGCAGGTCGTCGAGGCCCGCGAAGCGGCGCGAGATCAGCGCATCGCGCGTGTCGGCGCGGGCGAGGATCGCCCCCAGCGTCATGCCGGGGGGAAGCTCCGCGGGCACATCCTTCATGGAATGCACCGCGATGTCGGCGCGCCCTTCCTCCAGCGCCACCTCCAGCTCCTTGATGAACAGCCCCTTGCCGCCGATGGCCGCGAGGCTCCTGTCCTGGATCTGGTCCCCGCGGGTGGTCATGGGCACGAGCTGCACCTCGAGGCCGGCGTGCGCGCCGCGCAGCCGGGTGGCGACATGCTCGGCCTGCCAGAGCGCCAGCTTGCTCCGTCGTGTGGCGATGCGCAGGGGCTGGGTCATGCGTCGAGGCTCGGGCGATGGGCGCTGCACATCGCGCGAGATTAACCGATCAGCCGCGCAATTTCCGCAAGGCCTCCGCCGCGAGGCGGCGGCTGACGGGCAGCCGCTCACCGCTCTGCTTGATGATCACCGTGAGCTGGCCGTCCTCGCCGCGCTCCACGGCTTCCACCGCGCTCACGGCCACCAGTGCATTGCGATGAACGCGCACGAAACCCGCGCCGAACTCGTCCTCGAGCGTCTTCAGGGACTCCTCGATGAGGTCCTCGCCCTGCGCGTGCCGCACCGTCACGTACTTCTGGTCGGCGAGGAAATAGCGGACCTCGCTGACCGGGATGAGCTTGATGCGATCGCGGACGCGCGCCGCGATCTGCCGGCGTGCCTCGCTCACGCGCGCCTTCGCCGCCAGCTCGGCGAGCTGCGGCCGTGTCAGCCGCTGCGCCGCCTGCACCGCCGCGGCCAGCTTGTCGCGGCGAATGGGCTTGAGGAGGTAGGCGCTGGCCTGCGCCTCGAAGGCCTCGAGCGCGTACTGGTCGTAGGCCGTCACGAAGATCACCGCGGGCGGTGACTCCAGCGCCGCGAGATGGCGGGCGACCTCGATGCCGTCCATCGCCGGCATGCGGATGTCGAGCAGCACCGCGTCGGCCTGGGTGTCCTGCACGAGCTCGATCGCATCGGGCCCGTTGCCGGCTTCGCCGGCAACCTCGAGGCCGGGCAGTTCCGCGCACAGGCGACGCAGCCGTTCGCGGGCCGGCGGCTCGTCATC
>JAXMBY010000149.1:0-1818 GCA_046349655.1 Planctomycetota bacterium
GCTGCAGGGAGTCGACCACGATGAGATCGAGGCCGCGCTCGCGCTTGAGGCGGCGGGCGCGGGCGCGCACCTCGGTGGGCGTGAGTGCCGGTGTCTCATCCAGATAGATGCGTGCATTGGAGAGCTGCGTCATGGCCGAGTCGATGCGCGGCCAGTCGTCCTCGGTGAGCCTTCCCGAACGCAGGTTCGACTGGTTGATGCGGCCCAGCGAGGAGATCATGCGCAGCGTGAGCGACTCGGCCGACATTTCCATGCTGAACACGGCGGCGGATTTGTTCGCGCCCAGCGCGGCGTTCTCGGCGATGTTGACCGCGAGCGTGGACTTGCCCATCGAGGGACGGCCGGCGACGACGATGAGGTCGCCCGGCTGCAGGCCCGAGGTCATCTCGTCCAGCACCTTGAAGCCGGTGGCGATGCCGGTCATCTTGCCTTCGGAGTGGTACATCGTGTCGATGCGGTTCACCACCTCGGGCAGGATGCTCTTCACCGGCCTGAAACCCGCCTTGCCGCGCGCGCCACGCTCGGCGATCTCGAACACCGCGCGCTCGGCGTCATCGACGATGTCACGCGCCTCGCGCCCTTCGGGCTCGAGCGCCGAACCCACGATGTGGTTGCCGGCGGTGATGAGCTGGCGCAGCACCGAGCGCTCTCGCACGATATCGGCATAGGCGCGGATGTTGGCGGCGGTGGGGGTGTCGCGCGCGAGCGCACCGAGATAGGCGAGCCCGCCCACCTGTTCGAGTTGTCCCTTGCTCTGCAGGTATTCGGACACGGTGACCGCATCGCAGGGCTGCGAGCGCTCGATCAGGGCGCCGGCGGCCTCGAAGATCAGCCGATGATCGTGCCGGTAGAAGTCCTCGGCGATGATGCGGTCGGCGATCTGGTCCCAGGCCGTGGCCTCGAGCATGAGACCGCCCAGCACGGACTGCTCGGCCTCCACGGAGTGCGGCGGCAGCCGCAACTCACCGCCAGACTCGAAGGAACGAGGATTCACCCGGCTGGACATGCGAGTCGCAGGGCGAACACGGCGCTGATGCCCGGTCAGTCCTCGGCGACGATGGTGACGGCGAGCGTCACGTCGACGTCGGTGTGCAGATGGACCTGCACCTGGTGTTCACCGGCCAGCCGGATTGGCCCTGCCGGCATGCGCACCTCGCTGCGCGAGAGCGGATGACCCGCCGCGGTGACCGCCTCGGCGATGTCGGAGGTGCCGATCGAGCCGAACAGCTTGCCCTCGGCGCCGGCCTTGGCCTTGATCTCCAGCTTGAAGCTGGAGAGCGCCTCGGCGCGCGATTGCGCGGACTTGAGTTCCGCGGCCGCCTTCTGCTCGAGCTGCGCGCGCTGCGCCTCGAACTTGGCGATGTTCGCGGCGGTGGCCATGGTGGCCCGGCCGGTGGGGACCAGGTAGTTGCGGGCATAGCCCGGCTTCACCTTCACGCGATCGCCGATCTGTCCCAGGTTGGCGACCTTCTGCAGCAAAATGACGTCCATCTAGGTCGATCTCCAGTTCAGTGCTGATCCGTGTAGGGCAGCAGCGCCAGGAACCGGGCGCGGCGGATGGCGAGCTGGAGCTGGCGCTGGTAATGCGCGCGGGTGCCGGTGATGCGGCTCGGGACGATCTTGCCCGTCTCGGTGATGTAGCCCTTGAGGACGGCCAGATCCTTGTAGTCGATCTGCTTGACGTCATCAGCCGTGAAACGGCAGAACTTCTTGCGTCGGAAAAAACGTGCCATGGATGTTCTCCTGCCGGCGCCCCTTAGCGGGACCCCATCGGCATGTCGTCGTCGTCGGAGTCGATGAAGTCGTCGTGGCGGCGGG
>JAXMBY010000150.1:0-1277 GCA_046349655.1 Planctomycetota bacterium
CGTGACAGCAGCCACAGGGCGAGCAGCGCCGCGGCGACCGCGATGAGGATGACGGGTCGCCGGTACCAAGGCTTCGGCTTGGGAACACCGAGGAACTCGTCGACGTCGACGGAAGTTGGCCGCTCTCGGTCGCTCGCGTCGTCCTGGTCCTGGCGCCCATCGCCAGGCAGCGTCCTCGAATTGCTGTCGTTCATTGAATTCATTCCTGTGCCGGGCGGGCGGGATCCCAGCCCCCGCCGAGTGCCCTGTAGAGCTGGATCACCGCGAGCGTCGCGTTCGCCTGGCTGACGAGCTGGCCGTCGCTCGCGGACACGAGCGAGCGCTCGGCTTCGAGCAGCGCCTGGAAGTCGGAGTTGCCGGTGCGGTAATTGCTGCGCGCCAGGATCGCCTGGTTGCGCGCGGCGTCGAGCGCCTCGGCATATTGTGCGCGCTGCTGCTCCGCTGCGCGCAGCGCGGCCAGGGCGTTCTCGACGTCCTCGAGCGCCGTTAGCACCGACTGCCGATAGCTCGCGAACGCACCCTGTGCAGCGGCTTCCTGGCTGCGCACCTGCGAGCGCAACTGGCCGCCGGCAAAGATCGTCTGAGCGAGGGTCGCGAAGACGCTGCCGGTCACCAGGTCACCCAGGTCGGCAACGCTGCGCGCGGTGGTGCTGATCGTGCCGGCGATCCGCAGCGCGGGGTAGAGCTGCGCCTTCGCGACACCGATCCGCGCGGTCTCCGCAGCCAGCGTGCGCTCCGCCGAGCGCACATCCGGGCGCTGACGCAGCGTGTCGGCCGGCAGTCCAGCCGCGATCGCCGCGGGCGGCGATGGCACGGGAGCCACGGCCTCGAGCTGCGTGCCGAGCGCCTCGGGCGCCTGTCCCGTCAGCACCCCGAGCCGGAACACAGCCTGGGAGTACGCCTGCTCGTAGTTCGGGATCGACACGGCGACCTGGGCACGCGAGCTGCGCGCCTGCTCGACGTCGAGGCTGCCGACGAGCCCCGCCTGCAGGCGCCAGCGCGCGATCTGCAGATTTTCGTCGGCGTAGCCGAGGTTCTGCTTCGCGAGCACGAGGCGCTGCTGCGCGAGCCGCGCCTGGACGTAGTTGGTCGCAACATCGCCAATCAGCGAGACCCGGACGGCCGCGAGGTCGTAGGCCGCGGAATCGGCGAGCGCCCGGCTCGCAGCCACGGAGCGGCGCACGCCGCCGAACAGGTCCGCCTCCCAGCTCGCGTCGGCGCCGAGCGTGTAGCTGTGCGTGGTATTGCCATGGCCGTCGAAATCGCGCGCCGCCTGG
>JAXMBY010000151.1:0-2769 GCA_046349655.1 Planctomycetota bacterium
ACGCCACCGCACATGGCCACCACGATCCGTTCGTCGGTCGCCACGAACTCCACCGGCTCTCCCTGCCACCAGGTGTGCACCGCTTCCATGTGCTCCGCCAGGACCACCGCCACCGCGGTCGACAGCGCAGCGAGCACGGCGAGCGAGCGATAGCCATGGCTGCCGTTGGGCTCCCGGAACGTGCGTGCCCCCGGGGGGAGCGCCGGGACCGCGCCCGGCTTGAAGATGGCCAGGAAGACCACCCAGAGCACGTACAGGCCCATCAGCGCGAAACCCGGAACGAAGGCGCCCTTGTACATGTCGCCCACGCTCTTGCCCATCTGGTCGGCCAGCACGATCAGCACCAGCGACGGCGGAATGATCTGCGCCAGCGTGCCCGAGGCCGCGATCACGCCACTGGTCAGGCTGCGGCTGTAGCCATAGCGCAGCATGATCGGCAGGGAGATCAGGCCCATCGAGATCACCGAGGCCGCCACGACCCCCGTGGTGGCGGCCAGCATCGCGCCGACGAAGATGACGGCCAGCGCCAGGCCGCCGCGCAGGGGGCCGAACACCTGTCCCACCGAATCGAGCAGGTCCTCGGCCATGCCGCTGCGCTCGAGGATCAGGCCCATCAGCGTGAAGAAGGGCACGGCCAGCAGCGTCTCGTTGGCCATGATGCCGATCAGCCGGAACGGCAGCACCGCCAGGATGGCCGACGGGAAGATGTCGAGCGCGACGCCGAGCAGGCCGAAGAACAGCCCCGCGGCGCCCAGGCTGAAGGCGACCGGAAAGCCGAGGATCAGGAACAGGATCAGGCCCCCGAACATGACGGGGGCGAAGTTGGCAGCAATGAACTGCATGGTGCGGGCGCCGGTCGCGGTCAGTGCGCCTGGGCCGGCGCATTGGCCCGGCTGTCGCCGTCGGCGTATTGCTGGCGCAAGGCCTCGACGAGCACCTCCTCGTCGCTCGTCTCGGTGCGCTTCTCGGTCGGGTCGGGACCCGCACCGCGGAGGAAGGCGATGCACTTGATCAGTTCAGACCATCCCTGCAGCAGCAACAGCCCGAAACCCACGGGAAGTGCCAGCCATACCGGCCAGCGGATCAGGCCGCCCGGGTTGCCCGACATTTCTCCGGATACGAACATGTCGATCGCCTGCGGTGTGCACAGGTACAGCGCCACCAGGCACATGGGAGTCAGGAACAGCGCGTATCCGATGATGTCGATCCACACCCGCACGGTCTTGGGCAGGTGGCTGTTGACGACGTCGATGCGCACGTGCTCGCGATGCAGCAGCGTGTAGCCGGCGGCGGCCAGGAACGACCAGGCGAAGAGATACCACTGGGCCTCGAGATAGGCGTTCGAACTGGTGTCGAACGCCTTGCGCACGATGGCATTCAGGGCGCTGATCGCGGTGGCGGCAAAGATCAGCCAGATCACGTACTTGCCGACCTGGGCGTTCAGCCAGTCCACGGCGCGGGAGAATTTCAGCAAGGCTTTCATCGTCTCCGTCCCATCTGCACCCCGCATTGTAAGAGGGCGTCCCGCGTCCCGAGAGGTCGGCGCGGGTTTCCCCTCACGGCTCCGGCCGTTGCCTGTCCTCGGCCGCGGTTCCGGGCCGATCGGCCTGCTGGCCGGGCTCGATCTCCCGCATCTCGACGTCGATCACGTCATGGCCGCGAGGCGCTTCGGGGCCCTGCGGCTCGCGCCGCGTGGCGCGCAGGCCGAAGCGGCTGCCGAGCCAGAGCGCGGCGCCGATCGCGAGTGCGGCCGCCAGGGTGAGCGCCGCGAAGAGCGCGGCCAGCAGTGCGCCGAACAGCAGCGCGGCGACGGCGATGACGCGACGCAGCAGCGTACGCAGGAAGTCGATCATCGGCGCGGGTCCTTCACGACGGATCGGATTGGGCGGGACCGTCGTCGGGAGTCGCCGCGAGCGGGATCCGGGTAGCCAGCACCTTGTCGACCCGCTTGCCATCCATGTCGACGACCTCGAAGCGCCAGTTCTCCCAGGCGACGGTGTCACCGGTCTGCGGCATGCGCCCGAGCATCAGCATCAGCATGCCGCTGAGCGCCTGGTAGCGTTCGCGCTCTTCCTCGGGCAGCGAGCGCAGCCCGAGGCGATCCTTCAGTTCGGGGATCGGGATCAGGCCGTCGAGCAGCCACGAGCCGTCCTCGCGCTGGTGCGCCCAGCTGTCGGCCTCGTCGCCGGTGGCGAATTCGCCGGTGATCGCTTCCATCAGGTCCTGCAGCGTGATCAGGCCCTGCACCTCGCCGTATTCGTCGATCACCAGCGCGATCTGGGTGTTCGACGAGCGGAAATTCTCGAGCAGTTCCATGCCGGTCAGCGTCTCCGGCACGTACAGCATCTCGTGCAGGCCCTGCGTGAGGTCGATCGGCGCGCCGCGCAGCGACTGGGCGAGCAGCTGCTTGGTGTGGACGAAACCGAGGATCTCGTCGGGCCCGTCGCGGCAGACCGGAAACCGCGAGTGCGCGGTGTCGGCGACTTTCGCGAGGTTGATCGGCAGTGGGTCGGCGACGTCGAGCCAGACGATGTCGGCGCGCGGGATCATCAGCGACGAGATCTGGCGATCGTCGAGGCGGAACACGTTGCGCACCATCGCGTGCTCGGTCTGCTCGATGACGCCGGCGTCCGAGCCCTCGGCGAGCAGCGCGTGGATCTCCTCCTCGGTGACCGAGGGCACGCTGTCGCTGCGCGCGCCGAGTCCGCGCAGGACCAGCTCGGTGGACACCGAGAGCAGGCGCACGAACGGCTTGGACACGGTGGCCAG
>JAXMBY010000152.1:0-1598 GCA_046349655.1 Planctomycetota bacterium
CGCCCGGCCGGGGCGGCATCGGGGTCGTCCGGGTCTCCGGGCGCGACCTGTCGCCGATCGTGGCCGCAGTGCTGGGCCGGACGCTCGCGCCGCGGCACGCAACCTACGGGCCCTTCCTGGCGGCCGACGGCGGGGCGATCGACCAGGGGATCGCGATTCACTTCCCGGCGCCGCACTCGTACACCGGCGAGGACGTGCTGGAGCTGCAGGGGCACGGCGGGCCGGTCGTGCTGCAGCTGCTGCTGCGCCGGGTGCTGGAAGCCGGCCGCGAGCTCGGCCTGCGGCTGGCCGAGCCCGGCGAGTTCACCCAGCGCGCGTTCCTGAACGACAAGCTCGACCTGGCGCAGGCCGAGGCGGTTGCCGACCTGATCGACGCGAGCACCGAGCAGGCGGCGCGCTCGGCGACCCGCTCGCTGTCGGGCGAATTCTCGGCGGCCGTGCACGGGCTGGTCGAGCGATTGATCGAACTGCGCACGCTGGTCGAGGCGACGCTGGACTTCCCCGAGGAAGAAATCGACTTTCTGGAGGCGTCCGACGCGCGCGGCCGCCTGGCGACGATTCGAGACGATCTGCATGCTCTGCTGGCCAATGCGCGGCGTGGCGCCTTGCTACGCGACGGGCTGAACGTGGTGCTGCTCGGCGAACCCAACGTCGGCAAGAGCTCGCTGCTGAACGCACTGGCCGGCGCCGAGGTGGCGATCGTCACCGAGATTCCGGGCACGACCCGCGACCGGATCGCGCAGGCGATCCAGATCGAGGGGGTGCCGCTGAACATCGTCGACACGGCGGGGCTGCGCGAGACGAGCGACCAGGTGGAGCGGCTCGGCATCGCCCGGACCTGGGCGGAGGCGGCGCAGGCCGACGTGGTGCTGCACCTGCTGGATGCCCGCGAGACCGATACCGCGGCGGCGGAGGCGATCGAGCACGAGCTCGACCATCGGCTCGCCGAGCCGGTGCCGATGGTGCGGGTCTACAACAAGATCGACCTGGTGGGGGTGGCACCGCGGGTCGAGCGGGCGGACAGTGCCGGTACAGTCGTCGATCGGGCGGTGGCCGGGGGCGAGACGATCGGAGATGAAAGCTGGCCGGAACGTGACCAATCGGTGTCGTCGGTCTGGCTCTCGGCGAAGACGGGGGCGGGGGTCGACCTGCTGCGTGCACGGCTGCTCGAGCTGGCAGGCTGGCAGGCGAGTGGGGAATCGACCTTCATCGCCCGCGAGCGGCACCTGATCGCGCTGCGCGCGGCGCAGGCGCACGTCGAGGCGGCCGGGGCGCATGCGCGCGAGCGGGCGCAGCAACTCGATTTGTTCGCCGAGGAGCTGCGGCTGGCGCAGGAGCGGCTGAACGAGATCACCGGGGAGTTCACGGCGGAAGATCTGCTGGGGGTGATCTTCAGCAGGTTTTGCATCGGGAAGTGACGTGCGTCCCACCGCGCGGTTCGCGTAGCACCCCTTCATTCCTCGAGTCATCAGAGCTCTGTAGAACTGCCGGAGGAAGTATTCGCAGACGCGGCCGAGGACGTCCTTGGCGCGACTCCTTGATCTGCCGCCTCACAGCACCCTCCACCACGGCACGGCCAGCACATCGGGGGTGAGCCA
>JAXMBY010000153.1:0-1552 GCA_046349655.1 Planctomycetota bacterium
AGGAATCATGTTGCGACGCAACACGACGGTCCGCCGCAACCGCCTGCCCACTCCGCGATGTGCCGGATCAGGCAATCAGGAACGGCGCCTGCTGGTCGAACAGCTCGCCCGGCGAGCGGCGGAACCCGCTCTTGGCGAAACGCAGCCAGCGCCCGAGCACGTAGGCGAGCACGATGCCGGCGCGCGCCGCGGCGTCGGTCTCCTGGGGCAGGCGCCCCTGCGCGACCGTCACGCGGAAGGCCTGCTTCAGCGAGGCCTCGATGCGGTCGATCAACTGGTTGATGCGGTCCTGCAGGCGGTCGTCTTCGGTGACCAGCGCGTCGCCGATCAGCACTCGGGTCATGCCGGGGTTCTTCTCGGCGAACGACAGCAGCATCGCGACGATGTCACGCAACTGGCGCAGTCCGTCTTCCTGCTGCGTGGTGATCTGGTTGATCAGGCCGAAGATCGTCGATTCGATGAACTCGATCAGGCCTTCGAACATCTGCGCCTTGCTCGCGAAGTGACGATACAGCGCCGCTTCCGAGACCTGCAGCCGGCCCGCGAGCGCTGCCGTGGTGACGCGATCGCCGCCGGGCTCCTGAAGCATCGCGGCGAGCGTCTGGAGGATCTGCAGTCGTCGTTCGCCGGGTTTCGGTCGAGCGGGCTTCGGCGCGGGCGTCGTCTGATCGTTCATCTCGTTATCGTCGCGGATCGAAGGGCCTTGCGCGGCAGGTGCGCGACCGATTGTACTTGAACGTCCACGCGCCGAGCCGGTCCGGCGCGCGTACGGCGCGATGGATGGTGCGAACGGTGGCTGATGCCGGTCACGAGCACCGTTCGCAGTCCGACGTGGCGGGCGCCGGCGAGGTTGGCCACCGAATCTTCGACGAGAACGCAGCGCGCCGCCGGCACGCGCAGGCTCGCGACGAGCCTGCGCAGCATCGGCCTGGACGGTTTCGGTTGCAGGCGCCCCGCGAACGACATCGCCTCGATCGAGACGATCGACTCGATGTGCGCCCAGATGCCCAGCGCGCGCACGACCTGCGATGCATAGTGCAGCGGCGCGTTCGTCACCACGATGCGCCGCCCGGGCAGCCTGCGCAATGCGTGCGCGAGGCGCATGTCGCGCTTGACGATCAGGGGGATGTCCGGAAACGGGTGCGTCTCGCGCAGGAAGTGGTGCGGATCGGTGCCGTGGTGCCGGATCATCCCGAGCAGCGTCGCGCCGTACCGACGCCAGTACTGCATCCGCAGCGCGTTCGCTTCCTCGTGCCCGAGCGCGAGCTCGCGCGCGAGGTACTCGGTCATCGCGCGATTGATGCGCGGGAACACGACCGGCATCGCGTCGTGCAGCGTGTTGTCGAGGTCGAGCAGCCAGACGCGCGTCATGGGGTCACGGCCCGATGCGTCCCGGCGCCCGCCCTCGGCGCACGCGCGCCGCCGCGTCTGCGCGGCGCGGTGCTGCGGCCCCGCTTCGCGGGGCTTCCCTCGCCGACCTCGCAAATCGGCACCCGCGTCGTACGCGCTTCGCGCGGACGAGCGGGTCCCGCCGATTTGCTTTCGGTCGCTC
>JAXMBY010000154.1:0-1156 GCA_046349655.1 Planctomycetota bacterium
GCCACGGCGGCGCTGCGGCGCGACGACGCGCAGCGCCGCGTCGAGACCGAGGCGCGGCTCAGGCTGCGCGAAGCGCAGCTCGCTCAGGGCGGCTGGCAGCGCGCGCGCGTCGCGCAGGACAAGCTCGAACAGGCCGCGCAGGGGCTCGCGCGAGGCTACCAGCTGGGGGAGGGGTCGTTGGCCGATCTGCTGGCGGCGCGCAGGCTCGCCAACGAGCAGCGGCTGGCGGCGTCGACATCGGCAGTCGACGCCTGGGTTGCGCGCTGGCAGCTGCTGCTCGAGGCGGGGCGGCTGTGGGCCGAAGCGGGGACGCTTCAGTAGCCGAGCCAGCGGGGGAGCGTGGTCACCACCGCGGGGAACACGATGCACAGCGCCAGCACGGCAAACTGGATCGCGATGAACGGCAATGCGTGCCGCGTCAGCTCGCCGATCCGGATGCCGGCCGCGCTGCTCACGACGAAGAGCAGCACCCCGACTGGCGGCGTGAGCATTCCGATCACCAGGTTCAGCACGAACAGGAATCCGAAATAGACCGGATCGATGCCATAGCCCTGGGCGATCGGCGCCAGCAGCGGAACGAGCATGATGTACGCGGCATTCGACTCGAGGAACATGCCGGCGACGACCAGCACGAACATGACCAGCAGGATGAACATGGTCGGGTCCGAGGTCACGCCCTGGACCCAGGCGGCCAGGCGCGCCGGGACCATGTCGATCGTCAGCAGATAGGTCACGGCGGAGGCGAACGCGATCAGCGCTCCGACGACACCGGTCGTGAGCGCGGCCCGGAACAGCACACCGGGGAGGCTCGACAGCTTGACCCGCTTCGTGACGAAGAGCCCGATCACGAGCGCGTAGACGACCGCGATCGCCGACCCTTCGGTGGCCGTGAACAGGCCCCCGACGATTCCGCCGATCACGACCACCGGCATCGCGACCACGATGGCCGATCTGCGCAGCGTCGCGAGGAAGCGCACCAGGCTGAACGCGTCGCCGGTCGGAGGGAAATTCTCGCGGCGCGCGACCCAGGTGCTCCAGCCCATCATGGCGATCGCAAGGATGATGCCGGGCACCACGCCGGCCATGAACAGTGCGCCGACCGAAACGCTGGGCCCGGCCATGTAGGCGTAGACGATCATCGCCGCCGACGGCGGGA
>JAXMBY010000155.1:0-1077 GCA_046349655.1 Planctomycetota bacterium
AGCGCGTCGAAGCTCGCGCGCAAGGGCGCCAAGCACGTCCTGTGGATCGCGGTGGCGCTGTGGACCGGGATCACCTTCGTCGGCTACTTCACGCCGATCCGCGAACTGCTGGGCGCGCTGCTCACGATGTCCACCGGCCCGTGGCAGACCTTCTGGGTGCTCTTCTACGGCTTCGCGACCTGGGGCAACGCGGGCTTCATGCGCGAGCAGGTCTGCAAGTACATGTGTCCGTACGCGCGCTTCCAGAGCGCGATGTTCGACAAGGACACGCTGATCATCACCTACGACCCCGAGCGCGGCGAGCCCCGCGGCTCGCGCTCGCGCAAGGCCGACCCGAGGGCGCTGGGCCTCGGCGACTGCGTCGATTGCGACATCTGCGTGCACGTCTGCCCGACCGGCATCGACATCCGCAAGGGCCTGCAGTACGAGTGCATCGGCTGCGCCGCGTGCATCGACGGCTGCAACCAGGTGATGGACCGGATGGGCTATCCGCGCGGCCTGATCCGGTACACGACGACGAACGCGCTCGCGCTCAAGCTCGACCGCGAAGCCATCGTGCGCCGCGTGCTGCGACCGCGGGTGCTGGTCTACTCGGCGATCCTGGTCGCGGTGACGCTGGCGATCTTCGGGCATCTCGCGCTGCGCGCGCCAGTCAAGGCCGACGTGATCCGCGACAGCGCGCTCGGCCGCGAGGTCGAGGAGGGCATGATCGAGAACGGCTACCGGCTGCAGATCATCAACCCGACCGAGCATCCGCGCACCTTCCGGGTCTCGGTCGGGGGCATCGACACGATCTTCATCGCGGGCGAGTCGCAGTTCGAGATCGGGCCGGCCGGCGTGCGGATGGTGCCGATCTCGGTTCGCGTCAAGCCGGGCCACGGTGCCCCGGGCAGCAACAAGGTATCGTTCCACGTCGAGGCGGTCGACGACGCGGCGGTCGCCGTCGACACCCGCTCCACCTTCTTCGTCCCGCGCTGACTGCCATGGGCACCACGACGATGACCGCAACGACCCCCTGGTACAGGCACCGCTGGCCGTGGCTGCTGGCCATCGCACCGGCCGCCGCGCTGGTCGGCG
>JAXMBY010000156.1:0-1038 GCA_046349655.1 Planctomycetota bacterium
CGCCGGCCCAGCGCGACCAGCCTGCCGACGTTGTCCGCTCGTGATGCACAGCCATCCTCATCCCCTCTGCGCCTTCGCAGGCTTGCGGGCCTTGCGCGGCGGTTTCGCGGCCGTGGCGTCCGGTGTCGCCTGCCGGTCCGAATAGAAATACATGCCGACCCGCAGCCGCCGGTCGGCGCGGCGCTTCGCGGCGCGGTCGGCGGCGATGCGCTTCTCGAGCATCGGCGCGAGCGCCTGCAACGTGGCGTGCCAGGTCTCGCGCGCGATCTCGTGGGCGAGTTGCACCGACTCGTCGGACAGCTCGTCGGCGAACACGGCCTGCTCGAGCAGCGGCGCGCGGTCGCCGATCACGTTGGACACCGCCGCCTGCAGGTGGTCGCCGACGTTGCCGCCGAGCAGGGCGAACATCCTCGCGCTGTCCTTCGACGGCACGAAGCTGCCGGCCGCGATCCGCACGGTCTGCGCCTGCTCGTCCAGTTCGACGATTCCCAGGCGACGCAACTCGTCGAGCAGCGTCTTGGGATGCACGTCGGTGCTGACCGAGCGGGCGAGCGATTCGAAGCTGCGTTCGCCTCCCGATGCGCGCTGCGGCAGCACGCGCGGCTTGCCGCGAGAGCGGTAGTAGGGATCGGACACCCAGCGCGTGAATACCTCGGCAGCGAACGACCGACCGTGCACGGCCGGATCGCTCGGCGACTCGAGCAGCCGCTTGACGTCCTTGCGGTGGATGCCGGTGGTGATGCTGATCTGGCTCACGTTCGTGTCGAGTCCGTTGCGCTCGAGTTCCGCGCTGCCTGCCTGCACGAAAGCCTGCTTGAGCAGCTCTTCGACCTGCCCGAACTTCAGGCCGCGCGCCACCAGCAGGCGGGCGAGCGGAACGAGCACGGCCAGCGCCGCGCCGAACACCGCATTGCCCGGCTCGGCGGGGAGCGCGCCGGCTCGCCCTTCGGTCGCATTGGTCTTCATCTTCTTCGGTTCCCTGGCCTTCCGGCGATCGCCGGAAGTCTGATGTCACCGAATCTTATGGGAAATTATCCC
>JAXMBY010000157.1:0-1692 GCA_046349655.1 Planctomycetota bacterium
GCTGGCCCTCACCGCGATGCTCGCCGTGCAGCTGTGGTTCTTCGCTCACGTGCTGTGGTGGAACGCCTTCGACCCCGGCCCGACTCCGTTCATGAAGCGGGAACTGGCACGACTGCGCGAGAGCGACCCGCGCAGGCAGCTGCAGCAGCGCTGGGTGCCCTACGAGCAGGTCTCGCGGCACCTCAAGCGCGCGGTGATCGCAGCCGAAGACGCCAACTTCACCGGCCACGACGGCGTCGACTGGGACGCGATCGAGCGCGCCTGGGAGCAGAACCAGCGGCGGGGACGCGTCGTGCGCGGCGGCTCGACGATCACGATGCAGCTGGCCAAGAACCTGTTCCTGTCCGGCGAGCGCAGCTACCTGCGCAAGGGGCAGGAGCTGGTCATCACCTACATGATCGAGACCGTGATGACCAAGCGCCGCATCCTCGAGCTCTACCTGAACGTCGCCGAGTGGGGCGTCGGCGTGTTCGGTGCCGAAGCCGGCGCGCGGCACTACTTCGGCGTGTCGGCCGCGCAACTCGCGCCCTGGCAGGCCGCGCGAATGGCCGCGATGCTGCCGCGGCCGCGCTACTATGACGTCAACCGCGGCTCGGCGGCGCTTGCCCGCCGCGCCGCGATCGTCGGCCGCTGGATGGGGTCGGTCGATCCTCCCTGAAGCGCGATCCATGGCCGATCAAGACGCCGACATCCGGGCTGACCCAGCCGAAGAGCGCCCCGACGACGCGCCGGCCATGCCGCAGCCGCGCGATCCCGAGCAGGCGTCGCGCGCGCTCGCCGAAGTGCAGGACCTGCTGCGGCGCCACGACCTGGTGCTCGAGATCGCGCACCGGCAGCGCCACGGCGAGGCCGAAGAGCGCCACGAACTGGTCGAGCAGCTGGTCGAGCGCCAGCACCTGAACGAGCTGCGCGCTCGCCTCGATTCGCTTCATCCGGCCGACGTCGCGTTCATCCTCGAGGCGCTGCCCTTCGAGCAGCGGATGATCGTCTGGGACCTGGTGAAGGCCGAGCGCGACGGCGAGATCCTGCTCGAGGTCTCCGAATCGGTGCGCGAGTCGCTGATCCGCTCGATGGATCGCGAGGAACTGGTCGACGCGGTCGAGACCCTCGACGCGGACGAGATCGCCGAGCTCGCTCCCGACCTGCCGACCGACGTCGTCGAGGAGGTGCGCCGCGGGCTCTCGCAGGAAGAGCGCGAGCAGTTGCGCGCGTCGATGTCGTTCCCCGAGGGATCGGTCGGCGAGCTGATGGACTTCGAGGCGATCACGGTGCAGCAGGGCTACACCCTGGACATGGTGTTGCGCGAGCTGCGCCGGTTGCAGGAGCTGCCCGACCACACCGACCAGGTCTACGTCGTCGACGAGCGCGGCGAGCTGGTCGGCGGCCTGCCGCTCGACCGGCTGCTGATCAACCAGCCCGACGTGCTGGTCGAGGACGTCATGCGCCGCGACCTGCTGACGTTGCAGCCGCTGGAGGACGCGAGCGAGGCGGCGCACGCGTTCGAGCGCTATGACCTCGTTTCGGCGCCGGTGGTCGATCCGCGCAACCGCGTCATCGGCCGGGTCACGGTGGCCGAAGTGCTCGACCTGATCCGCGAGGAGGGCGAGTCCGAGATGCTCGCCAAGGCCGGTCTGCGCGAGGAGGAAGACCTGTTCGCGGGCGTATGGGCGTCGGCGAAGAACCGCTGGCTGT
>JAXMBY010000158.1:0-1468 GCA_046349655.1 Planctomycetota bacterium
ATGCGACGCGTCGGCCGGCCCGGCACACGTTGCGCACGACCGCACAGGCGGGAAGAGACCGACGTTCAGGCGGGACACGGGCGTTTTCAGGACGCGAAGTCCTGCGATGATAGGAAGGCCGTGCCGAGATCACAGGATTGGCTCGTCGACGCCCCCACGACCTTCTCGCCACCGGACGGTACGGTTGCGTTGAATCTCGGCGTGGCGACGGTCGTCGGGGGCCTCGTCGTGATCGCGGTGGCCTTCAACTGGGTGGCGCTGAAAGGCGTGCTCCTGGTGGGGTTCCTTTCGGTCGCACTCGCCTACCTCGTTCTGCCGCTGGTTCGCATCATCCGTCAGACGTCGGCGGCCTGGTTCAAGGGCCGGCGCCCGTCGCGCCTGCTCGCTGTGCTCATCGTCTACGCCATGGTCGGCATCATCATGGCGCCTATCTGGGCGGTGTGGGGCGGCAAGATCGTGTCGCAGGTTCCCGACGTCGCGCGCGAGGTGCCGCGGCGTGTCGCACGCTTTGTGTCGCAGGTGCGAGCGAGCGAACGCTGGCACGAGCGGTTCACCGTCGAGCGCGAGACACGCAGCAAACTTCAAGCTGCAACACGGCGCGTGTCGAGGCGCCTGCAGGCGGAGGCGCGAGAGATCGGTGCTGAAGTCGTGCGCGCCAGGCTCGTCCTGCCGTGGCTCGCCGCCGTGCCGCTCATCGCGCTGCTGCTCGTCTCGCAGTGGCCGGTCTTCCAGCGGTCAGCGGCGCGTGCGTTGCCGACCCCGCATCTGAAGTGGCGCGTCGATCAGTTGCTGCGCAACGTCAACCTGGTTCTCGCGGCATACACGCGCGCTCAGGCGCTCTCAGCGCTCATCGTCGGCGTGATCTGCGCGACCGGCTTCGCGCTGATGAAGCTGCCGAATGCCGCGATGCTCGGCATCGTTGCCGGCTTGCTCGAGGTCATTCCGATTGCGGGTCCGCTTGCCGTGGCGATTTCAGCCACATCCGTCAGTTCGGCGACCCAGGTGCTGCTCGTGCTCGCGTTCCTCGGAGCCTTGCGCGTCGTGCAGGACTACGTGATTTACCCGCGGCTGATCCGTGAAGCGCTGCACCTGCATCCCATCGCGGTTGTGCTCGCCATCTGGCTCGGTGCACTCGTCGGCGGCATCATTGGCGTCTGTCTCGCGGTACCAACGGTCGGTATCCTCCAGGTGACCTACCGCCACGTGCGCGAATATCGCGCAATCGAAAAACTCGTGCGCGAACACGGGCGGGCACCCGTGCCGGTCACCGAGTCCGACGTCGACGCCTGACACCCGCCTCCTGGCCCGCCACTGGGTCGCTCACGGGAACCAGGTCTCGTCACACGAGCGCAACGCTCTCTTCACATGTGCGAACGCGGCTCCGGAGTGTGCGGAGCCGTACAGCGTCAGCGCCGCGATGCCGGCCGCCTGGCCTGACCAGCACGCCGCGTCGATCGAGGTGCAGCGA
>JAXMBY010000159.1:0-1056 GCA_046349655.1 Planctomycetota bacterium
GCTGACCGGTCGGTGCTCGCGGGTCCACGCACCGAAGCCGCCGTCGAGCAGCCGGACGTCGGGATGGCCGAAGTACTCGAGGAACCAGAACCCGCGCGCCGCCCGGACGCCGGATTGTTCGTCGTACACGACCACCGCCCGATCCTCGGACACGCCGCGCAGCGCGAACTGGTGCTCGATCATCCAGAAGAACGCCCGAAGCGGCGCCGGATCCGTGTCGATCAGGCTGACCCCCCACAGATCGAGATGCACGGCACCAGCGATCTGCCCGGCGGCGAACTGCTCGGCCGGTCGCAGGTCGATGATCAACGGCGGCCGGCGAGTGCCATCCGCCAGCCACGACTCGAGTTCTTCCGGCGTGATGAGCAGCTCGGGCCGGGCGAAGCCCTTGGCGTTCATGGATGCTCCGCGACTTCGTCGCCGTAGATCGCCTCGCAGATGCGCGAGAGCTCGCGCAGGTCGCGGCTCGCGATCTTGGCGGACATGTGCTTGTGAATGACCTGCACCCGCGGGTCGAGCTTGCGCAGGATCTCCATGCCCGCGCGCGTGATCCGCGTGATCGAGAGGCGGCGATCCTCGGCGACGCGCGCCCGCTCGACCAGCCCGCGCCGCTCGAGACGATCGATGAGCCTGGTGACGTCGGGAGCGCGCTCGACCATGCGGGCGGCAATCTCGCAACGGGGATACCCCTTGGGATGGGCTCCCCGCAGGATGCGCAACGCGTTGTATTGACCGTGCGTGATCTCGGCCCCCGCGCACGCCTCGTCGACCATCTGGCGCACGTGAGCGGCGGCGACGAGCAGGTTGAGGATCGCTTCCTGCGCCGGCCCGTCGAATCGCTGCTGTTTGATTCGCTGTTTGAGGACGTCTCCCACGCTGCCAGGGTATAGCACGATCAGCAGAGGGTCCAACGGCGCGGCCGATCCGGTCCTTCGTGGTACGTGCCACGCACGCGCCCCTCGCCCTCCAGCTTGAACAGGTGTGCCAACACGCTTTCCCCGGCCGCCGGTCGCAGCGTCGCGGCCAGATCGGGATACACGCGGTCCACGATCTCCG
>JAXMBY010000160.1:0-1096 GCA_046349655.1 Planctomycetota bacterium
GATGAAGCCCGCGATCTTTCGCTCGACGTCGCTGATCGGATGGCGCGGCAACTCCGGCAGCGGCGACGACTCCTCGACCACCGCCGAGGCCTGCGAGACGTGAAGGAAGCAGTCGCCGAGCACGCGCGGCATCTGCTCGTTGACCAGCACGATCACCTTCTTCGCGTTCTCGGCCGCCGCCTTGCTCGCCAGGGTCTCGACCCCAAGGCTGAAGAAGCCGTGCTCGTCCGGAGGCGAGGTCTGCACGATGGCGACGTCGAGCGGCACCACGCGATCCTGGAAGAGGCGCGGAATCTGGAAGAGGAAGACCGGCATGTAGTCGGCGCGTCCGTCGTTCACCGCCTTCCGATCAGCCGGGCCGACGAACAGGCTGTTGTGCCGGAAGTGTCCCTCCATCTTGGGATCGCCGATCGGGTCTTCGCCGATCAAGAGCACGTGGTTGAGCTGAACGTTCGTGAGTTCAGCCCGCCGCTCGACCAACGCGCGAATCAGCGGGAAGGGCGTGGCGGCGTTGCCGCTGTAGTAGACCTTCTGCCCGCTCTCGATCAATCGCACCGCCTCGGCTGCACTGGTCAGCTTCCCGCGGTATTCATCCATCCACCTCATCCCAGGCCTCCTCCGTAACAGCGACTCTTGACTGCCAAGCTCATGGCCTCACGCCACGCCCAAGCGGCGGGCCAGCTCCGGCAGCTGCACGTTGCCATCGTGCATGTAAATCCCTCGCGCGATCGGCTCGGTGCGCCGCCGCGCGGTCTCGATGCCGGCGCGCGCCACCTCGGCGACGTACGGCAGGTGTACAAGGCTGAGCGTCTTGGACGCCGTGCGCGGAATGTTCGCGGTGAAGTTGGGCACGCAGTAGTGCACCACGCCGTTCACCGTGAAGGTCGGTTGCGCCAAGGTGGTGGGCCGACTCGTCTCCACGCATCCACCCTGGTCGATCGCGACGTCGATGATCACGCTGCCGGGCCGCATGTCGGCGACCATCTGGCGCGTGACGAGGTAGGGTGCCTTGCCGCCCGGCACGCGCACCGCGCCGATCACGAGGTCGGCCACGCGGGTGAAGCGGGCCACCGTCTCCGGGTCGGCCACGAACGAC
>JAXMBY010000161.1:0-1498 GCA_046349655.1 Planctomycetota bacterium
GCGCGTGCGACAGATCAAGGAGAAGGCGCTGTCGCGCCTGCGGCACGTGAGCCGCGCTCGGGCGCTCGAGAGCTTCCTCGGGTAGCGCACTCGGACCCGCGGGACATGCCGTCCCCGACGCCGTCGACGCCACCGCACGCCGCGTCAAGCCTTCGCGACGGGAACGAAGATCTCGGGTTCGACCCCGTTCGACCTGCCGATGCCCTGCGCATGATCGGCCGCGCGGCTCGGCTGCGGTGCCCCGCCTGCGGCGGAGGGCCGGTGCTTCACCACTGGCTCAAGATGCGGGCCGCCTGCGGCGCCTGCGCACTGCCGCTCGAGCGCGGCGAACAGGACTACTTCATCGGCTCGATGATGTGGAACCTCGTGCTGTCGGAGTTCCTGTTCATTGCCGTCTTCATCGGCGTGCTGGTGTGGCAGTGGCCGACGGTACACTGGGACGCCATCCAATGGGTCGCGCCATTGGGCATGGCGGTCGTGCCGTTCCTGCTCTTCCCGGTTTCCAAGCTGATCTGGCTCGCGTTTGACCTGATCTTGCGGCCGGAGCGCCAGTCGGCACGCGCGCTCCGACTTCCACCACGATGACTCACCATGGCTCAGACCAACTCGTTTGACGTGACCACCGGCGTCGACCTGCAGGAAGTCGACAACGCCATCAACCAGGCGCAGAAGGAGATCGCGCAGCGCTACGACTTCAAGGGCTCGAAAGCCTCGATCGAGTTCAGCAAGGCGGAGAAGAAGCTCGTGCTGGTGGCTGATGACGACTTCAAGATGCGGGCCCTCTTCGACGTGGTGCAGGGCCGGCTGATCAAGCGGCACGTATCGGTCAAGAACCTCGACGTCGGCGAGACGAAGCCGGCTGGTGGCGACACGGTGCGAAAGGAGATCGGGCTCAAGATGGCGCTGGACTCGGACACGGCGCGCAAGGTGGCGGCGGCCATCAAGGATGCGAAGCTCAAGAAGGTCCAGGCCGCGATCCAGGGCGATCAGGTGCGCGTGTCCAGTCCCTCGAAGGATGATCTGCAGTCGGCGATGGCGGTGCTGCGCGCCGGGGACTTCGGCGTCGAGCTGAAGTTCGGTAACTACCGTTAGGCGCTGGCGCGTTCCAGCAGCGCGTGGTAGCGCGCGGCGAGCGGAGCAGACTCCCCCTCGCTGAGCCGCTGCGCGAACGAAGCGACGTGAGGTTCCGCCGCGCGGATGCCAGCGGTTGCGAACGGTCCCGCGACGTCGGCGACCAACCAGGCGGCGCTGAACCAGTCATTGCTGTCGGCCAGCTCTAACTCGTGGGTGAACACGGTCTGTGCCTGTGCGTGCTCACCATCGCATACGGCCATACGGACCTGAAGAGCCGCGAGCGCTTCGCGCCCTTGGAACCAGCGGTCGCCGCGTTCGGCCGCCAGGGCCTGCGCCGTGCGAAGGCAGGTTCGCGCGTCGTCCAGGCGATTGCTGTTCAGTGCCACGAGCCCTTGGCCCGCCCGCGCACCGATCTCCACGTCGC
>JAXMBY010000162.1:0-1098 GCA_046349655.1 Planctomycetota bacterium
CACCTCGTCGAGGGCGGGCCGATCTCCGTCAGCGCCCTCGCCGTGGCGCGTCGGCAGCTGGTCGGCTCCCACGGCGGCGGGGCGATAGCGAACCGTGAGGCGCGAACAGGTGATCACAGCGACCGCCTGAGCACGACAAGAAAGAACGGCACGCCGAGAATCGCGGTGACGGCGCCCAGCGGCAACTCGGCGGGTGCGAGGGCCGTGCGTGCAACGAGATCAGCCAGTATGAGCAACGCCCCGCCCGCAACGCTCGACAGCACGAAAATCGTCCGATGCCTCCCTCCGGTGGCCGATCGTGCGATGTGCGGAACGATGAGACCCACGAAGCCGACGAGACCCGCGGTGGCCACGGTGGCCGCCGCCAGCAGCGACGCGACGACGAACACCCGTTGCGTGGCGCGGTCCGGGTCCACACCGAGCGACGCAGCCGCATCGTGTCCGAGCGCCAGCAGGTCCACCTGTCTCGCCAGATGCAACAGGGCGGCACCCGCGACGAGCAGCGAGCCCGCCATCCAGCGCACCGCGCTCCAGTCCGCCGCCGACGCCGATCCCATCATCCACCAGAGGGCATTGCGCACGAGTCCGCCGGGGGCGTTCGCGAGCAATATCATGATCGCGGCATTGGCGAACGCACCCACGACGACTCCCGACATGAGCAGCACGCGCGGATCGGCTCCGCTCGAGCTCGTTCGCGCCGTGCGGGCCACAGCCAGCACCAGCGTCACTGCGCCCAAGGCACCGATGAAGGCAGCGAGCGAGATGGCGCCGCTGCTGGTGGCACCGAGAGCCACCGAGACCACCGCGCCCACCGCCGCGCCACCAGACACACCGAGCAGATAGGGCTCGGCGAGCGCGTTTCTCATGGTGGCCTGCAACGCCGCGCCGCTCATCCCAAGTCCGGCGCCGACCAGCATCGTCAAGAGCACGCGTGGCAGGCGCACGTCGCGGACGATGGCGACTGCCGCCTGCGACCCGCGGCCCTGCAGCGCCGCCGCGATGTCGCCGAGGGGGACCGTGACCGCACCGAGAGCGAGTCCGGCCGCTGCAGCTGCAACAAGGGTGGCCACGAGGGCCAACAGCAATCCCAACGAGCGC
>JAXMBY010000163.1:0-2367 GCA_046349655.1 Planctomycetota bacterium
GCGTGCGCGGCAAGTCGTGCCCCTTGCCGCGGGTGACGGCGATGGGCTCGCTGCGGTCGTGCAGCACGCGGCCGACCTCGACCAATGGGGCGCCGACGAGCCACGACTGCAGCGTGTCTGTGAGCACGCGCCCGGCGTTCGTCCTGGTCGCGACGTCGGTGGACTCAAGGCCGCTGACTTGGGTGGCACTGAGGACGTCGTCTCCAAGCAGCAGGGTTCGCTCCTCGACGGGCATGTACACGAGCAGCCACGCGATGGTCTGTGACCACAACTCGATGCTGTCTGGTGGCTGGCCGGGTTGTGCGAGCAGCCAGCGCAGCAGGCGCTCGAACGCGACGGCAGCCGGGAGCGCGATCCCGGCGCGGTGGGCAGACGTCGCGATCCATGCCGGGGCCTGGTTGCGATCCAGGTATTGGCGGCCGAGGTCCCTCAGCGATTTGGTTAGCTGTGGAGCGCGGTCTGCGGCGTTGGCGTTGTGTGCGGCCAGCGTGCGTGCGAGCACGTTCGTCGCGTCCCCGGACTCGGCGGTGAACGAGAGAAATGCGAACGCGGTCTGCTCTGGGACGTCCATGTGAACCAAATCGACGCTCCCGTTCAGGGTGTTGGCGATGAGGTCGCGGAGCTGGCTGGTCACTATTGCGGAGCCGTCCTCATCGGCAAGCCACGGGGCGGCGCGCCGTGCGGTGGCGACGTCTGGCCGGAGACCGATGCGCACCGGATTGGCGGGCACGACGATGGCCAGCGAGCGCGCGGCGGTCTGTGCCCGCCCGGCGCGGCCGACGGCGTTGAGCAGCTGGCTCTTGGCGCGGGCTCGTCCAGCAGGCGTGTCGGCCTCACGTCGGTCGCCGACATGGGTTCCGCCGATGATCACCGCGCTGGCCGGGAGGTTGAGGCCTTGGGCCAGGGTGCCCGTTGCGAGCATGACGGTCGCGGCCTCGCGCTCGAACGCGATCTCGCAGGCTCGTTGCTCCTCGGCGACCATCGCGCTGCTGTGGATGGCGATTCCTTTGGCGAGGGCGATGTGCACGTCGCTGACTTGGCCGGTACGGGGGCCGGCGATCTCGGCGTCGGCGAGGGTCAGCAGTGACTGAACGACGGGGTTTGCGGGTCCGGGTCCCGGTCCGGTCAGGTCGCGGGCATGGGAAAACGGTGCGTGGCGGTCGGCCGGCAGGAAGACGAGAAGGCGGTGACCGGCGGCGGCGAGGTGCTCGGTGAGGGCTTGGGTGGCAGGAGTCGTGTGGCCGGTGCGCTCCATGCGGCCGCCACGCTTGATGCGCGTCTTGATCGCGATGCCGGTGTCGACGATTTCGTAGTCGCCGTGATCCTCGCCGGTCCAGGTGCCGTGCAGCGCGCCGAGCAGCCGCAGCGACACGTCGGCCGCGACGGTCTTACGTTGCGGAGGAAGCTTGGCCAACTCCGCGACGCCGCGTCGTTGGGCGTCGTCGACGGTCTCGGCGGCCACGCCACACAGTGCCCGCAGCGTGCGAGTGGGACGCCACGGTTCATCGATGCCGATGGCGTGGACGCCGGTCGCCGCCGTAAGCCAGCTCGCGAGGTTGTGCGGCGAGTCGATGAGGGCTGAGAGCAGCAGCAGCCGGACGTTGGGCGCGCGATGCAGGACTTCGGCCAGGACAAGCTCTGCAACGACACCTCGGCCCTGGGCCTCGCCAATAAGATGCGCTTCGTCCATGACGCAGAGGCGCAGCGACGCGAAGAGCTCGGGCGACTGGCGTAGCGCGAGCGAGCATTTCTCTGGCGTCATGACGGCGATCTGGCGGTCGGCGATCTCGAGCGTGTCGCTGTCGATAACGGAGTACTCGGCACCGCCGGTCAGCCCGACCACCGCGACGCCGAGTTTGTTGAAGATTGCGTCGAGGTCTCTGCGGATCTGCGCGACTAGCGCGTTTGTGGGAGCGAGATAAAGCACCCAGCCGTTCTGCAGGGCTTGTGCGGCCGCCAGTTCGGCGACTGAGGACTTGCCGGCGCCTGTCGGGACTGTGACGACGGCATGGGTTATCGGCCCCGGCAGCGCTCGGGTGGCGTAGGTTTCCGCGGCGGGCCACAGCAAGGGCCGGCGAGTGGCGCGGGCACGCTGGTAGGCAAGGAAGCGTCCGTCATCATCGTCGGGTGGACGAGGGACGAGCCGCAGCGCTCGCGCGGCGGTAGCATCGCACGCCTCAGCGATCAGCAAAGCCAGATGGTGGAGGTCTGCGTGAGCCGCAGGCAGATCGCCGGGCTGCAGCAAAGCGGCCAGCCTGCGCAGTCCGTCGGCAGCCGCCGGATCGACGTCGGATTCCATGCGCAACCATCGAACGTGGGCCTCGACGAGACTGCCGATCCGCCGCCACAACTCGTGACGCACGGCAG
>JAXMBY010000164.1:0-1119 GCA_046349655.1 Planctomycetota bacterium
GCTACGCGAGCTCGGGCGCGGCGGGATGGCCACGGTCTATCTCGCCGAGGACGTCCGGCACAAGCGTCAGGTCGCGATCAAGGTGCTCCATCCCGAGTTGTCCGCCGTGATTGGAGCCGCGCGCTTTCTCAAGGAAATCGAGCTCACGGCCGGCCTGCAGCATCCGCATATCCTGCCGCTCTTCGACAGCGGAAGCGCTGCTGCGCAGCTGTACTACGTAATGCCGTTCATTGACGGCGAGACGCTGCGCGCGCGGCTCGAGCGTGAACGGCAGTTGCCGGTCGCCGAGTCGGTACGCATCGCGCGCGAGGTGGCCGATGCACTCGCCTACGCGCACGGGCACAACGTGGTGCATCGCGACATCAAGCCCGAGAACATCCTGCTGCAGAGCGGTGTGGCTGGCGGGCATGCACTCGTCGCAGATTTCGGAATCGCGCTTGCAGTGCAGCAGGCCGGTGGCGACCGCATGACGCAGACCGGCATGTCACTCGGCACTCCGCAGTACATGGCGCCGGAGCAGGCGCTGGGCGAGCGCATGGTGGACGCGCGTGCAGATGTGTACGCGCTGGGCGCGGTGACGTACGAGATGCTCGCCGGCGAGCCGCCGTTCACGGGGCCGAGCACGCAGGCCATCGTTGCCAAGATGATGACCGAGCGGCCGGTCCCCTAACGAACGGTGCGCGATACCGTGCCGGATGGCGTCGAGCACGCCGTGATGATGGCGCTGGCCAGGCTCCCTGCCGATCGTTGGGAGAATGCGGCCAGGTTTGCAGATGCCCTCGCGAGCTCCGCTGGTACGGTCACTGGGGCGACGCCAAGCACGTCGGCAGGATTTCGTGGCGCCACCTCGTGGTCTCGCCGACCGCCCGTCGCCTCGGTGGTGCTCGGAGGAGCGGTGCTGGTCGCGCTGGGTGCGGCCAGCGCGATGCTGGTGCAAGCCCGCGCGCTCGGGCGTTCGGCAAGCACGACAGGCGGCGACCTGATTCAGCTGGAGTTCGACAGCGGGCCACCAATCGATGTGCAGTGGGATGCCATTTCACCGGATGGTCGGCGCGTGGTGGCGGACGGACGCGACTCGCTCGGTCGACGCGCCATCGTCCTTCGGGAGTTAGGCAACGC
>JAXMBY010000165.1:0-2338 GCA_046349655.1 Planctomycetota bacterium
TCGACGAGGTGAACGGCCGCCGCTTCCAGGTGCGCAAGTACCTCGACGAGGGCAAGCCGCTCGAGTGCCGCGACATCGAGCGCTGCCAGTACTGCTTCATCGAGTCGTTCTGCACCAGCGCCGATCGCGTCATCGCCCGCCAGAACCAGGCGACCTGGGACGTGTGGTGGATCGGCACGCCGGAGGGCGCCACCGCCACCGCCGCGCTCGATCGCGCAACGCTGCCCTTCGGCGCGCGCCATGTCGGTCTCGAGGTCGACGACCTCACCGACCTCGAGCACCTGCCGGTGGCCGAGGACATCGGCATCTACGTCAGGCCGCAGCGGATCACGCGCGTGGTCGAGCGCGACGTCGTCACCAACCAGCTCATCGTCGTCGCTCGCGAGGCGGCGCACCTCGACGTGCTGCTCGCCGACGCGACCGTGCCCGACGGCGTGCGGGTCGAGATCGAGCTCAACGTGTCCACCGCTCCCTGGCTGCTCGCGCACCGCGAGCGCGTCGCGGCGCTGCTCGACCGCCTCCACCTGCGCCAGCCGAGCTACGAGTTCATGAAGGACGCGGTGGCCAACGACGTGCGCCACCCACAGGCGTTCTTCGAGCAGCTGGCGCTGCCGATCTCGGTCAGCGGCCTGCCCGCCTGCATGACGCCGGGCGCCCAGCTCGCCGAGGGCCTGGCGGTGCTGCGGCAGAAGATGTTCGACCCCGAGACCGGCCGCGTCGCCATCCGCGAGCTGGCCCGCACCCACGTCGTCGACGGCTACTTCGGCAAGTCGCTGCGCTGTCGCGACTGCCGCGTCGTCGACCGCTGCGAGGGTGCGCACATCAACTTCATCCGCGACCAGGGCTTCAAGGAGATGGAGCCGCTGCGCGAGGGCGCGTGGGCCGACGCCGCCGAGGCGCAGCTGCTGGCGCTGTACCCTGAGAAGCCGTCCCGCCTGCGCGACGGCCGCCCGCTCGAGCCGGTGGCCCCCAGCCTCCCCGGCTACGCCCCGGCCCAGCCCGCGCCCGAGGAGCCCCTCATCGAATTCGGCCGCAAGGCGCGCGAGGCCAAGGAACGGCGGCGGCTCGAGTTCGAAGCCGCACAGCCGGTGCCGGAGAACTAGGAATTTTCACACGGAGACACGGAGCAACGGAGCGGCGCGAATCGAGAACGGATTTCTCCGTTGCTCCGTGCCTCCGTGTGAAAAGAAAATAGACGATGGCGAATCTCGGATACCTGCAGCTGACGCGGAACTGCTACCAGAAGTGCCAGTTCTGCAGTAACCCGCCGACCGGCGTGCACCTCGACGAGGAGGAGATGCGCGCCAACATCGATCAGCTGGTCGAGATGGGCTACGACGGCGTCATCCTCACCGGCGGCGAGCCGAGCATCTCGGAGCTGCTGCTGCCGGCGCTGCGCTACGCGCGCGAGCGCAAGCTGTTCAGCCGCATGATCACCAACGGCCAGAAGCTCGCGGACCGGGAGTTCTTCCGCGAGTGCGTCGACGCCGGGCTGACCCACATCCACGTCTCGCTGCACAGCTACCGGCGCGAGGTGCACGACTACATCACGCAGTACCCCGGCGCCTGGGATCTGCTCGTCGACTGCCTCGCCCTGGTGCCGGAAATGGGCATCACCTCCGACATCAACACGGTGATCAACGTCTACAACTGCGACCACCTGCACGAGAACGTGCAGTGGATCTGCGAGACCTTCCCGCACATCCGCCACTTCGTCTGGAACAACATGGATCCGGACGGCAACCGCGCCGAGCAGCACCCCGACTGCATCCCGCGCCACTACGAGTTCCAGGTCTCGCTCGAGCGGGCGATGGAGTATCTCGTCAGCACCGGCCGCAGCTTCCGCGCCGAGCGCGTGCCGCTCTGCTACATGCGCCGCTTCGCGTGGGCGTCGACCGAGACGCGCAAGATCGTCAAGGAAGAGGAGCGCTGCATCCGCTTCCTCGACTTCAAGGGCTTCATCCACCAGAAGGAGTTCCTGCACGGCAAGGGCAGCGCCTGCGACGCCTGCCGCTTCGACCCGATCTGCGCCGGCATGTTCTCGATGGCGAAGACGTTCGACGAGCGCGAGCAGTCGCCGATCTTCGACGACCCCACCGACGTGATCACCGCCGTGCTCGGCCACGCGCCCTCGCCCGAGCTGATGGCGCGGCTGCAGGCGCGGCGCGGCCGGCGCTCGAAGACCGAGCAGCCGTCGCAGACGAAGCGGGAGCAGGCACTGCAGCGGGCGCTGTGAGCATGGCGCGATTCCTGTTCGTCAATCCGCCGCTGGTCCTCGACGAGGACTTCATCGACTACCCGTACTTCGCCAACCACGGCCTGCTGGCGTGCGCGGGGA
>JAXMBY010000166.1:0-1822 GCA_046349655.1 Planctomycetota bacterium
CAGGGCATGGCCGTCGGCGACCGGGAAGATGTCCATGAACACCAGCGTGTGCTCGTCCTCGTAGACCCGGTGGCAGGGCATATGGCCCGCCACGATGCGACAGAAGATGCAGGTTTCGTCAGACATTTACGTCCGTTCCTCCCCAATTCAGGCCCCCCGACCTATGCGCTTTCTTCAACTCCTTCAACCGTGGCAGGGGGCCATTCTCCACAGCTTATCAACACGAGAAGCCAGTCGCGTTTCAGGCGCCGTACTGTACCTCATCGACGTTCCTGAACGGCCTATTCGTAACAAAGGTACCTGAAGCCCACTCAATTCAGTTCGCATGCGAAGTCTCATGCTCGCGAGAAAGCTTGCCGGGAGCGAGCAATCGCATCGCAGCAATTTCTGAATTTGCGGTTGATTAACTTTCGCACGGCAAGATACGAATAATCTCACAAAGACTTCGCAAGGTCGTCAGCAGAGCGCTTTCTCGGTCGAATCTGGGCTCGAAGGAACGGTCCGCGAGCCCAGAGTTGTGTGTTTCGCCCGCGCAAGTGGTCCGCGTTGTCCTCCACCCCTATGCAGAGCCGACATGCCCCCCTGATCGCCGCCCTGGAGCACTTCTCCTGGCCGGGCAAAGCTGCCGCCGACCTGGCCCGCGGCGCCCACGTGGTGCCCTACGAGAAGAACAGCATCATCTTCCACGCCGGCGAGGCCGCCGACCTCGTCTACGTGCTGCTCGGCGGCGAGGTGCGGCTGCAGTTCGGGCCAGATGAGAACGGCCTGCTGGTGGCCATCGCTCAGCGCGGCGAGATGCTGGGCGTCTTCGCCCCGGACGACGGCATCGGGCCGCTGTGCCGTTCCGAGCAGCTCTTCACCGCCAGCGCGCTGTCGCGCAGCACGGTGGCGATCCTGCCCACGGCGCGGGTGGCCCAGGTGTTGCGCGAGCTACCGGCGGCGCAGCTGGTTCGGGTGCTGGAGCGCGGCCGCGAGCGCTGGACGCACCTCAGCTGCCGGCTGCTGACCTACCTCACGATGTCGGTGCGCGAGCGGCTGGTGCACGCCATGAACGAGATGGCGGAGGCCTTTGGCACCGGCCACGCCAGCGGGCGGCGCATCGCCCTGCGCCTGTCGCACGACGACCTGGCGGCGCTGGTCGGCGCCTCGCGCCCGATCGTCAGCAAGCATCTGAAGGAGCTGACGCGCCAGGGCGTGCTCAGCAAGCACCAAGGGCGATACGTGCTGCACGAGACGCCGCCTCCGCCGGCGATCGTCGCGCGGCCCGCGCCGGCGCGCAGTGGCGGCCTCGCGGGCGCGAACCCAGCCGCGAGCGCCGCGCGCGCCAGCGCCGCGGCGCCCGAGCCGTGGGCGCACCATCGCCAGGAAAGGATGAAGGACCCGCGATGATTTCGACCAGGACGCGCGCCCGCCTCGGGCGCGGCGTCGCCGCGCTGCTGACGGTCGCGGCGCTCGGCGGCTGCTACCCGATCACCACCACGCCGTTGCCCGACGCCGAGCGCGTCGCCGCGGCGCCGAAGGAGCCGCCGCCGTACGTGATCCAGGTCGGCGATCAGCTCGCGGTGCGCTTCTATCAGCACAAAGAGCTCAACGAGCTCGCGCGCGTGCGGCCGGACGGCAAGATCTCGCTCGAGTTGGTGGGCGACGTCCAGGCCGCCGGTGTGCAGCCGGAAGCGCTCGCCGAGCACATCAACGAGATTTACCGCTCGGAACTAACCAACCCGCGTGCGACCGTCGTCGTACGCGAGATGGGTGCGAAGGTCTGGGTGGGCGGTGAGGTCGCCAAGCCGGGCGCCTTCCCGCTGACGGCCGACCTGACGCT
>JAXMBY010000167.1:0-1419 GCA_046349655.1 Planctomycetota bacterium
GCACCAACGACAGCGACAGCCCGTCGAGCGCGCACGGGGCGTGCAACGCCGCGCCCACTTCCCGCTCGACCAGCGATCGCAGCGCTTCGTCGAACCACTCGCGGCCGGCGCCCAACGCCGCCACGCCAGCGACCGCGACCAGAAGCAGCAACAGAACCAGCAATCGGAGCCGTGTCATGCGGAAACGAGCGCGGCGCACGCTAACCGATCGCGCCCCGCCGCGCGAGCGCCGGCCCGACCGCGCTGCGGGACGCCGGAGCCCGCCTTGACCGCCCGTGCCCGAGGCAATAAGCCATGCACCCCGAGGATCCCGTGTCGCAGGAGCCGCGCCTGGAGCGGCGGGAAGAGAGCTCCGCCGCCTACCTGCCCGTCCGCGGCGGGACCGTCACCAGCTCGCGCTGGGTGCGCCTGGCGCTCGCCCTCGGTCTGTCGGCGTTCGCGACGATCTTCCTGTTCGCCGACCCCGCCGAGCTGTGGTCCGTCCTCACCCATGCCGACCCCTGGCTGCTGGCACTGCCGGTGCTCTGCATGCTCGCCAGCTACGTCACCATGGCGCGCTCGTACCAGGGCATCAGTGATGCGGCCGGCTGCCCGGTCTCGCTGTTCGAGATGGTGAAGATCACCTTCGTCGCCAACTCGATGAACTACCTGGTCTCGACCGGCGGGCTCTCCGGATTCGCGGTCCGGATGTACTTCTTCACCCGGCTCGGCATCCCCTCGCAGACGGCGGTGATCATCTCGTTGGCGCAGACCTTCCTGACCAACTGCATGCTGCTGCTGTTTCTGCTCGTGGGCTTCGCCTACGTGATCACCAGCCACAGCCTGACCGGCTCAGCGTTGGTCGTGACCGTGGTCCTGGTGGTGGTCTTCCTGATCGCCGCGGTCATCGCCGCGCTGCTGCTGTTTCACGCCCGCCTGCGGCGCCGCACGCTGTTCTGGCTGGCGCAGGCGGCACATTGGACCCTGCACCGCGTCTCCCCCAAGCGCGCGCCGGCCCGCACCCATATCTGGCGCTACCAGTTCAACCTCAACCGCGGCATCGGGTTCCTGCTCGCCCGCCGCCGGGAGATGGTGCAGCCGGTGCTCTACATCGCCCTCGACTGGCTGCTCACCATCCTCGTCCTCTACACCGCATTCCTCGCGGTGCAGTATCACATCGCCCTCGGCCACGTCATCGTCGGGTTCGCGGTCGGCATCGTGCTCTCCTTCGCCTCGCTCATCCCGGGCGGCCTGGGCGTGATGGAGGGCTCGATGGCGGCGGTCTTCGCCAGCATGCAGGTGCCGTTCGAAACCGCGGTGGTGGCCGTCCTGCTGTTCCGAGTCGCGTACTACCTGTTGCCGCTGCTGATCAGCCTCTTCTTCCTGCACGGCATGTTCGTGCAGGGCAGCAACGTCGGCCAGAACCTCGCCGATCCGCCG
>JAXMBY010000168.1:0-1288 GCA_046349655.1 Planctomycetota bacterium
CCGATCCAGCCCAGCTCCGCCAGCCGCTCCCGCCCCAGTCGGTAGCGTTGCCACGAATTGTTCACGCGCGAGAAGCCGCGGCCGTCGTACAGCTCGTGGTACAGCCAGGCCACTCGGCAGACGCGATCGCCGGGCGGCAGGATGGTCGACGGGGCGAAACCGGGGCAGGTCGGTGTGCTCACCCCTGCATCGTAGCGACCCCAACGCCGCGCCGTCAACGACACTGGTCCGGAAGGTGCGGGAGCCGGTAGCAGGGTTGGCACCGGCGTGTTAAGGTAGAGGAGACAACGCCGAGCGCGCGATGATGGGCGAGGGGTGCGGATGCCGTTTCAGATCTTGCCGACCGAAACCCGGTTCTACGACTGGTTCGAGAAGGGGGCGGCGAACCTGCTGGAGACCGCCCGGACGCTCCACGCCCTGGCGACCAACTTCCACAACGTCGAGTCGGGCGTCGCGCGGATCACCGAGTTGGAGCACAACGGGGACTTCATCGTCCACGAGATCATCGACCTGCTCAACCAGACCTTCATCACCCCCCTCGACAGCGGCGACATCCACGCCCTCACCTCCGGCATCGACGACGTGGTCGACCGGATCGAGGCCGCGGCCGATTCGATGCTCCTCTACCAGATCGAGCAGCCGACGCCGGCCGCCGTGCGCCTGACGGAGATCCTGCTGGGCTGCGCCGAGGCGATCACCCGCGCCATGCCGATCCTGCGCGAGAAGAAGCGCGCCGCCGACCTGCGCACCTGCACCGTCGAGGTGAACCGCCTGGAGAACGAGGCCGATCGGGTGACGCGCGAGGCGATGGCCGAGCTGCTGGTGAACCCGGCCGAGCTGCGGCACAGCCCCGAACGGCTCTTCGAGCTGGTGCGCTGGAAAGAGATCTACGAGCAGCTCGAGGAGGCGACCGATGCCTGTGAGGACGTGGCCGACGTGCTGCTGGCCGTGGCGATGAAGCAGGCATGATCCTCTCCCCGCTGGCGCTGCTGGTGCTGGTGATCGTACTGGCGGTGGTCTTCGACTTCATCAACGGCTTCCACGACACCGCCAACGCGATTGCCACGGTAGTCGCGACGCGCGTGCTCGCGCCCTGGCAGGCGATTGCCATGGCGGCAGCGCTGAACTTCCTCGGCGCCATCTCAGGCACCGCCGTCGCCCAGACGATCGGCCGCGGGCTGGTGCCGCCGGAGGTGATCACGCAGACGGCGGTAGCCGCGGCCCTGATCGGCGCGATCATCTGGAACCTCATCACCTGGTACTACGGTATCCCCTCCAGCTCGAGCCA
>JAXMBY010000169.1:0-1251 GCA_046349655.1 Planctomycetota bacterium
CTTCCGGCGACCGCTCTTCCCCCCTGGAACCGAACTCCCATCATGATGCCTCCGCTGACGAATTGGTGTTGCTGCGGAACCTGTCGCGCGTCGCGCTCACCACGACCCGTGGCTGCCGTGGCTGCCGTGCGAGCCGTGCGACCCATGGCTGCCGTGCGAGCCGTGCGAGCCGTGGCTGCCGTGCGAGCCGTGGCTGCCGTGCGAGCCGTGCGAGGCGTGCGACATGTGCTGCGCGAGCAGCATCTTCTCGCTGTTGGGCTCGTTGCGCAGCCCCTCGGCCGCGTCCTCCGCGTCGAGCGCCGCAACCGGCTTCACGGCCTGCTGCGCCTCTTCGCGGCTGAGGAAATCCAGTGGCTGCTTCCGCAGGGACGGCAGCGTGTTCTTCTTGTCACTCATGGTGTCCTCTTCGTCCTCTTCGACTCTGGCTCAGTACGCGAACGCGGATCCGGGTCTCACGGCGCCGCCGCCAGGTTGGCGAACAGCCCGAGGAATTGCCCACTGCGAGAGACCTCGACGCCCTGCAGGCTGAGCCCGAAGAACTGCGGCAGCGGGAAGCCCGACAGCGCGCCGGCGAGGTCCGGAATCAACGGCTGGATGAGTGCCGGCAGCACCGCCTCGACCTGCGCCTCGCTGGCCCCCAGCGGGTTGTCGATGATGGCCAGCGTCAGGTCGGTGAGCTGCGGCGGCGTGAGGGTGATCGCCAGCCCCGAGCCGTCGGGCAGGAAGGCGAGGTTCAGTCCCAGGCGCGCGTCGAGCGCGCCCGACATCCACACCGTCTCGGGCCCGGGTTGGACGATGTTCATCATCACCTGCGCCAGCTTGAGCTCGGTGAGCTCGCCGGCCGGACCAGGGTTGCCGGTGACGATCGGGGCGATGGTCGGCGCCACGTCGATGCGCAGCGGCGTCCCCGGCTGCAGCTGGGCGAATTCGGGGACGATCAGCGACAGCAGCGTCGAATCGATGTTGAGCGGCGGCGAGCCGCCGGCGCCGTCGAGGTCGATCTGGGTGAGCGAGGTGCGCATGATGCCGCACTCGATCTGACCGCGCAGGAGCTGGTTGAAGCCGGCGCTCGAGATGGCGATGCCGAGGCCGTACGGCACGTGCGCGACCGGCGTGGTGGCGCCGAGGCTCGGGAACGCCTCCGGCTTCGAGTACGACGCGGTCAGGTTCGGCGCCCCCGGCGGCGGGATGCACTGGCCCGGCCCGTTGCCGATCGAGACCTGGAAGCGCGAGTTGGAGCCGAGGGTGATG
>JAXMBY010000170.1:0-2006 GCA_046349655.1 Planctomycetota bacterium
GTCGCCCGCTCAATCTCTGGCGCCGCTTACAGGCGCGAAGCCGTCTCGGTTACTGGTCGCTCGGCTGACTCGCGCATCAGCCGCCACAGCGCCTCCACATGTTCGCGCCCGGCCATCTCGACGCCGAAGGATACGCGCACCATCCACCGGCCTTCGAGCTGCGAGGGCGTGAGATACGCCCGCCCGGAGGCGTTGATGCGACCCACCCAGTCCAGGGTATGCGCATCGAGCGCCTCCCCGGCGAGCCCCGGCGGCTCGTGCCGCACACACACCGTCTGCAGCGGCACCGGCGCGAGGCGCACCCAATGGTCGGTCGCATCGACCCTTGCGGCGAACCAGCGCGCGAGCGTGAGGTCGCGCCGCAGGCGCGCCTGAAGGCCCGCGACGCCCTGCTCGCGGATCAGGAACCAGAGCTTCAATGCGCGCATGCGCCGGCCGAGCGGGATGCCCCAGTCGCGATAGTTGATCGTCGCCGCATCGGCCCCGGTTTGCAGGTAGCTCGGGTTCGTCGACATCACGCGCACGAGGTGCTCTGGATCGCGCACGAAATACACCGAGCAGTCCATCGAAACGCCGAGCCACTTGTGCGGATTCACCACGATCGAGTCCGCGCGTTCGATGCCGGCCCAGCGTTTTCTGCATTCGGGCAGGATCATCGCCGCGCCGCCCATCGCGCCATCCACGTGCAGCCAGAGATCGTTCTCGTGCGCGATCCGGCCGATCGGCTCGACAGGATCGATCGCGGTGGTGCCCGTCGTCCCGGTCGTTGCGACCACGGCGCAGGGCTGCGCGCCGCGCGCGCGATCCTCGCGGATCGCTTCTTCGAGTGCGTCGGGGTCCATTGCGAAAGCCTCGTCCGTCGCGACGAGTCGCAACTGCTCGCGCCCGAAGCCGGCGAGCAGCGCCGCCTTCTCGACCGAACTGTGTGAATGCGCGGTGACATAGACGACGAGCGGCTTGCCCGCCGATTGCAACCCGCCGCGGGCGGCGGCGTAGCCGGTTGCGTGCTCGCGCGCGCAGATGAGCGCGACGAGTGTCGCCTCCGACGCCGTGCCGTGGATCACTCCGCGAAAGGCCGCTGGCAGATCGAGCATCTGCCGCAGCCAGTCGGTTGTGACTTCTTCAAGCTCGGTGAGCGCGGGGCTCGACTGCCAGTTGAGGCCGAGCTGCGCAAGACCCGTGCTCGCAAGGTCGCCGAGCACCGCGGCGAGCGCGCTGTTCGAGGGGAAATAGCCGAAGAAGCTCGGGCTCTGCCAGTTCGTGCAGCCGGGCAGGATGATCGAGTCGAGATCGCGCATCACCGCGTCGAACGGCTCAGGGCTCTCGGGCGGCGCGGCGGGAAGCGCGGCGCGCACTTCGCCCGGTTTGTTCGCCGAGAGGACCGGCAATTCGCTGGCGTAGACCTTCGCGCGGTAGTCAGCGATCCAGTCGACGAGGGTGTGGGCAGCGGTGCGGAATTCTTCCGGGGTCACGGCGGGTGGTGCGCGAAGACGGTCGTCGTGCCGTCCAGCGCGACGAGCTCGACGTCGTAGGGCTGCACCGTGCCATCGGGCACTTCCATGCCTGGGGAACCTGCGGGCATACCCGGCACGGTGAGGCCCTTTGCCTGCGGCCGCTCGGCGAGCAGGCGCTTCACATCGGAGGCGGGCACGTGGCCTTCGATGAAATAGCCGCCCACTTCCGCGGTGTGGCAGGAGCCCTTCCCGTAGGGCACGCCGACTTTCGTCTTGATGGCATCCATGTTGTCGACATCCTTTGCCTCGACGGGAAAGCCGGCCGCCTTCATGTGCGCGATCCATGACTCGCAGCAGCCGCAAGTGGGGCTCTTGTACACGACCACGAGCGGCAGGGCCGCGGCCTGCGCGCCCTCGGTCGCGACGGGCGTGGCGACGGCCGTCGTCGTCCTCTCGCAGGCCGTGAGCGCAGTGGCACACAACAGGGACAGCAGGACGGATCGAAATTCGATGCGTTTCATGATGCGGTCATTCCTCCCAGCCGATTTCGAT